>JAPLXO010000002.1 GCA_026396065.1 Candidatus Nomurabacteria bacterium | reverse complement strand
TCTTCAACAGGTCTTGGATCAACTGCCATCGGTGCTGACAAAGTTACTGAAGCAATGTTGAAAGCTGTTGATGCTGCTGCTGATGAAGAATGTCTAACATATGAATCAACAGCTGGAGACTTTGAATGGCAGAGTTGTGGAGGCGGTGGTGGTAGTGAGTCATTACAAGATGCATATGGATTTGGTAATACAATTACTACTGTAGATAATACTAATATAGCTTTTGTATTTCCTGATGTTGCAAGTCCAACTTCATTTACAATAGAAAATGATGATAAAGAGGCATTAAATATACAATATATTTTCAGTAAAGCAACTTCTGGTACTGTCGGAAATGGACTTCTTGTTGAAAATACTGATGCTGGTACATTAACAAATGGAATACAAATTACAGAAACTGCAGGAGCTATTACAAATGGACTCAAATTTACAGGTACATTTACAGATCTTATTTCTGCACCTAATATTTCAATAAATAATGCTGGTGATATTCTTACTAATGGTAAAGTAGTAGCTACTTCTAGTGATGCTAATGCTTTAACAATAGGTCAAAACGGAACAACTAATCCAGCATTTAACGTAGATGCATCGACAGCCTCATCGGCTACTGGATTAAAAATTACATCAGCTGCTGGCGGTGGAGGAGTAGCGCTTTCTACTATTTCTTCAGCAGCAGATGACTACTTATATATTGATTCTAAAGGTACTAGACCAATAGTGATCGGCGGTACATCAACTGGTGGGGTTACTTTTGCTGGAGGTTTCAGTTCAACAGGCTGTACAATTTCTGATGCTGGTAATTTGTCTTGTGATGGTACAGAAACAATTTCTGGCGCCATCGCAGCAAACGGCGGAATCACATCGGCGGAATCACATTCGACAACTCTACAGATACACTCGGAGCTCACACTCTCGGTGGAACAGTTGATGCTTCAACAAATATCATCACAAATATCGGTAACGCAGGTACAGACTTCGTAGCTGCTACTGGAGCTCTAACTCTTGCTGGAATATTGACTGCGAATGGAGGAATTTCAATCGGAGCTCAAGCACTCACAGGTACAACTGGTATTATCGATTACACAAATTTTGATGTGGATGCGTTGGGGAATGTTACATTAGCTGGAGCGCTTACAAAAGCAAGTACTTACTCATTAAATACTTCAGGTGTTTTGACTCTAAAAGGTGCTGGAACACCTGACATTACAACATTTTCAACTGCAGCTGGAACAAATTTGACAATTTCTCCTTCAGCCCCTTCACTTACTGGTGCAGGAGTAAATTTAAATCTTACAGCTTCTGACGGAACCACAACAGGAAAAGGAGGAATAGTAAATATTACTTCAGGAGCAGGCGCAGGAGGAAGTGCTGGAGGAGCATTTCATCTTAATACAGGAGCTTCATCTGGTCAGTCTGGTTCACTTGATATTTTAACTGGTAATTCGTCTGGTGCCGCAGCAGGAAATATTGCAATTGATGTAGGAACTTCAGTAGCAGGAAATGGAACAATAAATATAGCCACAGTAGCAAGAACTCAAACAGTAAACATAGGAACAAATGCTACTGGTGGCGTTATAACAGTGGGATCTTCTTCTAATACAGGACTTGTATTACAAGATGCTCAATGGTCTGTGACAGATGCTGGAGCTGGAAGTTTTGCTTCTGTTGCTTCCTCTGGCGCCATCGCAGCAAACGGCGGAATCACATTCGACAACTCTACAGATACACTCGGAGCTCACACTCTCGGTGGAACAGTTGATGCTTCAACACAAATCATTACAAATATCGGTAACGCTGGTACAGACTTCGTAGCTGCTACTGGAGCTCTAACTCTTGCTGGAATATTGACTGCAAATGGAGGAATATCAATCGGAGCTCAAGCACTCACAGGTACTACTGGTATTATCGATTACACAAATTTTGATGTAGCTGCTGATGGAAATATTACAGTCGCTGCTTCAAAAGGTATTGATACAAATGGAGCAGGTGCATTACAAATCGGTAAAGCAAATGCAACATCAGTAGATCTTTGTAACTCTGCAACTTGTGACACTATCGGTATTGGAAATCTTGCAGCTACAGATGCTGATGCTATTACTATCGGTGATGTACTCGATACTACAGCTATCAATTCTACTGGATCGGCGGAATCACATTCGACAACTCTACAGATACACTCGGAGCTCACACTCTCGGTGGAACAGTTGATGCTTCAACAAATATCATCACAAATATCGGTAACGCAGGTACAGACTTCGTAGCTGCTACTGGAGCTCTAACTCTGGCTGGAGTATTGACTGCGAATGGAGGAGTGACTTTGACTGGTGGCCAATCTCTCACGGCTGGAGCACTTTCTTATCTCGACTTAGGATTGATTGTTCACAATACTACAGCATTACAAGGATTGCGTTTACCACAAGCTGCTTCAGCTACTCCATCTAATCCTACAAGCGGTGAAGGATATCTCGCTTGGGATGCGGGAGGAAATCAATTAATTTATTACAATGGTGCTGCTTGGGCTACAGTCGGAGGAGGAGTTTCAGATGGAGATAAAGGAGATGTGACAGTAGCATCTAGTGGCACTTCATATACTGTGGATTTTACTAGTAGTGATGGTGCAGGAGGAACTTCTACAGCTGGTGGATTAGAAGAAGGTACAGGTGGAATTGGACTCTTGCAAGGTTGTGCGGATAATGAGATTTTAAAGTGGAGTGAAGGGACTTCTGTTTGGGGTTGTGCAACAGATTCTACGGTAGGTGGCATCGGAGCTGATACGCTTGATTTTACAGATATGGCAGATGCGATGACTCTAGATGCATCGACTAGTATTGCATTTGGTGCTGGAGCACTTAATTTTACATTTACAAATGACGGTTCAGGTAATGAAGTACACAATCTTTCATCTACTGGTGATCTTATTATTCAAGATAATGGCACACCAACTGCATCATTCCTCGACACTGGAGCTATCACATTCGCTCCGACTTCTGGAACATCTTTTAGTACTACAGTTGCAGGAGCAGGAACTATTGCAAATAATATTACTGGATCTGGAAATGAAATCCACACACTTTCTTCAACTGGGGATATTGTTTTTGTAGACGGTGCCACTACTTTTGCAACATTTGATGATACTGGTGGTATCAACTTTACACCAACACCAGTTTCTGATTTTATTTTAAATGAAGGAGCAGGCACAAATATGCAAATTACTGCTACAGCTGCACCGACAGTAGATTTACTCTCTCTGACAAATGCAGGACAAGGTACTGTCACGGATGGTGTTGATGGTTTAGAATTAAATTTGTTAACGACAGCAGTTGCCGGAAGTGTCGTTAACTCAGGATTGCATTTAGTAATAGATCCAGCAGGTGCTACAGAAGCAGGAGATAAAGTACAAGGTATTGATATAGGTAATATTACAAATCCTACAGGATTGACTACCGGTATTCGTATTGGTAGTGGTTTTGATGCATCCATTCGTATGATGGATTCCGCTGGTGACTTTGCTGGTATTGTCGCACCAACAGATGTGACTACGAGTTATACTTGGCAATTGCCAGCTGCCGATGCTGCTGGTTGTTTGAAATCTGATGGTGCAGGAACAGCTACGACTCCAGGAATTATTTCTATCGCTGCTTGTGGAGATACATTAATCAATACTTATACTTCTAATAGTACTTGGACAAAACCTGCCAACGCAGTTATGGTCATTGTTGAAATGATTGGAGGTGGAGGTGGAGGTGGAGGAGGAAGTAGTGCTGCAAACGTAGTATCTGCTGGAGGTGGTGGAGGTGGAGGAGGAGCATATAATGTCAAATCTTTTGATGCAGGTTCAGTGACGACTGGTTCAAATGTTATCGTTCCTGGAAATACTGGAACAGCAGCAGCCGTAACAGATGGAACAGCGGGTGGAACAGCCTGTGTAACAACTGGAGCAGATTGTACAGGAGCAACTGCTACTATTACCTTGATTGCTTATGGAGGTGGAGGAGGTGGAGCAGCAGCAGTCAATGCTGTTAATGGAGGTGGAGGAGGTGGAGGAGGTGGACAACAAGCTGTTGGAGGAAGTGCAACCCTTGCTGCTGCTGGTGTGGGTGGAGGACCTAACGGAGGAACAGCAAATACGACTTCTAACTCTGCTGGAGGTGGAGGTGGAGGAGGTACTGGACAAGCAAACGGAACAAACGCTGGAAGTTCTTATTTTGGAGGTGGAGGTGGAGCTGGAGCTAGTCTTACTGGTGGAGGTGCTACTGTTGGTCAAGGTGGATTGAGTACTAGAGGTGGTGGAGGTGGTGGAGCTGGAGGTTCTTGTGCTGCGGCGGCTTGTACAAATAGATTAGGAACTGCAGGAGGAGCTGGAGGTGGTTTGGCGAACTCAGGAGGTACAGGAGGTAATGTATCAGCTGGTAATGCAGGTGTGAATGGTCTTAGTAGCGCTATAATTGGAGGTGGTGGAGGTGGAGGAGGAGCTAGTAACGTTGGTGCTACGAACCAAGGTCTAGGATGGGCTGGAGGTAGAGGAGGTATTCCTGGAGGTGGAGGTGGAGGTGGAGGAGTAGGAGGTAGTAATGCTGGTAACTCTGGTACTGGAGGAGTAGGAGGAGCAGGAGGTCGTGGAGAAGTAAAAATTACTACACTTCGTGGAACAGGTGCCGACCTTGCAGAAATATATGCTACAAATGAAATAGGACTTGAGTCCGGTGACGTAGTAGCCATAGATCCAGATCTAAATGCCGGAGTAAAGAAAACTGATAAAGCATATGATTCAAATGTTATAGGTATCATTTCATCTGACCCAGGTATTGTAATTGGTAATGTAAGTGAAGATCCTGAATCAACCCCTGTAATAGTGGCTCTTTCTGGGCGCGTACCTGTAAAAGTAAACTTGGAAAATGGTGTTATTCATAAAGGTGATCTCATCACACCATCATCGACTCCAGGAGAAGCTATGAAAGCTATAAAATCGGGAGTAATTATCGGTCAATCTATGACCGAATATGACGGTAGTATGCCACTTGGATATGTAGTCGCATTTATTAAAAATACATATGGTCATGGTGACAAGATTGAAGATGTTCTTACTTATGGATTGGTTCCTGAACTTGATGAAAATGGAAACCCTATTCCACCGCCTACACCAGTAGGAACTTTACAACAGCAAACACTTGCATATTTTAATGCACATAAAAATGAACTCGCACAAGCAGTGGATATTTCTGAACTTAATAGTGATAGAATTACAGCCGGATTAGAAATGATAACTCCTACATTGATAGCTGATGAAGTTCAAGTAAATAATATATCGGCAAGTACTGGAACAGGTATTACGATGAGTTTGGGGGTTGGTGGAACTTTCGTAATTAATTCCATAACACCAGAAGTAGTAGGAGAAACTCCAGAAACTTCTACACCAGAAGTGGTAACGCCTGTCATCACTTTTGATTCATTAGGTAATGCAATATTTACAGGAGATGTGACAGCGCACAATATAAATGCAGAGCAAATTACAGGAATGAATGTGATTACAGATCAGCTTTCAACTCTCGAAGATATAGTAAATGGAATTTCTAGTGAGCAAATTGATCTATCTGCTTTGATAGCACTCGCAGGAACAGTAGAAGGATTGCAGACAGATATTACAAATATTCAAAATATTATTGATACCTTGAATTCAAGTGAAACGACACAAGGAGTGACACTCACTGATCTGGGCACTCGCCTTACTGCTGTGGAGGATTATATTTCAAATCTTTCTCTCACTGGTGCAGTGTTCAATAGTCTTAGTGTTTCGGGTGGAGCTAGTTTTGCTGGAGGACTGACAGCAGATACTATCGGATCAATAGGAGATCTGCTCACACTTTCAAATGATACGAAATTCATCGGTCGCCCTTACTTCAACAAAGATACTGCAGGATTCGCAGTGGTCTCAGCTGGCAGTAATGAAGTAGAAGTCACATTTGATAGTGCATACTTAGAGCAACCAATAGTGAATGCTACTATTACTCTCGAAGATTCAGGAAATGAACAAGCATTGTTTGCAGATGATATAAGATATATAGTGACAGATAAAAGCGTAAATGGATTTAAAATTTTGCTCAATCATAATGCTACAAGTGATATCAAATTTAGCTGGTCTGCATTTGCAGTGACAAATCCAAATACTTTCTTCTCTACAATTCCTGAAAATAATAATCCACCTCCTCCACCACCACCTCCACCAGGCGGTGAAAATAACCCTCCACCACCTAGTGATGTCACACCTCCAGTGTTGACATTGAATGGAGATACCACAATGAACTTTATAGTAGGGGATGTATTTACAGACCCAGGTGCTACAGCGGTAGACGATATAGATGGAGATATTTCAGTAAATATAGTAGTATCTGGAGACACTGTAGATACAGCAACAGCGGGAACGTATACTATTATTTATACTGTGGCTGACTCTGCAGGCAATAGCAGTTCTACCAGTAGAACAGTTATAATTAATTCAAATGAAAACCCTATTTAGTAAAAATTTATTTTACGCAATAATTCTATTATTAGCGGGTTTTATTATTGGTATTTTTATACCAAAATTTGATACATCGTGTAATTCGTCAGATTATAAATATATAAATCCTGATTTTATTTGTAAAGATAATCTAATTATAAAGAAAAATAGTTATGTATTTTTAAAAAGTAAACTAAATGAGTTTATACAAGAGCAAAAAGATAATAAAAATATTCTAGATGTAGCTATTTATTTTAGAGATTTACAAAATGGACCAACTTTAGGAATAAATGAACATGAGAATTTTTCTCCAGCGAGTCTATTAAAACTTCCTCTTCTTTTGACCTATGAAAAATTACAAAATGAAAGTATTCCCACTTTATTCGATATTTCTATTATGGCTAAAGACACAAATAACAATACTCTTCAAAATATCATCCCTAGTAAATCAATTGAATATGGAAAACAATATTTAATTAGTGATTTATTATCCTATATGATAAAATATTCTGACAATAAATCATATGTTGTTTTGCTTGATTATTTACACCAAATTTATCCAGATAAAGATCTTCTCAAAGAAACATTTGTCGAATTAGGTATTGTTGATCCAAAAGATTTATTAGATAATACTATTTCTGTCAAATCATACGGTTCAATATTTATTCAGCTTTATAATTCGTCATTTTTTAATCAAAATAAAATATCAGAAGAAATTCTTAATTTACTTACAAATGTAGAATGGAAAAATGGTATAAATAGAGGAGTGCCAGCTGATATAAAAGTGGCTCATAAGTTTGGCGAGAGATCTAGTGATGTAAATAATATAGAGCAATTACATGATTGTGGAATTATTTATTATCCAAACAATCCATATTTATTATGTATTATGACTCGTGGCACAGATCAAACTAAATTAGCAAAAACTATAAGTGAAATTTCTAAAATGTTTTATGAAGAATTTGATTCTCGTAAATTATGATAAATATATTTGATAAGTTTAATAATGAAAAAGTATTGAAATGGATTAAAATATTAATGTTTATTGGGTTGTCTTTTTTTCTATTAGCACTAATTACTTACAAAATTCCACTTCCAGCAGCTGAGGATTTACCAAGACAAATGGCAAATGGCAGAGATATTTTGCAAGGAGATTTTAGGTCTTTGACACAAAATGTGTATTCTTTTACAGATCCTACACATTATTTTGCTAATCATCATTGGCTTTTTGGAGTGCTTGCATATATTTCCTATATGGCAATTGGATGGAGTGGAATGGTAATTTTTAAGATAATATTGATATTAGGTACCTTTTTTTTAATGTTTAAAACAGCATTAAAAAAAGCAAACTTTTGGTTAGTGGCAGCCTGTTCTATTCCTTATATTATACTTCTCGGCGCGCGTGGGGGATTACGACCTGAACTTTTCGGTTATTTTTTTATTGCTTTATATCTATACATTATTACTTCTTTAGAAGATAATAAAAAAAATAATATAATATATTGGCTTATTCCTTTGCAAATATTATGGGCCAATCTACATATTACTTTTCCCATAGGTATCATGCTTGTAGGTGGATTTTTAATGGAAAAAATAATCTTGAATTATAAAAATATTTGGCAAAATAAATTAATTCAAAAACTCGCATTAATCTCATTTCTATTAATTGCTGTTAGTTTTATTAATCCAAATGGTATAAAAGGAGTGATATATTCATTAGAAGCTAATACTGTAAATGGTGGCTCGGTAGTGAGTGCCGAAGTTCAACCACTTTTCGCTATTGATAATGATATTCCAAAACAACCAACAGATGTTGCTCACATATTTTTATATTTATTTGTTATTACAACAATAAGTTTTATTGTTTCTTATAAAAGTAAACGAGTGTTTTATTTTCTGGCAGTATTTGGTACAGCATTATTAACCTTTAAAATAATCAGAAGTTTTACATTTTTTGCAATGATATTTTTACTAGTTGTGCCTGAGAATTTTAATATTGTTTTTTTAAAAATAAGAGAGTATTTTTTATCTAAATTAGGTTTATTAAAAATAAAATTTGAAATATTTTTATCTATTATTTTTATAATAATATTTATTTTTGTAAGTAATTTCTTTTACAAAAAAGGTATTGAAAATATGCAACCAGGACTGGGTTTAACCAAAACAGCAGAAGATTCAGCTAGATTTTTTATAGATAATAATTTAAAAGGTCCTATTTTAAATGATACCGATATAGGTAGCTATCTTATTTGGTATTTATATCCAAAAGAAAAAGTATTTGCTGATAATCGTTTCGGGGATGCTTATAATGAATTTTTTTGGAAAAATGAATACCAGGCTTCTTTTTCAAGTGAAACAAAGTGGAAAGAAGTAGATAAAAAATATATATTTAATACTATTTTTATTAATCAATATGATAGAGGTATCGGTCTAAGAGATTTTATTTTTAATCGTATTCATGATCCAGAATGGGTATTTGTCTATGGTGATGATTATAACGTTATTTTAGTGAAAAATACTTTAGAAAATAAAGAAATTATTGATAAATATAAAATTACAGTTGATAATTCCTATGAAAGATTTAGTAATTTAGTAAATTCAGAAAATAGTAAAGATCAAGTGACAGCAGCTGATTTATTTGGATTGATTGGGCAAGTTTTTTATACTCAATCTAGTTTTGCTAGAGGTCTTGCAATAAATCCAAATATGCCAAAAGTTTGGTTTGCTATGGGAAAGACAGAATTAGAAAGAAGTGATGTTGAAAATTCTAACCCGTCTCTTGCACTTTTATTTTTAAATCAAGCTATTTCACGAGGTTGGAATTCTGCTAATGCATATAGTTTTCTTGCCTTGGCTTATTATCGTTTAGGTTTTATTGATAAAGCAAAAGAAGCGGTTGCACAAGAATTTAAAATGAATCCAAAAAGCGAAGACGTAAAAGTATGGATGAAAAATTTTATTAAATATGATGCTGAACATCTAAAATAAATAATGAATGATATAAATAAAAAAAAAGTAATAGGAGTGATATTGGCTTATAAACACGCTTCTTTTTTGGAAGGTTTATATGAGAAGCTTCCGCTCGATATATTGGACGAAGTGATAATCACAAATGATGAATCAGGGGATAATACAGAAGAAATTGCAAAAAAATTAGGAATTCCTTGCTTTAGTCATTCTCAGCTCGGCTATGGTGGAAATATGAAATATGGAATGAAAAAAGCATTGGAAAGAGGTGCAGATTATGTAGTAGAAATTCACGGCGATGGGCAATATGATCCGAGTTTCATTCGGCCTGCATTAGAACAAATGAGACAAGGTTGTGATTTAGTTTTAGGAACTCGTTTTATCGATATGCGTCAACCACTTCGTGATGGAATGCCAATGATAAAATATATTGCAAATATTTGTCTTACATTTATACAAAGGTTTGTGATAGGAGTTCATGTCAGTGAATTTCACACAGGCGCTAGGATTTATAGTAAAAAAGCTATTGAGGCTTCTGATTTTACTCATACATCTAATAATTTTTTATTTGGTTTTGAAAGTATAGCTCAAATAGGGTATCATCGTCTTAAAGTAGGTGAAGTGCCGGTGCGATGTTATTATAATCAAGAGCACACATCAATAAGCCTTAAAAATAGTGCTATTTATGCTATTGCTAGTTTTAAAGTTTTATTCTTTTTTATTATCGCTCGTTTAGGATTTAGAACAAAATTATTCCATAAATAAAATGAAAACAATAAAAAGAGAAATGAAAGGAGTCATTTTAGCAGGTGGGAAAGGCACTCGTCTTTATCCTCTTACATTGGTGACAAATAAACATCTTTTACCTGTCTACAATAAACCAGTTATTTATTATGCAATTGAAAAAATGGTAGATGCAGGAATAAATAAAATTATGATAGTCACATCACCACATCATATGGAAGACTTTGTTAAATTACTCGGTTCAGGAGAAAATTTTAAAGTACAAAATAAAAGAGGAAATCAAATACAAATAGTTTACGGTATTCAAAATGAACCATTAGGTACCGCTCAAGGACTTTGGATAGCAAAAGATTATATTGGTGATGATAATTGTATGCTCTATCTCGGGGATAATATCATAGAAGATGATTTGAAAAAAAATGTAAATAATTTTAATACTGGTGCTGAGATTTTTTTGAAAAAAGTAAAAAATCCTAAGAATTTTGGCATTGCAGAGATAGATAAAAAGGGGAATGTTTTAAACATTGAAGAAAAACCTAAAAATCCAAAGTCAGACTTGGCTGTGATCGGTGTTTATTTATATGATAATACTGTATTTGAAAAGTTTGAAGGAATAAAATTATCAAAAAGAGGGGAATATGAAATGTCCCATATTAATAATAAATATATAAAAGAAGGAAAAATAAAAACAAATATTTTAACTAAAGAATGGTTTGATACTGGTAGTTTTGAAAGTCTGATCGAAGCTGGTAATTATATGAAGAATAAAAATAGCAAAAAATAAGTATATATGAAATATGATAAGACAATTTTAGTGACTGGAGGAATGGGTTTTATAGGAAGTAATTTTCTTAATACTTATGTATTAAAATACAAAAATTATTTTTTTATAAATATAGATAGCCTCGTAGAAGGGTCAAATGTTGAAAATATCCTTGTAAATAAAGCTTCAAATTATCATTTTGAAAAAATAGATATAAGAAATAAAGAAATATTAGAAAAAGTATTTATAGAATTTAATATTACAGATATTATACATTTTGCAGCACAAAGCAATGTAGATGATAGTATTAAAAACCCGACTCTTTTCATAGAAACAAATATAAATGGAACGAATAATTTATTAGAGCTTGCCTTGAAATATAAAATAAATAGATTTTATCAAATATCTACAGATGAAGTTTTTGGTTCTTTGGAAAAAAATGAAAAACCATTTACAACAAATTCAAATCTTTCTCCAAATAATCCATATAGTGCATCGAAAGCAGGTGCTGAATTATTGGCTCGCTCTTATAATAAAACTTTTGGTCTAAATACTATCATTTCTAGATGTAGTAATAATTTTGGTCCAAATCAAAGACTACAATCTCTTATACCAAAATTCATTACTTATTTGATAGAAGGTAAAAAAATTCCAGTATATGGAAATGGAGAAAATATTCGAGATTGGATTTATGTTTTTGATCATATTGAAGCAGTAGATTTACTTTTCCACAAAGGAATATCGGGTTCTGTATACAATATAGGAGCAAATAATGAAATATCAAATAAAGATATTGTAAAAATATTATTAAAAATAACCAATCGAGATGAAAGCTATATAGAAAATGCTCCCGATAGATTGGGGCATGATTTTAGATATGCCATAGATACTAGTGAATTATTTAAAGATTTTGGTTGGAAAGCAAAAACTAATTTTGAAGATGGAATAAAGAAAACTTTTGAATTTTATAAAAAATAATTTATTTTTTAATTTCTCCATGAATAATATATGGATAAGATTCTTTCGTGGCATTCTTATTAGCTATATAATAAAGCAAGCCCATTGTTTCTAATTCTGCATATTCTTGATTTCCACCAATAGGGCTGGATATAGGATATAACCTTATCGTCATATCTTTAGGTAATGTTTGGTATTTATTTAACATATGCATTATTCTTAATAAATGTGGTGCATGAGAAATTATACCAATTTCTTTATTTTTTTGATGTAATTCTTCTGGAAGAGAAAAATCTTTTATTTGATCCACTGTATTTACTATTCCTTTACCATCTATAAATACCTTTTTTTCTGGTATTATCATTCGTTCTTGTTTTAAAGAATTTTCCACATTAGTATTCAATGGGTCACTACCATTGTATATAATAGTAGGTCCAGATCTCTCTATTAATTCTTTTGTTTTTTGTATTTTTTCTGACATATTCATAGGTCCTTTTCCTATGGAAGTCTCCGGTTCACACAATTCAGACATTTTTCTTTCGAGTAATGCTGCATAATTTAAACGAGCTTGATCCATACCGTGAGCCCATTTTATGTGTTTATATCGATCTTTATCATTATTGTCATCTGGTCCAGAAAAAACCCATAAAGCTACTGTATTTTTTGCTATTTCAGGAGTTAATTTTTCCAATGCGTATTTAGGATTTCCAACACTTTCCAATCTCTCTATTTCCATAGTAGAATCTTTAATAATTTCCTGCACACTTTTTATAGGAATATTAGTAATTTGTTTTGCTAATTCTTGCATTACACGAGTAGATATTTTTGACAAATCTAAACTAAAACCAGACATCTTAGGCTCGTTTTCTTTTGATTGCTTATATGTTTCCATCATTTTATGATACTATATGTAGAATGAAAGAACAAATAGAAAAAACTACTAGATATCTCTTTGCTGGGGGAGCTGGAGCAGGCATAAACTTCTTCCTTTATTTTTTTCTGATAAGTATTTTTCATATCTGGTATATATTTGCATCTGTAATTTCTTTCACACTTTCTACTTTTGCTGGGTTTTATTTACAAAAACATATAACTTTTAAAAATAAAGATCGACAAAATGAAAAAAAACAAATTTCATACTACTATATAGTATCTTTAATCAATTTGATACTAAATGTAATTATTTTGTCTTTTTTTGTAGAAATATTACATATCGGTCCAGTCTTAGCCAAGATATTCTCTCTCGCTATACTAGCTATTTGGAGCTTTTTTGTTTACCAAAAGATTATATTTAAATAATTAGATTTTATTTTTACGAGCTATTTGGATAAGCTCTTGTGCTCGTAGGCCGTCTACAAAAGAAGGGGACATTTGTTTTTTTGTAATGCAGGATTGTATAAAACGAGATGCTATTTTCCTGACTTCTTTTACTCTCTCATCTTCATTTTTTTTATCTTTCTCATTTTTTACTTTCAATATTTTAGTACCATTTTTATTTTCTATTTTTATAATAAATTTATTTACGATAGCATTTTTATTTTCTAAAGTTATAATTCCTTTTTCGCAGGTAAATTTTAATTGATGTTTTATGATATTTTTATTATTACAAAATACATGAGCTTCTCCGGTAAGACCATTTTTGAATACTATTTGCATGTCGATACCGACTTCGGCACCATTTTTACTTTCTTTTGAATTTGTAAATTTAGTTTTTATATTTTTAATTTTTCCAGCAAAATTTTCTAAATAATATAAACCATGAGAAAAATAAAAAGATAAAACACCACCACCTTCTTTTAGATCTGTTCTCCAAGTAGAACGGCCATATTTTATATCACCTGAAAGCCATTGCCAATCTACTGCAATATGTTTTAAATTACCAAGAATTTTTTTATGTAATAATTCTTTTACTTTTTGCCATTCTATGATTTCTGGGAAAATGAAATCGACAGCAGTAATCACTTTGTGTTTTTTTATAAGTTTTACAAGTTCTCGTGCTTGCTTTATATTTGCTGTCAAAGGTTTTTCGGCGAAGATATGCAAACCCTTTTTTATTGCGACTTTACTTATTTTATATTGAATATTGGGAGGCACCGCGATAGCTATAGCATCCAAGTCTTTATTTTCTAGTGTTTTACGCCAATCTTTACCAGAAGGTACAATGATGACTTTGCAATTCTTGATATTTTTGAAAGCTGGCAGTAAACCAATAGTTCCAAAATTTGAGCCAATAATACCTATTTTTATCATTTATTTTACGTCTTTATTTTTAATTATTTTAAAAATTGGTAGAGGAATTACAAAGTCTGATTTTAATCCAGCCTTTTTTAATCTTTTCATAATTACTTCACCATAATGCCAAGACAATACTACAATAAAATCTGGTTTATCTTTGAATAGTATTTTTTCATCCACTATTGGTATATGTTTACCTGGTAAATACATACCGAGTTTTAAAGAATTTGAAAGTTCAGCCAAATAGGGAAGTGATTCTTTACCGACTCCGTAATAATTTAGCAACGTAGAGGCTCTTCCAGGTGAAGATTTACCTACTATTGTCTTACCTTCTTTTTTTACTTTTGCTAAAAAATTAATAAAATCAATACGAGCTTTTTTTACAGATTTTGCGAATTCAGTATATGTTTTTAGTTTATCCAACCCCGCCTTTTTTTCTAGTTTCAATAAATTAGTGACATTTTGACTTACTTTCCTACCTTTTCCTTTTGTTATATGTACGCGAATATTCCCCCCATATCTATCTCCGCGTTCTACGTCTGTGACAGTAAAATCATATTGATCAAAGAGTGCGATTATTGAACGCAATGAATAAGTCCTCAAATGTTCATGGTAAATAGTGTCAAATTGACCACCTTGTATTACATCTAGTAAATAATGTGTTTCAGAGATAAACACACCATAATCTTCCAATAAATTATATATACCCATAATCATTTCACCAATCGTTTGCATATGAGCGAATACATTTGTCGTAGTTATGAGTTTTGCTTTACCACATTTCTTTTTTATTTTTTCTGATTCTTTTATATCAAAAAAAGATTGTATGGTTTTTATACCACTTGCATTTGCGTATTTTGCTATATTAGTAGGTTCAATGCCTAGGATTTTCACACCACCTTGTTTGAATCCACTCAGCAATGTGCCATCGTTTGAACCTATATCTACTACTAAATCTTTTTTAGTTAAATTATATTTTTTTATTAATGACAAGGCCATACTTTTTTGATATTCAACTAAAGGTTTTGAAATACCACTTTTGTATGGATAGTCAGGATGATAGACGACACTTCCATCTACACAATAATCTATTTGGACACCGGTGCAATTTTGACACCAGATCATTCTGAGTGGATAGGTATTTTCTGGTTGATCGAGCATTTCTTTTGTTAATAGAGTATCACACAATGGATGATGTCCAAGATCCAATATCAAATGCAGTTTTTCACTATTACATATTTGGCAGTGCTCAATATGTCCTGTTTTTATTAAATGATGTTTTGGGTATTTAGTATGCATATTATTACTATAGTATTAAATCATTTATATTCATAATTTACAAGCTTTTTAATAGATATTAACTTTATTCTAAATTCTTCTTGCTTAAAAAGATGACTAGTATATAATATAGGAATATTATTAGTATTAATTTAAAAAATATATTTATGGAAAATAGTATGTTAAAACAAAAGTTTTTTAAGGTATTTGTACCAGTGATAGCCGTGGTGGCTATCGGTCTTGCAGGTTATTTTTATTCACAAGTTCTTGTTTTGAAGAAGAATCCTCAGGCGGTAGCTCAAAAAGAAGTCACTGATTTAGTAGAAAAGGTTGGAAAATTAGTAGTTCTTCCAGCAGGAGAAGTTCCTACTGTAGCTACAGTTTCAGATCCAGAAGCTTTGAAAGATCAAGCATTTTTTGCTAAAGCTCAAAAAGGAGATAAAGTTCTCATTTACGCTCAAGCTAAAAAAGCTGTATTATATAGTGTCCTTTTGAATAAAATTATTGATGTTGCTCCTTTGAACATTGGTAATACTAAAGCAGTAACAGCTCCAAAAGCTGATACAACAACAACAAAGACAGACACAACAGTAAAGACAGATACTAAAACAAACTAGTTTTGTTTAATTGACCGTGCAAAGTTTTTTTTGTATACTTCATTGTATAAATGAATTTTTTTCGCACAAAAATTAAAAAACACCATAATAAAAAGTTAGAGAATATTGTTTTATTTTTTAAAACTTCTCTTTTTATAACTTTTTGTTTGGTGTTTTTTTCTTTCGCTAATGCGAATTTGACGAGTACAAATTTCAATTTAGAAAATCCAGTTAATATAATAGAAGGAGGAGAATCATCCTCGACAAGTTTTAAATATTTTTCAAATACAGGACAAATCAGTGGTGGACAAGGCACTAGTACTAGTTTTATGCAAAATGTAGGCTTTATGTATTTCCCTACAGCGAGTTCACCTGTTTTGTCTGCAACTCCTGGTAATACACAAGTCACCTTGTCATGGACTTCTGCTGTCGGGATTTTAGCTACTATAACAAGTTATGAATTGGGAATAAGTACTGTATCTGGTGGTCCTTATACATATGTTTCAGCTACTTCTCCTACAATAAAGACATCCTTAACAAATAGCACACCATATTTCTTTAAAGTTCGTTCTTATGCTACAGGTCTTTTACTTAGTGAATCAGGGGAAACACCAGCTACACCAGTTTCAGGTGGAGGTGGAGGTGGAGGTGGAGGTGGAGGTGGAGGTTCCATGCCTATTATATCATCTACTATAACAGGGGTTACTTTTTCTGGACGAGCATATCCTTTGAGTAAAGTGACAATTCTTAAAGATGGACAGCTTGCCCTTTCTACTATTGCAGGCCCTGATAGTAATTTTATTGGAACACTCAGTGGACTTTCTTCTGGTAATTATACTTTTTCTGTTTATGGTACCGACAATAATAATGTTCGCTCCGGTTCATTTACTTTTCAGGTTTCAATTACTTCGGGAGTTACGACACAAATCGGTGGAATATTTATCGCTCCTACTATTTCTGTAGATAAAAGTGAAGTAAAAAAAGGTGATAATATTGCTATTTTTGGACAAAGCTCATCTTCTTCACAAATAGTCATTAGTGTGAATTCTCCACAAGAATTTTTCAAAAATACAAATAGTGATGCAAATGGTATATATTTACACAATTTTGATACATCAGTTTTGGAAATGGGACAACATTCTACAAGATCTAAATCATTAAAAAATACTGAAATTAGCTCTTTTGGAGATACTGTAGCTTTTAAAGTCGGCACAGAGAATGTTTTAATAGATCAGACAAAAAAAGTTTCAAAAGGAGATTTTAACAATGATGGAAAAGCTAATTTAATAGATTTTTCTATTGCCGCATTCTGGTATAAGAAAAGTAATCCACCAGCCAAAGTAGATTTGAATAATGATGGCATTGTGAACTTGATCGATTTTAGTATTATGGCATTTTATTGGACAGGATAATTTTATGAAAACATATTTTACAAAAAGTTTTATATTTATTTTATTCGTTTTGGTCTTTATACCATCAATTTCTTTGGCTGCGGAAATATCTTTTAAAACAGAAAAAGACGTTTTTTCTTTAAATGAAGATTTTTTAGTAGAAGTATTTCTAGATACTAAAAACGATAAGATAAATGCAGTAGAAGGAAATATAGTATTTCCAGATTCTTTTTTGGAATTAAAAGAAATACGAGATGGTAATTCATCTATAAATTTCTGGGTAGAAAAACCACATATTACTAAAAATGGCGAAGTGCTATTTTCTGGTATCACTGCTGGAGGATTTTCTGGCCCAAAAATATTTTTGTTTAGTTTAGTTTTTCATGCAAGTAATACGGGTAATGGTGTAATAAACTTGAATGATATAAAAGTTCTAAAAAATGATGGTTTGGGTACGAAAATTTCTACTAATTTACTAAAACCTCTTGATTTTAGTATTGTTAAAGAATTAAAAGATTCAGAGCCTGCTGATTTGAAAATCAATGACATTATCGCTCCAGAGGTTTTTTACCCAATCATTTCCAATGATTCCACTATATTTGATGGAAAAAATTTCGTTGCATTTAGTACTGTTGATAAAAACTCAGGAATAGATCACTACGAAGTTCGTGAAAGTTTTTGGGGTTTTGGCGGGGACTATAACACTGTCGAAAGCCCATATATTTTAAAAGATCAAACTTTAAAAGACAAAGTATATATAAAAGCAGTCGATAAATTAAAAAATGAAAGAATAGTAAAAATAGGTCCACAAAACAAGATTGCTTTCTTGGAGAAATTCTTAATTCTTGGTATAATTTTAGTTATATGTATCTTTTTGTACAAAAAAATAGGTTTAAAATTTACTCGATAATAATATTTTTTCTTGCTTTAGGTTTTTCACCTTTATATGCAAGTGCTGCGACTCTTTCTATTAGTCCTAATACTGGTAATTTTGAAACAGGTGAACGTGTAGCTGTAAAAATAATGGCAACATCGAACAATGTTCCATTTAATGCAGTTTCTGGTCTTTTAGAATTTCCAGCCTCAATCTTCTCTGTAGAATCTGTTTCAAAGACAAATTCTGTTCTTAACTTTTGGGTGACAGAACCAAAAATAAGTGCGAATACAGTAAAATTTGAAGGTATTGCTCTCGGTGGTTTTACTGGTTCTACTGGCACTATTCTTACTGTAAATCTTCGTGCAGTGAAATCTGGTTCAGGGCAAATATCTTTTAAGTCTGGGCAAATATTAGCAAATGATGGAGAGGGGACGGATATAACAGGGAATCTAATTGGTGGATTATTTTCTGTAAATGATGCTTTGAATAAAATTATTAAACCGACACCGAAAAAAGAAATAGCACCTAAGGTAATAGAAGAAGTTCCAGAAATTATAGAGACACCAGAAGTAGTACAACCTGAGCCAAGTCTCAATGCTCCAGAAATAGTACTAGGTAGCAAATATGGTGCACAAGCAATACTAGGTTCATCTGATTATCCTAAAGCTCAAGCATTGATTACTTTTGTATCAGAAGATGGTTCCAAAGTATTTATTTTAGGTGATGCAGATGCTGATGGCAGTTTTAATATTTTAATTCCTAATTCACTAAAACATGGATCATATTCTATATCGTCTGTAATGATTAAAGAAGATAAAACAAATAGTAATGTATCAAACACTATAAATATAAGAGTAGGTAATATATTGTCCGATATCGGATATGAGATATATATAACATTTGCTTTATTATTGATACTAATAATATATCTTATAGTTCGAGTCACTTTTCATTTTAAAAAAGGTGGTAATACTAATAAAAATTTAAAAAGAGAAATAGAAAAAGCTGAAGATATAGTGCATAAATCTTTTGATTTAATACGTGAAGATGTTTCTGAATATAATAATACAAAAGGAGAAAATACAGAACGTAAACGTATGTCTGAAATTAAAAAAGATATTAATGATGCTGAAAAAATAATAGATAAAGAAATTAAAAATATTGAATAAAATGAATTTTTATATTAAAAAAACGATCTTGGCTTCTATTATAGTATTCTTGTTTTTAGTATTTTTACTATTTACAAAGTAAATGCTCAAAATGCAGAAATTGTCGAAGTTTTTTTATCTCCTCGTTCTGGAAGCTTTGTGGAAGGCTCGACTTTTGAAGTCCCTGTATTTATAAATACTAATAATATTAGTATTGAAGAAATAAATTTAAAAATTAATTTTGATAAAAATAAGTTTATTATTGTCGACCCATCTGGTGGAAAATCTATAATAAGCTCTTGGATTAAATCACCAAGTTTTAATAATACAGAAGGTAGTATAAGCTATTTAGGCTCTGTAAAAGAAGGCATAGTGACAGAATCAGGACTCGTAGCTACTATTACATTTAAAGCTATAAATTCAGGACCAGGAATTATAAGTATCGATAAAAGCTCAAAAATATCTTTAAATGATGGAATAAAAAGTAATGCGACTTTAGATTTAGGTAGAGCAGAATATAATATTTTAAAAAAGAGCTCCGAGGGCGTATCTGTATTTTCAGAAACGCATCCGTTTGAAAATAAATGGTATAACAATAATAATCCAGTATTATCTTGGAAAAGCGATATCGGAGTTACAGGATTTAGTTTTATTCTAGATAATAAACCATTTACTATTCCAGATAATACTATTGATTCTAATGAAAATGTAAAATCTTTTGAAAATCTGACAGATGGTCTGTGGTATTTCCACATTAAAGCTATTAAAAATGGTGCATGGGGAAGTACAGGACATTTTATTGTAAAAATAGACACAGTAGAGCCGTCACCTTTTACGCCGAGTGTGAATAATTTTTCTGCAAGTGCTATTTTATCTAGTAGTACTTTTATTTCATTTTTTACTACAGATAATCTTTCGTCCATAGATCATTATGAAGTAGGTACTTTAGATAAAAGTCAGCCTATTAGTGCCGCGCCTGTATTCATAGAAGTGACCAGCCCATTTCAAGTGCCTGTTTTAGAAAATACTACTACAAAAGTCATTGTTCGTGCATTTGATAAAGCAGGTAATACAAGAGAAGGTTATACAGAAATTACTATTAATCATTTTACTATTTTAGGTTTTATGAAAAATAATTCAACTTCTATTTTATTGGTAATTGGTATTATTATATTTTTAATCTATTTCTTGTTAAAAAATAAAATTATAAACCATATACAACATCCAAATACTTTCAATATTCTTGAAAGTGATGTAAAGAATTATCTTTCTAAAAGAAAAGAAATACAAGATAGAAATATATTAGAAAAAGAGGCAATAGAAGCTCTAGAAAAAGAATTAGAAAATGCTAAAATAGAGATAGACAAAGAAATAATAAAATGAAATTTTTTAATTACAAAATAATCTTTTTTATTCTAATATCTATATTTTTCAGCTTCTCTTTTTCGACTTATGCTCAAACTGTCAACATTGATGCTAGTAAATTGCTCGCTCACGTAGAAGTGTCTCTATCTCCTCGTTCTGGAAGCTTCGTGGAAGGTTCTACTTTTCAAGTGCCGATTTTAGTTAATACAAAAAATAGAAGTATTAATGGTATAGAAATAAGAATTAATTTTGATAAAAACAAACTTTCGATTGTAAATCCTACAGGTGGGACATCTATTATTGGAGTCTGGGTTGAACCACCAGGATTTGATAATACACGTGGAACTGCGAGCTATGTGGGTGTAATACCTAATGGTATTATTACAGAATCAGGTCTCATTGGCACTATTACATTCAAGGCAAAAGTTTCTGGAAAAGCTGTAGTTTCTATTGCTTCTAATTCAAAAATTTTATTAAATGATGGACTCGGCACATCTGCACAGCTAGATACAGTACGAGCAGAATATAATATTTTAGCAAAAGCCCCAGATGGTGTTTTAATTTTTTCTGATACACATCCAATACAAAATAATTGGTATAACAATAATACTCCTATAGTGTCTTGGCAAAAAGATGAGGGTGTAAGTGGTTTTAGTTTTATTTTAGACAATAAACCAAATACTATTCCAGACAATATTTCAGAAGGTGAAGATATAATTAAAACCTTTGATACTCTTACAGATGGTCTTTGGTATTTCCACATCAAAGCTATTAAAAATGGAGCATGGGGAAGTACAGGACATTTTCTTTTGCGTGTAGATACCAATCCTCCTGCAGAGTTTAATCCAGAGACAAATTTTTTAACTACATCAGATAGTAAATCAGATAGAACTCTCGTATCTTTTTTCACCACTGATAATCTTTCCGGATTAGATCATTATGAAGTAGGTGTTATAGATAAAAATCAACCAGCCACACAGTCACCAGTATTTGAACAAGCAGAAAGCCCTTTTCAAGTACCTTTGACTGAGAATGGTAAATTGCAAATTATCGTTCGAGCCGTAGATAAAGCTGGCAATGTCCGTGATCAATCAGTAGAAGCTCATTATTCTTCTGGAATTTCTAAATTCTTTAGAGATTATCCTGTTTATATATTACTTGGAATTATTTTATTAGGAATATTATTATTTATTCTACACTTCTTATTTAGTCACCATATAATTCGATATATTAGACGCATTAGAGAAATTCTAAAGAAAGAAGAAGTTACAAATAAAAATAATACAGTAATCCCAAAACCAGAACAAGAGGATGTTGAATAAATTAAAAAACTCTACAAATTGTAGAATTTTTTAATTTTAAAGTAATTAGCTTTTTTATTTAGTTTACAGAATTTCCTTCAAACCCACCCATCATTGGATAAGCATAATTACTATTTTGTGTTTGTATAGATTTTTGTGAATTGTAATACATGTTCATTTTTAACATACCTTTTACTTCACCAATCTTCATACCAAGATTAAAAATTATAATCATAACTAAGAATATTAAAAGCTTCTTTAAAATTTTGTGTTTATAATTACATCCATTTACCATCATTCCACATTTTCCGACTCCAGCACAATTTCCACACATATTTTCACCTGCACATCCACATTTATTTTCTGTATTCATACTTGATTTAAGAATTATTTTTAATAATTTGCGACTTCTTTAGTATAGCATATATAGCCTAAAATTAATGAAATTTTTGATAATTTCTGCTAGTATAGAGTCATGGATTTAAAAAAGATTCGAAATTTTAGTATTATCGCTCATATTGACCATGGGAAGTCTACATTGGCTGACCGCATGCTTGAAATCACTCATACTATTGAGACACGTAAGATGCGCGACCAAGTTCTAGATAGTATGGAGCTTGAACGTGAGCGGGGAATTACTATTAAAATGCAACCGGTTAGAATGCAGTATAAAAATGGTAGTGAAAACTACACTTTAAACCTAATTGATACCCCTGGGCATATAGACTTCTCATATGAAGTTTCTCGCGCTTTAAAGGCTGTAGAAGGTTCGATTTTGCTCGTTGACTCAACTCAAGGTGTGCAGGCTCAAACGCTCACTACGCTTGCTATGGCGCGCGAGGGAGGATTGAAAATCATTCCTGTATTATCAAAAATAGATTCTCCTTTATCTCGTGTGGAAGATGTAAAAGATGAAGTTGTAAAGCTTTTGAATTGTAATCCAAATGAAATTCTTTTAGTTTCAGGACGCACAGGTGAAGGTGTGGAAAATTTGTTGAATGAAGTTATAAAAAGAGTGCCACCACCGACTGAAACTTTTATAGATACAAATAGTTGCCGTGCACTTATTTTTGATTTTAAATATTCAAATCATAAAGGTGTAATAGTTTACGTACGAGTTCTTGATGGAAAAATTTCTAAAAATGAAAATTTACTTTTTTCTGTTTCAAAAGAAAAATTTACTTCACTCGAAGTTGGAACTTTTTCTCCAGAAGAAACTCCATGTGAATTTCTGAGAGCAGGTGAGACTGGTTATATAGTTACCGGAATTAAAAAGCCAGGTATAGCAAGTGTCGGAGATACTATTACATTATTAAAAAATCCATTGCCAGAGCTTCCGGGTTATATGCAACCCAGACCTGTGGTTTGGGCTTCAGTTTTTCCTGAAGATGCTGATCAATTTAATGATTTAAAAGCAGCGCTTGGAAAATTAAAACTTTCCGACTCTTCTTTTTCTTTTGAAGAAGAATCTTCAGGATCACTTGGTCGTGGTTTTCGTTGTGGTTTTCTAGGAATGCTTCATTTGGAAATTATTGTTGAAAGACTAAAAAGAGAGTTTAATTTAGCTTTGGTTGTAACCACACCATCTATCACTTATGAAGTTACATTGAATAATGGTAAAAAAGAAAAAATTTATTCACCGTATTTCTTCCCAGAAGAAGGGAATATAAAAGAAGTTTTTGAACCTTGGGTTTTTGTAAAAATTATTACGCCTTCTGTTTATCTGGGTCCGATAATGCAATTGCTTTTCGTTCATGAGGCAGAAGTAGGAGAGACAGAAAGTTTCGGAGATAATCGCTCATCTTTATCTTTGAAAATGCCACTTCGTGAACTGATGAGAAATTTCTTTGATGAATTAAAAAGCGTATCCTCTGGTTATGCATCGATTTCATATGAAATAGGTGAAATGCGTGAAGCAAATGTAACACGTTTAGATTTGCTTGTGGCTGAAGAAATTGTCCCAGCTTTTTCTAGAGTTGTTTCTAGGAAAAGAGTACAAGAAGATGCAGAAGAAGCAGTAGAAAAATTACACAAACTTTTACCTAGGCAAATGTTTGCGACAAAAATTCAAGCTAAAGCATTAGGAAAAATTCTTTCCTCAAGGACTACTCAAGCATTTATGAAAGATGTCACACAGCATATGTACGGAGGAGATATTACTAGAAAAATGAAACTTCGAGAAAAACAGAAAAAAGGCAAAAAGAAAATGAAAGAACGCGGAAAAGTAAATATTCCGCAAGAGGTTTTTTTGAAAATGATGAGGTCTGGTGAAAATTAAAAAAGTTAAATCAAACCCTACAGCGTCACTTTATTTATTGGAATATTGGCGTATAAAGCAATATCATACTAATAATTATAAAGACGCATAAAACCGTCCAAATAATTTGTATTTTCTTTTTGTGTTTTTTTCCGAAAATCATTATAATGATTGTATCAGATTATGAAAAATTCTCAAGAAAGAAGCATACTTAATAGATATTTACATTCAAAGCTAGGAATGGTCATTTTGTGTTTGTTTATTTTATTTTTTGGTTGGAATGTCATTAAATTTGCTGGAAAGGCACAACAAATGTATAGAGATAAAAATGTTGCAGAGCAAAAAATAATTAATTTACAAAAAGAGAAAGATCGTCTTTCTTCAGATATAAATAAATTAAATACACAAAATGGCGTAGATGAGACTATACGTGATAAGTTTGGTCTTGCAAAAGATGGGGAAGGACTTGTAATTATTGTGGATGATAAGGATAAGGCTAATAATCAAGATAGTCAAAACGATAAATCATTTTGGGCTTATCTAAAAAGTTGGTTTAAATAAAAAATATTTGTGATATAATAGATATAATTAATAATTAATTTTAGTAGATAATATATGAAAAATGTAACAATATATTCAACACCGAGTTGTCATTTCTGTCATATGGCAAAAGATTTTTTTAAGGAAAATAATGTAGCCTATACAGAATATGATGTAGCAGCTGACAAAGAAAAGAGAAGTGAGCTTATTGATAAAAGTGGACAAATGGGTGTGCCAGTTATAATAATTGGTGACGATCTCGTTGTTGGCTTTAATAAACCAAAAATTGCTGAATTGCTAGGCATAGCTTCATAGTATTTGAAGCTTGCCCTCGTAGTTCAATGGATAGAACAGTTCCGTCCTAAGGAATAGATGCACGTTCGATTCGTACCGAGGGCACACAATATATGATTTTTAAAAAAAAAATTAAAATTAAATTCCTTCTAAATATTTTAATTGTAGTTTTAGTCATAGCTACAGCTTTTTCTTCTTTTTTAAATAATACTAATGCTTCTAGCTCATATATTTTTTCTATGAAAATTGGTAGCTTTGGTTCAGGTCCTGGAGAATTTCATACACCAGAAACCATCGCCGTAGATCCAAATGGTGATATATATGTAGGTGAAGGGCATACACAAATACGTACTCATAAATTTGAGTCAGACGGAAATTTTATATCATTTCTTTTACCTTATGCAAATACTAATGGTGGAATGGCTGTAGATGCTAGTCATAATTTGTATATTACTAATCAAACTCTTTATAGGATAGAAGAATATGATTCTTCTGGAACATTCATAAAAACTTTTGGTTGGGGAGTAAATACTGGGGCTGCTGCTTTTGAAATTTGTGAACCAATATCACATTTATTGGCAGATTGCCAGACTGGAACACTAGGCAGTGGTGATGGTCAATTTTGGGGCATGGGTTATATTACAATAGATAGTAATGGAAAGATTTATATTCCAGATTGGAATAATGGAGTCATTCAAAGATTTAATTCAGATGCTACTTTTGATATACAATTTGGTTCTGGTTCGTTTGACACACCTCAGGCTGTTTCAGTTGATCTGGATGGAAATATTTATGCAACAGATTATGGTAATCGTGTTCAAAAATTTCTTCCATCTGGAGTACTTGATATTTCTTGGGGGTCATCGGGCACAAGTGAAGGTCACTTTTCTTTTCCAACCAAATCCGTAATAGATTCAAAGAATCATATTTTTGTTTTTGACTCTGGCCGTCAACGTATTCAAGAATTTGATACTTTAGGTAATTTTATATCAATGTTTGGTTGGGGGGTGGATGATGGCACAAATGCTTTTCAGGTTTGTGTTTCTGGTTGTCAGAGTGGTTATGCTGGTGCTGGTGACGGTCAATTTAATACACAAATAGACTATGGTGATTTGGCAATAGATGCAAATGACAATATTTATGCCACTGATTTTTTTAATAGGCGTTTTCAAAAATTCATCCTCGATTATAATCCAACTTTAACACTAACACCAATTTCTCCTGATCCTACAAATAATACGACACCAGTACTCTCTGGTACATCCACAGATGATCTTGGTACTGTTGCTAGTGTTGAATTTCAAATGGATGGTGTAGCTGGAGCATGGACTGCTTGTGTTGCAGATGATGCAGCTTTTGATGAAATATCAGAAACATTTACTTGTACACCAAGCGCACTAGCTGAAGGTGGACATACAATGTATGTAAGAACAACTGATAACAATAGTCATGCAACAGAAGACACAGATAATGCTGATATTTTCACGATAGATTTAACTGCTCCAATTATTTCAGAAACAACTACAGTAAACACTCCTTCTACAAATCATAACCCATCATATACATTTACTACCGATGAAGCTGGAGACATTACATATGGAGGTTCTTGCACTTCAACTACAACTAGTGCTACAGTCGGAGCAAATACAATTATTTTTAATAATTTAAGTTCTAATACATATAGTAACTGCACAATCACTGTGACTGACTCTGTTGGAAATCCATCTTTACCACCGCTTTCGGTTAGTAGTTTTGAGATTAGAAGTGAAAATCATCATAGTGGTGGTTGTACTAGCAATTGTAATCCTCCACCAAATCCATGTATCGCTAACCCAGGTTTACCACAATGTCCAAATCATTGCACATATGATCCAACATTATTAGATTGCCAAGAAATACGAACATGTGTTAATCATCCTGAAGATGCAGTTTGTCAGCAAGAGATACGAAATTGTACAAACCATCCAGAAGATACAAATTGCAATCCTATATATCCACCACCACCACCTCCTCCTCCACCACCAAACCCTACTTCACCCTCAACCCCAGTAACTCAACCAATTACTGAAATCATTCCAATTACAACTCCACCAATACAAATACAAACTCCTCCATCCCCACTAAAAACATTCCTAAAACTACTTACAAAA
>JAPLXO010000001.1 GCA_026396065.1 Candidatus Nomurabacteria bacterium | reverse complement strand
GAAATCCGTTGATATTATTGGGAACACCAAATGCGAAGGCAGCAAACTGGCGCATATTTGACACTGAAGCACGAAAGCGTGGGTAGCGAATGGGATTAGATACCCCAGTAGTCCACGCCCTAAACGATGATCTCTCGCTTTTCGGAGTATCGACCCTCTGAGAGGCTTAGCTAACGCGTTAAGAGATCCGCCTGGGAAGTACGACCGCAAGGTTAAAACTCAAAGGAATAGACGGGGACTTGCACAAGCAGTGGATTATGTGGTTTAATTCGATGGTAAACGAAGAACCTTACCAGGGTTAGAAATCAACGTGAAAGCTCTAAGAAACTAGAGCCCCCGCAAGGCTAGTTGACAGGTGATGCATGGCCGTCGTCAGTTCGTGGTTTGAATTGTTCCCTTAAGTGGGGTAACGAACGCAACCCTCGTTGTCTGTTATAAGTGTCAGACGAGACCGCCCCCGCCTAAGTTTTTGTTCCGATTAAAATCGGTAACGAAATTTTAGGCGGGGGAGGAAGGAGAGGATGACGCCAGGTCAGCATGTCCCTTGATACCCTGGGCCACACACATAATACAATGGCTATTACAACGCGCAGCGACGAGGCGACTCTGAGCTAATCGTAATAAAAATAGCCTCAGTTCGGATTGGAGTCTGCAACTCGACTCCATGAAGCTGGAATTGCTAGTAATCGCAGGTCAGCTAAACTGCGGTGAATACGTTCTCAAGTCTTGTACTCACCGCCCGTCAAGTCAAGGGAGCCGGGAGTGCCCGAAGTCCCTCCGTTCGGAGGGCCTAAGGCAAATTCGGTGACAGGGACTAAGTCGTAACAAGGCACGGGTAGCGGAAGCTGCTCGTGGAATAATTCAATTTGAAAAAATGTCCCGTGTCCTCTTCGGAGGGCACGTGACGAGGCCACTGGTTTCGTCAAGAGAAATTAATTTATTAAATTCTTGGATTAATTGAGTCGGTGTTGTGTGCCTCAATTGAGCACACAATAGTCTATGCATATCAAGGACTTAAAAATATATGATGACAACAAGGGAAAGACCTGAGTTAATAGAACGAAACAAAACAAAGAACAGCACAAAACAAAAACCGCCAAGAAATTGGCGGTTTTTGTGTGTCTCTCAATTAAAATTGACTTTTTGTTTATATAGAGTATTGTTTAAGTAATAGTTTGTCCTTTGAAAAAATTAGTTTTTATAAGGTTTTTATCAAAGCCACGTAGGTCATTTATGGTCTTTGTTGCTTTGATAATTAAACTAAATACTAACTAATAATAGATATAAAAATGAAAAATTTACTTACATTTAATCACATCTTTAATGAATTTAATTCAGTATTAGATAAGAGCGTACGGCCGATTAGAAAATCTCAAAAAAAAGAGGCAAGGAAGTCTCAATTTTTGTTTATTCTAATCGCATTATTTTTTCTTTCATTGGCCATTTATTTTGCTAATGAAACTCCACCACATATAAATATGATTTATTTTTTTGTTGGCATAATTATTGCATGCATTATAATAATTTTTCGTATTTATTTTGTAACAAACAAAAGAATCAGAAAATATATTTCTGAAGAAAAAGAAACAGAAGAGTATCAGAATGCAGAAACCAAATTTAAAGAATCACTTGAGCGATATTTCAAAGTTAATTTATCAAAACCAGAATCCATTCTTAATTTTTTGGACAACATGGAGGGTGAGTCTGATTTTCAAGAAATTGACTTGTATATGAAAACTCTAAAAGAAATAGATATATTAGTTGATGCTGATGATCATATTTTACCCTCAGAGAAAGGTTTTTATCACAATTGCAATTTCTTTTGCAAAGGTGCTATGAAAACTATGACTTTCCCTTTTTTATTGGGAAATAGTAAGTAGACATATCATTAATTGTATAAAACCTGTTGCGTATTGTATGTAACAGGTTTTATTAATTTTCTGATATAATATTAATTATGAAAAAGAGTATTTTCATAATAATTAGTTTAGTTATATTATTTTTTATATTATTTTTTTATTATAATATAAGTTCTATTCATTCTAAACCAACATCTGATCAAATAGCCGTGATGGATAAAGTTATAATTTCTGGGCAGACTATCGATGTTGAAATATCTGATACTTCAGCTAAAAGAGAGCTTGGTCTTTCTGGACATGCTCCTTTACTAAATAATCAAGGGATGTTTTTTGTATTTGATGTTCCTGACAAATATGCTTTTTGGATGAAAGACATGCTTTTTCCACTAGATATTATTTGGATTAATAGTGATATGAAAGTTGTTTATATAGAAAAAAATTTAGAACCAAATTCTTACCCAAAACTTTTTTCTTCCAATGAAGACGCATTATATGTATTAGAATTAAATGCTGGATTTTCAGATAAAAATAATTTACAAATTGGAGATATTCTTTCTTATAAATAAAAAAACCGCCATAACGGCGGTTTTTTTATTTATCTTGTTTTATTATGCATGCATATGATCGTCATGGCTTGATTGATTTGTAGCTCTTTTAAAAAGAGAACCAACAAATAATCTTTTTCCAACGACAACTAAACCGAATGCAACTAGAAGAAGTAATAACCATCCAATCAAAGTTTTTGGTAAGAAATTTGCACCAAAGATTGAAGCAGCTGTTAAATTACTATTATCACTAATATGATTTGTAACATAAGCAATTTCATCTTTTTGTGTAGTAGAACCAGCTACATTGTATGTCATTGTAGCTGTTGTAATTACTACGTCTTGTGAAGTTGTTTTAGAAACTACGTGTCCTTTTATTGTCATTGAGCTTGTTTGATTTGGAACCATAGTATCTGCATTTAACACTACTTCATTGTTTAATCCTTTTTTACCAAAGTTTGATTCATCAAAAGCTATTTCTTTCGGTAACTGTACGTTTACAATTACATTTTCAAAATTACTTGTAGTAGTATTTTTTAATACTACAAGATATTCTACTTTATCACCAATAGAAACATTGTCTGTTTTTGTGGTTATAGTAAGAATACTACTTTTAGCTGTTGAAACTTTTGGACCAGTATTTACTGGAGTAGAAGTTGGGGTAACGCCAGTTTGGAATACAAATATTTCTCCACGTACAGTATTGTTTTGATTTAAAGCAACTGCTCGGAAATAATATATTGTATCTATAGTTAATCCTGAGATTGTGTCAGAAAAATTCACAACTCCATCTGTATTTCCTAGGTTTTGCTGAGTTGTTGTATTTCCCAAAGAAGCACTTGTACCATACTCAAAGTATCCTTTTGTAGATAAACCATTTTGAGTTGTTGCTACACCATTTAATCTAGCAAAATTATTAGTCTTATCTGTTGCTGCCACTGTTGTAACTGCTAATTGATTATTAGATGTTACAGAAGTAGTGAAAGATAAAATATTACCATATACAGTTCCATAAGAATTATTTGCAACTGCACGGAAATAATAAGTAGTGTTTGAAGAAAGTGAAAGAGAAGCACTAAAGTTTATTGTTGCACTTCCAGATCCTTGAGCATTGTGTGTAGTTTGAATTCCATTTCCAGATGAGACAGTTGATGAGTCTGTACTATATTCAAACCAAGAAGTAGCAGTATTATAGTTTGGATTCATTGATCCATTTATTGTAACAGTTGATCCATTTACAGATGAAGATACTGTACTAATTGATGGGTAAGTGTAATAAGCTCCTCCACCACCTCCACCTCCTCCTCCACCAGAAGAGTTAACTGTAAAAGTTTTTCCGTTTGAAACACAATTTGTTCCATTTGTTACAGTGATTGTATAACTTCCAGCAGAAGCTGTATCAGAAGAATTTAAAGTAGCTGTAGCCACGTTACCATTTGTTGTAGTTGTTCTACTTGATCCATTAAATAAAACAATAGATGTTCCGTTTGTTAAGTTTGTTGCATTTACTGTAAGGTTTGTGGTACCTGCACCAGCTGTGACAGAAGAAGGAGAGATAGAAGAAATAGTAGGTGTTGTAGTAGCGCAAGTATTACTTGCTGGAGCATTCACTGTGAATGTTTTTATATTTGAAACTTGGCTACCATTTGTCACCGTTACGTCATGTGCACCTACCGTCGTATTTGAAATCACAATTGTAAGAGTGATACTTGTACCAGTAGTGTTTACAGTTATTGCACTTACAGTAATTCCTGAACTAAAAGAAACATTTGGATTAGTTCCAAAATTTGTTCCTGTTAAAGTGATAGGATATGTATTTCCAGATATTCCACTAGCAGGTGAGATATCAGTCAAAGTAGGTACAGTAGAAGTGGCTGCTGTAGTCATTTGTGAAAGTGTATCTCCGTGTCTAATAAGTCCACCAATAGAAACTACTGCGCGGAAGTAATAAGTATTTCCTGCTGTTAGGCCAGTAAAGTTTGCTTGGAAACTTCCAGATGAAGAAGTAGGTGAAGCATAATTAAGTGTAGTTCCACCACCATTTAATACTGTATTGTAATTATTTCCATATTCAAACCAAGTATTAATAATACCTGTTCCAGTAGTAGTATAATTTCCACGAAGAGTCATAGAAGTACCTGTCACGTTTGTAGCAGCCAATGTAGAAGCTGCAGCCGTGATCTGTACACTAGGTGTAGTCATCTGTGATAATGGGTCTCCATATCCTATTGAACCATTTTGAGAAACTACTGCACGGAAGTAATAAGTATTTCCTGGAGTTAATCCAGTTAAGTTTGCTTGAAAACTTCCAAATGAAGTAGCAGGGGAAGAATAGTTTAATGTAGTTCCACCACCATTCAATACTGTATTGTAATTATTTCCATATTCAAACCAAGTATTAATAATACCTGTTGATATTGCGTTAGTAGTGTAATTTCCACGAAGAGTCATAGAAGTACCTGTGACATTAATAGCCGCTAGTGTAGAAGCCTGAGTTGCAGGTGCAGCAGAAGCTGTATTTATATTAAGCCCTAAAAGGACTACGACCGCTAAAAATGCTATTGATTTTTTTATGATATTTTTCATATATTTTAAAAAAGCTTTATTTATAATGTTTTTTTGCTAATTTATTTTACCTGTATATCTTAGCATAATGCGATTTAAAAGTCAATATCTAGCTTGACAATAGGGTGTCTATTATGCTATGATACCGCTAGAGCAAGATCTTTGACATTCTTCGCCTAATTTAGTCTTAATAGCCATTAGGAATAGCATTTTGGCCGTCTCTTTTTTTATAAGGGATGTCTGAAAATGCTATTCCTAATTCAAGTAAAATCTTTACGATTTTTTCATGAATTATGTTGACACATTAAAATAAAAAACAAATTTTTAATTTAATTTTAAACAAAAACAATCAAAAAAAAAGAAGAATGAAAAAAATCGTAACGAGTGTTATGCTGGTAATTGGATTACTAGCTAACGTAGGAAAAACTGAAAGTCAAAACGTAAACATTGACACAGTAGTAAACACAGTAGGAACAACGACAGTGTATGTTGTGGGGACTTGGAGTAATCTGATACCTGCAGATTCATCTGAAGTGACTTACAGTGCTTACAACTGGAGTGCTCACACAAGTGTATCAACTCCACCAAGTACAATTATGTACTATGGTGCGAATGCAATCAGTGGAACAACTACTTATCAAATTAGTGGTTTAGCTCCTCACAATTTAGTGAGAGCAAAAATTCATATTGATTCGTACGATTCTACTGGACTTGTAATGCGTGATGACACAATCAATTTTTGGACAGACTGTTTACCTGTGCCGGTTTCGGTTACAGGAAATCAAACAGTATGTGCCGGAGATTCAATTACACTTACCGCATCAGGTGCAAGTACTTACAATTGGATGCCAGGAAATCTTTCTGGAACAATTGTGAGAATTCCTTTAAGTGCAACTACTACGTTTACTGTAACAGGTACATCAGAAAGTGGTTGCACTGGAACTGCAACAAAAACAGTAACAGTAAATGCATTACCGAATGTAACTGCAAGTATGGATGCTGCAATTTGTGCAGGAAACTCAGTTTCACTTGGGTCAAATGGTGCTACTACGTACAGCTGGTTACCAGCTACTGGTCTTGATCATGCAAATGTTCAACATCCTGTAGCTAGTCCAGTAACAACTACTACGTATACCGTAACTGGTACTACAAGTGGATGTTCAAACACAGCTACTACAACAGTGACTGTGACTAGTGTGCCGACTGTAGCTGTGAGTGGAACAGTGACAAACTGTCCTGGTTCCTCAAATCAGTTATCAGCCAGTGGTGCTACAAGTTATGTTTGGTTACCTGCAGGAACTTTAAGCGATCCAAACATTGCTAACCCTGTAGCGACACCAGCAACGACTACTACTTACACTGTGATTGGTTCGAATGGAATTTGTTCTGCGACTGCACAAACAGTTACAGTTACAATCACTTCCAATCCACCAATTACAATTACACCATCTCCATCAGCAATAATTTGCAATGGAAGCTCTGTCACTTTAACAATGACTGGAGTATCTATTTATGAATTAGATGGAGTTCCATTTAATGGAAACAGTACAGTTGTTTCACCGAGTGCGACTACAACGTATACCGTAACAGGTTCTACAAGTGGTTGTACTGGTACATCAACAGCTACGATTCAAATCGTAGTAAATCCTGTACCGACAGTAACTGTATCAAACGATACTAGCATCTGTTCCGGTTCATCAATAACTTTACACGCAAGTGGTGCTACTACTTATAGCTGGATGCCAGGAAATCATTCTGGTCAAAGTTGGAGTGTTACACCAAGTGTTGGAACCACTACTTATACCGTAACTGGTACTACAAGTGGATGTTCAAACACTGCTACAGTAAATGTTACTGTAAATCAAACACCAATACTAAGTGTAGATTTACCAACAACAATTTGTTTTGGTACATCTATTACATTGTCTGCAAATGGTGCTAACTCTTATAATTGGATGCCGGGAAATCTTTCCAGTTCAAGTGTGACAGTTTCACCAAATGTAACAACTACTTATACAGTAACTGGTTCCAACGGAAATTGTTCTGGAACTCCACAAACGGTAGAGGTGACGGTTATACAAACACCTACACCAATAATAACTACTGCAAGTGGAACTGACAGTATTACAATTTGCCTTGGGCAAACAACTACACTAACAGCAAACCAGGCAAATGTAACTTATGAATGGAGTCCAGGAGGAAGCTTTTGGAATTCAAACATTTTTTCTGTTTCACCGAGTGGTACTACGACTTATACAGTGGTAGAAACAGCAGGCACTATCGAACATCATTGTTCAGTTAGTACTACTGCAGTTGTGACTGTAGTTTCACCACCAGTTGTTACTGCGTCTGCGTCCAATGCATCTATATGCAACGGATCATCTACAACGCTAACAGTAAGTGGAGCTACTACTTACAGCTGGAATTCAGGAGCTAACATCGGTCCAACTTGGACAGTGATGCCAGTAACTGGAACTACTTATACTGTAACTGGTTCTAATGGAAACTGTTCTGCCACTTCAACAGTGACAGTGACAGTAACTCCAACACCACCAATTTCAGTGAGTGCAACTGCTACTTCGATTTGTGTTGGCGATTCAGTTACTTTTGTAGCAACTGGATCTGGTTCAACTACTTACAGCTGGATGCCGGGAAATCTTTCCGGAGCAGTTGTAGGAGCAAGACCAAGTGTGACTACTACGTATACCGTAACTGGTACTACTCTTGGTTGCACTGCAAACTCAACATATGTTTTCACTATCACAGTGAATGGAGTATCAAGCGTGGTGATAAACCCGCAAGGTCCTACAACTTTTTGTCAGGGAGGTTCTGTGCTTTTAATGAGTTCCTCTTCATCGGGGTACATCACATGGAGTAATGGGCCTTATCATACGAATGGTATAACTGTGAACTCAAGTGGAACATACACTGTTCAGCTTTCTGTAGGAGGATGTAGTGTTACGTCACCACCGGTGACTGTAACAGTGAATCAATTACCAGCACCACCAACAATAAGCACAAGTGGTTCGACCACTTTTTGTGATGGTGATAATGTAATTTTGACAGCATCTGTCGGTTTCGTTTCTTATTTATGGACCGATGGAACAAATGCACAGTCGACAGTAGTTACTACTACTGGAAATTACAATGTAACAGGTACTGATCTTAATGGTTGTTCTTCTACAGGTACTTCGGTACCAGTTTTAGTAAAACCATTACCTACAGCAAATATTTTTGCTGGTGGTCCGACAACACTTTGTTTCGGAAATTCAGTTCAACTAACTGCAACTGGTGGCGCTTCATATTTATGGAACAACTCAGTAACGACACAGACGAATATTGTGTCGGCAAGTGGAAGTTATTTTGTAACAGTAACTGGTGCAAATGGATGTTCAAAGACGTCTACACCTACTGTTGTAACTGTGAATCCATTACCAAATGCTAGTATCACCTATGGTGGAAACTTAGCAGTTTGTGATGGTAATAGTGTATTGTTGACTGCTCATCCTACGACTGGGAATTATTCTTGGTCCGATGGAACAATCGGGCAGACTACAAATGCAAATACAGCCGGAATTTATAGTGTAATAGTTACAAATTCTTTTGGTTGTAGTGCTACTGCAAACAGTCTTCCTATTGTCATTCATCCGAATCCAACTGTAATAGTTAATGGAGCCGGAAGTGTTCTTGTGGCAACAGCAATTGGAGGAAGTGCCCCTTACAACTATATTTGGAATCCTGGTGGTGCCGGTCAGTCAATGACCTTCACAACAGCAACCAGCTATACTGTAACTGCAACCGATGCAAACGGTTGTAGCGGTTCGCTAAGCAGTATGTTAAGTATTGGAATCGAAGAAGTAGGCGAAGAATTAATTAACATGTACCCGAATCCTTTTTCAAATGTACTTACCGTAGAAATAAAAAATGGTAATTATAAAGTTTCAGTATCTGATATTACAGGTCGCACAGTTCGCGATTTTAAAGCAGATGGAACTTTTCAAATTGACAAAGATAATTTGACCCCTGGTATTTACTTTATTCATATTCAAAATGATAAACGGGGATCGTACACGCGGAAAGTTTCCGTGAATTAAAAAATACTGATTGAATCAAACCCTCGGACAGCAATGTACGGGGGTTTTATTTTGCCAATTTTTATATTTAGAAAAAAGAAAGTCCCGCCTTTTAAAGGGCGGGACTCTCGTTTTTTTTGCAGGTGTCTATAAGCCGAATTTTGTTCACCCCAAAAGGGGATCGACAGTTATCTGTCTAGGCCATAAATTACTCTATGGCTCAAGCGATTCTCCCATCTTGCGATAGGCACGATCTTGCACACGCGTAAGTATTTAGCCGTTTCAGCCGGACTTAACCGGGTCGTTTCTGTTCGCAACTACACATCGCTGTGTATGGGCGTTACCCATTACGTGTATGGATTAAACCATTGTGTGTTCGGACTTTCCTCTATAGCTCGAAAGCCATAGCAACTGCCCGACACCTGCAAAAACAATATACCAGAGATTTCCACTTTTTACAAGAGATAAAACTTGCTTTTTTATTTGAAGTATGATATACTATCTTTGTGAGTGTGAGGATGTTTCCTTACATTATTTATGAAACAACATAAGTGCCCAAAAAGTCCCCGCAAGGGGATTTTTTGTTTCCCAAAATAGCTTATAATACTTGACTTTTATAGTTATTCATGCTACACTCGACCTAATAAAAGATCTTTGAAATATTTGTTTAATTAGAGGAGTGTAGAGAACACTTTGGACGGAATGATTTTTTTTCAAAGTGTTCTCTATAACTTTTGTATGTTATGAAGATCTGCCGGATCGTATCGGTAAATAAAAGTAAATTCATAAATTAATTTTCTAATTAAACAAAATCATGGCAAAAAAAGTAGATCAAAAAACAAAAAAAGCTAATGCAGAAGCAGAAGCTTTGAAAAAAGAAGAAACAACAACAAAATTATTCATCGATTCTCTTGAACGAAAAGTTGTTGAGATTGATGGGAAGTTCCGGACCCACAAAATTGATTTATCAAGTATCATAGGAGGTTCCTATGAATTAAAATACTTGGTAAAAAAAGGAGTGGATGGAATTCCCACAATCCTTGATTTCTTGGAAAAAGAATCAAGATTAAAAACAACATTGCCCAGCATGTTGCGAGTAGATTTAGAAAATACCTATAGTCTGGTATTTCACTATATCGCTTGCGGTATGAATGGTTCTCCAACCAGCCCTTATGATTTTAATGGTTGGAAAAACTATGCTGCAAAATTGGCAGCAAAAAAAGCAAAAGCAGAACAAATATAAAGTTCTGTAGGTATTAACAAATAAAACGCCCCTTATATTCTAAGGGGCGTTTTTTAGTTTCAACTATTTTGCTATCTTTAGGTTGGGGCTAATGTTAGTCTTATGCTATAATTTAAATACAAATAAATAAGTATATTTATATACAGAATCGTTTTTATCTGTAGCGGGTCATCGCACTCACATAGGCACATATGTTGGAGGTTAGCCATGACTCGCTTCAAGTGAAAGCGATTTTTTTATTTCTAATTTTACCCCAGCACTAAAATTTTAAAATAATTTTTATTTTTAATTATTTAAATTTATTTTTATGAACTTATTAATGTTTAGAAAAATTTAGTGCTGGGTTTAAAAAAATAAATTTTTATTTTTTTAAAAGTTATCCACAGTTTTGTGAAAAAAGTATTGTCATTATATTTTTTATGCGGGATAATTAAAGTAGTTCTTTATAATAAATATTTTAAGAAAATTATTTTTAATTTTCTTAGGTCGCTATTATTATAAAACTTATTTAAAAATTTAATTTAATTAAAAAAAATTTTATGGCAGCAAAAAAGAAGGCAAAGAAAGTAGCAAAGAAAGCTACAAAGAAAACAGCAAAGAAAGGAAAGAAATAATCTTTTCTCTTTACACAAAATCCCTTTAGTTTCGACAAGAGGGATTTTGTCGTTTTTATGGTAATATATAATTTATGGCATTTGGATTTAAAAATATATTTGGTGACGCTAGCTCTAAATTTATAAAGAGTGCTGGCGGTATAATAAATAGTATAAATGAGCTAGAGGCTGGTATTTCAGTGTTGAAAGATGAAGATTTTCCTAAAAAGACCCTTGAATTTAAAGAAAGAATTGCTAAAGGTGAGCATTCGGATTCTATTTTACCAGAAGCTTTTGCTTTAGTTCGCGAAGCTGGTAAAAGATGTCTAAACGAACGTGTATATGATGTACAGCTTATAGGAGGTTTGGCTTTGCATTCAGGAAAAATAGCTGAGATGAAGACAGGAGAAGGTAAGACAAATGTCGCTACTTTGCCTGTTTATTTAAATGCACTTGCTGGAAAGGGTGTACACGTTGTAACTGTGAACGATTATCTCGCTCGTCGTGACTCTGTACGCATGGGGCAAATTTACAATTTTCTTGGTCTTTCTGTCGGTGTGATAAATTCACAAAATGTTTCTTATTTGTATGATCCTGCACACAAAGAAAATAAAGATGAAATAGTTCAGTCTGAATTTAAAATATTATATGAATTTTTAAAACCATGTTCTAGGGCAGAAGCTTATAATGCAGATATCACTTATGGTACAAACCATGAATATGGTTTCGATTATTTGCGTGACAATTTAGCTACACATATTTCACAACTCACACAACGTGGACATTATTTTGCTGTAGTAGATGAGGTAGACTCTATTTTGATAGATGAGGCTCGTACACCGCTCATTATTTCTTCTCCATCTGGAGATTCAGAAGATTTTTATGTTAAGTTTTCAGAAATTGCAAAAAAATTAAAAAAAGATCTTGATTATACTGTAGATGAAAAGCTTAAAGCTATTAGTTTGACTGATGTTGGTATTAATAAAGCAGAAGACTTGCTCGGAATTTCAAATATTTATACAGAAAAGGGAATAAAATATGTGCATCATTTAGAAACTGCAGTGAAAGCACAAGCAGTTTTTGAAAAAGATAAAGATTATGTGGTTAAAGAAGGTGAAGTTATTATAGTAGATCCATTTACTGGCAGACTTCAGCCAGGACGTCGTTGGAGTGAAGGAATACACCAAGCAATAGAAGCTAAAGAAGGAGTAAAGATTGAAAAAGAAACTCGCTCATCCGGTTCTATTACATTCCAAAATTATTTTAGATTTTACGAAAAGCTTTCAGGTATGACAGGAACAGCTGAGACTTCATCTGAAGAATTTTTAAAAGTTTATGGTTTAGATGTTATTGTAATACCAACTCATCGCCCTGTTATGCGTATTGATAATGGCGATGTTATTTTTCAAACAGAGAAAGGAAAATTTCAAGCAATTGCAAAGAAAATAAAAGAATTGAATGTAAAAGGTCAGCCAGTATTGATTGGTACTATTTCAATTGAGAAAAATGAATTACTTTCTGCTTATTTAAAACAAGAAGGAGTGCAACATACAATACTTAATGCTAAAAATCATGAGAAAGAAGGAGAAATAATAGCTCAAGCAGGAAAGTGGGGAGGAGTCACTATTGCTACAAATATGGCGGGGCGTGGAATCGACATCAAGCTAGGTGGTAATCCTGCATCTAAAGAAGAATATGAAAAAGTAAAAAGCGTAGGTGGTCTTTTTGTTCTTGGAACTGAGCGTCATGAAGCACGTAGAATAGACAACCAGCTTCGTGGACGTTCTGGAAGACAAGGTGACCCAGGAGCAACACAATTTTTTGTTTCTCTTGAAGATGATTTGATGCGTGTCTTCGGAGCAGAAAGAATTAAAAGTATGATGGGACGTTTTGGAATTCCCGAAGATCAGCCAATTGAAAATAAATTTATTTCACGAACCTTGGAAGGTGCACAAGCAAAAATCGAAGGATTTCATTTTGATTCTAGAAAAAATACTTTGGAATATGATGATGTTATGAATCGTCAGCGTCAGACTATCTATGCTAGAAGACAAGAGATGATGAAAGGAGGAAAAGAAGAAATTAAAAGTTTACTCGGACAAATATCTTTAGGTATACCAGAAGTTGAAAAAATTATTGAAGATAAAATGTCAAAAATTGGCGAGGATGCATTTTTGGAAAATGTTCGCCGAATTGCACTATATACTACAGATACACTTTGGATGGAACATATTGAATCCATGGACTATCTTCGTTCTTCCGTAAATCTCCGTGCTTATGGTCAACGTGAACCAATTGTGGAATATAAAAAAGAAGGACTTAAAATGTTTCGTGAAATGGAAGAATCATTTAAAGATCAAGTAATTTCTCTAGTTCAAAATATGAACGAAACTGCTCAAAATCCAACCCTCGAGGTGACTCTTGATCAACCAGAACAAAAATTTATTGAAAATCATACTGAACCAAATGAATTTTCAGAAAAAGAAATTGGTCGCAATGATCCTTGTCCTTGTGGAAGTGGAAAAAAATATAAAAAGTGCCACGGGCAATAAAAATCCTAGTTATTGACTTTTACTATTTTTTATAGTACTTTTAAGAAAAGTTACACTCTTTGACATTTAGATTATTTATTAATAAGAGCAACATTTAGTGAATTTAATAATATCACTAAGTTCTTTAAATGTTGCTCTTTTAAATATATTTAATTAGAAACAACCGTTGCTGTAACCAATCAGCCATTCCGTTACGAAAGGACCAGATGAAAAGACTCTGGAGTCAAAAAAAGACTAGAAAATATTTTCTATTAAAAAAAATAATAAAAATAAATAACGTGGGAAACGAAAATACAGATCGCCTTATCAATAACAAAGAGGAATTCGGAATTTTTTCCAAAGAATATCAGGAAAAACACGAAATGCCTTTTGCTTTTGGTATAGGTGTAAATTACAAGGATTCTAAAAAGAATACCTTGGCGACAAGATGGCTTAGTGTGAATGTGGCAATTAACGAAAAAGATAGAAATTTCGGAACTGCATCTGCATTATTGGAATTCTTTAATATAGAAATGGGTGAAAAAACACCATTCTGTTATAAAGAATTTTCGACTAAAATAAGTATGGACATACTGAGTAGTTATTTTCACATGTTCGTAGAAGACGACACAAAACGTCATGAAAATGTAGAAGCGCTGCAATCTTTTTCAAAGAGTTCTTCTGAAAATATTAATTCTTTCAGCGTGATTTTTTATCACAAAGAAGAGTTTTTAACTACACAACCGATACAAAATATCGCAGATGCACATTTCAGACTGGCACTTATTTCCAGACTGAAATACAAACCAAATGTTCTGAATCTTGAAAAAGTATTTAGCACATTGCCTACATTAGTGTGGACTTCTAACGGAGTATTTACTCCAGAAGAGTATAACAAAACAAAATGGATGTCTGGAGAATTTAATTCTTTACAAATTTTGGTAGATAAATTTCCACCATTATTTTTTGGAGCTCCAATTCCTGAAGGAGTAAGAATTATGAATCCGCTTTCTGCAAGACTTGGAGCATACCTGAGTCCTGGTACAACGATAATGCCATACGGTTTTGTAAACTTTAATGCAGGAACTTTAGGAAAGGCTATGGTAGAAGGTACTATTACTGCTGGAGTTACTATTGGTGATGGCACTGATGTTGGAAAGGGTGCTGGTTTCTTGGGAACGCTTTCAGGAGGAAATACATTAGTATTATCTGCTGGAAAAGATTGTCTTATTGGTGCTCTCGCAGAATGTGGAATTCCATTGGGTAACAATTGTGTTGTATCAACTGGAGTATGTTTTACTGCAAATACTCCCTTTATGGAAGTTTCAGCAACAAAAGACACGCTTCGTAAAGCAATAGATTTTTCTGGAATAGATAATATTACTTTTCGAAGAAATGCTTCTGGCCAGCTTGAGGTAATTCATAAAGGCAACAAAGCAGAACTAAACCCAGCACTTCATGCTGGTGGTTAGGTAGATAAATTTTAATAATAAAATGCTTCGTAGAGATACGGGGCATTTTTTTTATTGTCTTTTTCTGCTATTATAAAAAGGTGAATTTATTAAAAAACTTGAAGATTAAGAGACGAGTGATAGCATCTTTGGTTGGTGCGCATTTTTACGGTAATCCATCTAGTAAATTGAAAATTATTGGAGTCACTGGTACAAATGGTAAGACGACGACGGCTACGATGCTTTATCGTTTAACGACTGCTTTGGGTTACAAAGCAGGTCTTATCGGTACGGTTGAAAATATTTTAGTGGATGAAAGTAGGCCATCTACACATACCACACCTGGTCCAATAGCCCTAAATAAGCTTTTAAAAGAAATGGCAGAAAAAGGATGCGAGTATGTATTTATGGAAGTGAGTTCTCATGCAATAGACCAGAAACGCATTGCAGGAATTCATTTTGTAGGAGGGATTTTTACAAATCTTACTCATGACCACTTAGACTATCATAAAACTTTTGAAAGATATTTTTTAGCAAAAAAAACTTTTTTCGATTCTTTACCTAAAAGTGCTTTTGCTTTATCTAATGCTGATGATTTGCATGGTATTGCAATGATTACAGATACAAAAGCTAAAAAAATCACTTATGGTTTTTCTGGAAAAGAAGATTTTTCTGGAGAAATTGTGAAGCTTGGTTTTTCTGGTATTCAAATATATGTAAGTGAAAAAGAAATAAATTCCTCACTTATTGGAAAATTTAATGCATATAATATTTTAGCTGTTTATTCTACATCTATTCTTCTAGGTTTTAATCAAGAGGAAGTTATAAAAAAACTTGCCACCATTCTTCCACCAGTTGGTAGATTTGAATATTTTACTTCTGAAAATAAAGTACTAGGTGTAGTAGATTTTGCTCACACACCAGATGCATTAGAAAAAATAATCTTAACCACTAGGGATATTTTGCCAGAAGGAGGCAAGGTAATTTCTGTTTTTGGTTGTGGTGGTGATAGAGATCCATTAAAACGTCGAATTATGGGTAAAATAAGTGCTGAATTATCAGATATTTCAATATTTACATCAGACAATCCTAGAAGTGAAAATCCACAAAAAATAATTGAAATGATGCGCACTGATCTTTCTATGAGTGAAGTCGCTAAAATAAAAATTATTATTGATAGGACTGATGCTATAAATGAAGCATGTAAAATTGCAAGAAGTGGAGATGTTGTTTTACTTTTAGGTAAAGGCCATGAAGGTTATTTAGAAATTAAAGGAGTGAAACATCCTTGGAATGATATGGAGAAATTAAAACAAGCTTTAAAATAAGATGCAAGAAAAAAATATAGATTACAAACAATATTTTCAAAATAAAAAGATAACAGTGATGGGACTTGGCCTTTTGGGGCGTGGACTAGGGCTTACGAAATTTCTAGCAGAATGTGGAGCTGATTTGATAGTGACTGATTTAAAGACTAAAGAACAATTGGCTACTTCTGTAAAAGCTTTGGAAAAGTTTCAAAAAATAAAATTTGTATTAGGAGAGCATAGACTAGAAGATTTCCGAAACCGAGATATGATTATTAAGTCTGCCGGTGTGCCTCTCGATTCTATTTATATAAATGAAGCAAGGAAGAATAATATCCCTATAGAGATGGATGTGTCACTCTTTGCAAAATGTGCACCAGAGGTGACTGTTATCGGTGTGACGGGTACTCGTGGTAAGTCTATGACCACTACTTTAATATATGAGATTTTGAAAAATAATGAAAAGGCTTTAAAGAGAAATGTATTTGTCGGAGGGAATTTGCGTGGAGTAGCGACATTACCACTTTTGAAGAAAGTTAAAGATGGAAGTATACTAGTGTGCGAGCTTGATTCATGGCAATTACAAGGCTTCGGCGATGCAGGAATTTCTCCTCATATTTCCGTCTTCACTTCTTTTATGCCTGATCATATGAATTATTACAAAAATAGTATGCATGATTATTTTGCTGATAAAGCAAATATTTTTAAATACCAAAATAAGAGTGATTTCTTAATAATTCGCCCTGATATGAAAAAGTTTATAAAGAAAACTGATACTAAATCAAAGCTTATCGTCATTAATAAAAAAGATGTTTTAAATTGGAAATTCAATGTTCCAGGAGAACATCATAAGGAGAACTTGACTTGTGCTGTGGCGGTGGCGAAAAATCTAGGTATATCAGAAAATAAAATTAAAAAAGCCGTAGCTAATTTCAAAGACCTTGAAGGGCGTTTACAATTATTGAAAACATATAAAGGCATAAAAATATATAACGATAATAATGCTACTACTCCAGAAGCCACTATTGCAGGTATTGAAGCTTTGAAGAGTACAAAGAAAAACATTATCTTAATATGCGGTGGGGCAGATAAAAAATTAGATTTAACTAATTTTGTGAAAGTTGTAAATAAGAATTGTAAATCCATAGTTTTGATACCGGGAACGGGGACTGATGTTTTGTTGAAAAATTACAAGTTAAAAATAACAAATCAAATCGGTATAGATTTTAAAGATGTAATAAAAAAAGCTCTAGCTTCTGCTAAAAAAGGTGACATAATTCTATTTTCTCCAGCCTTTACATCTTTTGGCATGTTTAATAATGAATACGAGCGCAATGATTTATTTATGAAAATAGTTAAAGGTTTGAAATAAAATAATGGAAATAGATCTTAATAAAATTAAAAAGGTATTCTTCGTAGGTATTGGCGGTATTGGTATTTCGGCTTTGGCCAAAATGGTCATATCTCGAGGGATAGAAGTTTCGGGTGTGAATGATGAAGAGAGCCCAAAGACTTTGGAGCCACTTCGCGAGCTAGGTGCTGAAATTTTTCTGCAGAAAAATTTCAGCGTTTTACCTGAAGCAGATTTATATATTTATAGTGATGCATGGATTTATAGAGGTCCAGAAATTTTAGAAAATGCGAAAGCGACAGGTAAACCAGTTCTATCATATTTTGAAGCTCTTGGTGAATTTGCAAAAGCATATAAAGTGATAGCAATTTCTGGAACTCATGGAAAAACTACTACGACTGCAATGGTAGCAGATATTATGGTAGATGCTGGGCTAGATCCTACTGTGATAGTCGGATCTTTTGTGAAGAAATTCGGAAGTAATTTTAGAAAAGGGGAAAGTGAATATTTAGTTGTAGAAGCAGATGAGTATAATCGCCATATGCTTAACTTTCACCCATTTATAAGTGTGATCACAAACATAGAAGCAGACCATTTGGATTGTTATAAGGACTTGGCTGATATACAGGAAGCATTTGATATATTTATCTCACAAAGCCAAAATCATATAAAAGATTATTCTAAATATTTAGAAAAAGTGCCAAAGCTTGCTGTATTAGGTGAGCACAATCGTATGAATGCGGCATCAGCTTTGGCTGTGGCAGATATGCTAGGGATTAATTTGGAAGAAGCCGGAAAAACTCTGGCGAGTTTTTCCGGCACTTGGCGTAGACTCGAGAAGAAGGGGGTGACAGAAACCGGTACGATAGTTTATGATGATTATGCTCACCACCCGACAGAGATCAGAGCCAGCCTTCAGGCACTTCGAGAGATCTACCCTAAGGGATCTAAAAAAATAACCGTCCTATTCCAGCCTCACCTTTATAGTCGCACTAAAGCTCTTTTTAAAGAATTCTCTGAAAGCTTTGGCCTAGCTGACGAGGTTTTACTCTTGCCGATATACTTTGCTCGTGAAGCTCCTGATCCAGAGGTCTCAAGTGGTATCTTGGCTGAGGCGATAAACAAAAATGGACAATCAGTCCTCGCTTTTGACAGTTTTGAATTAGCTGAAGCCTATGTTTCTGGCAATACTTTCTCCAAAGACGACATCTTTGTGACTATGGGAGCAGGGGAAGCCTATAAGGTGGCCGAAAAGTGTCTCAAGCTTGTCTAGATTGTTATCCACACTTCAATATTACCCATATTTTAGGGTATTTTGTCAAACAGATATAGACAAAATACCCTTATTTTTCAACGTATTTTAAGTTTGACATACCCAAAAATCGTTGTTTAACTATTGACTTTTAAATATGAATATGCTAGTATATACATATGTCCTTGATATAAGGTGAAAGCCTAATTGATAAGGACTTTTTGATTGATACGGTGTTGGCGGAGCAAAACCGCTTTTATATGAAAAAAAATAATCTAATACGCTTTGCTTTCGGTTTGGTTCTCTTACCTATGACTGCAGTTACTCCCACAGGTTTAACTCCAAAGGTAGATGTACCACAAAGTGTCTTAGTCCAAAAACTTAATACTACAGCTTTAGTCTCATTGGCCCTTAACGAACCAATAGACCCTACAGCTCTACTTATAAAAGCTCAAGGCGATGCTATTGATGCATACTATAAGAAAAATGATATGCCACTATATGGTCTAGGCCAAGTGATGGCGCAAGCCGCACATGATGAAGATATTGACTGGCGTCTTATTCCAGGTATCTCTGTAATTGAATCGACAGGGGGTATACATTCTTGTGTTAAAGTAACAAATAGTTTCTTGGGCTATGGTTCATGTCATATTAACTTTGAATCTCGAGAAAAGGCTATACAAATAGTTGCCGAGAGTCTTGGAGGTAACAATCCTAAAACAGCACATTATTATGATGGAAAGACTACTAGACAAATTCTTCGCACGTACAACTCAGTTATAAAGACATATCCAGAAAAAGTTTTGAAAGTTATGGATCAAATAGGTCCGGAAGATATCACTACTTTAGATACAACAAATTTAAATGGGCAAGCTAAAACAATGATAAACAAAGACCCAGTCGTATAAAAAACACCTTGTAAAAGAGGTGTTTTTTAGTTGACATCTGTATTTAAATATGCTATAATTTAGTTAGTAAAAGTTTTTTGAAAAAATGTTTTTTAATTGGGGTTTGTTGAACCTTCTTTGCTTTTTTGGTGGTAAAGAAGGTTCGGTGAATCTAATCTAAATAAATCAGTATAAACAATTATAAAACAAAAAAACGTATGAAATTTTACATTTTAAACACAGGAGGAACATTAGGAATGATTGGCAATCCTTTAGTTCCAGCCAAGTCAGCTTCACAGTTGATGGAAGGCATCGTAGTACCAAAAAATGTTGAGTTACAGCTTTTTGATTTTCCAAAAAGACAAGACTCAACAAACGTTTCTCACTCTGATAGAGTTCTTGTGGGAGAACTTATTGAAGAAAATTATTTAACCCATGATGCGTTTATTATTTTTCACGGAACAGACAGTTTAGCGGAAACAACTTCATTTCTTGCAATGATGTTTAAACAGTCACTGCAAAAACCACTTTTTGTTATTGGAGCACAAATGACCAAAGAGGAAGGTGGTTCTGAAGTAAAAATGCAAATTGAAAATACCTTGAGAATGGTAAAAACATTTGTTAACAAGAATATTGTTGGAGTTTATAATTTATGCATTTCTGATGTGCTTTCAGGTGCACGGCTTGCAAAAAAGAACGAATCCGACTATATCGCTTTCCACACACCCGGTATGCATTCAGTAGCAAAAACTTATCCTCACATTATGTTATTGGATGGTGTACGTTACAAAGACCCAGTTTTGTATGTACAAGGACTTCGTCTCGACAAAAAGTTTGAGCGCCTTGTTGCTACAATACGCGTGTCAGTTGATACACCACCGTGGATACTTGCTGACATTGTTGAAAAGAAACGTTTGAATGGTGTTATCCTACAATGTAAAGGAGCCGGACAAATTTCAGATATTTCTTGGCAAGATGGAGAAAAGAAGTATTCCTGGATTGATGCTATTAAACTGGCAACAGATGCTGGTATTCATGTGGGTATCATATCACCATTTGAAGATGGCAGGGTAAATCTTGAACGTTATGAATTAGGGAAAAAAGTTATGGAGGCCGGTGGTATCGGACTTGCAAGCTTAACCCCCGACATGGGCGATGTAAAGTTTCGTATGGCAATCGCGATGCATCCAACCGATCCGGCTAAAATTAAAGAGTTTATTACTACCAATATTATTGGAGAACTGCTTCCGGGTTATGAGGATGAAGACAAAGAGTAAGAGTAAGAATTATTTGAGTGGAGCCACTTCTGTTTTTTCAGAAGTGGCTCTTACTATTTAAGTCTGTTTTGGCAATTCAATGATTTATATGTTAATGTATCAATATAATTAAATTATTTTTAAACAATTTAAACTGTACATAAAAAATGGAAGAATCAAAACCTTTAACATCACTGCAAGATTTGGAATCATTCTTGCATCAAAACTTGGGCGGGCGTTACAGCTCCCTTTTGTTTTTCGTATTATGCCAAACCGCTGATTTTACAAAAGCGGTTATCTGTAAATGCCCTAAAAAAGGGGAGAAAGAAAACTTCAGCAAAGAAACTGAAAAAGCCGTAGATCTTTTAATGTCTTTTTGCGAAAAGTTTGGCTTTCCTTTAGAAATTTCATTTAAAGAAGATCAGGAAAGTTGCACTATTACTGCAAGGCCTAAGTATGTGTCTATCGAAGCTGCGATAGTTGTACCTGAAGATAACTCAGGTGAGACAACGAAGTATCTTACCCATAGTCATTGGGATGAAGATGAAGAAATTGTTGTATCAAAAGATTTATTTTACAAATAAATTCAAATGTAATTTAAATTTATTTAAAAACAAAAACTCTCTGCAGAAATGCAGTGAGTTTTTTTATTTCTATATTTCTTTTATTGCTTCAATTGCTATTGTTTTTTCATCATTACGTATTGATACTTTACCAGAAAGGGCGATGCATTTTTCAGCTACTATAAGCTCAGAAACTTCTTTATAAAGTTTTGGAAAGACTACTGCTTCTATAGATCCAGTAAGATCTGCAATTCTTATGAATGCCATTGGATGATTTGTTTTAGTAGTTACATTTCGTACAGTTTCAACAATACCGGCTATTTTTATCGGATAGCCATTTGTAAGTTCTTCTTTTATTTTTTTAATATTTATTTCTCTTTTTTCCAATTTTTCACGTAGTCTGTCGAGCGGATGACCTGAAATATAAAGTCCAAGTAATTCTTTTTCCCAGATCAGTTTTGTCGCAGGTGCTACATCTTCGGCAGGTTTGAGTTTGAAAGTCGGCAAAGATTCTACTGACATTCCACCAAAGAGTGATACTTGGTCAGCAGATTGTTTCCCACTTTCTTTATTGTATTCGAGCATATTTTCTAAATTGAAAAGCAAAGTTCCACGCTCAGCAAATTCATCCATTGCTCCAGTTTTAATGAGCGCCTCCATAGATTTCTTATTTACATTTTTATGCTTCACACGGTCTAGGAAATCAGTAATGTTTTTAAATTTGCCATTCTTTTTTCTTTCTTCAATAATCGCGTCACCGATATCAGAACCAAAATTTTTGATAGTATAAAGTCCAAAGCGAATTGTGTGGTCGTCGATACAAGTAAATCCTTTATAACTTTCGTTTATATTTGGTGGGAGAACTTTTATTTTCATTTGCTCACACTCATGAGTAATTTCTGCAATTTTTTCCACGTCGCCAGATTCAGCTGTGAGAATCGCACACATGTATTCGACAGGGAAGTTCGCTTTCATGTAAGCAGTCTGATAAGCCACACGTCCATAAGAGGCAGAGTGAGCTTTGTTGAATCCATAAGCCGCGAAAGGCTCGATTTGATGCCACAATTCTTGTGCTTTTTGTAATGGCCATTTACTGTGTTCTACACAGCCAGTGATGAAATGCTCTTTTTGTTTTTCCATTTCTTCTGGAATTTTTTTACCGACAGCTTTTCGGAATTTATCGGCTTCTCCCCAAGAATATCCAGCGATATGAATCGAAATCAAAAGCAAATCGTCTTGATAAACGAGCACACCATAAGTTTGTTTTAAAATCGGTTCGAGGGCGGGATCTAAATATTTTACCAAGCGATTGTTGTGTTTACGTTCGATATAAAGTGGAATAAATTGAATAGGTCCTGGACGGTAAAGGGCGACCATGGCATTGATATCATGAATAGTCGTAGGTTTTAATTGCTTTAAATAAGCAGTCATTCCGCCTCCGTTTAATTGAAAGAGTCCCATTGTTTCTCCTCGCGCAAGCATTTCAAAAGTTTTTTTATCAGCAATATCTACATTTTCAATATCTACATCAATGTTATGAACTTTTTTTACAATTTTTACAGCATCAGCTAGAATTGATAAATTTCTAATACCGAGGAAGTCGAATTTTGGAAGACCGACGTCCTCAATCTGATACATGTCGTATTGAGTAATGATATTATTTCCATCTTTTGGATCGTATTGAATAGGAGTAAATTCATAAAGTGGTTTTGGAGCAATCACGATACCGGCCGCGTGCACAGAAACGTGGCGCACACAACCTTCCATTTTCTTTGCGAGGTCAATAATTTCTTTTGTGATAGGTTCTGTCTTATAAGCTTTGCGAAGTTCAGGAACGATTTCCATTGCATGTTCAATAGTCATTGGGAAACCTTGAGATCCCATTGGAATCATCGTAGAAATTCTATCACCAACATTGTATTCATGTCCGAGAGCGCGAGCTACATCACGCACAGAACCTTTCGCCATCATAGTACCAAATGTTCCGATTTGTGCCACGCGATCTGCCCCATATTTTTGTTTTGTGTAGGCTATCATTTGATCACGTCTATTATCTGCAAAGTCCATATCGATATCAGGAAGCGAAGGACGTTCAGGATTCAAAAATCTTTCAAAAGGAAGTTTGTAAACTAATGGGTCTACATTTGTAATACCTAAAAGGTAAGTCGTGAGTGATCCAGCGACCGACCCTCGAATGTTTGTGAGAATATTATTTTCACGAGCAAAACGTAAAAGATCACCCACAACTAGGAAATATGTAGCATAACCTTTTTGTTTAATAATGCCGAGCTCATATTCAAGTCTTTCTAGATAATATTTATTTTTTTCTTGTAATTTCCTAAAAGGAAAACCGGCATAAGCGAGTTCTTTTAAAACTTCGTTTGGATCACGATCACCTTCGATTTTGAATTCTGGGAAGTACGCTTTGCCGAGTTCGATTTCGTAATCTTCGCACATATCAGCTACTAAAGATGTATTTTCTACAGATCCAGGTGCATCCTTGAAATATTCTTTTGCAGTTTTTTCATCAATTAAAGAAAAATCATCATCAGAAAATTCAAATTTACTAGAATCTTTTCCATCTGTTCCTGTGTTTACTTGAAGTAGCGTGTGGTGAGCTTTATGATCATCCTTACAAGGATAATGTGAATCTTGTGTGGCCACGACAGGAATATCAAATTTTTTGGCTAGCAGAATAAGCTTATCTCGTAACTCTTTGTCTTTTTCTATGTGTGGATGACTTTGTATTTCTATAAAATAATTTTCTTTACCGAAAATATCTTGATGTTCTTTTATTATTGCTTCAGCTTTTTCAATATTTTCTGCGAGAATTGCACGAGAAAGTTTTCCGCCCATACATCCTGAAAGAGCAATAAGTCCTTCGCTATATTTTTTTAATAATTCTTCATCTACACGAGGTTTGTAATAATATCCTTCGAGGTTTGCGATACTTACTATACGCATTAAATTTTTATAACCTTTTAGATTTTTTGCGAGGAGAATGAGGTGATAGCGTTTGTTGTCTATACCAGCTTCCTTGTCAGTTAATTTTCTTTCAGCTACATAAACTTCACAGCCAATGATTGGTTTTATACCTATTTTTTTACATTCTTTATAAAATTCTATCGCACCATACATATTGCCGTGATCAGTAATAGCCATTGCAGGCATATCATGCTCTTTTGCAATGCGCACCATGTCTTCGACTTTTGAAAGTCCATCTAATAGGGAATAGTGCGAATGCGTATGCAGATGTATGAATTTTGAAGCCATTTTGTATTTTTATAATAGCATATTTATAGTTTTTCGACTCATATAAATGACACAGATTTCTATATTGAAAAGAGTTGACTTTTTATTTTAAACATGTAATATAAGTAGTAAGTTCTCTTTGAAAATAGATTTTGTTGAGTTGTTATACCTTTCTAGCGGTTTTTTGACCTTTGGAAAGGTATAACAATAAAAAAGTAGTAATCAACAAATAAAAAAAGAAAAATGAAAAAAAGTTTTACAATGTTTGGACTAGCTACAATTCTACTCCTAACAACCGCGCCAGGGCTTATGGCACAAGAGGATGAAGAAGCATCAGCATCAGATTCTGAAGGAAAAAATAAATTTTTTGTAATTGCAGGTATTGGAAAAGCACTAAATGCGAACAAAGAAGAAGTGATGAAGAAAAATGATGTCACTTTACATCTACAGTTTGGTTGGAGACCAGCAAAACCTCCACTTTCACTTGGGATAGAAATGATGATTGGTGTTCCGTTTAGTCCCGCTACAACAGATTCATCACTTGTTACTGTTTCCGCAGTAGACTCTACCCACCCTGGGTATAGCTATTACAAAAAGACGTTTTACAATACGTCATTATTAACAGGAAATTTTGGTGTTTACGCTGGAAAAAAAACGGGAGGTATTTGTGGAGGAGTTTCTATCGGTTTAGGTGCTGCTTTTACAGAGCAGACAAAAGCTAACCAAGAAAGGGTTTTAAAAACCTGTTTTGTTGGAAGCCTCACCCTTGATGGTGGATATAATATTGCTGGTAAAGCGATAATATCCGTCTCAGCAACATATCTGTATTTAGGATCTGCTGCCCAAGGTTTTGCCAGTGATGGTATGACTGTGTTAGGCAGAGCAAGCTTAACATTTCTTATCAATCAAAATAAAAAAGATTAGATTAGATAAGATAGATACGTACATTTAAAAACGTTAAAAGAATTGATTTTCTTTTAACGTTTTTGTTTTTTATTTTTGTGAAATTAAGTATGTTGCGATGATTGCAGCTGTTTCAGCTCGTAGAATATTTTTGCCGAGAGATAATTTTTTAAAATTATTTTCCTCGGTTTTTTTTATTTCTTCAGGTGTCCATCCACCTTCAGGACCGATCCAAATTCCTGAAGAGTTTTTATTATTAGTTATTTTTTCTAACAAATCTTCACCGGAAGCGTCGAATATAATATTTATGTTGTTTAGCTTTGCTATTTCGAAACTTTCTTCAAAACTCATTGGTTCTAGAACTTCCGGCAAAATACTTCGTTGGGATTGTTCACAGGCTTCACGAGCTATTTTTTGTAAGCGCTCCATATTTAGTCCCATTTTTATTGTACGAGTGGTGATGATAGGGATTATCTTGTCTACTCCGCACTCTGTTGCTTTTTGAACTACAAGCTCAAAGTTTTCTTTTTTCAATACTGCACAAAAAAGTGAGACACTTTTTTGTGCGTGGGGTTCTTTTGAAATTTTTTCTATTTCAACTATTGTTGAATTTTTACTGAGTGTTTTAATTTTACCTTGTGCATTCGTGCCTTTTCCATCACAAAGTTCCACTTGTTCGCCAATTTCAAGTTTCAATACCTTCGCCATCTGATGCGCAATTTCGCCAGTGATTTCAATTTCATTTCCACTCAAGTCAAAATTGTCTATAAATCTATGGATTTTCATATTTTTCATTTTAGCATAAATTTGATATAATAGAATTATTAAAATTTATAAAGAATAATCATATTTATGGCAAATACAATTAAAGTAGGAATAAACGGTTTTGGGAGAATAGGTAGAGCTTTTTTAAAGATTGCATGGGAGAGACCAGAGATCGAAATAGTAGCAGTAAATGACTTGGGAGATGTTGCAAATCTCGCATACCTTTTGAAACACGACACAGTATACAGAACTTGGAATCATGATGTAAAAGCAAATGGTCAAGAACTCGTTATCGATGGAAAAGTAGTAAAAGTTCTCGCAGAAAAAGATCCAGCAAACTTGCCTTGGGGTGCGATGGCTGTGGATGTAGTTGTAGAATCAACAGGTCTCTTTGTAACTTTTGATAAAGCGAATGCTCACGTGAAAGCCGGTGCGAAAAAAGTAGTTATCTCTGCTCCAGCCAAGGAAGGCGACGGAAGTGTTCAAGGAGAAACTATTTTGCTCGGCGTAAATGAAGATAAATTCGGAACTTGTGCTGTGACTTCAAATGCATCTTGTACTACAAATGCAGCAAGTCCACTTATTGCAATTCTTCACGAGGTACTCGGTATCGAAAAAGCAGTTTTGAACACTGTACATGGATATACTGCTTCACAAAGTATCGTTGATGGTCCAAACAAAAAAGATTTCCGTGAAGGTCGTGCTGCTGCACAAAACATTGTACCAGCTTCTACGGGAGCCGCGATTGCTGTGACAAAAGCATTTCCAGAATTAACAAATCTTTTTGATGGTATTTCAATGCGTGTTCCAGTACCAGCAGGAAGTATTGTGGATATTACTTTTATTTCTAAAAAACCAACTACTGCACAAGAAGTAAATGATATTTTGAAAAAAGCAGCGATGGATCCAAAATGGAGCAGAATTTTTTCAGTTACAGAAGAAGCCCTTGTGTCATCAGATATTTTAGGAGAATCACATGCATCTATTGCCCAGCTTGACCTTACTCGTGTCGTAGGTGGAAATCTCGTAAAAGTTATGGGTTGGTATGATAACGAAATGGGGTATACACATACATTGGTCGAGCATGTAATTAAAACAGGTTTAAAAATTAATAATTAATTAAATATAATTTTATGAATATAGAACATTATGAAGGAGGCTCAGTCACAAGATTGTCAGACAAAGAAATGAAATTTGATAAATTAGGAAGATTAGAATTAGAAGTTCTTGGTTTATCTGGAGAAGAAAAAGATCAAGTTCAAAACGAAATAGATAAATTGAGAGGTGAATTAAAAGCAATGGGTGTAGAATTTGAAGAACAAGAAGCTGCATAATATTTATGAAAATCTACATTGGCTCAGATCATGCAGGATATGAATTAAAAGAAAAACTTAAAGAATATTTAAGTGGTTTAGGTTTGGATTATGAAGTCATAGATAAAGGGGCTTTTAGTCTTAATAAAGATGATGATTATCCAGATTTTATTCGTCCAGTAGCAGAAGCTGTAGCTAAAGAAAAGGGGAGTTTTGGGATTATTCTTGGTGGTTCAGGAGAAGGTGAAGCTATGGATGCAAATAGAATTGATGGTGTAAGAGCTTGTGAATATTATGGAAGCAATCTAGATATTGTAAAAGTATGTCGCGAACATAATGATGCAAATATTATTTCTATTGGAGTTCGTTTTGCTACTGAAGATGAAATAAAATTCGCAATAGAGCTTTTTCTAAATACAAAATTTTCCGGTGATGAAAGACATATTAGGAGAATAGAAAAGTTAGATACTGATAAATAGTTTTAATTATGGAAGTAATACCTACAATACTTACAAAGAGTTATGATGATTTAAAAAATAAAATTGCACTTGTGCGTGGAGTTGTTCCGCTTGTGCAAATAGATATTGCTGATGGCGTATATGTACAAAATTATACTTGGCCATTCCGCTCGACTGGAGCAGATAGAGAAATAAGTGAACTTGATTATCATGCTCAAGCAATTTTAAATGAACAAGAAGGCTTGCCATTTTGGGAAGACATTGATTTTGAATTTGATTTAATGGTTTGTGATGCGGTTGAGAATTTTGATTTTTATACTAGGTTTGGACCTAAAAGAGTAATATTTCATCTTGAAGCACAAAGAGATTTGAATGCTTTTCAAGATTTTTTAGAGGGAATAGATTTATATATAAGAGAGACTATACAAATAGGTGTCGCAATAAAAACTACCACACCAATAGAAAATATTTTCCCCATTGTTCCACATATTGATTTTGTACAATGTATGGGTATTGAAAACGTTGGTTTTCAAGGACAAGATTTTGATGAAAGAGTTTTAGAACAAATAAAAAATTTAAAAGAAAAGTTTCCAGAACTTGTCATTAGTGTTGATGGATCTGTGAATACAGATACAGCGCCCGCGTTAGTAAACGCGTGCGCTGATCGCCTAGTGATCGGCTCCGCTATTTTTAAAACCAGTGACATTATTGGTACTGTTGAGATGTTTGAGAATTTGATATAATTAAAATATGTATCTTACACAATCTAAAATATTTGATTTAGAAAAAAAGGCGAATGATATTCGCATATCTATTATTGAATCATTGATCGAAGCGAAGTCGGGACACACTGCCGGCCCGCTCGGCATGGCAGATGTTTTTACACTTTTTTATTTTCATATCTTGCGTCACGATTCAAAGAATCCATCTTGGCCAGAACGTGACAGATTAGTCCTTTCAAATGGTCACATTTGTCCGGTACTTTATGCGACGATGGCTCACGCAGGATATTTCGGAGTTGAAGAACTTAAAACTTTAAGAAAATTTGGCACACGTTTACAAGGTCATCCACACCGTGAATATTTACCATATGTAGAAACTTCTTCAGGTCCACTCGGCCTCGGTCTCGGGCAGGCTGTCGGTATGGCTCTCGCTGACAGGATGGACAATGGGGCAAATATTGAAAGGTATATCTATTGTTTCCTTGGTGATGGAGAACTCGATGAAGGAGCAAACTGGGAGGCTGTAATGCTCGCAGGAAAAAATAAATTAAGGAATTTAATTGCTATTGTAGATAGAAATAATATTCAAATCGAAGGATATACAGAAGACGTGATGCCTTTGGAATCTCTCGCTGACAAATGGCGAGCTTTTAATTGGCATGTGATAGAAGTTTCCGGTCATGACTTTCAAGCTTTAAATGAAGCCGTAGAACAAGCTCAGGCTATATATGAAAAGCCGACTGTAATAATTGCACACACAATTCCTGGAAAAGGAGTAAAAGAATTTGAGAGAGATTATCGTTGGCATGGAAATCCACCTGGATCAGGTCCAGAAGACAAAATTAAAAAAGCCGAACAAGGTGCTGTAGTATTAGCAGAACTTCGCACTCTTGGTGGGCAAATAGTTAGTGAACATCAATAAAATTAAAAGAACCTCACCCCAACCCTCTCCTCATTAAGGAGAGGGAGAATACAAAAAAATGTTAAACCCACAATTAAAACTTAATACAAAAATTTTTAACGAAGATGTTGAACAAGTTCCTATTAGAAAAGGATTCGGTCTTGGTTTAGTGATTGCTGGAGAAGCGGATAAAAATGTCGTTGCTCTTTGTGCTGATCTTACTGAGAGTACACAAATGCATTTATTTAAAGAAAAATTTCCTGAACGTTTTGTGCAAGTCGGCGTAGCAGAACAAAATCTAGCGACCGTATCTAGTGGTATGGCGGCAATGGGAAAAATTTCTTTTATGTCTAGCTATGCAATGTTTTCACCTGGGAGAAATTGGGAGCCAATTCGCACAAGTATTTGTTACAACGATCGTCCTGTGAAAATCATCGGTAGTCATGCTGGTATTTCTGTCGGTCCAGATGGAGGTACACACCAAGCGATAGAAGATATTGCTATTACTCGCGTTATTCCAAACCTCGATGTAATTTCTCCTTGTGATGCACTTGAAGCAAAACGTGCGACTATACAAATTGCTAAAACAAAAACACCTACATATCTACGCCTCGCTCGTGAGAAAACACCGATAATTACTACAGAAGAAACTCCTTTTAAAATAGGGAAGTCAGAAATATATTGGATGCCTGATATGGGACTCGCACAAGTCGGAATCATTGCAACTGGTGCACTTTTATATCGTGCGATAATGGTTGCAAAAGAACTTGCAAGTGAGAATAATGGCGAAGGAATAAAAATAAAAGTTATGAATTTAGCAACTATCAAGCCGATAGATATTGAAGCAATTATTACTCTCGCAAAAGAGTGTCGTGCAATAGTCACCGTTGAAGAACATCAAATAGCAGGAGGAATGGGATCTGCTGTTGCAGAAGTGCTCGCACAAAATTGTCCAACACCAGTAGAATTTATCGGTGTTCATGATAGTTTTGGTCAATCAGGAACTCAAGATGAACTCACAGAGCATTATGGTATGGGTAAAGAATCTATAAAAGAAGCAGTGAGGAAAGTATTGAAAAGAAAAGTTTAATTTGATTCTATAAAAGTATTTATTTCATCTTTTTTTTTATTATTTCATCTCTTTTTTCTTCGATCCCTTGTTTTTTATATATTTTGTTTAATTCATTTTTTAATCTATTTAATTTTTGTATAGAATTTTCTATTCCGTTTTTATTTTCCAATGCCTTGTTTTCTAAAATTTCTCCCTCAACTGTTTTAATTATATTTTCCAGTATGATATTTACATCACCTTGTATTGGTGGTAAACCTTCTTCCATTCCATCTATTTTTATATTTTCCATATATTTTTATTTTATTATTAAACTAATTTTTGTACCTTATAATTTTCAGTGGCTTTTGATAAATATTCTTCCAATTTATCCTTTGAAAGTAATCCTTTTTGAGCGCCGACATATTTTACTACATTCATTGAATTAATAGGTCCCCAAGCCAAGGCTTCTTGTATATTTTTATTATGTGCAATAGCTACAGTAAATGTAGAAGAAAATGCATCACCAGCCCCTGTTCTTTCAAAAGGAGCGTTACCATCATTATACATTGGGATGAAATATATATCGGTACCATCTGATGCATAAGCACCATTTGGCCCATCACTAATAGCTACGATTTTTGGTCCTAAGTCGTGGATACCTTTTACTAGTACTTTAATATCTTTATTTTGAATATTTAAAATTCTTTCAGCCTCTTCTAAATTACAGAAAAATATTTCTGTGCGAGAATAAATATCTTTTAACTTTTCAGTACCGAGCTTAATTTGAAATGTTCCTGGTTGAAAAGCTAGTTTTGTTTCAGGGTGATTTTTTAAAAATTCTATAATTTCAGAATGATAAGGAAGAGAATTTTCTGCCATAGAAGAAAGATAAATCCATCCAATTTCTGGCATCGGTGGTAGATGATAATTAAATTCTTCATGCTTGATTAATATAGTTCTTTCTGGTCCATACCAAAGTACATAATGGTAATTTGTTTTTTTAGCAGTATCAGTCTTGATGTAGTCTGTTATAATATTTTCTTTTTTAAGCACTTCCAAGCATTCTTGACCATTTCTATCATCACCGATAGTAGATAATAATGCAGTACGTAGACCAAGTCTTGAAGCAGATACTGCTGCATTAGGGCTATTTCCTACAGCATAGAGTACATCTACAGACTCATAAGGTATTTTGTCTCCAAAACGCAAACATAATTCATCGCTTTGTTCTCCGTCTAAACCCTTATGCTCATGGGCATCATTTAGCTTTATAAAAGCATCAATTACAATATCCCCAATTCCTAAAAAATCTATCTTGATGTTTTCATTCATATTGTTAATATTATAACATATCATTAATATTTTAAAACAATATCATTATGTACAAAAAGATACTTTTGGTTTTGGTTAGTATTATCTTTCTATCGTCTTTTCAGGTTGCTTTTGCAAATGTAATTATAAATGAAGTGCAGATTGGTGGGTCAGACACAAATGATGAATTTATAGAACTTTATTCAAGTCAAAATCAAGATTTAACAGATTGGTATATTAAACGTAAAACTTCTTCTGGAGCAGAATATTCGCTTGTATCAGCAACTCACTTTAAAGATAAATCTATTAATGGATATTTATTATTAGCAAAAGATCCCGGTTATACTGGTAATGTTCAGCCAGATATTTCATGGCCAAGTTCGTATAGTCTTGCTGATGATAATTCAATCGTTTTATATAATGGAAATGATCAAGAAGTAAGTAAAATTGGATGGGGTAGTGTAAATGCTAGTGATTGTGTTGGTTCTTGTTCTTCAAATCCAACAGATGGAAATTCTTTACAATTTGATGGTACTACTTGGTGTTCATCATCTCAAACTCCAAAAACAGTAAATTCTACTTGTCCAAATAATTCAAATGGTGGAAATAATACTTCTGGAGGTGACACTACTGATGGAGACAATAATGACGCTGTATCTTCTACAGAACAAACAGTAATTACAAAACCAAAAGTATTAGAAATACCAATAGTCAAAACAAAAATCACAGTACGAAATAATTCTTTTGTGAATATTCCAATTAATTTTAAAGGAGAAACTTTTTATTCTAATGGAAAAAGTATTTTTGACGGTAGGTATTTATGGAATTTTGGTGATGGAGATTCTAGGCAAGTGCTGGTAACTAATAATGAAAAATTCACTCATACTTATTTTTACCCAGGAGATTACAATGTTATTTTAGAACATTACCCAAATTATTTTTCTGATATTCCAGATGCTACTGATAGAATAAATATAAAAATTGCACCATCGAGTATTTATATTTCATCTGTTGGTGATGAAAAAGATTTTTTTGTTGAACTTACAAATAATTCTGATTTTGATGCTGACCTTTCTGGATGGTCTCTTTCTGTTGATAATAAATCTTTTAATTTTTCTAAAAATACTATTATTCCTACAAAAAAGACAGTTAAAATATCTTCAAGAATTACGAATTTTACTGTAAATGACAAAAATAATTTAAAATTATTATCTCCTACAAATGAAGTTGTTTTTAACTATGGAGATTCTTTAATTCCAAAAATAATTACTCAGAAAATAGCAATTAAAAAAACTTTAGAAAGTAAAATAAATCCCTCAGATTTTTTAGAGAACAAAGAAATATCATCACTTGATCCTGAGGATTTCTCTGCTTCTGCTATAAATTCTAACAATAGTACCCTTAAATCTTATGGATTTTTTGGTGTTATTTTTTGGATTGCATTAGTATCTATTTGTGTTGTTTCTGTTTGGTTTTTACGTAGACGAAGCAGTTCTTCCGGTGTTAAATCTGTTGGTGATGAATTTGAATTATTAGATGAATAGTCTGGGATAGCTTTCGTATCTATTGGTATAATTATCTCTTCGTTTGGTTTTGTCGTGTCTATATTTATTGTATTTATAGGGTCTTCCGTTACTATTGTATTTTGTATTTCTAAAGGTATTTCAGGTTTTATTTGTTCTGTCTGAATTATTGTTTCTGATGTTGTTTGTTCTTTTAATAATAAATTTGAAATAAAAGAAACAATACTATATATCACTATTGTTAGAACTAATAATTTTAAAATATATTTAGGTGTAAAGTATGAATTAGAAGAATTTATTTTTTTTGTAGTTTTTTGTATTGGATTGTTATTTACAAAAGACATCACTTTGTTTTTTACCAAAGCTTTTTCAATCGATGTCATCTTTTCATCTTTTATTTGATTTATTAAATTGTTTAATTTTTCTTCATTCATATTATTAATTTTCTTTGTTTTCACTAAGCAAATTCTTTAATTTTTCTAAAGCTCTATGAATTCGTACCGAAATATTATTTTCTTTCTCATTTAATATTTTTGAAATTTCTTTTACTGACATATCTTCTACAAAACGCATTATTAATACATCACGATAATTTTCATCCAATTTCTGCACTGCTTCCATAGCCATTTTTCCTTCAAAGGCATTTTCATGCATGATTTTTTCATCATTCTCGTCTTTAATATCAAATCCTGCTTCAGTTATTGCATCCAAAGAATCAGATTTTTTCTTTCTTCTATAATCAATAATTAAGTTATTAGCAACTCGATAAAGAAATGCACGTAGATTATCTACCTCTTTTCCACTCGATAGATATTCCCAGGTTTTAGTAAAAGTATCAGCAGTTAGGTCGAGTGCCAATTCATGATTTGAAGTTTGGAATTTACAGTAGCGAAAAATTGCATCACCAAAGTCATCATATGCTTTTGAAAAAACTTCTTTTAAGTTGTCATTTTTTACTTCCATATATTGTGACGTATGACTGTATATTTTATTACATAATTATACTCTTTTTAAAAATTAAAAAAAAGAAATCGCCACTAAAGAGCAGCGATTATACTTTTATTTTACACCCCTACGTTTACGAGGAGTATTGCTAGTTTGGGCCATCATTGAAAAGAAGGCAAGTAGTATTAGGGCTAAACCAGATAATACTTCTAACATTTTTGTTGTTTCGGGACTAAATTCCATAGTTTTTGTTTTTTTTGATTAATATTAATTAATTTGTGCTATCTGTATAATATGACGCATGAAATGTCAATATCTTACAGTTCTAAAAAATCTTTAATTTAAAGATGATTTGTGTTATTATTGTTTGAATAGAAAAAAATTATTAATTATTTATAAAATATATGTCAATAAAAGATTTTTTACTTAAAAAAATGCTGAAAGCACAAGGTGTACCAGAAGAACAAATAGATATGGTTTTAAAAATGATGGAGAAAGATCCTGAACTTTTTAAAAAAATTACTGAAGAAGTACAAGAGAAAATAAAAGCAGGTCAAGATCAGCAAACTGCATCTATGCAAGTAATGCAAAAGTATCAAGACAAATTAAAAGAGTTAGCTTAGCCAATAATATGAATACAAGAGTTTTTATTTGTAATAGTTTATACTATTGACATTTACTCATTTCTTGATAGAATTTGGATAATGTTTTTTTACAAAAATTGTCCAGTTTAACAACCGCCTCAGGACGGGAAATCCACTTCGTGGGTCTGGAATAAATAAAATTGAAAACGCAAAATTTTTTTTCGGGTGCTCCGTTAGCTATTGTTTTACCTGCTTTAGAACGGGTGAGTAATACAACAGAAGAATTAAGAGCAAAAACAAGACAGTCCTTGAAAGAATTTGAGATTGTAATTGGTCAGGGCAATCGCCCGGATAGAATACATACTCATTTACACGAGGCAAACATCATTCCAAAGTTCAATTATTATTTTTCCGGGTCTAAAACTGGATCAGAAAGAATGGCTGAAAAATGGTTTGAAAGGGAGGTTCTAGATAATTCAGGAGTTCATACTCCTTATATTTGGGATAGTCCTATAATGTGGAAGAATTTTTTTGATCTGTTGGACAACAACAGGGATAAACAAATTCTGATTAGTTCGTCTGCTCCACGTGACGAACATAAAAGACTAGTGGAATATCCAAATGTGCTTTTTGCTTCACCAACACCGGAAATAGCAGTTCTATTTGGTGATGACAAAAGATACATGGCTGATCTTTATCAGTCTTTGGGTATGAAATATGACGTATGTAATTATTGTTCTGCAGAAGATGTAAACAAAGATTATTTATTTCATAGAGAACATTTTAACTCTGAGAATATTGTTGTTCAGGCAACTATAGGATCAGGTGGTGTTACTACTACAAGTAGTATACAAGCACTTTTTTTTGTTAATTCAGAACAAGAGTTTCAAAATGCGTTAAATAGATTAAAAGGAGAGGGACCCGTGAGAGTCATGAAAAGGTTTGATGGAATCCCTTCAAATACCTCAGCACTTTCATTGCCTTTTGGTACTTTTGTTTCTGGAATCCCAAGTATTAAGCCTTGCGGTTTAAAAGAGCTTGGTGCTAAGGATGGTACTAGTGGTGGAAATCAATGGGACAATTCTTTTTTTCATGAAACCTCCATTGACTCTCAGTATTATCAGCTTGAAAAGGTTGGTACAAAAATGGCTGCTACTGGATACCATGGAGTTTTTGGATTAGATCCAATTATGCCTAAAAAATCAGAAGATTTAGTATTTAACAGTGAGATAAATGCTAGGTCTCAAGGTCCTGATCCACAAAGAGCATATGCCGCATTAAAAGCCGGTATTCCTTCATTGGAAGAAATTCAGTTGGCATTTTATTTAAAATGTCCGAAAGAAATTTTTCCAAATGTAGCCGATTACAACTTGGTTACTAGGTGGCTAAAAATTCCACCTTACTTAAAACTTTTTCCAAAACAAGATTTAATTGTAAGGAAAAACTTTAATGGCCATTATAACTGGCAAGGGAAGCTTGTCAAAACTAGTCCATTAAATGCATCGTTTAAAATTATCGGTGCACCCTACATTGGTCAAAAAATTGTTACAAGTTCACCTGACAATTTTTTATACGTGAAATTTTTAGATGAAAACGCAAAAATTTTCACGCATGAAGAAAAACCAAAGCTGACTGCTTTTGCACGTGAAATAGTAAACTATATATATCAAAATATATAGTTAATATCTTATAAAAAAGCCACACCGGTTTAAAGTGTGGTTTTTTTTATATGTATTTATATTTTGTAACAACTGTAACTACCTCATCACCAATAGTGGCTATGTGGGTAGATTGATATTTCATTATTATAGAATTTTCAATAGCTAATACATCTATTGCTTCATTTAATGAATTAGATGCATGAATACGATAAAGTATTTCTCCTTTTTTAACTAATTTTTCTAATGGTTGCAAGTATTCAACAAAACCGCTAATTGGAGCGAAATACGTTTCATATTTTTCAAACACAAAAACACCATCTACTTTTTTTAGTTCTATATTATCATTAAGTAATTTTTCTTTTCTAAATACGTTAAGTACTGCATTAAAAGATAGAGAAAAATCATCTTGATTCATTGAATCATGTGACCCACATTCAATAGTAATTCCTTTTTTACCAGCATTATCTATTGCATCAGTAAAAGGGAAGTTTGAAGATGATTTTGGTGCAAGATATATTGGTAAAATTCCTGAATTGATCGCGTATTCAACCAGATCTTCTCTTGAGACAATTGTAAAAGGTTTACTTCTACGAGAAGTGTGTAAATCTAAAATCAAGTCATGTTTTATAGCTTCATCAAAAATCATTTTTGAAATTCTTTCAGTAGTTGAACCGTCTTTGTTTCCAGGGAATGATCTATTCCAATCTTTACCATTATAATTATCAAATTTTCCAGCTGTGTAGTAATAATGTCTTTGGTTCCAAGATATTGGATGAGATAAAGGTATTAAAGTAACTGTTCCTTGCCATTCAGTGTTTTTTTCTAAAAAATTTGAAAGCATTTTAAATATAGGAAATGTTATTTCTCCGCCGTGTGTACCTCCTTGTATATATATAGAAGAACCATTTCCTTGTGAAAAACGATACCCCAAAACAGACAGTGGAGAACCTGTGATATTGTCACCTATAGATAAAGTAAATTTTTCTTTTAAAACCATAATTAATCTATATTATATACCTTTTTATAAAATATACACAAGATAGTCAGTTTATTGTTTAAATACATAGAATAAATATATTTTCCGCATATTTGTATTTTGTGGTATAATATAGACATTAATATAGCTAATCATTTTTTATGGACAAAAAAGTACTCATAATTAAATCGAGGTCAAGGCTAGGAATGAAGTATATTCCTATTGGTGGAACAAAGCTAAACCTGGGTGTAGAGAATGCTCCAGATGAAGTTTTGACAGAAGATTTTTTAAAAAAAATAAATAGTTTTTCAAATATAGATTTTGATTTCTCGCTTCCAGAAAAAGTGCCAGATGAAGAATATTATTCTTTTATGGCAAATGAAATAGATGACTTGTCTAAAAAAATTGAAAAAGAAATAAAAGATAATAATATAAATTATATTGTAAATGTCGGTGGAGATCATAGTGTAGCTAGTGCCTCTCTCTTGTCTGTAATTCGCTCAAATAAAGATAAAAAGGTTGGTGTAATAATGTTTGATTCTCATGGAGATATTCATTTAAAGAAAACTAGTCCTACAGGCAATTATCATGGTATGTGGTTGCGTCCTTTTTGGGATCAATATGATGATCCAGAAATACAAAAAATTATAAATGTATCCTTAGAATGTGATCAGCTTTTATTTATTGGTAATTTATTGCTTGAAGAAGAAGAGATAAATTTTATTTCTAAAAATAAAGTAAAAGTTTTTCCTTCTGACAAATTTGAAGAAAATATAAAAGAAAATTCATGCAAACAAATTTTAGATTTTTGTAACAATCATGACATTGTTCATGTGTCATTTGATATAGATGTTTTTAGCACGAAATATGTGACTGCTACTGGTACACCGAATAAAGATGGTTTTAATAAAGAAATGATTTTTAATATTATTGATATTTTAAAAAATAATAATAAAATATTCTCATTAGATTTAGTAGAAGTAAATCCTAAAAAAGAAGGTAATATAGAAACAGTAAAATTGGCTCAAGATGTCATTGAGAGATTTTTAAATTTACAGTAAATGACTTTCGTCAAATAATTGTATATTATTAGTGTATGATAGAAGTCAAAAATTTGAAAAAGGTCTTTATACATAAAGGCAAAGAAATTGTCGCTGTTGATAATATTAGTTTTTCTATTGCTCAAGGAGAAACTGTCGCCCTTATTGGTCCAAATGGAGCTGGAAAATCTACGACAATTAAGATGCTTACAGGGATTTTACACCCGACAAAGGGTGAAGTATCAGTACTTGGTCTTTCTCCTCAGAATGATAGAAAAAAAGTAGTAAATCAAATAGGCGCAGTGTTTGGACAAAGAAGTAGTTTACTTCCAAATTTACCGCCTAGAGACACTTTGAATCTTTTTGGTATTATGTACGGACTTTCTAAAAAAGAAATAAAAGAAAGAATTGAAACTCTTGAGAATACACTAGATATGAAATCTTTTGCTGATCAACCTATCCGCACACTTTCACTAGGACAAAGAATGCGTGTAGAGATTGCATGTGCGATTATTCACAATCCAAAAATTCTTTTTCTCGATGAACCGAGTATTGGATTAGACATTATTGCGAAGCAAACATTACGAGAAACCCTTCTATCTCTAAGATCAGAACACAATATGACAATATTTTTGACCTCACACGATGTCGGTGACATTGAGGCTATTTGTGATCGCACAATTATTGTAAATCATGGAAAAATAGTAGTAGATGAACCTACAAATGAACTTCATAAATTAATTGAAAAAGAAAAACACGTAGAAGTTCGTGGGCCATCGCTCGAAGATGTGTTAGTTAAGATTTACAAACAATAAATTATGAAAAAAGGTTTTTATTACATTTATATTGTTGCAAAAAATACAGTAGAACAAAAAAAGAAAGTTATTTTTCAAATGGTGAATCACATTATCTTTCTTTTAGTAAGTTTATTTTTATATAAACATGTTTATGAACTTGTTCCTAGTATGAAAGATAAACTTCCATTTCCGAATACTGTATGGAGTATGTCTGTTTATTTTATAATTTTTTGGTTAGGATTGAGGAATATTGAAAGAAATCTTAGAAAAGATATACGAACAGGGAATATAGAAATATATTTATTGCGTCCTATAGGATACATTTGGCAAAAAGTTTTTGTTCAAATTGGTACTGGTTTGATAGCTTTTTTGTCCGCTACGATACTATCAGTATTGGTTGATTATTTTCTAGTTGGTCTTCCTGTTTTAAACTCTTCCATCTTATATTGGGTTTTTTGTATTTTTGTTGTATTTATTTTAAGTCAGATATTAACTTGTTTTATCTTTGTTCTATGTGGTCTTTCTGCTTTTTGGTTGGAAAATAGTGAGCCGATTTATTTTGTAGTTAGTAAGTTAATTATGATTTTTGGTGGTGCATGGGTACCAATAGCTTTTTTTCCTAAATTATTTCAACTTTTTGCAGAATATTCTCCATTTGGGGCATCTATGTCTGTATCTTTTATAATGTATCCAGATTTTGCTGAACGTTTTCCTTTTATTATTTTAAATTTAATTTTCTGGATTCTTTTTTCTTATATTTTGACTATTATAGTTTCAAAAAGAGCTTTTAAAAAATTAGCAGTTAACGGATAATTTATGATTAAAGATATAAAATATTTTATAGCACAGACAAAAGCAAATTTTGGAAATGCTCATGCATTGGCTGGGTCTTTTTGGATTGGAGTTTTTAGTATGATATTAAATAATTTAGCTTTTTTTATTATTTGGATTTTATTTATGAGATCTACTGGTGTTATAAATGGTTGGACCAGTATGGATGTATTTGGAATGTTAGGAGTAGCTATGTTGTGTTTTGGAGTTTGCCATAGTTTTTTTTATGGTTTAGTAGAGTTACCAGAAATAGTGATGCAAGGTACTTTTGATAATGTATTACTTTCTCCTATAAATTCATTCTTAAAGTTGTCTAGTAGTTATTTTTCAATAACTGCTTATGGTGATTTATTTATGGGACTTTTTGTTGTTATTTTTTATGGTATTTATATGAAATTTAGTTTTTATATCTGGATCATATTTATTTTAGCCATATTATCGGGTTGTACTATTTTTATTTGTATTAGATTCCTTTATTCATTAGTAACTTTTTTTATTTATGATGGAGAAATAATTTCGCAACAATTATTTGAAGTCTTTTTAAGACCTGGTCTTTATCCTGGTGGAATTTTTCCAAATAAGATGAAAATATTTTTTATGACTGTAGTTCCAGCACTTTTAACAAGTGCGTTACCAATAGATATTATAAAAAATAGTTCAATTTCTATTTTATTATTTTCTTTCCTTGTTACTACTTTTTGGATTTTTGTTACTATTTTTGTTTATAAAATAGCAGTAAAACGTTATGAAAGCGGAAATCTATTGAGATAAGAAATGACTTTTCGCGTTTATTTTGCTATATTTTATCCATGTCACTATCAATCGGAATCGTAGGTCTGCCAAACGTGGGAAAGTCCACGCTATTCAACGCGCTTACAAAAAAAAGCGTTCCAGCTGAAAACTATCCATTTTGTACGATTGATCCATCTGTAGGTATTGTGCCTGTGCCAGATGAACGTGTGAAATTGCTTTCAGATTTTTCAAAATCAGCGAAAACTATTCCAGCTGTTATAGAATTTGTGGATATTGCAGGATTGGTTGCTGGAGCGAGTAAGGGTGAAGGACTCGGCAATAAATTCCTCTCAAATATTCGTGAAGTAGATGCAATACTCGAAGTAGTGCGTGTCTTTGAAGATAAAGATATCATTCATGTCGCAAATAAAGTTGATCCACTTCAAGATATTTCAATAATCAATTTAGAATTAATTTTAGCTGATTTGGAAACTGTCTCAAAAAGAATTTCAAATTTACAAAAAGATGTGAAACGTGGAGACAAGGTTGCAATAGCTGAAAATTCTGTTTTAGAAAAGGTAGAAAAAGTTTTATCTGATTCACATTTAGCTAGTGAAACTATTTTAGATGAAAAAGAAAGTGAAATAATAAAAAGCATGCATTTGCTTTCGATGAAGCCGATACTATACGCTCTCAATGCTTCAGAAGTTGCAGAGAATGTTATAGATAAAGTCGCATCACAAATACCAGGAATGTATATACAAATAGATGCTATTTTTGAAAAAGGACTGGAGGATCTTATTAAAAAAAGTTATGAGCTTTTAGGACTCGAAACTTATTTTACAACAGGAGAAGATGAGACTCGTGCATGGACTATAAAAAAAGGATCTACTGCGCCAGTGGCAGGTATGGCTATTCATACCGATTTTAAGGATAAATTCATCCGTGCTGAGGTCGTTTTTTGGAAAGATTTACTAGATGCTGGAAGTTATTCCGAAGCTCGCTCAAAGGGCAAGGTCCGTACAGAAGGAAAAGAATATATTGTGAAAGATGGGGACGTTATAGAGTTTAAAATCTAGTTTCTTATGAAGCAAGATATAATTAAAATTTTAAAAAATGATGGAATAGGAATAATACCGACAGATACATTGTATGGTATTGTCGGTAGTGCATTTTCTAAAAAAGCAGTAGAGAGAATATTTGAAGTAAAAAATAGACCAAAAGAAAGTGCCTTGATAGTTTTAATTTCTAGTATTAAAGATTTAGAAAAATTTGGAGTAAGTTTTGATAATAAAATTCTTAATAAATTTTGGCCTGCTAAAGTCTCTGTTATTTTAGAATATCAAAATAAAAATTTAGCTAAAAAATTTGAATACATTCATCGTGGTAAAAATGCGATTGCTTTTAGGTTACCAAATAAAAAATCTTTAATTGAATTACTAAAAAAGACTGGCCCACTCGTAGCACCTAGTGCAAATCCTTCAGGGTTAGTTCCTGCTAGTAATATAAAAGAAGCAAAAAAATATTTTGGTGATAATGTAGATTTTTATGTAGCTGGTGGAACTATAAAATCAAACGAACCATCGACTTTAATTAAAGTAAATAAGGATGGTGAAATACAAGTCCTTCGTGGTAAACTAAAATCAAATGGAAAATAACATAAAAATACTATATTCAAAAGACTGGGTTGATTACGAGCTGATTGATACTGGTGAAGGGGAAAAACTAGAACGCTTTGGTAAATATGTTTTTGTCAGACCTTATGAAGGCGCTGTATGGCCAAAAGATAATTCTATAAAAGAATGGAATAATATTGATGGAAAATTTTGGAGTTCGAAGCAGGGTGCGAAAAGTGGCTGGAAAATGAAGGAAGAAATAAAAGACAAATTTGAGCTTTCATATAAAGGAATAAAATTTTTAGCATTACCTACACCTTTCAGGCATTTAGGATTTTTCCCAGAGCAGGCGAGTCATTGGGATTTTATTGAAGAAAAAATAAAGAATACAAAGCGACCTATTAAATTTTTAAATCTTTTTGGATACACAGGAATTGCATCTTTATTTGCACTTCGCGCGGGTGCAGACGTGACGCACGTAGATGCTTCAAAGCAATCACTGTCTTGGGCGAAAGAAAATGAAAAAGCTTCAGGCATCACAGGACTACGAATTATTCCTGACGATGTTTTAAAATTTTTAGAAAAAGAAATAAAAAGGGGAGAGAAATATGATGCGATAATTATGGATCCGCCTAAGTTTGGCCGTGGTCCAAAAGGTGAAACTTGGAAAATAGAAGAGATGCTCCCAGAACTTCTAGAAAAAGTAAAAAAAGTTTTATCCAAAGAACCTCTTTTTATAATTTTAAATTCTTACGCGATAGATTCTTCTTCACTTTCTCTTGCTCATGCTCTCGCAGATACTATGAAGAATTTCAAAGGTCAAACTTCAGCTGGAGAACTTTGTATTTTAGAAAAATCAAAAGGCAGAGTTATACCTCTTTCGAATGTAGCTATTTGGGAGAATTAATTTTTTATTTTACTTTTACTTCGATACCTTCCACGTCTTCTTGAATCTCATCCACATCTTTTTCAATATTTTCCACGTCTTCTTGAATCTCATCTATGTCCTCCTGAATTTCGTCCACATCTTCAGAAATTTCCTCGAGTTCCTTACTGTGTCTATTTATAGTCATTTGAATAAAAATAGAAAGATAAATAGCTTCGAGCGATACAATAGTAGTGAGTACGAGCATTACTCTATCGAAAGGTGCACCGAGTAAAATAGAAATAAAACAGCTGGCAAAAATTATTGTATGGACGATGAGTGAAGAAGCAGAGCCGATCCACTTTGTCATTTTGTCGGCACTATTTTCGATATGTACTTTTTTAGTTTTTACCTC
>JAPLXO010000009.1 GCA_026396065.1 Candidatus Nomurabacteria bacterium | reverse complement strand
TATATTTTGAAGAAAAATGAGCTTTTGAAACAAAAAGTCTCTCTCGCTCAAAAAATGGACTCCGCCCGAGCAGAGAAAAAGAATTGGGTCGAACCCTTGCGGGAATGGATTTTGGATATGAAAAAAGCCACGCAATTGCAAACTAGCGATAATTTTTTTGAAATTCGTGATTATTTCAAAAAAATTGGAACGAACTCGCAATTGCGGGACAAGTCCGTCTCTGTCTCATTTTGCCCGCCCACGGAATTCGCCCGCGCCCGCAATGCAGAATTCCTGCTCTCTCCATACAGCGCGCCTTCGGCGCGCCCCGATTTTGCGCTTTCTGCCGAGGCAGTTTCGAAATGTGACCCCACAGAGAATCGAACTCTGATTGACGGATTGAAAACCCGCTGTCCTAACCGTTAGACGATGGGGCCAAATATAGATTAAGTTTTACTTAATCCACCCGACCTTCTCCTTAAAAAGGAGAAGGTGCCCAGACCTAAGTCGGGGCGGATGAGGTGTAAAAATATCATAGCATTTTTAACAAAAAATGCAAAAATCCTATTTCAACATCTCCCCTAGTTTGGTAAAACCACCATAAATAGAATCATCTTTGTATTGTGTACGGACAATGGAAATCATTTTTTGAATTTCTTTATTGTTATAAGCCATTTCTATATCAAAAGCAAAAGCAATATTCAAATCATCAAAAGAAATTAAATTATTTTTATAAGCATTATAAATAAGCTCATATCGAACTAAATAATTGTCCAATTGTTCTTCCGTAAATTCTCCACCATTTTGAATTAAAATTGGTTCTTTATTATCAGCAATTGTATAAACTAAGTGTGAATTTTTATCATTCCGAAACTCGTTTGAAAGCTGAAACATTAAAGCTGCTGATTCTTTCTTTAAATCATTAGATCTCTGAACATGAGATACATAGAGCATTATAGACATAGAAACTATACCTATAAGCAAAGTTACCCCAACCAAAGCCCAGTTTGAGCGAATTAGTTTTCCACTTTCATCACGCATTGTGGTAAAAAGCTCTTCTCTTGTAAGTTCTTCATTATGTTTATCCATATACTTATTTAATCATGTTTTAAGTTATTTTTCCAGTCTATATGTAGACACTTATTTTTTTGCTTTTTTAGATTAAAAAGAGTAAATTTATATAACATGGAAAAAGGTAAAGTGAAAATTTTAATATTAGCTGGAGGAGCAGGTAAAAGAATGGAAAGCGAATTACCAAAAGTTTTAGTGTCTCTCAAAGGCAAACCAATGATCTCTCACCTTCTCGAATCAGTAGAGAAATCTGGCGTGGCAGACAAGCCTAGTATTGTAGTCGGTTTTAAAAAAGAATTGGTAATGGATACACTTGGTAAAAACTATGATTACGTAATTCAAGATGAACAGCTCGGCACAGGACATGCAGTTTTAATTGCAGAAAAAAGTATGATCGATTCTGACCATATATTAGTACTATATGGAGACAATCCATATATGACACCAGAGACTATTAAAAAAATAGTGGATGAGCATTTGAAATTTGGAAATAAAATTACATTGGCTACTACTACACTCCCAGACTTCAAAGATTGGCGTGCATTTTTTTATAAAAACTTTTCCAGAATTATAAGAGACGGAAATGGTAAAATTTTAAAATCAGTAGAATTCCGAGATGCAAATGACGAGGAAAAAGAAGTGTTGGAAGTAAATCCATGTTATTTTTGTTTTGAATCAAAATGGCTTTTTGAAAAACTAAAAACTTTAAAAAATGAAAATGCTCAAGGAGAATATTATCTTACAGATTTAGTTAAAATGGCAATTCAAGAAGGAGAAAAAATAGAATCAATAAGTATAAACCCTCATGAAGCATTGGCTGCAAATTCAAAAGAGGAACTAGACCTTTTAGAAAAATTTTCTTCGTAGCAAATTCATCTTTAAAATAGTAGAATTAAGTTATTAATAATAAACAAAAAAAATTATGCAAAACAACCCATTTCAAAATGCAATGACCCAACTCGACAAAGCTGCTAAAATTGGTAACTTTAATCCCGAATTTATTCAACTACTACGTGAACCAAACCGAGAAATCCGTATTTCAATACCAGTAAAAATGGATAATGGATCAATAAAAGCGTTTGAAGGCTATCGTGTGGAATATAATAATGCACTTGGACCATATAAAGGTGGTATTCGATATCACCATGATACTGATATAAATGAGGTAAAGGCACTAGCATTCTGGATGGCACTAAAATGCGCTGTAGCTGGTATTCCAATGGGTGGAGGAAAAGGTGGTATCACAGTTGATCCAAAAGAATTATCTAAAGGTGAACTTGAAAGACTTTCACGTGGATGGGTATCTCGTCTATCAGACATTTTAGGACCACACAAAGATGTACCTGCACCTGATGTAAATACTACACCTGAAATAATGTCTTGGATGGCAGATGAATTTGAAAAAATTACTGGTGATAAAACACGCGCTACTTTCACAGGTAAGCCACTTGAAAATGGTGGATCAGAAGGACGTGGACCTGCTACAGGTCTTGGTGGATTTTGTGTTTTTGAAGCTTTACAGAAAAAATTAAATTTACCTGATAAATGTATAGTGGCTATCCAAGGTTTCGGAAATGTCGGAAGTAATGCTGCGAGAATTTTTACTGAAAATGGACACAAGGTTATTGCTGTTTCAGATGCTAATGGGGCAATATTAAATGAAAATGGTTTAGACATAGCAGCACTTGAAATTTATAAAAAAGAAAATGAAACTTTGAAAGGATTTACTGGTTCAAAAGAAATCACAAACCTTGAACTTCTTGCTCTTCCTTGCGACGTCTTAGTACCTGCTGCTTTTGAAAATCAAATAACTGAATCAAATGCAAAAGATGTAAAAGCAAAAGTAATCTTGGAGCTTGCAAACGGACCAACTACACCAGAAGCTGATGAAATTCTTTATAAAATGAACGTGGCAATCATTCCAGATATTTTAGCAAACTCTGGCGGAGTAACTGTATCTTGTTTTGAATGGGAACAAAATTTAAAAGGTGAACATTGGAGTGAAGAGCAAGTAAACCAAAAACTTCGTCCTCTTTTAGATGATGCTTCAACAAAAATATTTGATATATCTAGAAAAGTAAATACAGATCTTCGTCTTGGTGCATTCATACTAGCACTTGAAAGAATTCAAGAAAAAATGTATAAATAGATTATGCGCGGTTAGCTGTTTTGGTAGATAAAGCAAGTAATTTTTGCGCGGTTAGCTGTTTTGGTAGATAAAGTAGTTTATATAAAGCGCGGTTAGCTCAGTTGGTAGAGCGCGTCATTGACGTTGACGATGTCAGAGGTTCGAATCCTCTATCGCGCACAATCTATGAAAATTTTAAGCATTGAAACAAGCTGTGATGACACAGGAATATCTATTGTAGAATTTGTAGATAAACAAATAACAATACTATCTAATATAGTAAATACTCAGACTATTCATTCTGGATATGGTGGTGTTTTCCCTGCTATGGCAAAACGTGAACATATAAAAAATATTCCAGATGTCTATGCCGAGGCTTGTGAAATGGCAAAAGTTTCAAAAGACGATCCAAAGATAGACGCTATCGCTGTTACTGTAGGGCCAGGACTCGAGCCAAGCCTCTGGGTGGGAATTACTTTTGCAATTGAATTATCAAAAAAATTAAATGTGCCAATAATACCAGTGAATCATATGGAAGGTCATTTACTTTCTAGCCTATTACCAAATTATGAATTTAATAAAAAAATAAATTTAAGAGATTTACCAGAACATGCAATTTCACTACTTGTATCTGGTGGACACACACAACTTATAACAATAGAAAATTCAAAATATAAAATTATAGGCACAACTGTCGATGATGCAGTTGGTGAAGCTTTTGATAAAGTAGCGCGCATGCTAGGACTCACATATCCTGGTGGACCAGCTGTTTCAAAACTTGCAGAGCAAGGACGAATTTTGCCAAAGCAAAATTCGTCCCCTACTTTCCCTCGCCCAATGCTTCACTCAAAAGATTTTAATCTTTCTTTTTCAGGATTAAAAACTGCAATATTATATTTCATTCGTGACAATCCTATAAAAAATGAAGATGATAAAATAGCAATTGCCAAAGAATTCGAAGATGCAGCTATCGAAGTAATAGTTAAAAAAACTATTCGTGCTATTTCAGAAACTGGTAGCACCCATCTTCTTCTCGGTGGTGGTGTCGCAGCTAATAAATATTTACAAAGTGAATTGGAAATTGCAGGAAAAGAAAATAATTTTGAAATCTACTACCCTGTGAAAGAAATAACCAGCGACAACGCGCTCATGATAGCAATTGCAGGATACTTTAACAATAAACCTACAAAAGACTACGATACCCTTAAAGCAAATGGAAATTTAAAGCTTTAAATGCTATAATTCCTGCATGGAAATCAATGAAAAGTTCTTAAAGCCATACGATCCGGCTAATACAGAATCTAAAATTTACAAACTCTGGGAAGAGTCTGGTTTTTTTAATCCTGATAATTTACTAGGTAATCGCAAAGAAAGCTACACAATAATGATGCCCCCACCAAACGTGACTGGTGTTTTACACATGGGTCACGCTTTAATGATAACTCTCGAAGATATAATGATTCGTTACAAAAGAATGCAAGGATACAAAACTCTCTGGCTTCCTGGTACAGATCATGCAGCCATAGCTACTCAATCAAAAGTTGAAAAAGAAATTCAAAAAAAAGAAGGAAAATCTCGCCACGATTTAGGACGTGAAGAAATGCTAAAAAGAATTAAAGAATTCGCACAACAAAGTCATGATACTATCGTATCTCAAGTGCGTGTAATGGGAGCAAGTTGTGACTGGTCTCGTGAAGCATTCACCCTCGATGAAAAGAGAAACCTCGCAGTAAATACAACATTTAAAAAAATGTATGACGATGGTCTTATTTATCGCGGTAATAGAATTGTGAATTGGGATCCAAAAGGACAAACAACTATTTCTGATGACGAAATAGTGTATGAAGAAAGAAATTCAAAACTTTATACTTTTAAATATAGTGCAGACTTCCCTATTTCTATTTCTACAAGTCGCCCTGAAACAAAAGTCGGTGACGTAGCTGTAGCCGTACATCCTGATGACACTCGTTATACAGAATACATTGGTAAAGAATATGATTTAGAGTTTGCTGGTGTTCCAATACATATAAAAATAATTGCTGACAAAGAAGTTGACCCTGCTTTCGGTACAGGTGCTCTCGGTGTGACTCCTGCGCACTCTATGATCGACTGGGAAATGGCAGACAGACACGACCTCCCTCGCCCACAAGTTATCAATGAATATGCAAAAATGACTGTCGGTGGAGAAAATTTACTCGGTAAAAAAGTCACTGATGCTAGAGAAGTAATAGTATCTTGGCTTCGTGAAAATAATCTTTTAGAAAAAGAGGAAGATATAAAACAAAATGTTTCTACAGCAGAGAGAACTGGAGGAATTGTAGAACCACTACCAAAATTACAATGGTTTATAAATGTAAATAAACCAATACCAGAAAGAGGAAATAAAACTCTTAAAGACTTAATGAGTGAGCCTTTAAAAGAAAATAAAATAAAAATAATTCCTGATTACTTTTCTAAAACATATTTTCATTGGATAGATAATCTACGTGATTGGTGTATTTCAAGACAAATCTGGTATGGTCATCGAGTGCCTGTTTGGTATAAAGACGAAGAGATTTATTGTGGAATAGAAGCTCCACAAGGCGAAGGCTGGAAACAAGATGATGATACACTTGATACTTGGTTTTCATCTGGTATGTGGACATTTTCCACACTAGGATGGCCAGAAAAAACAAAAGATATGGACACTTTTCATCCTACAGATGTTCTAGAAACTGGTTATGAAATATTGTTCCCATGGGTAGCAAGAATGATACTTATGACTGGCTATAATTTAAATACTATCCCATTTCACACTGTATATCTTCATGGTACAGTCCGTGATGGACAAGGAAGAAAAATGTCTAAATCTCTCGGTAACGGTATTGATCCGCTCGATATAGCAGCGAAATTTGGTGCTGATGCAGGGCGTATGGCCCTAATAGTAGGCACAGCACCAGGAACAGATAGCAAAATCTCAGAAGACAAAATAAAAGGCTACAAAAACTTTGCAAATAAAATCTGGAACATTACTCGTTTTGTTTTAGATAATGTTGATGAGAAAAATTTTCACCCCCTCCCAACCTCCCCCTTAGTAAATGGGGAGGAGAATTCACTTATTGCAGAATTTAAAAAAGTTTATGAAGATATCACATCTGACATGGAAAATTATCGTTTCCATTTAGCATCAGAAAAAATCTATCATTATATTTGGCATAGATTTGCAGATGAAATAATTGAAGAAAGTAAAAAAATAATTTTAGAAGGAAGTGAAAAAGCTGACGAAAGAAAAACTGCTCTTGTTTCTATTTGGACTGATTGTTTAAAAATTCTCCACCCTTTTATGCCTTTCGTCACAGAAGAAATCTGGTCGATGTTACTCATAAAAGATAAGAACCTTTTAATGGTTGAAAAATGGCCTTCTTAATTGAACACAAAAATTTATTAATAGCTATATTAGCTGGTTTTGTACCAGCACTCACTTGGCTTTGGTTTTGGTTAAAAGAAGATGAAGAAAAACCAGAACCAAAAGTTCTTTTATTTATGTGCTTTATTCTAGGAATGATAGCGGTTATTTTTGTATTACCTATTGAACAATTTTTACAATCACATATAACATCTAAAATGGGTCAAATAATTTCATGGGCAAGTGCAGAAGAAATTATAAAATATTTAGCAGTAATTATACTTATTGGTAAAAGTGGATTGATAAAAGAGCCTATTGATTGGCCAATTTATATGATAACTGCATCGCTTGGTTTTGCAGCACTTGAAAATACACTTTTTTTAGTAAAACCTTTAATTTTAGACCATTCAACAGTAAGCCTTCTCACTAGCCAGTTACGCTTTCTAGGTTCTACACTTTTGCATGCTGTATCAAGTGGACTTATTGGTATAGCCTTAGGTTTATCTTTCTACATGGAAGAAATCTCGAAGAGATTTTATTTATTAATTGGAATAATCACAGCAATTACCTTGCATAGTGCCTTTAATTTTTTTATAATGAATACTAGTGGTAGTGATTTTTTAAAAGTATTTGGTTTTCTTTGGGTAGTAACTATTATTAATATGCTTCTTATTGAAAAATTAAGAAGAATGAGCGGTGAATATTAATTTCGCTCTAAAATAAAAATATGATAAACAAAAAAAGATCTTTTTTTGAAAGGTTGACAGGACGTAGCAATACTGATGATGATTATATAGAAGAGGAAGAAGTAAAGAAGCTTTCCGTACGTGGTATAGGTAAAAATAACAACAAAAATTGGGTGGAAGAAGAAGCTGAAGAAGCTGAGCTTACTGTAGATGTATTTCAAACTCCTGGAGATATAATAATCCAGACAATGGTAGCTGGTGTACGACCAGAAGACCTAGAATTAACAATAGCTAGAGATATGGTGACAATCAGAGGTAAGCGTGAAGAGTCACGAACTATTGACGAAGACAATTATTTTACAAAGGAACTTTACTGGGGCACATTTTCAAGAACAATTTCTCTTCCAGCTGAAGTCGATTGTGAAGAAGCTGAAGCCACAGAAAAACACGGGCTTCTAACTATCAAACTTCCAAAAATAGATAAGGAAAAGAAAAAAAATGTAAAAGTAAAATCTGTTTAATAAAACAAAAAATCCCCATAAGGGGATTTTTTTATTGTGCCGAGGGGCAGAATCGCACTGCCGACCTATCCCTCTTCAGGGGAGAGCTCTACTACTGAGCTACCTCGGCTTAATTTAATTTAAATTTATCACTAAAACTTTTTAAACCTTCTAGTTGGACCTGTGAAGTTTTAAACAAATCCATTGTTTTAGTTAAATATGGTTCTACAAATTTATATGCACCATAAGAAACAGCTAAAATAAGAATCCAATAAACAACTCGCATAATTGAAGCCAACTTTTGACTTCGTCTCATTGTGTGAAGCATAGCATTGTTCTCACGTGACAAAGTAAGGCTCTCTTGCAACATTTGTTTTTCTTCTGGATTCATAAGAATATATTAGCATAAAAAAGCTTAAAATCAAATCTTTTTAGATCTTAAACTCCCCATTCACCACCCCCTCCCTCACCTCAAACTCCCCTGATGTATATACAGGTGTATATGTATCATCTATATTGTGTTTTTCAATTTTTACATAGTAATGACCATTTGCTATGAGACAATAATATTTACCTAAGGCATTTGTAGTCTT
>JAPLXO010000006.1:96427-134675 GCA_026396065.1 Candidatus Nomurabacteria bacterium | reverse complement strand
AAGACTACAAATGCCTTAGGTAAATATTATTGTCTCATAGCAAATGGTCATTACTATGTAAAAATTGAAAAACACAATATAGATGATACATATACACCTGTATATACATCAGGGGAGTTTGAGGTGAGGGAGGGGGTGGTGGATTTGGATATTAAGATTTAGGAAAATAAGGAAGCGAAATATATTTTCTTTATGCAAAGCTTAAAAAATAAAAAACTCTGCGAAATAAATTTCGCAGAGCAATAAAATTAAAACAGCTTTTACACACTTAGGTGAATAAATACAATGGCTTTCGCTCTTTTGTACTAAGGAATAAATTTTTGATTAACGCCCTATTGAGACTCGCTTTCGCAACAAAATTTATCCTACAACCCCGCAAGAACATTACGGTTTTAAGCTTTTTACAAAGTAATCCATACAATGTGTTTTTTTTATTTTCCAAGATGTCAAAGAACTTTGATCCAATTCGGACCTTTATTTTTTTTATGCTGTGCTCGTATTGTTTCAATATTGTAGAGCTCTCAGAGAGTTACAGACGGACTTTGCTTTAGTATGGTTCCCGACGATATATACAATCGTCACCAAGTTTAGCGCAGTTCACATTGAAAGTAATACATCTTCAAAGTACCACTATTTAAAATAAAAATCAACTAGAAAATCTTAGGACCATTGTCCATCCAGCCTAGAATAAGCCCTAAAAGGGCGAAAGTTATGATGAGTATTATCAAAAGATTAATATGTTTTTTCACTATTTTAAGTATACATTAAAAGTCTTGCAAATAAAGCACTTTGCCGTTAATATCATATATATGTATAAAAAGGCTAATATGAAAAATAAAGAAGAGCTTTTGACAGATTTGGCCAAGGAGAATTTTAAGCGCCGAACTCTTTCTTTTTACAAATATGTCAAAATAGAAAATCCGAAAGAAATGCGTGATATGCTTTTCGATAAACTTTCAGAACTTAAATGTCTTGGTAGAATCTATGTCGCACATGAAGGTATCAATGCTCAGATGAATGTACCAGAACACAATTGGGATGCTTTCAATACGTTTTTACAAAATATTCCAGAATTTACAGGCGTGCCATACAAATTCGCAGTTGAAGAAAAGGGTAGTAGTAGTTTCCTAAAATTAATTATAAAAGTAAGAAATAAAATTGTTGCTGATGGGCTCGATGATAATACTTTCGACCCAGCCAACACAGGCGAGTATGCTCTCGCAGAAGAAGTGAATGAAATGATAGATTGCGGAACGACAGTGATAGATATGCGTAATATTTACGAAGCAGCTATTGGTCACTTTGAAAATGCAAAGATAATGAATGTAGATACTTTTCGAGAACAACTTCAAAAAGTCCAAGACATGTTCAAAGATAAAAAAGATGAAGAAGTGTTACTTTATTGTACTGGAGGAATTCGTTGCGAAAAAGCTTCTGCTTGGATGAAGCATAATGGTTTCAAAAATATAAAACATATCAAGGGTGGAATTATTGATTATGCTCACAGAGTTAAAGAATTAGGTTTACCAAATAAATTTAAAGGCAAGAATTTTGTCTTTGATGAGAGAATGGGGGAGAGGGTTGGGGATGAAATAATTTCATTTTGTCAGATTTGTGAAAAAGAAAAGTCTGATGAATACATTCATTGTAAAAATCTTTCTTGTCATATGTTATTTATATCTTGTAAAAAGTGCGAGAAAAACCTAGACGGTTATTGTAGTCACATTTGCCAAATTTGTGATAAATTTCCTAAAAAAGTAAATCAACTTTTTATAAACCGAAATCACCAAAAACATTCAAACCAATATAAGAAGAATTACAAGAAGATGAAAAATTTAGTATAATAAGATTATTAGCAGTTAACGTACATAATAATATGGCACAAATTCATGGAATTGAAGTAGATGTTAGAGACAGTGAACATAACAGTATAAGGCATTTAGTTAAAAGTTGGGAAGATCACGAGACTGATTTTAGGGAAATGCGTCACGCTGTCGACAATGATCCAAACAATAAAATCTACATAGGAGCTGATGTTTTTGAAAAAAAGGAAGGTACTTATGTTTTAAGAAAAAGTAGTCAATCTTATTAATTAAATGGAAAAAGACAAAACAAAAGAACAGCAAAAAGGAACAGAGCATCCTTTATCAATGATCATAAATGATTCAGTGAAGATTTTTTCTGATCTTGGTTTTGAAGTGGCGACAGGTCCTGAGCTAGAGAGTGAATGGTATAACTTCGATGCACTCAATGTACCTGCCGGACATCCTGCTCGTACAATGCAAGATACATTTTGGATTAAAGATAGAAAAGGTGAAGTGCTTCGCACACATATGACAGGTACATCGGTTCGCTCTATTGAAAAAGCAAATAAAGAAGACAGAATTCCTTGCGCCTTTGTATCTATCGGAAAAGTTTTCAGAAATGAATCTACCGATGCAGGACATGAAATGCAATTTCATCAAATCGATGGAATTATGGTAGGGGAAAATGTAACTATGGCAAATTTGAAATTCGTGCTTTTAGAATTTTTCAAAAGATTACTCGGTGAAAATGTAGAAATTCGTTTACGTCCGTCATTTTTCCCATTCGTGGAGCCAGGAGTAGAAGTCGATATTAAAGTAGGTGAAAAATGGATGGAAATGCTCGGTGCGGGAATGATACATCCTATCGTGCTCGAACACGCTGGTATTGATCCGAAAAAATATCAAGGTTTTGCTTTCGGTATCGGGGCTGACCGTTTGCTCGTAACTAAATACGGCATTCCTGATGTACGTTTTTCTTATCAAGGAGATTTGAGACTTAATCAGTTTTAATATGAAAGAACAATCACCTGAAAAAAATCATAAAAAAGAATCTTCTTTTAGAAAACTAAAATTAGCATTTGGTGTCGCTCTTGGGCTTGGGGTTGCTAGTGAAACAATGGCTCAGATTACTGCCGACACTGTAAAAACCCCGACCGAGACAACCATTCAATTCAAAGAAAATCAACAAAAAATAGATACTTTAGAGAGTAAGACATTTAATATCTTAGACAGTCAAGAAAGACAAAAAATCGCTTACGAAATAAAGGCAGTTGGGCAAGCCCTCGATTCTATCCATGCTCAAGAAGATTTGGTGCAATATCAAGAAAATTTGATGGCGTTGTCGGACAAACACCTTTCTCCAGAAGAGGCACAATTGTTATTTAATGATGTAATTCTTAAAAAAATGGCTGTTTTAGACACTAACGGCATTATGGTTCAAGGACCAACTTTAAGTAGTGAAATAGCCAGAATAAATCGAATGCTTCTTACAGAAATATATAAAGATAAGTCTCCATTTTCATTGGAAGATAATGGTGATATGATTATTCCCTTTAAAAAAACATGTGACTTAACTATTCCTGATTTAGATGGAAAGATTTTTTTTAATCACATTTTTAATTCTAAGTATAAATATATTTTTGAGCGCAATGATGTTTTTGATAAAAATGCTAGTGGAAACATAACTGATGGTGGTTTTGATATTAAAAACAAAGATGAAAGTGTCCGTATATCATTATCTTTACGACATGGTATGGTTATGTCTCTACTTGTATTTATTAAACAAGGAAACAAATACTACGATGTTTCTTATTTGGAACAAAAAAGAATTGTTTCAGATGATAATGGAGAAAGAATACCTTTTGATAAAAATGATGAAAATCAAAATATTAAAACAATACAAAAAGTTTTTGATGAAGTAATGAAATAATATGAAAATATCTTATAACAAATTAAAATCATATATACCGAGTTTACCTGAAGTAAATAACCTAACTCAGCAGATTATTTTCCATGCTTTTGAGGTGGAAGAAATAGAAAAACAAGGTGATGATTATATGCTCGATATTAAAGTTTTGCCGGACAGAGCTTTTGATGCAAAGACAGAAGAGGGAATGGTAAAAGAAATTTCTGTGATTACAGGTGAACCTTGTGATAAAGAAAAAATAACGGAAGCCTTAAACAAGCTTGGTGATACAGAACACACAATAGTAATTTCTACTGACGAAATACAAAAGAAGCTCGGTATTACTATTGCCGAAGATGCTATCGAAAAAATCTTTGAACGATTTTGGTATCCATACACAAAAGAAGGAAATACTTTCACTGTCACTCTTTCATCATATCGCCCAGACCTTATCGGTACTCATGATTTGATTGATGAAATAATCCGCATTCATGGATATGAGAATTTATTAGTTGAAAAACCAGAAATAGATTTTAAAATTCAAGCAAATGAAGTGTATGCAAAGATTCAATATGCGAGAAATAAATTACTCTATGAAGTATACAATGAAGTGATGACATATTCTTTCTGTAATAAAGGGGAAGTGTCTGTACTTGCTTCAGCTTCTGATAAAAACTTTTTACGAACAAATTTATCTGATGGTATAAAAGAAAGTGTAACACTAAATACTCTTAACGCACCAATACTTGGACTCGATACTGTAAAAATTTTTGAAGTAGGGACTGTATTTTTTAAAGACAAAGAAGAAATCCATGTTGCTTATGGTGATAAGAAAAAGATTACGGAAGTAACTTTGGATGAATTCTGCAAAGAAATGCCATCAGATTTTAATCTAGAGGCTGGAACTTTGTTGTTAGAAAATAATTTCCAAATGTGGAGTCTTTATCCATTCATAACTCGCGATATTGCTTTGTGGGCAGATGAAAGCGTAGAAAGCTCACAAGTTCTAGAAATAATAAAAGAAAATGCAGGGGAATTGCTTGCTCGTCCACCTAGACTTTTTGATACATTTAAAAAAGAAGGAAAGGTATCATACGGTTTCAGGCTAGTTTTCCAATCAAAAGACAAAACTTTGACTGATGAAGAAGTCTCTATTCCTATGGCTAAAATCACTGAAAAATTAGTCTCAAATGGCTTTGTGATACGTTAGTACACTTTAGTTTTATATAAGGTATAATACCAATATGAAAAAATATTCAAAAATTGGTCTTGGACTAGTATCTTTAGGAATAATTGTATTAGTCGTTTTTGTGTTGAAAGTTGGTTTTAATATTCCACCAGAAGATAATTCTGCAACTGCCGTATTATCGGGCAATAGTTTACTACCAGCTTGTACTGTAACAGTTCTATCTCCAAATGGAGGACAATCCTACTCTGTTGGTCAAAATGTAACAATAACATGGACATCAACATGCCCAACAACTGATCAAATGCAAATAAGATTATATAATCAGGCTGGAATGGGAATTAATATTTCTCCTGTTGTATCTGGTCCAATATTAAATAATGGTTCAAAATTAATAATTATTCCTAATCCTACTTTTAGTGGAATCACAACTTACGGTTTACATTATAAGATTAGAATTATCGATAATTATTCTGGAGGTGTTAGTGATTATTCTGATAATATGTTTTCAATTATGAATACTCTGTATTTGTTTGGTGGAATGGGTTATAACGATGTATATTCTTCTACTAATGCAACAAACTGGTCTTTAGTATCAGCACAAGATACAAACCCAAATCTAACAACAAAATGGACTACTCGTGGTAATGACTTGGATTCAAATACACCGTATTTTAATAATAAGATGTGGGTAGTACAAGACTACGCTGTGCTAGTTGGTGGTAATTGGAATAGTAAGATCTGGTCTTCACCAGATGGTATTAATTGGACAGTTGCAACAACGATTGCTTTTCCTCATCAAGAAAGTTCTGGTACAAATCATTTGTTTGTTTTTAATAATAAGCTTTGGCTTATTCGGGAAATAAATGGAGGTAATAGTGGTGTTTTGTATACTAATCCTATTTATTCTTCTTCGAATGGAACTACATGGACACATATTGATACAGATCCCAATACTGCTGGTATACAAGATGGTCCTTGGGGTTATGCTGGTACTAGTCACATGATGAGTGTTTCAGTTTTTCAAAATAAAATTTTTGTTGATGGTACTTTCGGTGCTACTGCTGGGATCTGGTCTTCACCAGATGGTATAACATGGACAAATAATACAAATACACAAAATCATGATTGTGTTACTAGGAATAAACATACATCAATAGTATTTAATAGTAAACTTTGGCTTCTAGGTGGTAATACGAGCCCTAATCCTCCACAAAATGATATATGTTCTTCGTTGGATGGTATTACATGGACCACAGCACTTGCTCACGCACCTTGGACTGTCGTAAGCCCTCCAAACAATCAATCAATGCGTGGAGACTTTACTTCTTTTGTTTTTAACAACAGAATATATGTTGGTTATGGATATCTTGCAACTCAATTCAATAGTAATATTCCTGGTAATACATTGTGGTCATCACTAGATGGTACAACTTGGATACAAGAAACAATGACAGGTAATATAATATCAAACAGACAAGACTTGTCTGTTACAAATGTATCTCAATAAATAATTTACTATAAACACTAAAAAATCCCCTAAAATAGGGGATTTTTTAGTGTTGTTTTAATTAAAAAAGTGATATAATGGACCGATATATGGCAAAAGAAAAAGAAGAGAAAAAGCAGAAATATGGAGCGGAACAGATCTCTATTTTAGAGGGTTTGGAGCCAGTGCGAAAGCGCCCTGGAATGTATATCGGTACTACTGGTCCTGAAGGGCTACACCATCTAGTATGGGAAATTTTTGATAACTCTCGTGACGAAGCCATGGGAGGTTTTTGTAATGACATTGAAGTAGTTTTGCTTCCAAAAAATCGTATTCGCGTAGCCGACAACGGCCGTGGAATTCCTACAGACATTCACCCTAAGACAAAAGTTTCAGCACTCGAGACTGTAATGACCACACTTCATGCTGGAGGAAAATTCGGTGGGGAAGACTCTGGATATAAAGTGTCAGGAGGTTTGCACGGAGTGGGTGCTTCTGTCGTGAATGCACTTTCAGTTTACACTCGTGCTGAAGTTCATCACGATGGTGGAAAATTTATGCAGGAATACAGCCAAGGAAAGAAAAAAGCTGCAGTGAAAAAAATCGGTTCATCAAAAAGAAGTGGAACGATTATTACTTTCGAACCAGATATAGAAATCTTTAAAGAAGGTGTAGCATTTAATTATGACACAATAGTAAATCATATCCGCCAGCAAGCTTACCTTGTGAAAGGTTTGAAAATTTTAATTATTGATGCACGTGGCTATGAAGGGAAAAAAGATATTGCAGACTTGATGGAAAGTGAAGACATTTTCTTTTTCCGAGAATTAAATCTCGAGCTTCCATCAGTTTCATTTTATTTTGAAGGAGGGCTAGTTTCACTTATTAAATATTACAATAAATTCCAAAAACCAATTCAAAGTAATATTTTTTATGTTGAAAAAGAGCTCGACAAAGTCGGAGTAGAAATTGCACTCCAATATGTAGATGATATTACAGATCGTATTGTTCCTTTCGCAAACAATATTCACACACCTGAAGGTGGCACACATGTGACTGGTTTTAAGACTGCACTCACTCGTACACTAAATACATATTGTAAGAAAAATGAAATGATGAAAGAATCCGAAGGTGGATTCACAGGTGATGATGTGCTCGAAGGTCTCACTTGTGCTATTTCAGTAAAACTACAAGAAATACAATTTGAAGGACAGACAAAAGCAAAACTCGGCTCAATGGAAGCTCAGGGTGCAGTAGCGACAATTTTTGGTGAAGCTTTTCAAAATTTCTTAGAAGAAAATCCCGATGAAGCCAAAGCTATAATAAACAAGTCTATTTTAGCGTTAAAGGCTCGTAAGGCTGCGAAAGCTGCGAAAGATTCTGTATTACGTAAAGGGGCTCTAGAAGGAATGACACTTCCTGGAAAATTGGCAGATTGTCAGACCAAAGATGCTTCAGAATCAGAACTCTTCCTTGTAGAGGGAGACTCTGCTGGAGGTTCTGCGAAACAAGGACGTGATCGTCGTACACAAGCCATCCTTCCTCTTCGTGGAAAAATTCTGAATGTGGAACGTGCACGTATTGATAAAATGCTAGCTTCAAAAGAAGTGAAGTCGCTCGTTATCGCTATGGGTACATCTATCGGAGATACTTTTGATATTGAAAAAATGCGTTATCATAAAATAATTATCGCTACAGATGCCGACGTGGACGGTGCGCACATTCGTACACTTCTTCTTACTTTATTCTATAGATATTTCCGCCAAGTCATCGAAGCTGGATATATTTATATCGCTCAGCCACCACTATATAAAATCAAAAAAGGAAAAGAAGTGAATTATGCATATTCAGATGAAGAGAGAATAAAATTTGCAGGTGAGGCAGATGTGGAAATTGAAAATTTGGATGACCAAGTAGCCACTACTGAAAGTCTCGAAGCTGAGGAATCTCCAGAAGAAGTAAAGAAACGAGCAAGTAAGGTGCACATTCAGCGTTACAAAGGTCTCGGAGAAATGAACCCAGAAGAACTTTGGGAGACTACTATGGATCCAGCCAATCGTATAATAAAAAAAGTAAATATCGATGATGCCGAAGAAGCCAATAAAATTTTCGATATTCTCATGGGCTCAGAAGTGCCTCCTCGTAAATCTTTCATCCAATCAAATGCTAAATTAGCTGAGATTGATATATAGAAATCAAAATAAAAAATCCCCATACGGGGATTTTTTATTTGAAGTTTCTATAATTCCAAAGATTTTGAATTTATTTTCTCTAAAGTTTGATTCAAGAAATCTTCAGCTGAGATACCTTCTATTTTTGTTCCGTCTCTTTTTTCGATGGTTAATATTTTGGCTTCCATTTCTTTGTCTCCAATGACTATTACATAAGGAACTTTTTGCATTTTTGCATTACGAATTCTTTTGCCGAGACTTTCATTTGAGGAATCTAGTTCTACTCGTATATTATTTTTTTCTAACATATCAAAAATTTCTTTTGCATATTTTTCATGTTTTTCTGCTGAGATTGGAATAACAGATATTTGTGTAGGGCAAAGCCATAGAGGATATGAGCCAGCTGTGTGTTCTATGAGTGTCGACATAAATCTTTCAATCGAGCCCATGATAGCTGCGTGAATCATTACCACTTGTTCTTTTTCTCCTTTTTCATTTGTACAAACAAGACCGAAATTTTTTGGTTGGTTAAAATCGAGTTGTATTGTAGCGACTTGTAATACACGTCCGATAGAATCTTTTGCGATGAAATCAATTTTTGGTCCATAAAATGCAGCTTCTCCTGTACCGTCTATCCAAGTGACTCCTTTTTGTTTCATTAAATCTTCCAAGGCATTTTCAGCTTTGAGCCATGTTTCGTCAGAGCCTAAGTATTTTTTTCTTTGTTTTGGGTCATGTGTAGAAAAACGAACCTGTAAATCGAAACCAAAAGTTTTATAAAAAGTTTCTATTATATCCCATATTGCCAATGCTTCTTTTTCAATCTGAACTTCACGACAAAAAACGTGTGCATCGTCTTGTGTAATAGATAAAACACGAGAGAGACCTGAAAGTTCACCTGACTGTTCATCACGATACACCATAGTCGTCTCTGCATAGCGTTGTGGCATATCACGGTAACTTCGTGGTTCTGAGTCGAAAATTTGTGTGTGATGTGGGCAATTCATCGGCTTCATGGCATATAGATGATCTTCGCGTGTATGAATTTTAAATAAATCATCAGCATATTTTGCCCAGTGTCCAGATGTTTCGTATAAATCTTTTTTTGTGATATGTGGAATGCAAACCTTTTGATAACCTTTTGCTTTACGAAGACTCCAAACATAATCATTTAATAACTCACGAATAATTGTTCCTTTCGGTGTCCAAAGAGGAAGTCCTGCACCTACGAGTTCTGAGAACACAAAAAGACCTTGTTCCTTACCTATTTTTTTATGATCTCTTTTTTTTGCTTCTTCACGTTGCGATATATGTGCATCGAGTTCTTCTTTTGTTTCAAAAGCGAGTCCATAAATACGAGTGAGCATTTTATTTTTCTCATCTCCACGCCAATATGCACCTGCAACACGGTCGAGTACAAATGCATCAGAATTTATTTCTTTAGCATCTTCTACGTGTCCACCTCGACAAAGGTCAGTAAATTTTCCTGCTGTATAGAATGTCACTTGGTCACCTTTATCGACAATATCTTTTATTAATTCTTTTTTATATTCGTTATTTTTAAAATATTCATCTGCTTCAAAACCAGTTTTCTCTTCTCTAGTAAAACCTTTCCAAGTTTTAAAAATTTCTCGCATTTTTTTCTCTATCTTTGGTAAGTCTTTGTCGGAAATAGGAGACTTAAACTCAAAGTCATAATAAAAGCCATCATCTATGGCTGGACCAATTGTATTTTTTGTATCTGGGTAAAGTTCTAATATAGCTGCCGCCAAAAGGTGCGCCAAGGAGTGTCTTATATTGTGTAATTTTTCTGTGTTTATCATAGCTATAATATTACCATATATTTGCATTTTTTAACAAAAAGAGTATACTAAACCCATTATGGTAGTACGAATGAGACATACGAGATCGCACACGAAAAACAGGCGCTCTCATCATGCATTAGAATCAAAGAGTTTTTCAAAGTGCTCAAATTGCGCTGTATTAAAACGTAAACACACAGTCTGTGGATCTTGCGGTTTTTATCGTGGACGAAATGTACTTGATATGGTAAAAAAGACTGAAAAGAAGCAGAAGAAAGCTAAGGCAAAAAAGGCAGAAGCAGCTAAATAACCTTGCTTTGTTTGTGAGTTTTTATTTTTAAATTTCGTTTTATTTTATGGCAAACAGGCACCTTTCCAGATCAATAGTCCTTCAAACACTTTTCGAGTGGGATTTTAATGGTGCTAAGGAAACTAATTTAAAAGATGCTTTAAATCGTAATTTAAATGAATTTGGGCCTGGTCTTGAGGATGATGATTTTGTAATTTCTCTCACCGAACAAATTTTAGAAAAAAGAGCCGTCATTGATGAAATTATTTCAAAAGCTGCTCCTGAATGGCCTATAGACAAAATCTCTGTTGTTGATAGAAATATTTTAAGAATTGGTTTATCCGAGCTTCTTTTTGGTGATCGTTCACAAGTTCCACCTAAGGTTGCTATCAACGAAGCCATCGAATTAGCAAAAACTTTTGGCGGAGAAAACTCTGGTAAATTTATCAATGGAGTTCTCGGTGCTGTTTATAAAGAAATCGGTGAACCTGGGAAAGAAGAAAAAAGTAAAAAGAAAGTTAAGAGTGATGAGCCATTAGACATTACAAAATTACCAGTAGAGAAAAAGGGTGGCGCACTTGTTTACGCAAGAAAGGGAAAAGACTTGTATTTTGCTTTTGTGCATGATGTTTTTGGCTATTGGACTCTTTCAAAAGGTGGAGTAGAAGAAGGAGAGACTGATGAAGATGCTACAATAAGAGAAATAAAAATAGAAATTGGTTTGGATATAAAAATAAAAACAAAACTTGGCGAGAATGAATATGTAGCAAATCATCCAGAAAAAGGAAAAATTTTAAAGAAAGTTACTTATTTCTTAGCAGAGAGTGACTATCGGGAGCTCATACTTGAGTCTTCAGGTGGGCTCGATAGTGCAAGGTGGTTTTCTTTAGCTGAAATTCCTGAATTAAAAATTTATAACGATATTGTTCCTCTTATTTCAAAAGCAGTTGAAATAATTTCAAAAGAGAAATAATTAAATAATCATACTAATATGATAGAACTTTCAAACTTCGAGAAAAAAATCAATATAATCTTTAAAGACAAAAATTTGTTAAAACAAGCTTTCATACACCGTTCATATATAAATGAAAATCCTTCAGCTGGACTTTCACATAATGAACGTTTGGAATTTTTAGGTGATGCTGTGCTTGAGCTTGTCGTTACTGATTATTTATATAAAAAATATCCTACTTATACAGAAGGTGAGCTTACTGCTCTTCGTTCCGCCTTAGTAAATGCAATTATTCTTTCCGAAATTGCTTCCAATATTGGTATGAATGAATATCTTCTTTTATCACGAGGAGAAGCAAAGGATATGGGTAAAGCAAGACAATACATTCTCGCGAATACTTTTGAATCTTTCACCGGAGCAGTGTTCTTAGATCAAGGTTATTCTGTTGCAGAAAATTTTGTGTCTGAAGTTCTTTTGCCAAAAACAGAAGAAATTGTTTCCAAAAAACTTTGGCGTGACTCAAAAAGTTTGGTTCAAGAAAAAGCACAGGAATATTTTTCTGTTACTCCTGCATACAAAGTGCTTCATGAATTTGGCCCTGATCATGATAAACAATTCACTATTGGTATATACTTCGGAGCTGATCTTATCGCTGAGGGAAGTGGTAAATCTAAACAAGAAGCTGAACAGTCAGCCGCTGGCGCTGCCTTAAAAGTAAAAAATTGGTTAGACTAATATGAGATTAAAATCTTTAGAATTATCGGGTTTCAAATCTTTTGCCAAAAAAACCTCTTTGGAATTTCAAAGTTCTATTACTTCTGTCGTTGGTCCAAATGGATCAGGGAAGTCCAATGTAGTCGAGGCTATACGTTTTGTGCTTGGTGAACAATCTATTAAATCAATGCGTGGAAAGTCTGGTGTTGATCTTATTTTTAAAGGTTCAAAAAATCTTTCAAAGGCTTCACGTGCAAGCGTTACAATTTATTTTGATAATAGTGATCACATTTTTCATTTAGAAAACGAGGGTGGAGAAAAAGTAAATTTGAATTACGATACAATTACAATTTCTCGTGAGGTTTTTACAGACGGTCTGAATAAATATTCACTTAATGGCACTGAAGTACGTTTGAAAGATATTCAAGCATTATTAACTTCAGTGCATATTGGGTCATCTGGACACCACATCATTTCTCAGGGTGAAGCTGATAGAATACTTAATGCTAATAATCGTGAAAGACGAGAAATGATTGAAGATGCACTCGGTCTTAAAATATATCAATACAAAATAAAAGAAAGTGAGAGAAAGCTCGAACGTACAACAAATAATATGAAAGATGTTTCTCTTCTTCGTAAAGAAATTGCTCCACATTTGAATTTTTTACGTAAACAAGTTGAAAAATTAGAAAAAGCCAAAGAACAAAAAATAGAACTACTTGGTTTATATAAGGAATATTTACAAAGAGAAAGTGTTTATTTAGAAAAAGAAAAAAATGTTCTTTCTAGTGAAAGAAATAAAATATCAAAAGAACTTGAGGATATTTCAAGCAAGATTAATGATGGTGCACAAAATGAAACAAAAGAAAATAGTAAAAATGAAGATATTAGGAATTTTGAAAGAAAAATAAATGATATTCGTCGTGTAAAAGATGAGCTTTCTAGAAAACTTGGACGCGTAGAAGGTATTATTGAAATGGAAGAGGAAAGAAAGAATAAAGGTGATGAGCCTACAAGTGACGCCGTTTTTATTTCTGCAGAAAAAGCACAAACGTTTATTCATGAAATGGATGAATGTGTATCTTCTGCGTTATCTAAAAATGATATTTTAGAAATTCGTCTTGTCCTAGAACGTATTCGTTTAATTGTGCAAGACTTTATACCAAAAAATAAAAATACACAACCAGAAAGGCCTATCAATTCAATAGAAGATTTAGAGAAAACAAAAGATGAAATTTTAGAACAAGTTCATAAAATAGAAGATGAAGAAAGGTCTTTTATTAATGAGGCAAACAATTTACGTAGAGAAATCGAGCAAGAGTCGTTGGCAGGCAGGGAACAAGAGAAAGAAAAATTTGCTCTTGTAGTAAAAAGACAAGAATTCAATTCAGACCTTAATATGATTTCTCTGCGAGAAGAGAATCTGGCTAGAACTCAAACTTCTTTTGAAGATGAAATACGAGAAGGCTCAATATTTTTAGGTGCAGATATTCTTTCTTATAAGAATTTTGAAATAAATGGCGAAGAGTCACGTGAAAATCAAGAAGAAAGACGAAAGAAAATAGAGCGTATAAAAATTAAACTAGAAGATGCCGGCCTCGGTGGTGGAGCAGAATTACAAAAAGAATTTGAAGAAGTTCGTGATCGGGACGCTTTTTTAACAAAAGAAATGATTGATTTAGAAACAAGTATTCAATCTTTGCGTAAACTTATGCTAGATTTGAAAGAAAAAATTGATCTTGAATTTAAAGAAGGCGTACGAAAAATAAATAAAGAATTCCAAGAATTTTTCTCATTAATGTTCGGTGGAGGTTCGGCCTTTCTTTCTGTCGTTGCTGAACAAAAAAGAAAACGAAAAGGAGGAGAGGAGGATTTAGAAGGCGAAGATGATATTGAAGAAGATGGAATAGTATTTGAGCATGGTATTGAAATCAGTGTTTCACTTCCACATAAAAAAGTGAAAGAACTTCACGCACTCTCTGGAGGAGAAAGATCTCTTACATCCATCGCGCTTCTATTTGCCATGTCACAAGTAAATCCACCACCATTTCTAGTGCTCGACGAGACTGACGCAGCTCTAGACGAATCAAATTCTAGAAAATATGGCGATATGCTAGAAAAACTTTCACACCACTCACAGCTCATTGTAGTCACTCACAATCGTGAGACTATGTCTCGCGCTGGTGTACTCTATGGCGTCACCGTCGGTTCTGACGGAGGTTCAAAACTCCTCTCTGTCAAATTCGAAGAAGCTGCTCAAATTGCAAAATAAATTTAATTTTATGAAAATAATTTCATTAAATACTTGGGGTGGAACAATATATGAACCACTTAAAAATTTTATAGAAAATAATTCTAAAAATACCGACGTATTTTGTTTTCAGGAAATACGAAATGGAACAGTTTTAAATCAATCAGAATGTGAGAAAGAAGAAAGGGAACTTTTTACAAAAATCAAAGAAATACTTCCAGATTTTACCGGATATTTTTCAAAACAAGTAGAAGGTGTTGGTACTGCGACTTTTTTAAAAAATAACATAAAAATAGAGAATTTAGATTCTTTTGAAGTTTTATCTGCCGAAGATATAAGTCACATTAAAAGACCAGATGGTTCTAGTTATTACCCACGTATAATGCAAAAAATTTCCATCCAAAATCCAAAATTAACTATTTACAATTTTCATGGAATACCAGGTAATAAAAAACAAGATACAAAAGAAAGAGATTTACAAACTAATCGTTTACTTGAAATAATAAATAACGATAGTAATTCAAAGATTTTAGTTGGAGATTTTAATCTTGGTTTAAATACAGAATCTGTAAATAAAATTGGGAAAGTACTGAGAAATTTGATTAAAGAAGGCAATTTTAAAACTACTAGAAATCACCATTATTCTTTATATAAAGAATTACCATTTGCTGATTTTGCGTTTGTATCAAATGATATCTTAGTATCAAAGTTTAATGTATTAGAAGATGAAATATCTGACCATTTAGCATTATCTTTAGAAACTATATAAATTTATTGTATTTTAGCTATTTGAAATTTAACTTTTTCGGTTTTTCCTTTTACAATTTTATCTGGCTGAAAAACAGAATTTAATTTTACAATATTTTTTGTTGTTTCTATTTGACCATTTTTATGTAATTTAACTTCGAGCAACATTCCTTGCATTGTGTTATCAGAAAACTTTTGATCAAAAATAAAGTTACCCAGCGAGTAGGCGATCAAGCTTTCTTTATATACTTCAAAATCTTCTATTACGTGCGGATGTGCACCAATCACAAATTTTGCTCCGTCATCCACAGCTTTGTGTGCCAAGAATGCTTGACGTTCGTTGTGAGCTAACTGATATTCTTCTCCAAAGTGGAAAGATACAACTAGATAGTCGACTTTTTTTGAAGCGTTTTGAACTATTTTGTCAAATTCTGGATCACTAGCTAGTAGTAATCCTGGTTGTGTTTCGGTGGCCACCATCCAACTTGGTCCTTTGTCAGAAAAAGCTAGGTAGCCAATTTTCATACCATTTTTTTCTATTATTGTCGGTTCATTTGCCTCCATTTTATTATTTCCACCACCAGTGTATAAAATTTCATTTTCTTTTAAGTTAGCTAATGTATCTATATATGCATCACGTCCCCAGTCACCGACATGATTATTTGCTACAGACACAATATCAATACCACCACCTTTAAATGCTGGTATTGCTGATGGATCCATATTAAAAGAATAAAGATTTTTCTTATCAATTCCTTTATCAGATGCAGGACCTTCTAAATTTGCAAAAACAATATCATTTTTATTTAATTCACCCATATTTTTAAATAGGGAAGAATAGTCTCCATTAAAATTTTTCCTAACAGAACTTTTTACTCCACGATCAACCATAATATCACCGAGAAATGCTAAGTTGATATAATCTGGTTCAGCAATATCAGGAATTCCTTCTTTGGTTTTTACCCAATCACTTTTTGCATCAAATTCTCCACCATAGTAAATATTTTTTCTTATATATTTAATTATATTTTCTACATCTTTTTTACGATCTGGAGTATGTAGTAGCACCACACCTATATTTCTATTACCTGTTTGTGCTAATGGTAGTGAAAAAGTAGAGACCACTGTTTGTAATGCTTCATCCGTATAACCACTTTTACCTCCAATATAGCCAGTATTGTTTATAAATTGATTTGTGCTAAACCAGTAGTGTTTTTTGTTACTATAACTTCTATTTAAAGTAATATTAAAAATTTCTGGTTTATTTATTTTTATATATCCAGCTAAGGAAAAAAGATCATGCGCTGTAGATTTATTATTTGGAGAAAGTCCACTTGGATCTTCAAATGATGTATTTAGTAAAGAAAGCTTTTGTGCTTCTTGATTCATCTTTTGTAAAAAATTTTCCCTACCAAAGTGTTCAGCGATTACTTCTGCTGCATCATTACTAGATTCCATTAAAAGTGGATAAAAAATATCACTCATTTTTATCTTTTCACCAAGTTGTAAATTTCCATTTTTACCATAAGTATTTAATGCATTTTTTGAAACTATGGCAACTCCTGTTGGATCCGGTAACATACTAGCAGTCAATGTAGTCATTAGTTTTGACACACTAGCTATTGGTAGTTTTTGGTTTTCATTTTTTTTCAAAATTATTTCACCAGTATCAAGATCACCTACGACATAAGCACCAGCTGATACTTTTGGAGTAGCATTTACATCTTTCATAAAATAAAAAGAAGTAGGTTTTGCTACTATATTTTGGTCTGTTGTATTCTGTTGTGTTTGCGTCTCACTTATTATTGGTTCTACTATTGTTTGAACTTTTTCATAACCAGCTACTTTATAGATCGCTAGAGCACAAATAATACCTACAAAAATAGAGAATATAGTCCAAATTGTGTATTTCATTTTCGAGGTTTGATTTATCATACTAATATATAATCTATTGTTTTTTTATGTAAATCTACTCCTTTTACTTTTATTTTTAGATGACCACCTAATACATACCTCTTCTTTTTCTTTTGACCAACGAGTTCCATTTTCTTTTCGTCAAATACATAAAAGTCATCATCGAGATCGCGAATACGAATAAGACCTTCACATTTTGTTTCTTTTTCCTCTACATATAAACCCCATTCAGTAATACCACTAATTATTCCTTCAAAAGTTTCTCCAACTCGCAAACTCATATATTCAACTTGTTTGTATTTAATAGAAGCACGCTCTGCCTCAGCAGCCTTCTTTTCTTGATCAGAACACTTCATAGAAATTTTTTCATATTCACCCCATTTTTCTCTTTCTATTTTTTGTCCTAATAAGTAAGACTGTAAAAGTCTATGAACCATAATATCTGGATAACGACGAATTGGTGAAGTGAAGTGTGTGTAATATTGAAAGGCGAGACCATAATGACCAATATTTTTTGTAGAATAAATTGCTTTTGCCATAGAACGAATAACAGTTTTTTGTATGGTTTCTTTTTCACCCTTACCCTCTAAATTATTTAAAATTTTATTTAATTCTTCAGAAGGAATAACACCTTTTTGCAAAGTTAGTTTATATCCAAGTGTTTTTAGGAATGCCGCCAAGTCAGCCATTTTTTCTTTATCTGGTAATGCGTGAATACGATAAACAAAAACTCCACCATGTGGTGGTACGATGCTTTTACCGTGTTTATCAGTTGAAATCACTTCTGCTACTTTTCTATTTGCTAGTAACATAAATTCCTCGATCAATCTATTTGAATCTCCACGTTCTTTTAAAATGACTTTTATTGGCACAGAATTTTCATCTAAAACAAATTTCACTTCTTCTTGGTCTAGAGAGATTGCTCCTTTTGCGAATCTTTGTTTGGTTAATTTTTTTGCTAACTGATTTAAAATTGAAAGTTCTTCATGTAATTCTTTTTTGTCATTTTTTATAGATTCTTCAGCACCCGCATAAGTAAATCTTTTTTGTGAATGAATTATAGTGCGTCCAAACCATTCGTCTTGTACTTCCGCATTTTTATTTACTACAAAAACAGCTGCCATACATAGGCGGTCTTTATCTGGAACAAGAGAACATAAATCATTTGAAAGAGCTTCAGGAAGCATAGGAATAGTGCGATCAACTAGGTAAACAGAAGTGCAACGCTTCAAAGCTTCTTTTTCGAGTTGGCTATTTGGTTTTACATAATAAGAAACGTCAGCAATATGAATACCGATTTCATACATACCAGAAAATTTTCCATCAGTTATTTTTTTAAATGAAATTGCATCATCGAAATCTTTTGCATCTTCTGGATCGATAGTAAATGTCAAAGTTTTTCTAAAATCTTTTCTATCAACGAAATCTTTTTCTGTAATACCTTTTTTTTCTATTCCATTGGCTTCGTTTTCAACATCGATAGGGAAGTCAGAAACGAAACCACGTTCGATAGCTATAGAGTGCATTTCTACATTATTGTCACCAGGTGTACCAAGAATTTTTGTTACCTTACCAATAGGGCTTTTTTTTGGATGTTTCCAAGAAATTATTTCAACAAAAATTTTTTCACCAACTTTAGCATTATTTAATGATTCAGGAGGAATTAGTATGTCAGTATACATTTTTTGATCATCAGGTTTTAAGAAATATATTCCGTCTTCAATTTCTAATACTCCAGCAAAGCCATTTTTTGCTCGTAAAATAATTTTTGAAACTTCACCTGTTTGCCTCGAACCCTTCTTTTTTGGGTGAAGAATGATTTGAACTGTATCACCATGAAGTGCTGTGTTTAAATACCTCGGATCTATCTCAATATCGTCTTTTTTGTTTTTAGTCCCTGCGACCTTTTTACCATCATCAATACGCACATATCCTGTGCCTTTGCCTGTGACGGATATAGTTCCTTCCAGTCTATTAGTTTCTTTTTTCATATATAAAATATAGCATAAAAACAAAAAGCACCGAAATAATTAAATTTCAGTAAATACGTTATTTTTGACAAACCTGAGTTAATATGTTAACTTGAATTTAGTTTTTTCCTTGAAAAATTTTTATTTTTGTCCCTTATTTACTAAGCTCATTAAATTTTAGTTAGTTTAGTAAATAAGGGAAATGCCGAACGCCCTAAAAATGTAGGTAAAATAAAATTATAAATAAATAGATGTATAAACCAATTTTTAATCCAACAACTGAAGTTAAAGTAGGTTTTGGACTGTTTACTCCATTTGCAGTGTTTGCAAAATGGACTGACAAAAGTGGCTGGTCAGAGCCAAGAGTGGTAAATATCGATGATTTACCAAAAGTACTTTCAAACGCGAATGCCATACACTATGGCGGTAGTGTTTTTGAGGGAATGAAAGCTCACGAAGATAGCGCAGGATTTATGCGAGTATTTCGTGCAGAGGATCATTTCTTAAGATTAAATCTTTCTGCAGAGAGAATGAGTTTGCCAACACTTCCGGCCAAACTTTTCTTTTATGCATTAGAAGAATTGATTATTAAGGGTGGTTATGAAGTTGATTCAGAAAATGGACAAGGGTTGTATATTCGCCCAGTTATTTTTAATTCAACAAATAGCTTTGGTCCTTATGCATGTAACGAATGCTACTTCATAATAACTACAGCCTCTTTAACTACAAACCCTTTTGCGGATGTTAAATGCATAGTTGAAACAGAAATGAGTCGTGCTTCTATGGGAGGAGTAGCTACTGCTAAAACATCAGGTAATTATGCTGCTTGCGCACTAGCAACCAAAAATGCAAGAGAAAAAGGTTACAAACATGTTTTGTGGACCGATGGAATTTCTCATCAGTATGTTGAGGAGTTTAACGGAATGAATATGTTTTTCGTTAAAAATCAGGAGATCCGTACTCCACATTTAGGCAGAGGCACAGTGCTTCGTGGTATTACACGAGAAACCATTTTAGAGGTGGCAAACTATCAGGTAAATGAATGCGATGTTTCTATTGACGATTTCATTTCCGGAATCAACAATGGAAGCATTACAGAATTGTTTGGAACTGGAACTGCATCTACCATAGTTCCTTTTTCAGCAATCAGTTATAAAGGCAAGGAATATAACTTGCCTAAGTATTCAAAAGACAGTATTTTATACAAACTGTTGGACATCATCAATTCAATTTATGCGGGTAGTTCTCATATTGAATACACTACGTACAAATTTACAGAGTCATTGTAGTTCTGTAATTTGTACGAATACAAAAAGGGTAAAGCCATTAAAAAACTTTACCCTTTTAAATTTGCCTTTTTTCTAAATCTCTGCTATGCTCTTTGATATGTTAAAAATAAGATTACAAAGGATAGGAAGAAAGAACGACCCAGCATTTCGGGCAGTTTTGACTGATTCAAAGAACAGTACAAAGAGTGGAAAGTTCTTGGAAATTCTCGGTACTTACAATCCAAAAGCTGGACTTGTAAATTTCGAAGTTGACCGTATTAAACACTGGCTTTCAAAAGGCGCTCAAGCATCAGATACAATGCACAATTTCTTGGTTCATAATAAAGCTATAGAAGGCAAGAAAAAGAACGTTCTTCCTAAGAAAAAACCTACTCTAAAAAGAAAGGAGCTTAAAGCAAAGAAATAGTTTGCAATAAAAACTAGTTTAGATATAATTGTTGTATTGGTTCCTTTTAGTCGAGGGAGCTATTTCATTAAAAATTTTGATTAATAATTATGGACGCAGATAAGATATTTCTAGAATATGTAGTAAAGGCTTTAGTCGACAATCCGAACGATGTAAAAATCGAACGTAACGTAGACGAAATGGGTGTATTAATAACTTTAACTGTAAATCCAGCTGATATGGGTAAACTTATCGGAAGAATGGGAAATACAGCGAAAGCTCTAAGAACTCTATTGAGAGTCATCGGTATGAAAAACAACGCTCGCGTAAATTTGAAAATTAACGAACCTGAAGGTTCTACTCGTCCAGCGCCAATGTCTTCAAGTCCTTCAATGAAGACTGTGGACCAAGCAATGGAAGACCTCAAAGGAATATAAAAAATAAATAATTCAAAAAAACCGCTTATGGCGGTTTTTTTGCAATTAAATCTACAGTGGTCTATAGTAATCTTATGCGTTTTCATATAATTACAATTTTTCCCGAGGCTTTTGATTCTTATCTAAAAGAGTCTATTATTGGGCGGGCGATAGAGGCGAAGAAGATTAAAGTGCTTTTCTATAATCCACTCTCATATTGCAAACCAAAAGAGCGCGTAGATGGCCGGCCGTATGGTGGCGGGCCGGGGATGGTGCTTCGACCAGAAGTATTTATAAAATGTATTGAAAAAGCTTTGAAAGTTATTTCAAAAAATAAAAAAGCTAAAACAAAAATAATTAATTTTTCTCCATCAGGAAAAAAGTTCGACACAATGTATGCAAAAAATTCTGCGAAAAAATATACAGATATTATTTTAATTTCTGGACGATACGAAGGCATCGATGCGCGCGTGAAGAAAATATTTAAAGCGGACGATATTTCAATCGGGGATTATGTGCTCACAGGAGGGGAATTACCAGCGATGGTATTGCTCGATTCTATCTCTCGCCAAATTTCCGGAGTCCTCGGCAAGTACGAATCACTCGAAGAAGAACGAGTATCGAGTAGTATAGTCTACACTCGTCCAGAAATTTTAAAATACAAGAATAAGAATTACAAAGTTCCAAAAGTGCTACTTTCAGGCAACCACAAACTTATTGAAGAGTGGAAAAATTCTAGTAAGAAGTAATTGATTTCCCCAATAAAATTTGACTTATTTCTGAATTTGAGTAGTATAGGGTACATATTAGATAGATTGAGTTTCGGATGAATTCTAATGGTTTTCTTTTATTATTAGTTTAGTAATTTAACCCATACGTCCGAATTAAATAGTTTAAAGGTTACAAAAGAGCTTTTCTGCTCTTTCCCTTACTTTTTTTACGTTTAGCTAGGGCCATTATAAATATGCGCACGCAAACAAAGCTCCCAAAGAAGCATTTCTCAAGGTTTAAAAAACCTTTGATACCGTTTCCAAATTTGATAGAAACCCAAGTAAAAAGTTTTAAATGGTTAGTCGAAAAAGGAATAGGAGAAGTTTTTAAAGAATTTTCTCCAATTCTAGATTATTCTGGAAAAAAATTCCAACTCGAGTTTACATCATTTTCTCTAGGTGAGCCAAAGTGCGATGAACATACAGCAAAGATAAACAAGCTCTCATATGAAGGGCTCTTAAAGGCGCGTGTAAAACTAACAAACAAAGTTCTTGGTACTATTAAAGAGCAAGAAATTTTTATGTCTGAACTTCCTTTAATGACTGCACATGGAACTTTTATAATCAATGGAGTAGAGCGTGTCGTAGTTCCACAGCTTGCAAGAAGTTTCGGAGTATTTTTTACAGAATCTGAAAGTAAAGGAAAAAGATTTTTTGGAGCAAAAATAATTCCTGCTCGTGGAGTATGGATTGAAATCGAATCAGAAGCTGACGGAGCTATCTATGTGCGTATAGATAAAAAACGAAAATTCTCTGTCGCTACTCTTTTACGTGTGATGGGTTATCATACAGACGAAGAAATAATAAAAGCTCTTTCAAAAACTGGAATTCATGAAGAAGCTATCAAAGCATCCCTTGCAAAAGATACAGCAAAAACATTAGGAGATTCTTATGTTGAGATATATAAGCGTCTTCGTGATGGTGATATGGCTACTGCAGACAATGCAAAAGAATTTATCACTTCTATATTTACAGCAGAACGCTACGATCTTTCCCCAGTAGGACGTTTTCGTTTCAATGATCGTTTTGGTAAAGATATGGGTGAAGAAGAAATGAAAAGACGAATAATTTCTAAAGAAGATTTAGTAACTATTTTAGAAAATATTGTTGATTTAAATAATACTTTTGGTGCAAAGGCCGATGATATAGATCATTTGGGTCAACGCCGTGTACGTTTCGTTGGAGAAATGCTTCAACAAAAAATCCGCACAGGTATAATGCAAATCAAGAGAAATATTCAAGATAGAATGTCTACTATAGATGTAGATATGGCTATGCCAATTCAAATCATAAACCAACGCCCACTCCAAGCTCGTATTAAAGAATTTTTCACTACAAACCAGCTTTCACAATTTATGGCGCAAGAAAATGTACTTTATGAAGTTGAACACTTACGTACTCTTTCAGCTCTTGGGCCCGGCGGTCTTACTCGTGAACGTGCAGGTCTTGAAGTTCGTGACGTGCATCCTTCTCACTATGGCCGTGTTTGTCCTATTCACACACCTGAAGGTCCAAACATTGGTTTAATTTTACACTTGGCCACTTATGCTAAAATAAATGATTTTGGTATTATTGAAACTCCTTATATCAAAGTAAAAAATGGAAAAATTACCGGTGAAGTAAAATATTTAAATGCATTAGAAGAAGAAAAATACAACATTGCTCATGCTGGTATTCCTTATGATGAAGAAGGAAAAATTACAGCTGAAAAAGTTGAAGCTCGTGTAAAAACTTCACCTGGTTTGATTGGTAAAAATGAAGTAGATTTTATTGATGTTGCTACAAACCAAGCTTTTTCTATTGCTACTTCCATGATTCCTTTTCTAGAACACAATGATGCAAACCGTGCACTCATGGGAAGTAATATGCAGAAACAAGCTGTTCCTTGTGTTGCCCCAGAAGCACCTTTGGTTTCTACTGGTATGGAAGAAAATGCAGCACGTGATTCTGGAAGACTTGTAATTGCAGAAGAAGATGGAGTTGTAAAATATGTTGATGCTAAAAAAATTACAATAACAAATAAAGATGATAAAGATAAGACTTATGTTCTTGTAAATTTCCTTAGAAACAACAATTTCTCCGTTTTTCATCAGCGACCAATTGTAAATGTAGGAGATAAAATAAAAAGACATGATGTGTTGGCTGATACTTCAAGTACAGTTGGAGGACAAATTGCTCTTGGGCAAAATATTTTAATGGCCTTCATGTCTTGGAATGGATTAAATTACGAAGACGCGATTATTATTTCTGAAAGATTGGTAAAGAAAAGTGTATTCACTTCTGTTTATGTTGAAGAATTTATTTGTACTGTTCGTGATACAAAACTTGGACCCGAGATTACTACACGTGATATTCCAAACGTAGGAGAATTGAAATTAAAAGATCTTGATGAAGACGGTATAGTACGTATCGGTGCAGAGGTTAGAGAGAATGATATTTTGGTTGGTAAAATTACTCCAAAAGGAGAAACAGAACTTACACCAGAAGAAAGATTATTACGTTCTATCTTTGCTGAAAAAGCTCGTGATGTAAAAGATACATCACTTCGTATGGAGCACGGAAAGCGTGGACGTATTATTGGTGTGAAAATTTTCTCACGAGATTTAGGCCACTCTTTGGAATCTGGAATCATTAAGAAAATAGTTATTGAAGTTGCACAAATTAGAAATATTTCTGTCGGAGATAAACTCGCAGGACGCCATGGAAACAAAGGTGTTATTTCCACTGTTCTTCCAGAAGAAGATATGCCATATATGGCAGATGGAACACCTATAGATATAATTTTGACACCACTTGGTGTTCCTTCTCGTATGAACTTGGGACAGATTTTGGAAATGCATATGGGTATGGCTGCTCATACACTAGGTTACCAAGCTGTAGTTCCTCCTTTTCTCGGAGCAAAACATGAAGAAGTAAAAGAAGAATTAGTCAAAGCTGGATTACCTGAAGATGGAAAGATGAAATTATTTGATGGACGAACAGGAGAAGCTTTTGAACAAAATATCGCTGTTGGTTATATGTATATGTTGAAACTTCACCATATGGTTGAAGACAAGATTCATATGCGTTCAATTGGTCCCTACAGTCTCATTACACAGCAACCACTCGGAGGTAAAGCTCAAGGTGGAGGTCAGAGATTCGGAGAAATGGAAGTCTGGGCTTTGGAAGGTTACGGTGCAGCTTATGCACTTAGAGAAATGCTTACGATTAAGTCTGACGATATAGTTGGTCGATCATCAACTTTTGATTCTATTATTAAAAATGAAACAATCAAGCAACCAAATTCTCCAGCGTCATTCAATGTCATGTTGAATTACCTAAGAGGACTTGCTCTTGATGTGAATTTGAAAAAATATTCAGAATCTAGTGACGGAGATCTTGCTTAATAATAATTAATTTTACGTCAAAGACGTGATTTTACTAAATCAAATAATAAAATGAAAACATTAAACACAATAGATTTTGATTACATTACACTAAAGCTTGCTTCTCCTGAGCAAATAAAAGAATGGTCATATGGAGAAATAACAAAAGCTGAAACTATAAACTACCGTACTGGTCGCTCTGAAAGAGGTGGGCTTTTCGATGAGAGAATTTTCGGTCCAGAAAAAGATTATGAATGTTACTGTGGAAAATATCGTCGAATTCGTTACAAAGATATTATCTGTGAAAAATGTGGAGTCGAAGTTACTCGTTCTATTGTTCGTCGTGAACGTATGGGTCACATAGAACTTGCTACACCAGTAGCGCACATTTGGTTCCTACGTGGTGTTCCATCTAGAATGAGTATTCTTTTAAACGTTACTGTTTCTGATTTAGAAAAAGTTGTTTACTTTGCTGGTTATATTATTACAAAAGTTCATGAAGAAGAAAAAACTTCTCTTTTAGAAGGTTTGGACAGAGAATATAAAGCAAAAGTAAAAAATTCTGCAGATGAAGATACAAAAGAAAAATTAAAGAATTTACTTTCAACAACTAAAAAAGAAATTGGTGAAATTTATGAAGGAAAAGTTTTAAATGAAATTTCTTTTCATCATTATTCTTTAAAATATGGAACATGTTTTGATGCGAATATTGGTGCTGAAGCTATTTATTCTATTTTCAAAAATCTTGATTTGAATAAATTAAAAGCGCATACAGAAAAGATGATTGAAAAGGCAAGTGTCGCTGAAAAGGAAAAGTTGCAAAAAAGACTTTCTCTTATACGTGCAATGCTTTATTCAAATACTCGTCCTGAATGGATGTTCCTTTCTGTTATTCCTGTGATTCCACCTGTTCTTCGTCCAATGGTTGCACTTGAAGGTGGAAGACACGCAACTTCAGACCTAAACGATTTGTACCGTCGTGTAATTAACAGAAACAATCGTTTAAAGAAATTAAAAGAAATAAATGCTCCAGATGTTATTCTTAGAAATGAAAAAAGAATTATTCAAGAAGCTGTAGATGCTTTGATAGATAACTCAATCGCAAAACAAGGAGATAGCGCTGCTATGAGTCAGTCACAAAAAAGAGCATTAAAATCTTTAGCTGATAACTTGAAATCAAAACAAGGATTATTCCGTCAAAACCTTCTTGGTAAGCGTGTTGACTATTCTGGACGTTCTGTAATCGTTGTTGGTCCTCAATTAAAACTCAACCAATGTGGTTTGCCAAAACATATGGCTTTGGAATTATTTAGACCATTCGTTATTTCAAAAATATTACAAGCTGAAATGGCTTTCAACATTCGTGGAGCAAATAAATTAATCGAAGAGGGTGTACCAGAAGTTTGGGCTATGCTTGAAGAAGTTATTCAAGGTAAATATGTTCTTTTGAACCGTGCTCCTACTTTGCACCGTCTTGGTATGCAAGCTTTCAACCCTATTTTGATTGAAGGAAATGCCCTCCAAGTTCATCCTCTTGTTTGTTCTGCTTTCAATGCTGACTTCGATGGAGACCAAATGGCTGTATATGTACCACTTTCTGAAGAAGCACAATGGGAAGCAAAAGAATTAATGGCTGCAAATAAAAACTTATTGAAACCACAAACCGGAGATCCTATCGTGCACCCTTCTAAAGATATGGTTCTTGGTGCTTTTTGGATGACAAAAAATGTTGACGGAGAAAAAGGTGAAGGTAAGCATTTTGCTAGTCCAAATGGTGCTGTAATGGCATATGAGTATGGTGAAGTTTCTCTCCGTGCAAAAATAAAAGTATTAGGAACAAATACAAAAAGATATGCAAAATTTGGAGAAAATCTTTTCGACACTACTGTCGGTAGAATTCTTTTCAATAGTATTTTGCCAAGTGATTTTGCTTTTGTGAATGAAGAAATGAATCAAAAGCGTCTTTCTGGTCTTGTTGATGATTTGATTATGTCTTATGGAATAGATGCTACTCCTCCAGTTTTGGATAAGATTAAAGCTTTCGGTTTTAAATATGCAACTATTTCTGGTACGACTTGGGGTATCGACAACGTTCAAACTCCAGTCGAAAAATCAAAAATTGTTGAAGCTGGAAGAAAATTAGAAGAAAAAGTTGTTTCAGAATGGAGCGAAGGTTTGCTTTCTGAGGAAGAAAAATATCAAAAAATTATAGAAATCTGGACACATGTAAAAAAAGAAATTGAAAAAGTTTTACCAGGAACTCTAGATAAAAATGGAAGTACTTATGATTTATTTACTTCAGGAGCTAGAGGAACAGTCACTTCTCTTATTCAGATGACTGGTATGAAAGGTCTTATTCAAAATAACCAAGGAAAGACTTTAGACTTCCCAATTATTCCTTCTTACAAAGAAGGTCTTTCACCAATCGAATATTTCGTTACTACTCACGGTGCTCGTAAAGGAGCATCTGACACAGCCTTGAATACTGCAAAAGCTGGATACCTTACACGTCGTTTAGTTGATGTGGCACAAGATGTTGTTATTACTGAAGAAGATTGTGGAACAAAAGAAGGTAAGATTGTTTCAAAAGAAAATATTGGTGGAATAGAAATTTCTCTTTCAAAAAATATTCGTGGACGTGTACTTGCTGGTGATTTGAAAGATGATGAAGGAAAAGTTCTATACAAAAAAGGATTTTTGGTAACAAAAGAAGAAGCTACAGTTATTGAAAAGTTGGGAGTCAAAGAAGTTTTTGTCCGCTCACCACTTGTTTGTAAAACTATTCATGGGCTTTGTCAGCAATGTTATGGTCTTGATTTGGGACGTAACCACTTAGTTGATCTTGGTGAAGCTGTTGGTATTATCGCTGCACAAGCCATTGGTGAACCAGGAACACAGTTGACTCTTCGTACATTCCATGCCGGAGGTGTCGCACAAACTGATATTACTGCCGGTCTTCCTCGTGTTGAAGAAATTTTTGAAAGAAGAATTCCTAAAAATGCTGCGATTGTTTCTCAAACAGATGGAGAAGTTATTGAAATAAAAGATGTTGATGGAAAAGAAAAATTAATTAAAGTTCTTTCAAATTCAAAAGCTGATGGAAAATCAAATGAAATAGAATATCTTGCACCATTTAGAAGATTACCAATTGTGAAAGTTGGTGATAAAATAAAGAAAGGTGAATTGCTTACTGATGGTTCTGCTGATATAGCTGAGATATTTAAATTTGGTTCAAAAGAGCAAGCTGAAGAATACATTATTCAAGAAATAAATAAAGTTTATGAATTACAAAGTGCTTCTATTTCTAGAAAACATACAGAAATAATTATTCGTCAAATGTTCTCTCGCCGAAGAATAAAAGAAGCAGGAGATACTAATTTCTCTCCAGGTGATGTTGTAGAAAATACAGCATTAATGGAGGAAAATATTAGAATTGAAAAAACTGGTGGATCTCCAGCCAAGGCTGACATAATAGCCCTAGGTATTACCGAAGTATCTCTACGTACTAAGAGTTGGCTTTCTGCTGCATCATTCCAAAATACAAATCGTGTGTTGATTGAAAATGCTATAAAAGGTGGAGTAGATTCTCTACGAGGTTTGAAAGAAAATGTAATTATCGGTAGACTTATACCAGCAGGTACAGGGTTTAAAAAACTAGTAGTTAACCCTATAACAGAAGAATAACATAACAATGAACTCTCCCGTTCAAAAAATCAAGGAGAGACTTTCAATCGAAGACTTAGTCTCTTCTTATATAAAATTGGAAAGAGCTGGCGCAAACTTAAAAGCGCGTTGTCCTTTTCATAGTGAAAAGTCCGCTTCGTTTTTTATATCACCTGAACGTGGAGGGTATTATTGTTTTGGTTGTGGAGCCAAAGGAGATATTTTTACTTTTGTTCAAGAATTTGAAGGATTAGATTTTAGAGGAGCCTTAAAATTACTTTCTGAAAAAGCAGGGATACCACTTGAAAGTTATAGTCCACAAGATCAAAAAAATCAAAGTGAAAAAGAAAGACTTTATGATGTGATGGAGGAAGCGACAAAGTTTTTTGAAAAAAATCTAAAAGAAAATAAAAACGTAGAAGAATATTTAAAATCTCGTGGTCTTGAAGAAAAAACTATTAAAGATTTTAGAATTGGTTTTGCCTTGCTTGATTGGCGTACACTCTACGATTACTTAAAAAATAAAAATTTTACTGACAGAGAAATAGAGCTCGCTGGTCTCGCAAAACATCCTGATGATAAAACTAAAGGAATGTATGATCGGTTTCGTGGGAGAGTAATGTTCCCGATATCAGATTCAAGTGGTCGGGTGATTGCTTTCTCAGGTAGAATTCTCGTCGACGATGAAAAATCTGCAAAGTATTTAAATAGTCCTGAGACACCAATATTTCATAAATCTTCTATTTTGTATGGGGTTGATAAAGCAAAACAATCAATTAGAAAAAATGATTTTTCTATAGTAGTAGAAGGTCAATTTGATTTGATTTTATCTCATCAGGCTGGATTTAAAAATACAGTAGCTACTTCTGGAACATCTTTAATAGATTCAGAAAAATCTGAAGATAATACTATTAATAGTTTGGGAATGATAAGTCATTTATCTGAAAATATAGTATTTGTATTTGATTCAGATAAGGCTGGACTTGCAGCTTCAGAACGTGCAACACCTATAGGTTTTGCTTTGTTTAAGGATATGAATGTAAAGGCTGCCTCAATGCCTTTAGGAGTAGATCCTGCTGATTTAATATCAAAAAAGGGCGTAGATGCTTGGCGTGAGGTAATTCGAGGCTCGAAACATATAATTGAATTTTTAGTGGACAGATATATAAGTACTATTGAACAAAAAGATTCTTTACAAATTAAGTTAAATATACAAAAAAAAGTAATACCTTATCTTCAACTTATTCAAAATCCAATAAAGAAGTCACATTTTATCTCTTATTTATCCAGCAAGTCTGGCATTAAAGAAGAAGATATAAGGGATATTTTAAATAAAACTCATCAACCTGATTTGGTTAAAGAATATAATGTTGCGGAGAATAAAAGTAATATATTTAGAAAAGATCATATAGAACGCAGACTCTTAGGGATTGCTTTTTGGCAGGAAGAGAAAAAAGATAAAAGTATTGATCCAGAGTTGATTTTTAAAAAATTAGAAAAAGCCAAAGAATTATATAAAGATGTAAAAGAAGATTTAATCTTTGAAGCAGAAGCATTTTATTCCAATAATCAAGATTTAGAAAAAGATACGAAAGAAATGTTATCAAGTATCGAAGAAGAATATTTAAATGAAGAATTATCACAAAGGATGCATGAATTACAAAATATAAAAGATAAAGACAAAGAAATAGAAATTTTAAAACAAATAAATGATATAAATAAAAAGAAAGAAGATATTAAAAACAGTCGACAAAAATAATCTTGATAACAAATAATTATATTATGAAAAAAATAAAAACAAAAAAAGTTAATAAAAAAGTAGCAAAAAAGAAAGTAGTTAAGAAAATTGTTAAAAAAGTTAAGGTTTTAAAGAAGGTTAAAAAACATGCTCGGGTCAGTGTGGGAAAAGTAGCAAAAAAGATTGTTACTAAAGAACCAATAAAAAAATTAACAGTTGCTCAGAAAAAAGTAGAAGACTTAGACAAAAAAGCTTTTGATTTAATAGAAAAGGGCCGTAAAAGAGGATTTATAACATATGACGAAATTTTAAAAATTTTTCCAGATGTTGAAAATAATATTTTATTCCTTGATGATTTATATGAAAAATTTAGCATAGCAGGAGTTGATGTTTTAGAAGGTGGTAACTTGTTGGACCTTGATAGTCTTGCAAACGATAAAGATATTACTAAATCAACAATGCATGACTCTATTCAAATGTATTTAAAAGAAATAGGTCAATATCCACTTATTCATGCAGCTGAAGAAAAAGATCTAGCAAAGAGAATTGAAAAAGGTGACGAAGAAGCTAAAAATCTTCTTGCGCGTGCAAACCTACGTCTCGTTGTATCTATAGCTAAAAAATACGTTGGACGAAGTGCTGATTTAACATTACTCGACTTGATCCAAGAGGGTAATCTTGGTCTTTTTAAGGCTGTAGAGAAGTTTGATTGGACAAAAGGTTATAAATTTTCTACATATGCTACTTGGTGGATTCGTCAATCAATAACTCGTGCACTAGCTGATCAAAGTAGAACTATTCGTATTCCTGTGCATATGGTAGAAACAATTTCAAAATACAAACAAGTGCACCGTCGACTTTCTCAAGACCTTGGACGTGAACCGCTTTCAGAGGAAATAGCTACAGAGATGGGTATTGAAGTTGAAAAAGTTCACACTATTGAAAATATTTCTCAAGAAACTATTTCTCTTGAACAGCCAGTTGGTGACGATGATGATAAATCAACACTTGAAAATTTTGTGGCTGACGATAAGATTTTACGTCCAGATCAAGAATCTTCACGCAGAATTCTTGCTGATCAAATTCGTGAAGTGCTTGATGAGTTAAATCCGAAAGAAAGAAAAATTCTCGAAATGCGTTACGGACTTATCGACGGTATTCAACATACTTTAGAAAGAGTAGGGGAGGAATTCAACGTCACTCGTGAACGTATTCGTCAGATTGAAGCAAAAGTACATGAAAAACTTCGTCAACACGACAAGATTTCAAGATTAAAGAATTACTTTGATTAGGAAAAAAGATAAGATAAAAAATCCCCATAAAGGGGATTTTTTATCTTATCTTTTTATTTCAATAATACATCTATTTTTGCAGATATTACATCAGATGAAGCAGCCCCTCGAATTACATCCACTATTTTGCCGTCTTTTAAGATTGCACTAAATGGTGTACCATCAAAACCAACTTTTTGTCCTTCCTCAAAACTTTTTTCTATTTCTTTTTGATATCTATCACTCTCTAGGCAAGTATTAAATGCAATTTCATCAAAACCTAAATCTTTTGCAATTTGAGGAAGTAGATTTTCATCTAGACCATTATTTGATGGTGTGATTTCAAATAATTTATCTATATATTTCCAAAAACCATCTATATTTCCTTTGAGTTCATTTGCGCAAAGTACCGCTTGTGCCTCGTGTCTAGATTTAGGATGAATATTATCAAGAGGAAATATTCTATAAATCCATACAACATCATCACCATATTTTTCCATTACTTTGTGCATTGTTTTATGAAATTCCTTACAAAAAGGACATTCTGTATCAGAATATTCAACAATAGCTATTGATGACTTTAAATTACCAAAAAAGTGATCTTTTTCTGTTACAGGTGCCATTTTTATAGCCGTTAAAGATGGGTCACCTAGATTAGGTTCAGTTTTTTCTGGTATAAACCATGAAAGAGATATTAAAATAGACCCAGCAATTAAAGCCCCAGCTACTATTATTGCCATACCAATATCTATTTTTTTATAGTTTTTAAGATTATTTTTAACTTCTGTTACTTCTTGATCATTATCCATATAATTTTTGGTTAAATATTAAAGTTATACACTTACGAGTATAGCATATTTTTTTATCATGTTATAATAAACTTATTATAAAGGTCATTATTAATTAATAAAAAGAATAAATTTATGTGTAAAGGAAAATGTACTCCTTCAATGATAGCAAAAGTTTTAGTAATCATTGGTGGAATTAATTGGGGTCTTGTAGGTCTGGGTATGCTTATGGGTAAAACTAGTTGGAATATTGTAAATATGATTTTAGGTACAATGCCAACTTTAGAAGCTATAATATATCTTCTTGTAGGTGTTTCAGCAGTTATTATGATTTTTGGATGTAAGTGTAAAAAGTGTACAGAGGCTTGTGCTACATGTAGTTCTGGTCCTCAAAAAATGGAAGGAAACATGTAATTTTATTAAGAAATTTTTAAAAAGCAAAAAATCTCACATTGTGAGATTTTTTGCTTTTTAACCTATTCTATGTTAGAATATAAAGGTTATTTATGAATTCTATTTTAAATATTATCTTCTATACTTTGAGTTTTTTGGCGATTTACGTACAGGTTTTTTTCCTTGTAACATTTTTTGAAAATAGAAAAAAGATAGTTATTAGAAAGGAAGATATTGAATTAGATCATTATCCATCTGTTACTATTATTGTCCCTTGTTATAATGAGGAAAATACAGTAGGTAGTACTATTAATTCTTTATCAGCATTAAATTATCCAAAAGATAAGCTAAATATTATTGTTGTAGATAATGCTTCTAAGGACGGTACTTGGGATGTTTTACAAAATTATATAGAAAATCCTCAAATTAAAATTTTTCAAGAAACAAAAATAGGTAAGCATAATGCACTAAATAAGGGTCTTGAAAATATTAGTACAGAGTTTGTTGGTTGCCTTGATGCTGATTCTACTGTCCACCCAGAAGCTTTGAAAAGGATTATGACTTATTTTTCCAATCCTATCACAATGGCTGTAGCTCCTAGTATTGTGGTAAATAATCCTAAAAAACTTATTCAATATGCTCAACGTGCTGAATATGATATGGCTCATTATAATAAGAAAATGCTAGCTTTTTTGGGTGGTATTCATGTGACCCCAGGACCTTTTTCTATTTTTCGTAAAGAAGTTTTTGAGCAAATCGGTGTCTATACAAAAGCTCATCATACTGAAGATCAAGAAATAGCACTTCGTATGCAGAAAAATGGTTTGAAGATTGATCATGCCCCTGACGCTTATGTTTATACAAATAGTCCCAATAGTGTACCAAAACTTTATCGTCAACGTGTACGTTGGATTTATGGATTCATAAGAAATGCTCTAGATTACCGTGAGTTATTTTTTAAACCAAAATATGGAACTATAGGGATTTTTACTTTACCTTCCGGTTTTATTTCTGTTGTCGGAACTATTTTTATTTTATTTTTTGCTTTTTCTCAAATGTATCAACATATAGCACGTAAAGTTTTACAAAGCCAAGCCGTTGGTTTTCATATTTTTGGAGATCATTTTTCTTTCAGTTTTTTTGCTTTAAATACTAGAACTTTTGTGTTTGTATCTATTATATTGTATATTTTAGTAATAATAGGTTTGCTTTACGGACGAAGCATGATACACGGTAGAAAGAAGTATACTTGGTGGGATATACCAGTTTTCATTATTATCTACACGTTTATTGCTCCAATATGGCTTATGAAAGCGGTGTGGAATGCTATAACTTCAAGAGAGGCTAGTTGGACGGTTGAACGTGATTTTTTAATAAATAAAAAAATTTAATTTATGGAAAATAATAATATAAAAAAAAATGATTGGGTTAAATATATAATAGTATTTGTAATTACTCTTGGTCTTTTTGCTGTGGCTGGTGGTCTATCTAGTTTTTTTACAAACAAAAAAGTAGACACGATGCGAGCCATACAAGATAAATTAGCTACAGATATTCTCTCTTCCGAAACGCAATTTTCTTTGCTTTCTGAGCTTTCTTGTCAGCAAGATGATGGCTCCGAAAACCTTTCTGCTGAACTTTCAGACATGGCAGCAAAGATAGAATATAGTGAAAATAATTTTAAAGATAATATGGCGGCAACTGAATTGAAAAGATATTATACAATTCTTGAAATCAAAGATTATATTTTAACAAAAAAAATTAATAATCGTTGTGGAAATAAGAGAATACCTATATTGTATTTTTATACGACAGCTGAAAACTGTACAGAGTGTACAAAACAAGGTTTTGTTTTGACTGAACTTCGTAAGAAATATCCAGATTTACGAGTTTACTCTTTTGATTATAATATTGATCTTTCAGCCCTTCGAGCACTTTTGAGAATATATAAAATTAATGATACTGAGTTACCAGCCCTTGTAATAGATGAAAATAAATCTACTGGTTTTAAAACAGTAGAAAATATAGAAAAATTATATCCAAATATCATCAAGCTTTTACCAAAAGATACTACTAAAGTTAAAAAATAATTTCAACAAATGACTCTCTTTAGTTATGCTTTGACATAACCTATATTTTTTATAATGAGTGGTTTTACGATTCCGCTCGAACTTACTTTATCAAAAATTCGTGAGAATATCCACAAGCGTTCCCCGCGCGCTGAAGCGCCTCTGTGCGAAGCACAGAGCTTCTGCTGAAGCAGAAGTGCGGGGAAGAAAAATGATGTGGTGTGCAGAAATGCAAATGCGGAACGCGAGCGAAATTTTGCGAAATACTGGGGGTTTGGGGGAAAGTATTTCGCAAAATTCGCTTCGCGTGCTTCCTGATTTTTTGGCGGGATTTTGGCGGGGCGGGCATTAAAAAAGAAAAAACATAATATTGAATTCTCGGCAAAGCCGAGATACAAAATTTGTATTGTGCTTGACCCCCCCCGTTCGCGCACAAAACCCTACTCCCTAATATTCAAAATTACCGTTGGTAATTTTGAATCAACAACTTTTTTCTCAATCCATTCTTGCATTGCTTTTGCATCATCAAAATTTCCATTTCTAAAATTAACTCTCTTTCTTAAAATTTCATCTTCTATTTTTAGATAAATTATCAAGTCAGTATTTTTAGCAATCACTGTGCCGAAAACTGGTTTTCCAATTTCGAGTTTTGCTTTTTCTCCTTTAATCTCAATCATTTTTTCTCCAATATCTGGAGTCCATGGTGATTGATTAACAAAAGCTCTTTCTTCATCCGTAAGTACTGGTGAAATTTCTTTCATTTCGACACCCTCAGATATTTCTTTTAGTAAGGTGCTTTTGCCTGTACAAGTTGTACCAATAACGCTAATTCGCTTGTCTGTATTTTGGGACAAAATAGATTTCAATTCTTCCACTAGAGAGTTATCGTGTTTTATCATGACGGCTTCGCCGTCTTTGATATATCGGATTTTGTGTCTGTATGCTTCTGCTTCTTTCGGAATTTCTCCATTCCAATGTGGAAGAACAGAAAAAGGAAAAAGTGATAATCCTTTCATATCTGAAAGTCCAATACTATTCGGGTCTCCATTTTCCCAACCCGCAATTTCAATATCTTCTCCAGCAATAACACTTCCGGCACTAACTCCAAAATATATTTTGTCTTTTATGATTTCAAAAATATGCTTTGTAAAACCTGATTGATTTGCATACTTCATTAGGTAAAAAGTATTTCCACCATAAACATAAATGACATCATAAGGCATAAATGTTGAAAGTATATTTTCTTCAGTTAATTTTTCAAGATCTATAAAATCAACTTTCATTCCAAGATTTCCCAAATCCGCAACATCCACAGGGATATATTTTTGTCTCACTTCTTCGGGTTCTTGATTCATTGCAGTAGGGATGAAAGCCACGCGAAGACCTTTGGGTTCTCGCCCTAAAAGGTCGAGAAAATCTTTCTCGTTTGTGTCACTTAATCCTGATGATGTGAGAAATAGTTTCATAAAATTATTTTTTGTATTCTATATATTCTTTTGGTAATTCTATTTTGAATTTCTCACACAACATAGATATTGCGGGCAAATATTTATCTGGCCATTTACTAATCCAAGGAGCAAGAAATTCAACCATAAATTTAGGCGATATACAATTTACTGATTGACCTTCTATAACACCATTACCACTAAGAGATTCGGCAGGATACATAATTCCGTCTACGATTTTTCCATTTTCATTATAAACAAAGGCGTGAACATCAATTTCATGTCCATTTTCATCACCCAAAACAAAATTCCATTTACTATCTTCTCTTATTTGCCTATATCTTTGTTTTTCTAAAATTTCTCGTAATTTTGAAACATCTTTCCACTGGATTGCAATATCTAAATCATTATGAGGTCGCAACTGTTTTTCTAATAATGCATCAACACAAAAACCACCATCTATCCAAATTTTAATTCCAGCATTTTCTAGCTCTTTATACAGATCAATAACATCTTTTTGTGTCATAAAATTATTTTTTCAGCAAATCAGATAATGGTAAAAACTTTTTTTCTTTCGGAATCAAAGTTTGGTAATACTTTCCTTTTGCCCAAAAAACCTTATAAGCATTTGCAGAATCTTTTGAAAAAATGATTTTGTAGGTTTCATCTATAATTTCGATAGCACAACAATTATCAAGTGCTAACGCTACGCCAGAAGTTTTACTCATCATTTTTTTCAAATCAGGTTTTCTGTCCTTTTCAAAATCATAATGTGGACACAAAAGAGCAGGAATAAAATTTAACCCCGAAACTTTTATCAAAGGAGCTTTTTGATTTTTCATTTTACGAGAATCAGAGTTTCCATACTTAAACCAACAAATTGCTCCCGCACTTAACCCAGAAAGCACTATTCCTTTTTCGTGGGCTTCTTGTAAAATTTTGTCTACGCCAAATTTCTTCCAAATTTTAATCATTTTGAAAGTATTTCCGCCACCAACATAAACAATATCAGCAGACAAAATTTTACTTCGTATTTGTTCTTTAGAAAGCTTCGCTTTCGTAAGATACAAAACATCTGTTTTGCATCCTAATTTTTTACCAAAATATTTTTCAACAGTTGCAAAATATCCTTCTGAATCTCCGCATGCGGTAGGTATAAAAAGCAAAATAGGATTTTTCTTGTTTGTAAGTTTGATAATCTCCTTATCAATTTTTGTAGTTTCAATAGGAAAACCAGGTCTTCCAATTTCACCTCCACCGATTGCAACAATCTTTTTCATATAAAATGATTTTATCATTTTATGAGTATTTTTTCCAGTTGCCCGCCCCGCCAAAATCCCGCCAAAAAATCAGGAAGCACGCGAAGCGAATTTTGCGAAATACTTTCCCCCAAACCCCCAGTATTTCGCAAAATTTCGCTCGCGTTCCGCATTTGCATTTCTGCACACCACATCATTTTT
>JAPLXO010000006.1:0-96418 GCA_026396065.1 Candidatus Nomurabacteria bacterium | reverse complement strand
AACGAACAAAAGGGTTTTGAAAGACCCAAATGGTGGGCGTGCCGAAGGCACGCCCACTGTGTTTGCCCTGATTCTGCGGGGGGATTCAGAAATTCTGGCGCGCTTGCGCGCACTGATTTGTTGTGGAGGAGGAGGTTCGAAATCCAATGCAATTTTTGCAATTCTTCAAAAAGAATTTTTGACATAGAATATTTTTTGCTATACTAGAAATGTTGAAACCAATTATTAGAAAAGTTAGCAGAAATGGCTATTCTAGCTATCTTAACTTTTCGTTAAGGTTTCAACACTAGAGTAGCCATTTCTGCTTTAAGAAAAAATATTATGCAAAAATTCTTTTTGTATGCTCGCAAGTCTACTGATGTCGAGGATAAACAAGTTTTAAGTATTGACGCACAGCTCGACGAATTGCGAGACTATGCCAAGCGAGAAGCGATAGAAATTTCAGCAGAGTATATAGAAAAACAATCTGCGAAAATTCCAGGTCGCCCGATATTTAACAAAATGATGGACGATATTGAAAAACTCGGCGGAAGCATTCTCGCTTGGCACCCCGATCGTCTCGCAAGAAATAGTGTTGACGGTGGGCGTGTTATCTATCTCCTCGACACAGAAAAACTTGCGACCTTAAAATTCCCAACATTTTGGTGCGATAGCACTTCACAGGGTAAATTTATGTTGAACATGGCTTTCGGACAAAGTAAGTATTATGTGGATTCTCTTTCCGAAAATACAAAAAGAGGAATGCGCCAAAAAGTTAGGCGCGGAGAATTTCCAGGACTAACTCCTGTTGGTTATATCAACGATTCACGAACAAAAACTATAGCAGTTGATAAAAAATCCGCGCCTGTTATCCGCAAAGCGTTTGAAATGTATTCAGAGGGAAATCAAACGCTTGATACTATCGGTATGTTTTTGGCGCAGAATAATCTTTTTGCAAAAAATGGAAAGAAAATCCACCGAACCCGCGCAACCTTTATCCTTTCCAACCCATTTTATTACGGACACTTTCGGTTTAATAAAGAAGTATATGAAGGCAAACACGAGCCAATCGTGGATAAGAAACTTTTTGATAGAGTGCAAGAAGTGATGAAAGAAAGAGGTCGTCCAAGACATAAAGCAAAAAACGAACCTCAAGCATATTGCGGATTGATAAGTTGTGAAAATTGCGGAATGATGATAACTGGCGAATACAAAATAAAAACACAGAAAAATGGCACGCAACATTTTTACACATATTACCATTGTTCTAAAAAACGTAGAGATATGAAATGTCCTGAACCTTGTATTCGCCAGGAAATCTTGGACGGACAAATTTCATCACTTCTTCAAAAAGTTTCCTTGCCACCAGACTGGGCGGAATATTTAAACCAAAGACTTGAAAAAGACAAAATAGATTCCGCCCAGTCTGTTTCTGCTTTGGTATCAGAGAACGAGAAACGCATACAAGACATCACCACGAAGCTCCAGCGACTTTTAGACGGGTATTTAGACCAAGACATAGACAAAGAGGTATATCGTTCCGAAAAATCAAAATTACTTTCCGAGAAAAAGTCGCTGGAAACAGAAATTTCTCGTTCTCAAATGAAGCAGAAACATTGGCTCGAACCGATGGAAAAGTGGATAAAGGACGCACAAAATATAGAAAAAATTGCATTGGATACAGACCTTTTTGCGAAAAAGGTCTGTGCCAAAGAAATCTTTGGTTCTCCTCCTCCACAACAAATCAGTGCGCGCAAGCGCGCCAGAATTTCTGAATCCCCCCGCAGAATCAGGGCAAACACAGTGGGCGTGCCTTCGGCACGCCCACCATTTGGGTCTTTCAAAACCCTTTTGTTCGTTTCGGGAGCCGCCTCTCAGATTCGAACTGAGGACCTTCGCTTTACAAAAGCGTTGCTCTACCAACTGAGCTAAGGCGGCAAATACAGTTTAATTAAAATATATATTTTAATTATCAACCAAAATCTCTCCTAATTTAGGAGAGATGTCAGCTGTAGTCAGCTGACAGAGAGGTCTTTCGATATACTAGCAAGTTTCTTTATATTTATCAAGCATTACTGATGCTTTTCTTCTTCTATTATTTTATTCTTTAAATGGCTAATTTTTCTTTTATATTCAGAAATACCTTTTAAAAAACTAGAAACTTCTTTTTGTTTGTTTATATTATTTGTGTTGTGTTTAATGAATTTATTTTGAATTTTTCTAAACATTTCTATCGTCTCTTTTTTTACTGTAAAATAAGACCTAATAGATGCACGTAAGATTATTGTTATAACTAAAAAACCATATTGCTTTACATTTTTTGTAATAATTATTTTTATTTCCTTTGTATTTGGTAATAAAGAAATTTCATCTGAAACTTCAATATAACCATTACGAATTAATTTTACTCGCTTGCTTATCATAAAAGCGATACCAAATAATGATATAAAAAATAAAATCAAAATAAAAGTCATCATATATTATATTATACTACAAAATTAAATAGAGTAGCGCTTCACTTCTTTTATTGTAGCTTTTGCTTTAGAGAGTAGGGAACCGATAGTTTCATCAGGATTTTTGATGAAGTTTTGATCAGTCAAAGTGCGTTCTTTAAAGTATGTGTTTACTTTACCTTCAAGAATTTTTTTCTTTATTTCTTCTGGTTTGTCACTTGCTTCTACTTCTTTTTTTGATATTTCTTCTACAGTTTTTCTTTCCTCGATTGTGATTTCATTTGCATTCATAAATTCTGGTTTCATAGCCGCTATATGCATTGCGATATCTTTTGCTAGTTCTGTTGTGCCACCTATAAGGCTTACTACAACGGCCATTTTGCCGTTGTGAACGTAATTACCTAATACATCACCTACAACTTCATAACTCTCACCCAGAACTATATTTTCACCTGTTTTTTGTATTATTGGATCAATCATGTCTTTTGCTTCAGATGCCATTTTATCTAATCCTTCAGTAAGTGCTTTGTCAGCTAGTGTAGAAAGTAAGTTTGTAAAATCTGCATTTTTAGCTACGAAATCAGTCTCACAATGAAGAGTTACCAATACAGCTTTGTTGTCTGTGGATTTTACAGTTACACCACCATCATTAGCTAATCTGTCAGCCTTTTTCAAGGCTACAGCAGAACTATTTTTCTTTAAAATAGCTACAGCCTTGTCCATATTTCCTTCAGCTTCCTCTAATGCTTTTTTACATTGCATAACAGAGACACCAGTAGCATCTCTTAATTGTTTTACTAATTCTGCAGTTATTTGTATTGACATAATTGTTTAGAGCCGCGCCTTAAAGGCGCGGCTCTTTAGGTTAGTTATTAATTTTTGTCAGGCACAGACATTTGTCCGGCCTTATAAGCTTCAGAGAAAGCTTTTGCGAAGAGAGAGATACTTTGACGAGATGCATCATTTGCAATTACTGAATAAGTAATACCTTTTATATTAGAGTCTGTATTAGCTAGAGCTATTACAGGTACATTACATTTTCGTGCTTCTGTGGCACCAATATGTTCTTTTTTAGCATCAATAACTAGCACAGCATCTGGAATTTTTTTCATACCTAGCATACCAGAATAATATTTTGAAAGTTTTTCCATTTTTTTAGAAAGAATTAAACGTTCTTTCTTTGTGTATTTTTCTAAGTCACCTTTTTCACTATCAATTTTATAGTTTTCAAGTTCAGTAATTCTTTTTTTGATTTCAGTAAAGTTACTGATTGATCCACCGATCCATCTTTCAATAACATAAGGCATATTTATAGATTCAGAAGCCATTTTGATAGCTTCACGAGCTTCTGGTTTTGTACCAACAAAAAGGATTACTTTATTTCTAGCACCAAGATCTTTTATAAAATCACAAGCTTCCTTTAAAGATTTTTCAGTCTTTTCAAGGTCGATGATATCTGTTTTGTTCTTTGTTGTAAAAACAAAAGAAGAAGCGGAAGGGTGACGGCGTGTTTTAGAGTAGCCATAATGAGCTCCTGCTTCGAACATTTTTTCTATTGAAACCTCTGTATTTGCTGTTTTTGACATACGTTTCATACTAGCAGAAAGTCTTAAAATTCGCAACTTTTTAGCTTGATATGTTCTAATTTTTAAGACTTTGCCAAAAAGCATTTTTTAAAGTAGTATGGAGCTATGCGACAATCAAAACTTTTTACAAAGACAAGAAAAGAAGCTCCAGCCGATGAAGTATCTAAAAATGCTGAGCTCTTAATAAGGGGAGGATTTATACATAAAGAAATGGCTGGTGTTTATATGTATTTACCACTTGGTTTAAAAGTATTAAATAAAATTGAACAAATAATTCGTGAAGAAGTTAATTCTGTTGGTGCTCAAGAAATTTCTATGACAGCACTTCAAAATCCAGATCTTTGGAAAAAAAGCAATCGCTGGGATGATTCAATTGTTGATAACTGGTTTAAAACAAAATTAAAGAATGATGCAGAACTTGGTCTTGGTTTCTCTCACGAAGAACCTCTTGTAAATATGTTGAAGAATTTTATTTCTTCATATAAAGATCTTCCAATTTCAGTTTATCAATTTCAAAATAAATTTCGTAATGAACTTCGAGCTAAGTCTGGTATTTTACGTGGACGAGAGTTCTTAATGAAAGACATGTATTCTTTCCATACATCCACAAAAGATTTTGATGCTTTTTATGAAAAAATGAAACTAGTTTATAAAAAGATTTTTGAAAGAGCGGGCATAGGACATTTAACATATTTAACTTTTGCTTCAGGCGGTGTTTTTTCAAAATATTCTCATGAATTTCAAACGTTAACTTCTGCGGGTGAAGATACTATATATATAGATGAAGCAACTTCTGTGGCAGTGAATCAAGAAGTATACACTGATGAAGTCTTGCAAAATCTAGGTTTAGACAAAGAAAAATTAGTTGAAAGAAAGGCTATAGAAGTTGGTAATATTTTTGATTTAAAGAGTCGTTTTTCTGAGCCTTTTGATTTGTCATTTACTGATGAGAACGGTGAAAAACACATTATTTTAATGGGCTGTTATGGTATTGGTGTTGGAAGACTTATGGGTACTGTAGTAGAAGCTTTATCTGATGATAAGGGAATTATTTGGCCTGAGAGTATTGCCCCATTTAAGGTCCACCTTCTTTCTTTAGGAGAAAGTGAAGCTGTTAAAAATGAAGCCGATAAGGTATATGAAACTTTGCTTTCTTCAAATGTTGAAGTTATTTTTGATGACAGAAGTGGAATGTCTGCCGGAGAAAAATTTGCTGATGCAGATTTAATTGGGATGCCATATCGCGCTGTAGTATCAGAGCGAAGTATTAAAGAAGGTGGAGTGGAATTAAAAAAACGAAATGAAGAAAAAGGCAAAGTCGTTTCTTTAGAAGAATTATTAAAAATTCTTTCAATATAAAATGTTAAAAAAATTTTACAAAATGTTTTCAAATGATATCGGTATCGACCTCGGCACAGCAAATACGCTCGTGTATTTAAAAGGGCAGGGTATCGTGATCAATGAACCTTCTGTCGTCGCCGTGAATCAAAAGACAAATCAAGTTCTCGCTGTCGGCGCACAAGCAAAAGAAATGATCGGTAGAACACCAGGACACATTCGCGCTGTTCGCCCTCTAGTAGATGGTGTGATTTCAGATTTTGAAGTGACAGAAGAAATGCTTTCATATTTGATAAATAAAGCAGATAAGATGTCTAAAAAATTTGCTCGCCCTCGCGTCGTTATAGGTGTGCCTTCTGGTACTACGAACGTTGAAACTCGTGCTGTCTATGATGCAGCGAAATCTGCAGGAGCGAGAGAAGTATATTTAGTCGAAGAACCAATGGCTGCTGCTATAGGTATTCGTCTTCCTATTAAAGACCCAACTGGTTCTATGATTATAGATATTGGTGGAGGTACTACAGACATAGCCGTGATTTCTCTTGGTGGTATTGTAAAATCTAAAAATCTAAAAATCGCTGGTGATAAATTAAATAATGACATTATCACTTATATGAGAGATGAGTTTAAGCTTTTAATCGGTGAAAAAACAGCAGAGTCGGTAAAAATGGAAATCGGTTCTGTTATTTCTATGGGTTATCAAGAGACATCTGTTCGTGGACGTGATCTTTTAGCTGGTTTACCAAGAGAAGTAGTGGTAACCGATTCAGATATTCGAGAAGCAATGGCTATATCTATAGCAGAGCTTGTTGAAGGTATAAAAGATGTTTTAGAAAGCACTCCTCCAGAAATTCTTTCAGATATTATGCATCGCGGTATTGTATTATCTGGTGGCGGTGCTTTGATACAAGGCCTCGATAGACTTTTACAAAATATATTAAAAATTCCTATTTATGTAGTTGACGATCCTTTATCAGCCGTAGCTCGTGGTACTGGAATTATTTTAGATGATATAGAAAATTATCGTGAAGTGCTTATAGGAAATCAAGATGAGTTACCTCCTAGATAAAAAAATACAAAATAGAAAGTATAAAAAAATTGCAGCGACAATTTTGATTGTTGTTGTTTTGTTTTATTTTCGCGTGGTAGTTTTTCACGGGCTTTCTTCTATGACTCATTTTATTTTTCGTCCAGTTGTTGTTTTGGGTAATAATATTGGGTCATCCTTTTCTTCTTTAGGATATTTTTTCCATTCGAAAAATACTTTATATCAAGAAAATCAAAATTTAAAAACTCAAATTTTGGAAAGTCAGGCAGATAGAGCAAATTATTCTTCAGTTGTTGATGAAAATATTAAAATGAAAGAAATTCTTGGCCGAAAAGCTGAAAATATGAAAATAGTCTTGGCTGGAATTTTAGCGAAACCAAATAGATCTTTGTATGATACTTTGGTAATTGATGCTGGAAGTAATCAGGGGATAAAAATAGGGAATACTGTTTTTGCTATTGGAAATATTCCTATTGGGAAAGTTTCCGAAGTCTATGCAAAGTCTGCAAATGTAATTTTATTTTCAAGCCCGAAAGAGAATACAGAAGTCACAATTAGTGGAAAGGATATTGCTATCTCAGCTGTCGGCCGTGGTGGAGGAAATTTTGAAATTATCTTGCCTAGAGATTTGGTTATCGATCTTGGTACTGAAATTGATTTACCAGGAATCAATCATTATGTTTTGGGTACTGTAGCTACAATAGTTTCTGATCCACGAGATTCTTTTCAAAAAGCGATTTTGGTTAGTCATGTGAATATTCAAAATTTAAAATTTGTAGAGGTGGAAATTTAAACCCCACCCCTAGCCCCTCCCCATTTTTTGCAAAAAATGGGGAGGGGAAGCCGAAGGCGGGGAGGGGCGTATTTTATGAAATTTACTATACAAAAAAAATTAAAAGATAGCTTGGGACGTGTAGGAATTTTAAGTACTCCACATGGAGATATTTTGACTCCGGCTTTTGTAACTGTCGGTACGAAAGCAACAGTGAAATCACTCACTCCCGAAGCAGTTGCAAATGCTGGTGCGCAAGTCGTCCTCGCGAATACTTACCATTTATTTTTACAACCAGGAGATGAAGTTGTTGCGAAAGCCGGAGGCCTCGGTAAATTTATGAATTGGCGCGATGCTAATGGAAATATAGCGCCGACGATGACAGACAGCGGGGGTTTTCAAGTGTTTTCTCTCGGTGCTGCGTATGGAAAAGATATTTCAAAAGTGGTGAAAATCACTGACCCGTCACTCATGATTCCAGAAAGGTTTGATGACTCTGATGCACCTCGCCTCGCGAAGATAGGGAATGACGGTGTGTCTTTCAAGTCTCACCTCGACGGCTCTATTCATTACATCACTCCAGAGAAATCAATCCAGATTCAGCACAACCTCGGTGCGGATATTATTTTTGCATTTGATGAATGTACTTCACCGGCAGAGGATTTGAAATATCAAGAAGAAGCTCTCTCTCGCACACACGCTTGGGCAAAAAGATGTTTGGAGGAGCATAAGAAATTAAATACTGAAAATAAAATTGCATTGTTTGGAATTGTGCAAGGAGGAAGAGAAGAAGATCTTCGCAAAAAATCCGCACAAATAATTTCTGAAATGCGTGTCAAAGTTGAAGGGCCTGACCCGCGAAGCTTTAGCGAAGTGGGTTTCGACGGCTTCGGTATCGGGGGAAGTTTTGCAAAAGAAGATATGGCGACAGCCGTAAAATGGTGTAATGAAATTTTACCGGAAGAAAAACCTCGCCACCTTCTCGGTATCGGTGAACCAGAAGATCTTTTTATGGGGGTAGAAAATGGCGTAGATCTTTTCGATTGCGTCATCCCGACCCGCCTCGGCAGAAACGGCACTATATATACAAAGACAGGGAAGATCAGCATCACAAATACAAAATTCCGTGAAGATTTCACACCGATCGAAAATGACTGTGAATGCTACACGTGTAAGAACTACACAAAGGCCTATATCGCACACCTTTTCCATGGCAAAGAAATGCTCGCTGGTACTTTGGCTTCCACGCACAATCTCCATTTTATCGTCTCCCTCGTTGCCAATATCCGTCAAAGTATTTTAGATGATAAATTTGAAGAATTTAAAAGTGAGTTTTTGAGTATTTATGAAGCTTGAGTTTTTAAAAAGTTTAATGTATAAAGATTAAGGTTCCGCATATTTTTTACCTTTAAGGTAAGTATGATTAAAACCATCCACCGATTAGAAATTCTCGGTAGTTGTGCTGTTTGAGACATTCTCAAATTTACCCACAACAGACCTGCAAAGCAGGGAATAAATACAAAAGGAGATGCACAAATGATATTTGAACCAGCATCTCCTTTTTTTATTTTTAAAATTAAGTATATAATAAACTCATGCAAAACCCACAAAAAGGATTTTATTATCATTACAAACATGACCCACAGGGGAGTGTGAATAATTATGCGTATGAGGTTGTTGCTATTGGAAAAAGTTCTGAAGTAGAAACAGAAAAATTTGTTATATATAGACCAATTCGTGAATCGGAATACTATGAAAATGGAAAGTATTATGGTGTCCGTCCACTTGAAATGTTTATGGATAAAAATTTTGAAAAAGATGGAAAAATAATCCCCGAGCGCTTTCAAAAAATCACTGACGAAAAAGTCATTTCCGAATTGATAAAAATCAGGGATGAGATGTATAAATAAATAGAGCCCCTCAATCATCAGACGAGGAGCTCCTTTTTGTTTTATTACCGGATATTATCTATCCTACCTTTATAGTTTTTACCCGAATTAAATCGGAGTTTTACTAAGGCGACACACTGTGATGTTACCTAGTCGTCCAAGAGGCCCTAATGCATGCGGCCTACTGTTAATATTTGTATTTTTTGGGTTAATTCAAATTTTGACTAATAATTTAAATTAACTAATTCCATATATACAAACCAGTAAATTCACCGGTCTATGCAAGCATACTTATAAAATTTAAGCACCTCACTACCGATATGAATAGTATAGCAGGTTGTAATCTATTTGTCAAGTCTTTTTTATTACATTTTTTAACCCTTACAAAATAAGGATTTTTATGTTATATTAAAAATATAAATGTTTACCAACAAATTCAAAATCAAATCAGACTTCAAACCTGCAGGTGACCAGCCAAAGGCTATTTTGGCATTAGTGGAAGGGTTGAAAAAGGGGATGAACAAGCAGACATTGCTCGGGGTTACGGGTAGTGGCAAGACTTTTACTGTGGCGAATGTGATACAAAGTGTGCAGAAACCGACATTGATAATTGCACACAACAAAACTCTCGCAGCACAGCTCGCGCAGGAATTCAAAGAATTCTTTCCGGAAAATGCGGTGCATTATTTCGTCTCTTATTATGACTACTACCAGCCGGAAGCATACATGCCTACGACGGATACCTATATCGAAAAAGACGCGCAGATCAACAAAGAGATCGATCGTCTTCGTCATGCGAGTACACAAGCTTTGCTTACGAGAAGTGACGTGATTATCGTTGCTTCAGTTTCTTGTATTTACGGTCTCGGAAGTCCAGAAGAATACAAAGAAGAGAATTTGCATTTGGATGTCGGGATGAAAATGGATAGAAAAGAACTCGTAGAGAAATTGGTGAAAGTGCATTTCGAGAGAACGAATGCGGATTTGGAACCGGGCAATTTCCGCGCGATAGGAAATATTATAGAAGTCATGCCGATATCAGAAACTTTTGTGTATCGTTTAGAAATAGACGGTGGAAAGATTTTAAAAATTACAAAGATAGATCCAGTTTCTTCAAAAATTCTTGCCGAAGAGCAAATGATTTTTATTTTCCCAGCGAAGCATTTCATTACGACGACAAAAGGCAGAGACAGTGCGATAAAATCTATTAAAAAAGAACTAGCAGATCAGCTTAAGAAATTTGATAAAGAAGGCAAGCTGCTCGAAGCAGAAAGATTAAAGAGACGCACGACTTATGACCTCGCGATGATTCGTGAAGTTGGTTATTGTTCTGGAATAGAAAACTATTCTCGCCATTTGTCGGGTAAAAAAGTTGGTGAAGCACCAGAGACATTACTGTCATATTTTCCAAAGGATGCAAAAGGTAATCCAGATTTTTTGACTATCATTGATGAGTCCCATGTTTCTATTCCACAAATCGGAGGAATGTTTGCTGGGGATCAATCTAGAAAAAATACACTCGTCGAGCACGGTTTTCGTTTGCCGAGTGCAAAAGATAACAGACCACTAAAATTCCCAGAATTTTTAGAACGCGTTGGGCAAATGATTTATACTTCTGCGACTCCGTCTGATTATGAGAGAACAGAAAGCGCACAAATCGTCGAGCAAGTTATTCGTCCGACAGGTTTGCTCGATCCTGAAGTAGAAATTAGACCAATATTGGCAAATGGCTCGGCTTATCCCGGTCAGATACAAGACTTCATAAGTGAAGCAAAAAAGGAAATCAAAAATGGTCGCCGAGCCATAGCGACGACACTTACGAAAAAAATGGCGGAAGATTTATCTGAGTATTTAAAGAAGGAGGGAATAAAGGCAGAATATTTACATAGTGATATTAAAACAATAGAAAGAATAAAAATTCTGACAGAATTTCGTCGTGGTGCTTTTGATATTATTGTCGGAGTGAACTTGCTCCGTGAAGGTTTGGATTTACCCGAAGTTGGCTTGATTGGAATTCTCGATGCAGACAAAGAAGGCTTTTTGCGTAGTGAGACATCACTCATTCAGACGATCGGTCGCGCAGCGAGAAATTCCGCTGGACGAGTCATTCTTTATGCTGATAATATGACAGGCTCAATGGAGCGTGCTTTACGAGAAACCAATCGTCGTCGCGCATTACAAATCGCTTACAATAAAAAAAATGGCATCACACCGCAAACTATTTTGAAAGCGATCAAAGATATTACTCAGGGGATGGATACACTGCACGACAAAGCTGTACGTTCAGAGCTTGCACTTGATACAAAACTTTTTGCCAAGAACCCAAATAAATTAATTAAAATAAAAGAACAAGCAATGAACGAAGCAGTAAAAATGCTCGACTTTGAGACTGCAGCAATCCTCCGTGATGAGATTAAAATCTTGAAAGAAAAGAACATAAAATAATTTGCACTATTTTGACAAATTGCTATACTCTTTGAATAATGGCTAAGGGTAAAAAAATCAAAAAAGGAAAGAACTGGAAGAAATTCTGGAAGCTCGGTATTGATGAATTTAATACTCAGTTTTTTGGTATTTCAAAAGATGGTGCAATGACAATGACGGAAGGGCATCATGTTTATAACGTTGCAGATTTAGCAAAAAAATATGGTACACCACTTCAGGTTATTTTTCCATCTATAATTGAATTTCGATTAAAAGATTTGATTGGTTATTTTAATGCTTATATAAAAATATATGGTTATAAAGGAAAATTCTTTTATCACTATCCCATGAAAGTAAATCAAAATAAAGAATTTATTTTGCCCCTTCTTTCAGAAGGTGCAAATTTGGAAGTAACTTCAGCAAATGAACTTTGGATTGTAAAAAAACTTTGGGAAGGAGAAAAATTTCACACTAAACTTCGCGTCTTATGTAATGGACCCAAAAGTGATCCTTATTTAGATTTGATAGAAGAGCTTCGCAGTAAAGGTATGAACATTGTTCCTATTATTGAAGGTCCTGAAGAAATAGAAAGGCTTTCAAAATACAAAGGCGATATTGGTCTACGTGTTGATTTAAATATAAAAGCAGATACACATTGGGATAAAAAATTTGACCGTTTTGGTCTTTCAGAAAAAGAAGTACTTGATTTACCAAAGATGAAAAATTTAAAAATGATGCATTATCATCTAGGTAGTCAAATCAAAACTCAGAAAAGTATTTTAGATGGCCTGAAACATGCTTTTAGTATTTATGCAGAACTTACAAAAACTCATCCAAACTTAGAAACATTAGATATTGGCGGAGGATTTGGAGTGCCATATGAAAAGAAAAAGTTTTATACAGCAAAAGGTGTATCTTCTAAAATAATTAAATTATTAAAACATCTTTCTGATAAAGCTGGAATTCGTCACCCAAATCTTGCTATTGAATGGGGACAATACATTGTAGCTCCTTCACAAGTCACAATTTACAAAGTGATTTCTGAAAAAAATATTCCAAAAGCAAATGCAAAAGCATGGTATATAGTCGATGGATCATTTATGAACGATTTGAAAGATACTTGGGCAATACATCAAAAGTGGCATGTAGTGCCAGCTAACAATATGACTAGTAATAAAACAAAGCGCGTTTGGCTAGCAGGAAGCACTTGTGATAGTGATGATAAATACACCGAAGGAGGAAATTATATTATGATGCCACAGATTGAAGAAGGTGATACTCAGCTTGTAGCGATTTTAGATACTGGAGCTTATCAAGATGCCCTCGCATCTAGGCACTGCCTACTTGCTCCACCAGTGAAAATCGTCGCTCAAGACGGCACTATCAAAATCGCTCGCAAACGCGAAAGCTCAGAATCTATCGCAAAACTTTTCGGCTGGAATGGGGAGAAATAGAATATTTTCAATTTTGTGCTATAGTATTCTCACAAATTAATATATAAACCCCTAGGGCAAACCATGGGGGATTTAGTTTATTTACCCCACCCCTAACCCCTCCCCATTTTCTGCAAAAAATGGGGAGGGGAAGCCAAAGGCGGGGAGGGGCGGATTTAATTATGAAAAACAACAAAGAAGAAAGAATAATAGTGCGCGGAGCTAGGACTCACAACTTGAAAAATATTACTGTGGAAATGCCACGTAATAAGATGATTTGTATTACCGGTATGTCTGGTTCAGGGAAATCATCTCTCGCTTTTGATACAATCTTCGCCGAAGGACAACGCAGATATGTGGAGTCTCTTTCTTCATATGCGCGACAATTTTTGAAACAAATGGCAAAGCCCGATGTGGATGAAATCGAAGGTTTGAGTCCAGCTATTTCTATCGATCAAAAATCTCGTTCAAATAATCCACGTTCTACTGTCGCGACTATTACGGAAGTGTATGATTACCTCCGTGTTTTATATTCTCGTATTGGTAAACCTCACTGTCTCGAATGTGGTACAGAAATAAAAAAACTTTCGAATGAAGAAATTATGAATTTCGTTAAAGAAAAAGCGGAAAGTTTTTTATCTACTGGCAAGAAAAAAGAAGTCATGGGTGTAAATTGGACAGAAGTAAATATTAAAATCTTTGCTCCTGTTGTGCGTGGAAGAAAAGGTGAATACTATCAATTACTCTATGACTTACTCGGTAAAGGTTATGCGAAAGTTCGTATCAATGGCGAGATAAAAAATCTCCGTGACCGCATCGATCTCACAAAAACAAAAAAACATGATATAGATGTTCTAGTGGATGAGATAACTTTTCATAAAGTTAAGGATAAATCAGAAGATGAAAATATGCGTTTGTTTGAAGCAGTGGAAAGAGCATTGCTCGAAAGTGATGGGCTTGTAAGTATTACCTACAATGACAAAGAATCAGTTTTTTATTCTGCGAAATTTTCTTGTCCCAATGATGGCTTTTCTTTCCCTGAAGTAGAACCTCGTCTTTTCTCATGGAATAGTCCTTATGGAGCTTGTGAGACTTGTCACGGCCTCGGAACCAAGCATATGTTTGGTGATGACCCTTGTGATGCCTGTAAAGGTTTACGCCTTCGTCCTGAAGCCTTGCATGTATTTATTGAGGCGGATTCCTTTCCCTTTTCGCTAAGGGGGAAAATGAAAGGGGGTGTTGAATCAAAGCACCCCACCCCAACCCTCCCCTTGGCGAATGGGAGGGGGAACTCAAAGACTTGTCGTATGAACATCATCGAAGCGATTTCTCTTTCTGCCGAAGATGCTTTTGAATTTTTTGGTTCACTAAAATTATCTAAAAAAGAAGAAGAAATTTCTGGTGTCTTGATGAAAGAAATTTTATCTCGTATAGAATTCTTGCTCAATGTCGGGCTCGAATATATTTCTCTCGATCGTCGCGCAAACACACTTTCTGGTGGGGAAGCGCAACGCATCCGCCTCGCTTCACAGCTCGGCTCACGACTCGTGGGGACTTTGTATGTGCTCGATGAGCCGACGATCGGTCTACATCAACGTGACAATGAAAGACTAATAAAAACTCTCGAAGATTTGCGCGACCTCGGTAATACTATTATCGTCGTCGAACACGATGAAGACACTATTTATGCTTCTGATTATATTATCGACATCGGTCCAAAGGCTGGTGTGCATGGGGGCAACGTCATCGTTGCTGATGATTTAGAAAAACTCTTGTCTGCACCAAAAAATACTTCAAAGTCTCGCACTCTCGGATACCTTCGCGGAGAAATAAAAATAGAAATTCCAGAGAAGAGAAGAACTTCAGAAAAGGGAAGTATAAAAATAGTTGGCGGAAAAGTTTTTAATATAAAAAATCTAAATGCAGAAATTCCACTCGGCAAACTCGTATCTATCACTGGCGTTTCTGGTTCTGGTAAAAGTTCTTTTATGTATGAAATTTTGCACAAGAATTTACAAGGCCGACTCGAGAGAAAATACCGTACAAATGAAGTTTACAATTGTGCATCATTTACCGGATCTGAATACATTAGTCGTGTCGTGCTTATCGACCAATCAGCTATCGGACGAACTCCTCGTTCAAACCTCGCTACATATACAGGAGCTTTTACATTCATTCGTGACCTTTTTGCAGAGACCGAAGAAGCTCGTTTTCGTGGCTGGAAATCAAACCGTTTCTCTTTTAATGTGTCTTCAAAGACTGGCGGAGGACGCTGTGAAGCCTGTGAGGGTAATGGTGAAATAGCTGTTGAAATGCATTTCTTGCCGACTGTATACGTGACTTGCGATGTCTGTATGGGCAAGCGCTTTGATAAAGAAACTCTAAAAGTAAAATATAAAAATAAAAATATTTATGAAATTTTGAAAATGACTGTCGAAGAAGCTTTTACATTCTTCGAAGATATTCCAAATGTTTTTGATCGTGTGAAAACCTTGATGGATGTCGGACTCGGCTATGTCGAGCTCGGACAAAGTGCAACGACACTTTCAGGTGGAGAAGCGCAACGCGTGAAAATTTCTAGTGAACTTTTCCGTCCGTATTTGGAAAAAACTATTTACCTCCTCGACGAGCCAACTGTCGGGCTTCATTATGATGATGTTCAAAATTTAATTAATGTATTAAATCGCCTCGTAGACAAAGGCAACACCGTCGTCGTCATCGAGCACAATATGGATCTCATCAAATCTGCCGACTACCTCCTCGACTTTGGTCCCGAAGGTGGAGCAAATGGGGGAACATTGATTGCAAAAGGAACTCCGGAAGAAGTGGCGAATACTCCAAAAAGTTATACAGGTAAGTATCTTAAAAAAGTGTTAAGGAAATAAAAAAAGGGTCTCTTGCGAGTTGCCCTTAAATTTTAGAAACTAGATATCAAACCGAGATACACCCCAATTATTGTCAGAAATAAAAGCATACTAAGTATAGCGTTACTTTTATCAATATCAAATAATTTTTTTGCTGAACCAAGGGCGAACATTAGAACACCCAGTGTTAGAAAGATGTAAAAGATAAGATGACCTTTGGCTATCTCTAATCGCCAGAATGGTGTTGCTAGTATCATTACAGCAATACCAGTGAGCATCATTTTTGAAGAAGTTTTCATTTTTATTTATTATTTTAAATTAATACTATTTGTTTATTTCACTAATCATGATACTATAATAATTATGCAAAGTCAAGAATTAAAAAAATATAAAATACCTGAAAAGCCGGGGGTTTACTTTTTCTTGAAAGGGAAAGATATTTTATATATCGGTAAAGCGACGAGTTTGAAGGATAGAACAAAGAGTTACTTTGGTAAAGACCTCATCAACACTCGCGGGCCATTGATATTGGATATGGTTTTCAAGGCGGATGGATTGAAATGGCAGGAGACTGACACGGTTTTGGAGGCGCTTATTTTAGAAGCGAATCTTATAAAGAAACACCTGCCATATTACAATACGAAAGAAAAAGATGATAAGAGTTTTAATTATGTTTGTATTACCCGCCCCAAGCTTCGCATGGTTGGCGGGCAGGCTCCAGATGAAATGCCAAAAGTTTTAATAATTCGTGGTAGAAATCTGGAACAAAAAAATTATTCAAAAGTCTTTGGACCATTTCCAAATGGCGGGCAGTTGAAAGAAGCTTTGAGGTTGATAAGAAAAATATTTCCATTTTTGGATGAAAAATCTAGAATCAAAGGCACTCATGAATTCTATAAACAAATAAAGCTCGTGCCAGAACAAAAAGAAATTCTTTTTCAAAATATAAAAAACATTAAACTTCTTTTTGAAGGCAAGAAAAAATCAATTTTAAAAAACCTAGAGAAAGAAATGAAAGTATATGCAAAAGCTCATGCTTTTGAAAAAGCAGGGGAGATAAAAAGACAGATTTTCGCCTTGCAGCACATAAGTGATGTAGCTTTAATTAAAGAAGATAAAATTATTAATACCAACTCTCAACATTTTCGAATTGAAGCTTATGATATTGCGCATATGTCCGGGCAGAATATGGTTGGTGTTATGGTGGTGCTCGAAAATGGAGAAATTGCAAAAAATGAATATCGAAAATTTATTATCAAAGGTTTTACGAGTTCGAACGATGTCGGAGCATTGGCAGAAGTGCTCACTCGTCGATTCAAACACACTGAATGGCAAATGCCGGATTTGATCGTAGTAGACGGAAGCACAGCACAGCTAAATGTCGCAAATAAAATTTTGAAAAAATACAAGCTAAACATTCCTATTTCTGCAGTAGTAAAAGACGATAGACATAAAGCGAAAATGATATTAAACGCTGATCCGAAACTTAAAAAAGATATATTACTCGCAAATAGTGAAGCGCATAGATTTGCTATCACATACTATCGTCAAAAAAGTAGAAAAAATATGTTAAAATAAAAGTATGATAAAAGTAGGTATATTACGTGGTGGAATAGGGGAAGATTATTTTGAATCTCTAGAAAAAGGTGGAGAAATTATTTCTTATATTCAGAAAAATTTTCCTGACAAATTTCAACCTATAGATATTTTAGTAGATAGGGAAGGTGTTTGGCATTATAGAGGATTGCCTATTATCCCTGCAGATTTAAAACAAAAAGTAGACGTGGTTTGGCACACAGGCATGGGTGATGAAAAGAAAATCTTAGAACATCTTTTTATTCCACATATTTCAGAGGCAGGTTTTGGTAGAGCTATTACGAATGACAGATCAATGTTTGAGCGTCATATGGCGAATGCTGGAATAAAAATGTCCAAGCATATTATTTTACCTGCTTACAATTTTGAATTTGATGGTCCATTAGATAGATATTCTACTAAGAAAGCAATGCAAATTTTTGAAAAATTTTCTTCACCTTGGCTTGTGAAAACTTTTACACCAGATATTTCAATTGGTGTGAAATTGGCAAAAACCTTCCCAGAACTTGCAGTTGCTATTTCAGAGATTTCTGAAAGTGGACAAAGTATTTTAGTCGAAGAATTAATTTCAGGTAAGAAAGCCTCAGTGCATTCACTCTCAGATTTTAGAGGAGAAAAAATATATTCTTTTCCACCTATTGAACATCGAAATGATGAAGTATTTGCTCCGGGCAATTTTTCTCAATCTGAAAAAGAAGAAATGCTTTCATTGGTGAGGGATATTTTTTCACATATGAGTGCAGAGCATTATATGCAGTCAGACTTTGTGATTAACCCAAACCGCGGAATAATTTTGACTAATGTTTCCTTTGTCCCAAATATGAAAGAAGATTCACATTTTGTGGAGTCTCTTGAAACTGTCGGTACAACCCATTCACACATTTTTGAACATATGATAAATAAAGCTTTAAATAATTAATAATTAATATAAAAATATGGTAAGAAATATAAACAAAGAACATAGAGAGAGACTAACATCACTTGAAAAAGTCGCACTTTTTATTACGAAGATAGTCGGCACGATGTGGTGCGCATTAGCATTTACAATACTTGCCTTGATTGGTTTACCTGAAGCATTAAAAGGTGGAACTTCAGATATGATAGGATGGATAACGCAAACATTTTTACAACTAGTACTACTTTCAGTTATTATGGTTGGACAAAATTTACAGAATAAGCATGCTGAGCTTCGTGTGGATGCCGATTATGAAACTAATATGGAAGAAAAAAAGGCAATTGAAGAATTAAAGAAACGTCTTGATTCGATTGAAACAGAAAAGCTAGATAAGATTTTAAAGATATTAGAAAAATAATAAATAAAAAATCTCCCATAGTGGAGATTTTTTACGTTTGTGGACCCTACAGGACTCGAACCTGCCACCTCCTCATTGCAAATGAGGCGCTCTAGCCAGATGAGCTAAGGGCCCAGTAGCTATATATTAGCTTATTTTAATTAAAATGCAACTTATTTTTATTTTAGAAAAGCTAATATACTTTCCAAATTTTCGCGAGAGTTTGAAATACGAGGGACTTTAAATTGTCCACCTAGGCGGTCTTTTGATTTCATCCAATTGTAAAAAGTCTCAGTAGAGGCGACGTGGACGATAGGGAGCGACATTACGACGTCATTCACTCTGCGTGAGAAATAATCGCCATTACATTCTTGAAGTTTTTTATCAAGTTCTTCCGTAAATTTTTTTATATCGCTTGGAGGTTTTGAAAATTCTATAATCCATTCATGACATCCTCTACCATCCTTGTCTGGCATTGTTGGTGCTAGAGTATAATCTGTAATTCTTGCATCAGTTACGTGTGATGCATAAGAAATCGCTTCTTCTGCATTGTCGACAGTGAGCTCTTCATCGTAAAGATTCATATATTGTTTTGTACGCCCTGTGATTTTTATTCTGTAAGGAGAAAGGGAAGTAAACATAACTGTATCTCCGATAACATAACGCCAAAGTCCACCATTGGTCGTGATAACTATTACATAATTTTTATTTATTTCAACTTCGTCGATAGTGAGTGCTTCGTAATTTTTATTCTGATATTTTTCGAGTGGAATGAATTCGTAAAAAACTCCGTAGTCGAGCATCAGGCGCATTTCATTTGGTTTTGTTAAATCATCTTGAATTGCGAAATATCCTTCGGAAGCATTGTAGCTTTCCATGTATTTTACATTTCCTCCTTTAAATAATTCATCAAAAACTTTTCTGTATGGTTTGAAAGAAATTCCACCGTGCATAAATACTTCTAGATTCGGCCAAACTTCAAAGATGGACTTTTTACCAGATTTTTCTAAAACTTTTTTTATTAAAATACTGACCCAGATTGGTGCACCAGCCAGACAAGTGATGTTTTGGTTGATAGCGAGTGTACTAATTTCTTCAATTTTTTCTTCCCAGCCATCACGTAGAGAAAGTTCTGGTCCTGGAAATTTAAATAATTTTACATATAAAGGAAGATTTTCAACGATGATTGCTGAAATATCTCCTACACGGATAGAATTATTCATCTGTGAAGTGGAGAGTGTGCCACAAAGAGAAATTATCTTTGAAGATAAAACATGTGTCGATGGATTATTTTGTAAATAAAAAGAAATCAAATCTTTTCCACCCTTAAAGTGGTTTTTTGTTAGAGCTACACGCGTGACAGGAATGTATTTACTTTCTGATGTTGTAGCTGAAGATTTTGCAAAATATTTTACTTTATCTGGCCAAAGAATATCTGGCATACCATTCATCATATCCTCGATATCTTTTTTTAGATCGATATAGTGTGCGATGGGTACATTTTTTTGAAAATCTTTTACATCTTGAATTTGTTCAAAAAAATGTGCTTTCCCAAAGCGTGTCTCTTGTGCTCGTTTTACTAGGTAGAATAGGGCAGTAGACTGTGTCTTTTTAGCTCTTTTATCGCGTAAATTGACCTGTGCTACTCTCGTTTTAGCAAAGTCGACCAACATGAAGGATAAAGGATCGATTGGCATATATTGCCATTATTATAGACAAGTTTGAGCTTAATGTAAATTATATTTAAACGAAAAAAACCATCCCTTATTCAGATGATGGTTTTTAAAAATTTTAACTTAAAGTAAGATTACAGCGATAATGCTATCGTCATCATTTCTCTTAAGCTACTTTGCCTGTCTTCTGCACTTAATTTTTCTCCTGTGACCAAGTTGTCACTAACTGTAAGAATAGAAAGTGCATGCACTTTTTTCTGTGCAGCCAAGGTGTATAGTTCGGCTGTTTCCATTTCTACAGCAAGAACACCATATTTAGCTAAAGTTTTCCAGTGATCTGGTCCATAAAAAGTATCAGTCGAAAAAATATTTCCAACTTTTACTTTAATTTTATTGCTTTTAGCAACCTCGTGTGCCGTGAATAGCATTTTCCAGTCAGCGATAGGTGCATAGGTGATACCAATAGGAAAACGGTTTAAATTCATTCCAGAATCTGAACATGAAGCTTGTGCCAATACTATACTACGTAGAGGTAGTTCTTCCGTTAATGAACCAGCTGTTCCGACTCTGATTAAATTTTTTACACCATAAAAATCTATCAATTCATTTACATAAATAGAAAGGGAAGGCATTCCCATTCCCGTTCCTTGAACCGATACTTTTTTACCAGTTTCTTTTGATACGCCTGTGTAACCAAGCATGTTGCGTACTTTGTTGTAGCAATAAACATTTTTTAAATAGTTCTCTGCTATAAATTTTGCCCTTAAAGGATCTCCGGGCAATAATACTGTGTCAGCGATTTCTCCTTGTATCGCTCCGATGTGTAAACTTTGTAGTTTCATTTGTTTCAGGTTTTAGTTTGTTGTTTTTTTGTACGTTTACGGATAAAAATTAATGCTACTCCAATTATTAGAATAATAATTGCTAGTAATATAAATTTACCGGTTTGTTCATCTGACATACTTTTCGTTTTAAAAACAAAGATGAACATCATTGAAGCTAATACAATAAGCATATAGCCTATTACGTTTATGTGTTTCATATGTATAAATTTATTTTATTTGTGCCTACTCTAATGTTTTCGGCTTCCCATAATCAACCAAAATAACTCATTAAATTAACTTGGTTGATTAGGGGAGAAGTAAAATAAAATATGTCAAAAAACTACCACTTATTGTGATATTAAAATATTTACTAGATTTTGTCAATTCTGCTCCGAACGTGGAATAACGTTCGATTAGCCATTATTAATGGTGGTTAATGATAAATTCATATATACCTATTATACATTAACTTCAAAAAGAAAAGTCGCTCCTTTGCCTAATCCCTCTGATTCAGCCCAAATCTTACCATTATGACCTTCTGTGATGATTTTCTTACAAATATATAGTCCTAATCCTGTACCTTCAATATCTTTCTGCCAGCCCTCTTGTCCTTTTTTGAACTTTTGGAAGAGTATCGGCATTGTTGCACCATCTATACCGACACCTGAATCAGTGACAGAGAATCTGACTTTTTCTATACCGAGTTTTTCTAATTTTACTTTAATAGATCCTTTTTCAGTCATTTTAAAAGAGTTGTCTATGAGGTTTAAAATAACATCTCGTAGCCAAGTTTGGTCTCCGTTTACGATGTATGGTGGGTGCCCGTCAGTTTCAAAAGTAAACTCTAGTTTTCTTTCTTTGGCCACTAAGTCCCAATCTTTCATCATGCTAGATACAAGTTTTTCTATATCAAACTTTTCTATTTTATATGTCACACGTCCTTCTTCAAAATCTAGTGCTTTAATCCAAAGTTTTACTGTAAGTGAAAGATGTCTTGCTGATTCAAACATTTTTACAATTGCACTTTTAGGTTTTTCTCCAATTTCTCCAAAACTTCCATCAGCGAGCATTGAACTAGCCATAACAATATTTTGTAGAGGATTTTGTAAATGATGTGAAGTAAAAGAAAGTATTGATGATTTTGTTTCGTCAATTGTTTTTAATTCTTTGTTGGCTTCAGACATTTCTTTGTTTATTTTCTCTAAGTTTTTGTTTGCACTATCTAGCTCACGATATGTGTATGACTTATCAAGTGCAACAGCAATAATATCAGAGAATGATTTTAGAGAATCTTTTTCAGATTGAGAAATCTGGTCAAATGGTGAAGTGTAAGCTAGTAGGACCACTCCAATAATTCGTTCTTCTGTTAAAAGAGGATAAATGATTAAAGTTTTTAAATTGGCAGTGGTAGTAATTTCATTTAAATATTCTTGTTTAACAAGTCCACCCCAAATATCAGAAAGGTTTCCTGTTACAATATTAGTGCCATCAAAAATACTTTTTAAAACTGGTCTTTGAGAAACTCCAGTGATAACTACGTCACGAAAAAGAAAACCTGATTTTCTTAAAACGGCTATCAATCTTTCTGATTTTGAAAAAACTATTGGTGTGAGTGTATCTTCTTTACGATCAAAGAGAAAAATACCTGACATTTCCAAACGAAGTTTCTCACGTAAGGTTGTCGCCATTTTTTCAGCCAGAGTTGAAGGGTCAAGTGAAAGTAAACTTATTTGATAAAGTTCACGAGTAAAAGAAAGGAGTTCGTTTAGGTGATCGAACTCCACATTCTTTCTATATAATTCTTGTTCTATACTTGTTTTATCTTCGGGCATTTTTATAATTTATTTTAAACTAACTGGTATTTCGTTATTTGGTAATTCTGCGACTAAATGTCTAACTGCTTCTTTTGATACACTGACAGCGAGTTCACCAAAAATACTCTTATAATTATTTATCAAACTATCAATTACTTTTTTAGGATCTTCATTTAAAGTTATCGTTCCTTTTTTCTGATCTAAAACATGTAGTCCTGAAACTTTCATAGCAGTCTCCCAAGCGATCTGTCCTGCGACTCTTTCTTGTCTGTAAATAATCTCAACAATTATTTTATTAAACAATTCATTTAAATTTAAAACTCCAACTTCTGCATTATTTACAGAAGATAAATCATCAGAAGAGATTTTTTTAAAGACTGTACCTAAGTTTATTAAAGCCAATGCCATTAAGAAATAAGATATCGCATACAAGAAATCATTCATTCCACCAACATACCAAGTTCCAGCATTTGCTTGATAAAGGAAAGTAAAATCTGAAATATATTGAAATACTAAAGCGATTATTATAAATATAATTGGCTTTCTTAAAAAACCGCCTAAGGAATTTCTAGAAAAGAATAAAGCTAATATTGCAACTGAAACATATATTGCTTGACCAAAAGGATAACCGAAATCAAGAAATATTTTTAATTTGTTGGACCAGTCAAATTCATAACCTTGTAGAAAGAAAAAATATGATGCAACTAAAATTATAAGAGGAAGAATAATTGCAACGGACTTTCCTTTAATTGATTTTACTGATGATGCAAAGCTAGTTGCTTTCATTAAGGTATACGCTCCTGCAATATAGGCAAATATACTTCCAAAGAAACCAATATCACCAAAAGATGGGTAAGGTATAGCTTGATTTTGAAAAAAATTATAATAACTACTTACGCTTTGTCCGAAAGACTGAAGCAAAAGACCTATTGAGAAATATAATATTGCTCGTCCAAGTAAACTTTTTCTTCCACTCCACTTTTTTGAAACAAAGAGACCAAAAATTCCACCAAATATAGCTAGGACCTGATAAGCAGATCCCCAAATTTGACGCATTCTCTCTGTGAGACTTAAATCAATAGTATGCAAATAGAAGTACCAAATAGAAATAATTACAAAAAGAAAAATAACTGCGATTGTTGGTGCTGTATTTTTATTTAAAAATTTATTGTCTTGATCCATATAAATATTATAACATTAACTATTAAAACTAACTATATACTTTTTAAGAAAAGTTATTGGTTTAAAACGACTTTTTCCATCACGAAGATTTTGTAAGCCTAAATCTTGTTCAAAATTAAATAGTTTTCTGCCATATGAAGACAATATTTCTGAATCAGCTTTCATTAGTAAAGCATTGGTTCCTTTTATTGAAGTGTCCGATTTTGATGCATGACCTAATGCATAACCTGATTCTATTAGTTCGCTTATTTTAAATGCCAAAAGTTCAGTATCACGGAAAAGACCAACACATATTAACCTGTAGTTATCAGATAAAAAAAGAATTTTATTAAAAGCTAATTCTTCATGCTCTTCGTATTCTTTTCCGTCATTCTTTTTATTATTTACCCACTTATGAAAAAGGTTTGTTACCATTTTGCGAAGATCTGGATTTCTAAGGTCTAATTCTCTTGTTGTTATATTTTGATTATTACTTAATAGGTGACTAACTTCATTACGTTTTTGAGAATATTCTCCTCCAGCGTATTTTGATAACTTTTCTAGATCGTAAATATAATCAAAATGATCCCTATCTTCTAAGATTTTATATTTCTTATTATCTAAGTTTTTACTTGATTCTTCTGAAATTAATTTCAGTTGAACTTTTAAACCTTCTTTTTTTGAAAGTTCGAGTAATTTTTCCACTGTGTTATCAACCTCACTATCTCCTAAGAATGAATAAAAAGGTTCACCTGTAATGTAGTCATTAAATTTAACAACCAAATTTCCATTTAATTTTGAAATACGAGTTTCACCTTTTATATCCCAAGACCACATTGAAATAAAGTTAAAATCAGAATATGGTGGAAACTTTTTTGTATGCAATTCTATTGATTCTTTGTCTAAAAGCTCTAAATTCTTAAATTGTGGAAACTCGGGAAGCATGTATAAATTATAACACATCTATTTTCTTTTTCTTGTAAAAAGGATGAGTGAGCAAACAGCATTAGTTATTACAAGACTGCTTAAATATATAGTAGTGGTAAGGGAATAATGAGATAAAGCTATGAGTGCACAAAGGGTAGAAAGTGAGCTTAAAACATAAGTGCTTAACGTTTCGCTGTGAGGTTCAAAGTACGATTTTCTTAAAGTTGGTAAAAATCCGACAAAATCAATAATAGATATCAAGGTCACAGAAATTAGTGGTTGATCTAGAAAAACCCAAAAACAAATAGCAATTAAAGCTCCAATTAAACAAATCGTATCAAAAATTTTAATATTTTTTGTTCCATATTTAAAAGAAAGAATAAAAACAAAACTACAAAGCAACGCTCCAATAGAAAGAGAAAGAACTCCTAAGTTCGCACCATCTTTAAACATTATCAATGCACCGGTTCCTTGAAGTATGGTCCAAATCAGCCAAGAATAAATATGCGGAGTAGTTTTTCTTTTGAAAATATCTCTTGTATAAGGAACAAAACAAAGAACCGCAAAGATGGAAGATAAAATTGAAAATATTATTTTAAGCATTATTGTTTTTATTCCTCGCTTTCTAATCTTCGTCTTCGTTCATCAAGCGTTTCTCCTTCATACATCCAATAAGCAGGACCTTGTGGACGATAAGCATAGCCAAGAATATGTTGAGCGGATTCAGAAAGACTAGTAACTTCACTATTAAATTCAATTGATTTATTATCAACAACTTTTGCTTTTATATTTTCGTCTCTACTGAATACAATCTCTGCACCTACTGGAATATTAGCCATTTTGAAATTAAACTTTGCTCTAATATCTGCTCGAGCTTCATTTAATGCTTTTTGATCTTCTTGTGTATCTACAAAGTCCTTCTTTGGTGTAATGTTCTCTATCTCAGCTAGTTTCAAAGCAGAGACAACTCTTTCAGGCTCAATCTTAAAAAACTCTCTTCTTGGGTTAATTCTATTATTGTCAAAAGCATCGTGTAATTGATGTTCAACAAAATTAGAATCTTTTACCGTACAAGCATAGAAACAAGTAAAAGGAAGTGGTACACTAGTGGACCCACTTAATTCTCTTATTCTTTGTTCTAGACTAGTAGAAGTTTTACCTATTTTTACATATCCCGGCATTGCTTCATTTGTTAAAATGTATATTATTTCAGTCATAAATTTATATTATACTACATATGATTTTTAATAAAGGTAGCCAACTCATAACGATTAATGTAACTCTTACTTCCTACATTAATTAATACAAGTTCTTTTTTATTTATAGCATTTTCTAATTTACTTTTCGTTAAAATTTTTCTTTTAATTATTTCTTTCTTTTCTAAACAATTTGCCGTCACTTCTTCTAAAGATTGTTTCCTTATATTTTTAATAGATATTGCTTTCCCAGAATCATTGTCAAAAATCATAGCTTTAGGTCTGCCACGTTTTTTCTTTTCAAATAAAACAAGGGGTAAGGATTTTAAACCATCAAAATATTCTATTCGATGCAAACCAAAATGGAGACCGATTCTCATCGCATCATTTTTATCGTTTACATATATAACACAAACCTGATCGTCTATATTGTACGTATTATTGTTTTTCCTTAAGTAAGATTCAAGAGATCTGAAATAGCTGTCCGTGGATCGTCCATGAGAAATTTTTGAAAAATCTGAATGTGATATCTTAATACATTTTTGCTTTGCTTTTTCTTCGTTCATAGAATTACTTTAATTTTTCTAAAACAAGCCGTTTAATTTCTTCTTTGTTAAAAAAGCCATTATTACCAAAACGTAAAAGTGGTATTCCAGCATCTTTTAAGATACTCTCAACTTCCACATCCCGATCTTTCCGGTCTTCTCTTTCGTGTGTCTTATCATCCAGTTCTATAGCAAGTAATGGTTTAATATATGCCTTATCACAAACAACAAAATCAACTGACTTCTCGTCTATATGACGGAATGCACCTTTCCAGTTCTGTCCTACTACTTTGTTATCTAAAATAGTTGGTAAGTGTATTTGAGGGAAAACATAATATTGGTTGCCGACTATTTCAACTAGAATATCAAAAAATTCATGCTCTGCTCTACTCATCAAAAAATCTTTTCGTTTGTAGTTATATAGAGGTTTTGTGTGGTCGTTCTTTTGAGGAAATATATTAGGAAAAAACTTACTAAGAAGTAAAAATATTATTATAATGAGAACAACTAAAATAATTAAAGGGTTCATATATTTAAATCAAATCTCTTAAATCTTCTCTTTGGGCTACCTTAAAATTATCTAAACCTATGGCTTTAAAGTGTTTAGTGCCACAAATTATTTTCTTTTCTTCTGATGGGCGTAAATTGTCTAAGTCATCGACAAACTTAGTTTCTCTTACAAGATATAACTTTTGCCCGTCACCATCGTCCATAACAATGGCCCAGTCTGGATTATATCCGCCAAGTGGTGTATCAATTACAAACCAATGCGGCAACTTTGCAAAAAGCTTAACTGAATCAAGACTTTCTAAATTTTCAGCGAATCTTTTCTCACCTAAACTATCGAACAAAACGTAATCGTAGACTGTCTTTTTAGAATTAGTGAAATCAATCAAATCATTCTTATAACCCTCAAAATCTTCAAACAACTCAACTTTCCAAGTATCTTTAATTGGTAAATATTGTAAACCTTCATTAATTAGAAGATCATTTTTACATTCTTCAATAATTAAAATAGTACTTCGTATATATTCTTCAGGATTTTTAAATATCAGATCTAGATTAGAAACTTTTGAAATTATTTTTACTATAGAACTTCTAGTGAGCCCTGTCTCTTTTGAGATTCTCTCAATAAAGTTTCCAATTTGTGTATTAGTTTCTATTGATTCTCCAATTGTCTTGCTTTGATAAATAGTTTTAACACTACCGTTTGCTTCAATAGTTATCTGTGCTTTATTTACCACTATTGCAACTCTTCCGAAAGATATCTCCTCATTAATTTTATTAACAGCATTTTCAATGAGTTGTTCTGTATTTATTGCTATACTGAATATAGTTTTTTGTTTAATTTTATTCCACAAAACTTTAAAATCTTCGTTATCGGTTGCAAATATCTTTTTAAATTTAACATTTACACGATCTCTGACATTTGCTGGTTTTGAAACACCAATATATCCTGCTTGTGAATACTCGTCTTGTAGTCCTTTAGCAAAATCTTCATAACTTTCATTTGCTATAACAGTAAGAACATTTACTTTAGCATCGTGAATTCTATCTCCATTTATATCTACAGGTAAACGAAGTCCACGACCTATCTTTTGTCTTTTTGTAAATTCATCATTTGTTTCAATAAGAGTACAGATTTGAAAAATGTTTGGGTTGTCCCATCCTTCCTTAAGAGCAGAGTGAGAGAATATAAAAGATACTGGTTCACTGAATGATAGTAGTTGTTCTTTATTTTTCATAATCAAGTCATATGTCAGTTTTTCTTTTTTGCCAATAGTGTTTATTTCTTGACCTTTGAAATTTTCTTTTTCTCTGTCTTGTGAAAAATATCCAGCTTGAACCTCTTCTACATTTTTATTCTCAAATAATTGAGATTTAGATTTTTGTATTTCAAATTCTTCGTTAAAAATACGTTTAATCAAGGGGTCTTCACCTCTATAATTTTTAACTTCGTCTATAAAGAAAAGGGACAATACTTTTATTTGATCACCGAGGTCTTCCTGTTTTTTTATGTGGACCTTAATTGTTTCTTTTATTTGAGTGCGGAAAATAGCTTCTTTGTTTTCTAATGTATCTAAAACTACTTTATAACTTTTCCCATTTGAAAGTTCCACTGTATTATTTCTAGCATCTATTTCAGAAATAAATATATCTTTATATTTTAAATTCTTCTTTGATTTATGTTCTAAGTCATCATTTACTTTAATGGCAACTTCTTTTTTTGCATATGTTCCATCTGCATTTTTTACTTCTAAAATAACTTTAGCTTTTGGAGATTCACCCTTTTTAATTGTTATTTCTTGTACATTAAATATAAAATCTCCTACAGAATTTGTCTCTGTGCCATATACTTCTACTTTCTTCACTAGACCATTCCTATAGGCATCTACGGGACCAAGTCGGTAGACCAGATTATGTATGTGTTTGTGAGTAGCACTATAACGAAGCTTACATAGTGGCTTTAGTTCATCAATAGCAGATCTTGAGAGTTCACTTTCCATATTTTGTGGCTCATCCATTATAATAACTGGTTTAGTCGCAGCGACTATGTCGATAGGGCGTTCACCATAAAATCTATCAGGTGTTTGTTTCATGACAGTAGTATCACTATTAAAAGATTGGATTGTCATAATCATTATTTGTAAATCTAAGCTTTGAGTAAATTCTCTCACTTGAGATAACTTACTTGAATCGTATGCAAAAGAATTAAAACCTATATTATATAAATCTCTGAAATGGTCATGCGTTTGTTCTATTGTTTTTATTACTCCTTCACGTATAGCTACACTTGGCACGAGAATAATAAACTTTTTAAGTCCGTATTTTTTATTTAAATCAAGGATTGTTCTCAAATATACGTATGACTTACCTGTACCTGTTTCCATTTCTACTGTAAAGTCCATTGAAAAAATACTCTCAGTTGTTTCTGTGATATTATCTATTTTATTCTGCTTTTGAATTGTTTGTAAATTTTCTAAAATACTTTTTGAATCTATTTCAAGTTCGTTTGCAATTACCTTTGATACACTATTTCTAAAAAAAGATTCTTCGCCTTTCATTAAGTTTTTTCCAGTATCAAAAATATCAACAATTGCATTAATTGCGTCAGTTTGATGCTCTAAATTTTTGTTAAATTTAAATTTCATATTAATTTTTAAATAATTTTGGAGTATCAGAATTTGGTCTATTACTATCAAGAACTTTTCCAACTTTTATGTTTATGGGCATAGGAAAATCAACTCCCATTAAAATTGCTTCTCCTTTACCTAAAGATGGTAAAAAAGATAATAAATACTTAGACCCCTCCGGTGAAGCATTTTCTATAGATTCTCTGTCAGAACTATTAATTAATCTATGTGCAATAAAGGCGCCCATTTGACTAAGTACACCTTGCGGAATATCTCTAGGTCTTTGGGTTGAAAGACATAAGAAAAGTCCAAATTTCCTACACTCTTTTGCAATCCTTTCAAAAGCATCTAATTTAAATTCATTTGAGTATTCATCTTTAATTTTTTCAACTCTAAAAACTTTATGTGCCTCATCTAAAAAAAGTAGAACTGGCTGTATTTTAAATTTACTATCTTGTTTTTGTGAATGCTGAAGAAAAAAACGACCTATACAATTACCTAATATCTCTCTAAGATTTTCTTCAAAACCAATATAACTAAGGTCAATTTTTAACAGCTTACCGGTTGTATTACCATGAAACTCACAAAAAATAGCTTCCAGTGAACTTTTATTTATCCTTGTAGTATCACTTAATCCAAATGCATAAGAAAAATCAGAATTATTTATTTTAGCGCTAATCCTCATTATTAAACTAGCTGCGTATTCTTTTTGACCTGGGCTTTCTCCACCCCAAACACTAGGATCTTTTGAATTGTATGTTCCTCCATCTTCATATATACATTCATTTAATATTTGTGTAGGTAATTTTTGTATATCAAAATTAGCATTTTCTGATTCTATAATTTCTAAATTTTCATTATATTTTAAATTAAATTGCTCTTTTTTATTTCCTGTTTTTATAATAAAACCATCCTTATAAAAGGAAACCCCGGTATCTTTTTTAGATTCTAATGCTCGGGCGAGTTTTAAACTTTTTATTGCCTTTTGAAGAACTGGAACTTGAGTTTGTCCAGATGGTCTAAAAAGAGCGAATAGATCTGACTCTGTGAGATTAATATAATCGAGATATATAGATCCATTTTTACCAAAATAAAAACTATTAATTTGATCTAATTCACTAAATTCACCAGTAGAATCTATGAGAACCATTTTTATAATTTTTTTCTTTTTTAAAAGTTCCTCTATTGTTTTGGCTACAGTATAACTTTTTCCACCTCCAGTAGTTCCAACAATAGCACAGTGCCTACTAAATAAAGAGTTAGCTGATATTTTTATATTTGTGCTTTCATCTTGTGGTAAAGAAGCAATTTCTATTAGATCATCAATTTCATCATCTTCTTTACCAAAATCTTCTAAAAAGTTTTTTAAAAAATCTAGTGAGCAAGCATAGACTTTCGCTCCAACTGGGGGATATTGATCAAGTCCTTTTTGAGCTTTCAATTTTTCAAAAATTTTAAAAGAAAGTTGTATCTCAATAGTCCCTACTGGATGAAGATCAGTATTTTGAAAAGACGCTTCACTTAAAAACATTCTTTCTTTTTCTGGTAATTCAATAGAAATAACTTTTCCTAAAAAACCATAACCTTCTCCCTCTATTACAACATAGCTTCTTACTATACCACTGTGTAAAACATCTCCATCGTAATAAAACTTTTTTAAAAGTTTAGAGTTTGGAAAGTGAATTTTTGTAAGTTCTGGTGTAACTTTAGATACATAACCAATAAATTTATTTTTATCAAACGGACTAAATTGTTTCATATAATTTTCTCTCTGTTAGATATATCATTTTCAAAAATTACTTCTGGGATTTTAATAACAAAATCATTAAAAGTACTAGAAATTAAATGTAAGTCAGTTACACCTTGATCAATAGCATTGTAAAAAGTATTAATTAGACTATCTTGAGTTGTTCGATTAATATTAGGTTTGATAACAAAAACTTCCAAATTGATATTATTTTTTATAGCTTCTTTTAAAACTCTGTTTATATGATCATCGTTAAAACTGTAACCTATAATTAATAATGTAGAATTTTCTCCACGTAAACAACTTTGGAAACGAGACATCATTTCAAAGAAAGGCATCTCGTAACTTTTTTCGTATTTTGAAGAGTTGGGGTAAATTAAAACAGGTTTTTTAGGATGTTCATTCTTTAATATATGACTATCAACGTCGTCCCAATTGATTGATCCATGAATTTTATATAAATGAATTACTTTATTATAAAAACTTTCTTCATTATGAATACGACTTTTTTCTCGGTGAACTATGTCTAAATTAAAATTATTAGAGTTAAAAATTCTTTTTTGCGAGAACGAAAAACCATCAATAAGAACAGCATCTGTTCTGTCTGCAGCTTCTTCAAACAAAGTATCATAATTTAAAGTAAATATTTTTACTCTTTTATCAGAGTTTTTGCGTGCTTTTAATAATTTTTTTATAAAATATTCGTGGGGAGTTCCAGTAGAAGGATATTGAAAATTACACTCTTCTAATATTTTACTTGTTATCAATTCTATATATTGAGAAGTTTGATTTGCTTGACCAGATGTATTTTCCATATTTAATTTTTTAATTTGTAATATAGACAATAAATTTTCAAGATTTTTCTTTTCTTTTTCAATTTCAGAGTATTTTACTGACTTTAATATATTAGCAAAATCTGATACATTTTTTTCTATACTATTCCACAATTCATGCATACTTTTACCACCAAAACCAATTGAAGTACCTGCACCAGTAAGAATTAAAATATTTTCTGATTGTAAGGATTTTTGAAATTTGTCTTTCAAAAAAATATCTATTTCTTTTTTTTCTTCATCTCGATCACTCTCTTTTATTTTTTTTGTATGTGTGTATAAAAGATACTTATCTGATACTTCTGTATTTTTTTTATTTTTTATCATGTCCTTATATAGTCTTTACAGTTAAATTTCTCATAATATTTACCTTTATTGTGTCGTCTAGTGCACTATCAAAACAAACAAAAGTATAGTCTTTTTGTATCTCTAATGAGTCAAACTGCTCTTTGGTCAATTTATCAACAAAAGTAATAACCATTTTCTTTTCAGAATCAGTAACTATATAAAGCGGTATTTCTTTTTTCTTTATCTCTTCAATTACTGTAGCGTTTAGATCAAATCCTTCTTTAAGAAGAATCTCATAAATGACAGATTGCTTATCATATTTATCAACCAAAGGTTTTTCAGTAAATAGCTTAGCTTGCTGCAACAATGCTTTTTCATCGTCTTCTACCGTCAAAGTATTCCATTTACGGTAATTAGAAGAAGAAAGAGAGAATGCTTTAAATCCAATATCAGGTACCTTTTTTATTTCAAGCTCGTCTCCATCAGCCATCCCAGAATTCACAGTCATTTGACGATTACTCATTTCGCTATCTATTTTATCTTCTATGTTCCTTCCTGCACGTAGAATGCGTTCTTTGCAAAATTCTGCAATATTTGTAGGTCTATTTATTAATTGTAAAAAGTTATACATTTCTTTATCTTCTTTTTTATCTGGATTAAGAACTTCTGGTATTTGTACACAAATAAATTTTCTATTACCAGTATCTTTAACATTCTGTTCCATAACAGCATGTGCAGTTGTTCCAGACCCAGCGAAAAAATCTAGAACAATGTCGTCAACGTCCGTAGTATGTGAAATAAGTTTTAAAATAAGGTTTAGTGGTTTAACTGTTTCAAATCCATGGTTATTCTTTTCTAATAAATCTCCAAGTTCTGCTTTTCCTGTTTCTGCTGTTCCATAAGTATTTTTATCAAAAAAATGGGACCAAAATGGAATAAATTTTTCAACATCTTCGTCGCTAGGTCGCATTCTAAAATATGGTTTACCTTCAATAATTTCAATATCTCCACGTTCTTCAAATATCTTCACGGAGTCCTTTCCAACTTTCCATTGATTACCAGTCTTTGGCATAATTCCCATAATTGGATAAATCATAGTTTGTCTACTCCTCATTCCAAATGCAGACATTTCTTCAACAACTTTTAGTCTGTATATTCCATTTTTATCTTTTAAGTCATAACTTTTTTCACCAGATACTTCTAAATTGAACTTAATTTTTTCAACAGATTTTTTATATACAATAATATACTCTGTCTTTGACTGAAACTGCTCTTTAGATGTTTCTGTATTTTGAGCTTTCGTTCTTTTTTCCCAAGTAATTGTTCCAATAAAGTTCTCTTCACCAAAAATCTCATCCATAATTAAACGAAGATTTGCAACTTCGTGATCATCAATTGAAATAAAAATAACACCATCTTCTTTTAGTAAATTTCTAGCAAGAAAAAGTCTAGGGTACATCATCGTAAGCCAGTCACTATGATATCTTCCATTTGATTCAAAATTTGTAGTAAGTTTTATTCCATCTTTAGTCTGTCCTGTTTGTTCATAGTAGTCTGATACACCTTTTGTGAAGTTATCTTTATAAACAAAATCTTTTCCAGTGTTGTATGGGGGGTCGATATAGCACATTTTTATCTTACCTCGATAATTCTTCTGAAGAAGTTTTAATACTTCTAAATTATCGCCTTCGATAAAAATATTTCCTGTTTTGTCCCAGTTCTTAGATTCGTCTTCCTGTGGAGTTAATGTGCCAGTAGCTGGAGTTCTAATGGCCTTAAAAGCATCACTTTTCCCTGCCCAAGATAAACCATATTTTTCACCCTCTGCAAGGACCCCGTCTTTTTTAAGAAAAGATTGTAAGGCATCAAAATCAATAACTCCATCTTTCACAAAATTAGGAAAAACTTCTCGCAATTTCTGTAAGTTTTCGTTCTCTATATTCTCTGAAACCATTGAGACTTTTTGTATTTTAGGTGAGTTGTCTTTCATTTATTTATCGTAAATATACATTACAAAGTATATCTTTTTTACCTTAGAAATACAATGATACTTGACGAGTTAGATATTTCCTTTCTTTCTATCTTCAAGCCACATGTTAAAGAAAATCTCAGCGTGTTTATCTTGATTTTCTCTTAGTTTCAATATTTCCTCTTCTGTTAAATTACAGTCAGCAGGAAGTGCTTTTTTGAATTCTTTTAGTGAGATCATCTCGTTTCTTTGTTTTAAGTTCTTCCAAAGCCTTTTCCGGCCAAACTGTCTTACAATTTTCTCTTCTAATTACACCTTCCTTAAGTAACCGATTATTAATACTACGTAAGACTTCACCTAATGCAATTATATTATCCATTTCTTCTTGAGTGAATGGTGTATCGCATGATGTTTCTTTCATTATTTTTAATCTCTATTACTAAAAATAAATGTTGCAATACCTACTCCCCAAATAATGAAATAAAAAACTGGAAAAGTTCCTTCCTTAAACCAATATATAAAAGGAAAAAACGGAGCTATGATTGGGCTAAGAAAAATTCCTATAAACAAACCAATGTTCCACCATACATAAAAAAAATGAAGTTCAATAATACACAATGCTAAACCTGCTAAATAAAATAATGGCATAAATTTAATTATTAAGAATGTTATTATTAAAAAATGCTAAAAAAGAAGCCCAAATACGATGAGAAATATCATTATATTCAGGACTATTTTTATCAAATAAATTTCTTTGATTACTACCTTCATCTACCCAAGAATCAGGATAACCATCTAAATCTTCGTCAATAAAACTAGCACTCGGTTCTTTTACTCCTGTTTCTTTATTTGTAATAGTACTTGTAATAATTAAATGATTTTGATACATAGCATACATAAGAGCAATTGACATTCCACTAATCTCTAAAGATTTGTCTGAAATAATTTCTTGATTTGGACTCGATTTTATTTTATCTATAATTTTCTGATACATATCATATGTAATTTCTAAATTAGGTTTTACTTGTGCTTCATTTGTATTAATATTTGTTTCATCTGTATTAATACTTAATTTATTTTCAACTTGAGCTTTATTTGGCTCAGTTGAATCTTTAGTGTCAGAATTTTTAACGTTATGATTCAAAAAAATCGCAAAACCTATAAATACTATTATCATAATAACAATAAGGTTAAAACTATTTCCTTTAGTAACTTCTTCTTTTTTATTTTCCATATATTTTAATTTTTTATCCAATTAATAAACCTTCTCCACCAAGAAAGTTTTTGCATTGGTGGAGTATTAGCGATAGAAACAATAGGAGCTACGACTTCTGTATTTTTAATCTCTTTTTTAATTACTGGTGTTTTTGTTTTAACTGGAGTCTCAATTTCTACTACTTTAAGATACTCATCTCCAGTGCTCTTAATACAATTAGTTCCAGTCTTACTTACTACAAAATCTATTGGACAATAAGTACAACGATTATCAAATTTATCGAAACGAGAATTTGCATTTCTACATATTTCAATTTTAGCTGTATCATCCATTGGTGGTGGTAATGTTTCTCCGAGTTTAGGGTACAGTGGTTCTTCTGGGAAAGATGGTAACGGAGGTAATGGTGGTGGAATAGGTGGAGGAACTATTAACTTTGCTTTAAAAGCAAGATTTTGAGTTATTGTAGTGTTTGCCATACTAGGTGTAATTGTAAATTGCATCGAGGAATCACCTTGAATAACTCTACCCGCTAAATAATCTTTAGGGATTGAGTAAAGTGCCAAAGAAAGATATGGTGTATTAAGTGGAACTGATATTGATGTTGGACCATATTGTCCATTTGCTTTATTAATAGTAAAAGATCCATTTGTTCCTTTGTCACTATTCCCACATGCGGAAAAATTTAAAGGTAAGGCGCTATAGTTTATAGTTGTTCCAATAGGTAAAGGAATGTTATCAGTTGTAGCTATACCTTGAATTTGTATCTGTATTCTTTCTGTTTGTTGAGGTGATGTAGATAAATCCATCAGAGGAGGACAGAAGAAAAGAACAGCCGAAGCTTTTTGAGTTATAGAGAATATTGAAACAATAACGATAAATGTAATTAATATTTTTTTCATATATTTTATTTATTATGTACCTTAAGCTGTCCTTCGATACTTGATAATATTTTTTCTGGCACAAGAAAGAAGCCATTATTAAAAGTGGTAAAAAATAACGCCTCATTATTAACACTAACCATTTTATCTATTACTTGATTAGGGGTAACCGCATCTTTATTTTGCCAAATATCAAATCCTATTAATTTGTAATCTGATAAACTTTTCCAAAAAGCATTGTAATTTATTTTAAGTGTTCTAGCTTTGTCTGACTCATTAGGATTATCAAAAGTAACAAAATAAGAGGGGCTATATGTTGTCCATTTATAATAAGATGAATTTTTATCTTGACCAAGAGCGATAGTACATAACTTTCCTAAATTATAATCGTCATACAAAGTATTATCTTTCATAATAAAATCCGTCTTTGTATCATTAAGAACTTTCTTCTGACCTATACTAGGTAACTCTTTTGCTTTATTGCAAAATGTTTTAAAAGTCTCTAGTGTTTGATTTAGTAAGAATGTATCTATTGCTGTGATTGATTGGTTGTAATCATATTTTACTGGTAGTATTATCTGTCCATCTCGTGACCTAACAACACTTTCATCACCAGAAAGATATATTGTAGTATCAAGTAAAGGAAATATACCAGGATCTGCAAAGACAGAATTTTTAAATGCAGTAGTTGTTGTGTAATCTAAAGTTGAGTCAGTCTGAATAGTAGAACTTTCTTTTGAAGTTAAAACGGTCTTATCGTTTACAACAATAGGGACCAAGGTCTGAACTACTGGAGTTTGAATCTCTTTTTTCTTGAACCAATGAAAAGGATTCCACCATGCACTTATAGCAACTAGTGGAACAACTAATAAAACAATAACAATAACTAACGGTAATTGTTTTTTTTTCATGAAAATTATTAGTTAAAATAATAATCATCAGATAACATAGAAAAGGGCAACCTGATGGTACCCGCATTAATGTCAGCCGAAGCTTCCACTTATGCGCATCAAGGTTGCCCTTTCAGTACACAAATGGAAACTCAGCCCTATTTAAGGGACTTTTAACTGACATTATTTAATGCGGGTACTCCTAAAGCATAGCATTTTAGGACCAAATAAAAAAGGAAGGTAGTTTTGCTAAGTACCTAGCATTACTTCCTTCCTTTTAACTACCAAAGACCGTTTTCCATCTCCCTTATCCACAAAGATGCTTCGTCTTGCGAAATATCTCGAATTTGGTTAATGCATATCTCTTGTTTTTCACTATCGTCGATATTTTGAACTATTAAATCTTTGAGAGTACGTTTTTGTGTACTTGTAGCCATTCCTGGCTCATCAGTATCTTCCATAAAGAAATTATAATCTCGAATAGATCTATCACGATTTTTTATAACTGTATTCATAATGATTATTTTAATTAATAAGAGCTTTGATTTTGTCTGAAGCTTGATTCTTCGTTAGCTGATTGAGTTCCAATTCCCACTTATTACGTTCTTTTATATCTGTAATGTTTAGGGTTATGAGTTTCTGTAAATACGACTTCTGTTTATCAGAGGCTGGCTCGTCTTCTAGAACACCACTTGAAGTAAAATTATTTTCTCCTTGATTAGTTGACTGGAAATATAAAGTGTCAAGGTTTTTAACTCCTCGGACCACTGCATCAACTAAAGCATTGCCAAAGCTATATCTCACTCCACGCTCTACAACTCGATTCATGCGGTTTAATGTTGCACTACCTCTACCAATACCTATTACTTTATCTCCAAGCTTAAGTGTACAGATTAATGAGATTAGTCCAGGTATGTGACTAAGCTGACTGGCCGTGTCAGTATCTTCTTTTACTATAGCTGTAAGATTGAATGTGCCAATACTTTTATCTAATTCTTCTTGTATAGGACTTTTCTTCTCCTGTGTTTTACCATAAGGCGAAGGAACACTGTTTTTATAATTATCTATCATATGTTTATGTTAATTTAGTAATAATGATCTGACCCTCCTTTAGATACTCGACTGTAATTCTATCTGAGACCGAAAGACCACTGATATTTTTCAAAAAGTGGTTAGCTATAACAAGCTTTGGAACTATATCTAAGTCTCTTGATTTTCTTTCTCTGTATTGAGAAGAAATTGTCATTTGAGTTTTCATACAGTTTTAGAAATCGGCTCGATTTGTTTGTAATAAAATAGAAAGCAAGGTCTCTTTATCTTCCTTATCACATTTCCAGCACTATCTTTTACCTCGATATATGTAATTGATTTAAATGCTTTTTCTCCTTTACGAACCTTAAAACCTAACTTCACCCAGGAATGGAATGTTCTCATGGTATGGTAGCAGTCCAAATTTTTTAATTCTGCTCTTCCGTATCGAGAAATAATAGCTTCTTCCATTAGCTTTTTTGTTACTTCAGATCCTGTAAATGAGGACACAGGGGCTTCCATAAATTCTTTTACGCTTTGCATTTGATTTAATTAATAATGGTTAATAATAAAAAGCTTATGGACTAGATAAGCTAAAAAGGATTGATGTATAATTTCAATCCTAAAAAATAGTTTTCTTTGTAATTAAGTAAAGTAAGTAGTAATAATGTTAGATAGTATGACTGTAATATTTATATATACATGACGGCTATATTAATAACAATAAACTAATGACTAGTGTTGGGTTGGTATGATAATGAAGTAAGTGACAAGTGGGTATATGGGGTATTGGGGGGTTGTTCCTTTTAATACAGGTCAGTCAAGGTACCATCTAGGGTATGATACCTATCGCTAGCTGGGAAGAAAAACCAATATTTGGAATTATTCTCCTTTTAAAAATCGTTGACCCTCTAAAATTTTTTCTAAAAAAATTCAATATTTTGGTCCAATCTAAAGACTTATGGGATAATACACATATAATGCCGACAACAAGTAACAAAATATTCGTTGAAGATTGTGTAATACTAGACTCTAAAAAGCTTAAGGGGGTCTTTGCTCAAATACGTAAAAAGGAATATATAAATGATATGTTTACGACTAACAAGGGATCAGTAGTCTACTTTTGGCCTGAATACGAGGCTGACACGTTTTTAACTGTAAGTGTAGTGAATAATGAACCACAAAGAATAGTGCTGACTACTGTATATTTACGCTATGGCGAAAGAACACTCTTTAGATGTGAATGCGGTTATAGGGCGGCGAAGTTATTCCTTCCTTCTAATGGAACAGAGTTTAAATGTAAATCATGTTTGCATTTGAGATATAAGGTATCTAATTTCAATAGGAACAACAAAGTGGACCAATTAGGAAAGGAAATGGATTTGAATAATAAGCTAAGAAATGCTATTTTGAGCACCAAAAGGCCGTTATACAAGGGAATGCTTACCAAAAGAGCTATTAGGATCGAAAGGCTGAAGTATAAGGCTAATACTATTCGTAGAAAGCATGAGAATAGGAACAGTAAAAGAGAGATCATCTCTAATTGGAATAGACAACGAAGTAAGTATATTTAGTATAAATATTAGAAAAGTAGCATTTAGATGGGAGGGTGAAGGAAGGACATCGATATTTTTTAATATTCTCTTACCTTTAAAACTGTGAAAATTGATTAAAAGTCTTCTTTTTTGATATACTTAATTTATAGTATGAAAAAAGATGAAGAAAAAATAAATAAATTTCTTGCTTTATTTCCAGACACATTAGCTGAAAGTATATTTCCGTCACTAGACCAAAACATGATAAAGGGAGATGATTTAATTTATTTAAGAGAATATTTAAAATATGTAAGGAAATTCGGATTATCTTTCAACGATAAAAATCTTATGTCAGGTCACTTAAAATTTTATAAAGAGATCGATAAACTAGACACTTTTATAGTGGAATGTTTTTTCCGTGTAAACCCAAAACATCATTTTTTAGTTTTACATCCAGATGTCCGAGTGAACAATTTAGAACTTTGGAAGAAGTTTAAAAATAAGCTAAATACTCTACTTGAAAACACAGAAGAAAAATACGATATTTTACGTAAATCAATGGAAGAGTATTTACTAGGGAATGATTCCGATAGAACTAAAGAGGTTGAAATGACAGAGGAAATAGATTTAAGAACGTTAGATATTAAAATACAAGGCAATTACCTTGTCTATAAGAAAAAAAAATCACAAAAAATTAACAACACCGATAAACAGATCATACACTTTTTATATTACAAATATATGAAAGATAAGGATTATTGTTTCAAAAAAGAAATACTAGCAAAAGAGTTTGCTACATCTATGGGAAATATAAAAAACAGAATTAGCTCAATAAATAACGAAATTAAAAAGTTAATAGTGAAAGGAAAAACAAGCATTGATGATTTTATAAAAAATGAACCCAAACGTGGCTATCATTTAAATCCTAGGTTTATGATTCAATTCACAAAAAAGAAATAAACTGGGAATATTGATTTTGTTTACTTAAAAATACTCTGCAAAATAGGGGTATTTTTTTATTTGTCACAAAGTGTAATATTTTTATGATTTTCCTAAAGTTTAAAATTAAAAGTAATTCTTTCACAGAAGAAGCTTAAAAATTTAATTTGTTTTTCATGATGACTTCGGATAAAAACTCACCTGTTTGCTATCCGAGGTCGTCATGAGAGACAGCAAACAGGTATGGAAAATCAAAACGAATATATTATAAAATTAGTTAATTCAAATCTTTCAGTGATACCAATTACTGAAGGAGATAAGAGACCACATTCAGTGTGTCTTAGTAAAGATCACGAACATGAATTTTTATACACAAAAGCTACAGAAGAAGAAGCTAAAAAATGGGTTGAAGCAGGTGTTACTTCTTGGGCTATTGCTGGAGGTAAAGTTTCCGACAATCTAGTCACTTTGGATTTTGACGAAAAGCATTATACAGGATTGTATGATCTCTGGTATAACAAGCTTTCAGACGAACAAAAAAAGTTTGTTGATTTGTGTCACAAGAATACTACTAGAAACAAAGGAACTCACTTACGTTATAGAACAGAAACAACACAGCCAACAGTAAAACTTGCTCGACGAGTGGAATTTAATGAAAAAGAAAATAAAGGAATTATTGTAACAACAGCAGAAACAAAAGCCAATGGTGGGTATGCTCTTATTCCACCTTCAAGTGGTTATACAACTATACAAGGAAGTCTTTTAGATTTACCTATAATACCAGACGAGATACACGAAGAATTAATTGATCTATTAAGAGTCTTTAATGAAGTTGAAGATGAACCTGCAACTGAATATGAGTGGAAACAAGGAGAGCCACTTTCAGGGAATCGTCCTGGTGATAAATTTAACAAGAAAGCTACTTGGAACGAGATATTAGAACCACACGGATGGATAGAAGAAGGTAAAAACTATTGGCGTAGACCTGGCAAAGAAAAAGGTCAAGGAATATCAGCTACAACAGATCATGGAGATATTTCTATGTTTTATGTATTTTCTACATCCGCTCATCCTTTTCAAGCCAATAAAGGTTATTCTAAATTTACTACATTTACTTTTTTAAATCATAGTGGGGACTTTAAAGCCGCAGCAAAAGCTGTTATAAAAATGTACCCGGAAGATATCTCTAAAAAAGAAGAAGAATCAGTCTCAATAGAACAAATAGAGGAAATATTAAAACAAATACCGTCAGATACACCAAAGTTAAAATTAATGGAGGTACTTAGCCCTGTTTTTAATAAACTCATTGAGATTAATAAAATAACAGCAGAAATCTTTATTGGACACAACATTAAAGAGTATTTTGGTATTACAAAAGAAGATGCCAAAAAATATATTCCTTATGTAAATAGTTTAAGAATAAAATCTTTTCAAGCACAATTAAAGGCAAAAAAAGAAGAAGAGAAAATACCATTAATTCTTAATAGGGACATAGACTTCCAGGAGGCATATGATGCTGTATTGGAAATAGGGATAGTAAATAAAGAAACATTAAAAATAGTAACTGCAGTAATAATATCAGCTCAGTTGCGCCTTAGTTCTCCACTTTGGTTATTTCTTATAGGAGTGCCATCTTCTTTTAAAACTGAATTGGTTGGACTCTATAGTGATATGGATGATGTTTATACATTAGATACTCTTACAGAAAATGCTTTTTGTTCTGGATATGTACCTCCAGACGGTTCAGAAACACAAGACTTACTTCCTTTACTTGATAATAAGTCTTTTATCATAAAAGACTTAAACACTTTGTTTTCAATGAATGAAGAAATGGTAAAAAAGATTCTAGGAGATCTTACTAGTATTTTTGACGGGAAGTTCCAAAAATTCACAGCAACGAGAGGTCTTGTTGAATATCATTCTCTTTTTTCTATGATTGGATGTATTACTCCTTCTATTTTAATTAAACACTATAATTACGCTACACAACTTGGTCCTCGATTCTTATTTTTACGCCTTTCAGATTTAACTGAAAAAGAAATGGCAGTAGGATTTGATAAGTCGTGGAATGAGCCAAATCGAAAAGAAAAGGTTTTAAAAACTCGACATCTTATTTCTTCATATGCAACACAATTAGTTAAAAAGATTGAAGAACATAAAAATCTACCAGAAACAAAAGAAATTCAAAATAAAATTAATTCCGTTGCGCAGTTTATTTGTAAGGCTCGTGGTATTGCTATTACCAGTAAATCAACTTTTGAAAATGAAAAGGGTCAAAAAATTGAATTCTATGAAATAAAAGACTGGCAAGTAGAGCATCCTTGGAGAATTTTAAATCAATTAAAATCCTTACTTCGAATATTGTGTTTTATAAATGGACAACAAAATATAACTGAAGAAGAAATAAAAACAATCAAACCTGTTATTTTATCAACTATGCCTGTTGATCGAGCAGAAGTTTTAAAAGTACTTACAGTTAAATGTGGTCTTTCAGCATCAGATCTTGCTAAAGAGATAAAAAAATCTTCAAAAACTATTCGTAGAACACTAAAAGAATTAGAAGCACTTGGAATACTTGATTGTTATAAAGATTTAGAGACATATAAGTCAGGAAAAGCCCCATACTTATATTTCTTGGTTGAAGAATTTGCAAACATTTTAAATGCCCCTGTACCCCCTAAGGAGTCTCTGTCCCTATTAAAAAGCGTTATTGAAGGAACAAGTGCCGCTATCGATGATGACGAAGAGGATGAAGAAATTACTAGTTAATTAAAATTCTTTATGCCTCTCCAGCTAAGTAAACAAGCAATAATAGATCTAAGAATTGCACTCCAAAAATCATATGGAGAGGTTTTTGGAAGTTCTCTTTCCGACCAAGAAATTAACGAAATTGGATCTTTATTGCTTAATACTTTGGCTGAAAACTTAAAAATTAAAATATGATAAAATAGAAGAACAATATGAATACAATAGATTTTACACAATTAAAGCCAGGAAATTATAACCGTAAATCTTCAGAGTCTGAAGATAAGCAAATGCTTTCTATTGACTCTCAAACTGATGAAGCTAAAAGAATATCAGAGTATTATAAACTTTCTCCTTTTGTTGAGGTATTTAAAGAATCAAAATCAGCTAAAACAGCAAGCATAAGACCTGAGTTCTCTCGAATGATGTCAATGATAAAAAAAGGAGAAATAGATTCAATTGTTTGTTGGAAAGCTGATAGATTAGCTAGAAATATGACTGAGGGAGGTAAGATAATTGATCTTTTGAGTTCTGGTTTTATAAAAGCAATTATTACTCATGATAAAGTTTTTTATCCTTGGGATAATGTTATGGTCCTTTCAATAGAATTCAGTCAAGGTAAACAATTTATTAAAGAACTTTCCATAAATGTTAAAAGGGGTCAAGAAAAAAAGGCACGTATGGGTATTCCTCACGGCTGTGCTTCTTTAGGATTTTTAAATGACAAAACAGAAGAAAAAGGAAACAGAGATTGGTTGGTAGATGAGGTAAAAATAAAATCACTAAAGAAACTCTTCGATATGTTTTTAACAGGAACCTACTCAGCTGGAAAATTATACAGGTACGCTGTTAGAGAAATGAGATTAACTACTGTAAAAAGAAAGAGAATTGGCGGGGCTTTAATTACTCCTTCTCGTATATACGAAATCTTGAAAGACCCTATATATGCTGGTTTTTTCTTCCAAGGAGGACAAAGATACGAGCTTGATAATAAACTTCCTAGACTTATTACCGAGGACCAACACAACAAAATAAAAATAATTCTTTCTGGTAAAAACATTCCTAAGATTCAACATCATGAAACAGTTTTTTCAGGTTTTTTAAAGTCAGATAAAGAAGACTCTATGGGACAAGATGTGAAGTTTCAACTCATATGTGATTGTAAATTTAAATTTGCCTACAGAGACAAAACACATTGCCCTAAATGTGCAAGGAAAATTACCGAGTTAGAAAATCCTAAATATCTTAGTTTTACTTATTACTATAATGTTAAGAAAAAGAAAAACAAAGAAAAATATAATTCTATTTCAGATGTAACTATATCTAAAGAATTAATCAGTTTTGTTGACAGTAATCTAAACTTTTCTAAAGAATTAGCAGATTGGTCAAGACAATATATAACTGAGTTAAAAAATAAAGAAATAAATGAAGTTGTATTTAAAAAAGAAAAAGAAGCCATAGACAATTTAGAATATGAATCTAAAAAAACAAGACTTCGTGCAATGCTTAGAGACGAACAAATTACAAATGAAGAATACAAAACTGACCTAGAATCTTTAAATAAAAGATATTCTCTCACAGAGAAAAAGATAACTGTTGATTGGTATTCTAAAATGAATAAAATTGTTGATCTAACTACTTGTCTTAAAGAAAATCTTGAAATTGGAGGAATAAAAACAAAAAGATTAATGTTATCAGAACTTGGTTCGAACCTAGTTTGGAATGAAGAAATACTTAGTATTCATAACAGTATTGCAGTAAACAAACTCGTTGAAGGTATCAAACATGCAAAAGAAGAAAACATGAAGTTCGAACCTAAAAACTGTGTTGTGTACAAAAGCTCAAAAGAAAAAACAGAGCTGTTTAACTCTGTTTTTTCTACGATGCTCGGGAGGTAGGGATCGAACCTACGACCAATCGCTTAACAGGCGACCGCTCTACCGCTGAGCTACTCCCGAATGTTTTTACATTTTTTATTCAGATTAACAGGCGACGCTCCAGATATTTTTCTACTGAAAAATTCTATAGCCTTGCCTCGCGCCGTCGCGCTCCGGCCTTGCGCCTGGGTCCCATCCCAAGCTCACTCCACCGCTTGCCAACTCCCGAATAAAACTATTTTAGCAGAATTTCAATAAAAAACAACCCTATTTTTCTAATCTAACTTAAATTGACTTTTTTAATAATAATGATATTATGCTGTTAATAGTATGTTCTTTGTTGTATTTGATTTTTATTGTATTTCAGTGAATTACTTTGTTTTTCTATATGGAAATTGAAGTAATTCACTGAGTATAAATTTAAATTAATATATAATGAAACCTAAAAATCGAATAGCAACTTTCACTGGAAGTTTTGATCCTTTTACAAATGGTCATTTAGATATAGTACAAAGGATGGCACCACGTTATGATAAATTTATAATTCTTGTTGCTGTAAATCAGGACAAGAAAAGTACATTTTTGTTTAACACAGAAGAGAGGGTAGATATGATTAAAAAATCTGTCGCTCACATATTTAATGTCAGCGTTGAAATTTTAAAAAATCATTATGCTGTAAAATACACCTACTCTTTAGGTGCAAAGAAAACAATCCGTGGAATCAGAAGTGACAAAGATTTACTTGATGAAGAAATAATCGCTGCAATAAACAGAAAAATTTGTCCTCAAGTTGAGACAATTTTCGTACACTGTTTACCTGAATTTAAGGCGATTAGCTCTTCAATTGTAAAAAGTTTGGTTGGAATTGATCCAACTTGGAAAAAAATTGTTTCTCATTTAGTGCCTATGGTTGTTCTTAAAAAATTAAACGAGAAGCTTCTTTCTTCCAGAAGGCCAGAAAAAGTTCTTTGGGAAATTCTTGTTCCAACTCATTTCAACAATCATGTGAAGGTTGAAGTTGAGTACCATAAAAAATGGGACCAATTTGTTCAAAAGATTACAAAGGGATTAACAATCGAAAATCCCACCCGTGGTACTTGGGTAAACAAAGAGGGTATAACCTATCAGGAACGCATGATTCCTGTAAAACTTCTTTGTACTGAAAAGCAGATTAATAAAATCGTGGATTTTACAGCTGAATATTATCAACAGGAAGCTGTATTGTTTTATGAGGTTAGCAGGAAGGTATCTGTAGTTAATTACGATTCCAATTTTAAAAGGAAGAAGTAATTATTAATGTAATTGTAACAAGCCGGAGATTTTATCTCCGGCTTTGTTTGTTTTCCACAGCCATATTTTTATAGACTTGCATTAATACCCCCCAGGGGGTATACTATAAATATGCATAAAGATAAACAAAAAATAATACGTAGATTAAAAATAATTGAAGGGCAGGTGAGGGGGTTGCAAGATATGATAGAAAAAGATAAATATTGTATTGATGTGATTACGCAAACTTCTGCAGTGAAGCAAGGTCTTTCAAATATCGAAGATGTATTACTCGAAAATCATTTAGGTTGTTGTGCTATTGATCAAATTAAAAAAGGACAGACAGCGAAAGCTGTCGGTGAAATTTTAAAAGTGTATCAGCTTAAAAGAAAATAATTTTATGCAAAATAAAACTTATAAAGTAAAAGGCATGCACTGTGCATCTTGCGCTAGTATTATCGAGAGAACTGTGAAGAAAATTGATGGCGTGCAAGAAATCTCTGTAAACACTGGAACAGAAAGTGCAAAAATCTCTTATGATGAAAGTAAAACAAATCCAGAAAGTTTAAATACAAAACTCGAGTCACTTGGCTACTCTCTAATTATTCCTGTAGCAAGAACGGTTCTTGCTACAGGTAAAAGTGAAAAGTTGGCAGAACTTAGAGATATGAAGATAAAAATTATTTCAGCAATTCCACTCGCCGTAATTAGTGTTTTTGTCATGACTTGGGATATTTTGGCGCAATTCAAAACACAGTATAGTATGCCTTTAGTTTGGGAAGAATTTTTCCATCATCTTTTGCCTTTGATGGCGACGTATATGCTCTTTGTGGTAGGTAAACCTTATCTACAAGGTTTTTATCGTTTCCTAAAAACAGGTAAAGCGAATATGGATACATTGATAGGACTTGGAACCTCTGTCGCTTATTTTTACAGTTTCATGGTAGGTGCTTTTGAAGAAACTTTATTAAAAGATTTTCCAAATGTTGGCGTGACATATTTTGACGTCACAATTATTGTCATCACTTTTATTGCCCTTGGTAAATATTTAGAAACTCGTTCGAAATTAAAAACAGGGGATGCAATAGAAAAACTTTTAAATTTACAAGCAAAAACCGCGCTCGTTATTCGTGATGGAAAAGAAATTGAAATTTCTGTAAACGAAGTTGTGCATGGCGATATAATTATTATTAAACCTGGAGCAAAAATTCCAGTGGACGGAACTATTGTAGAAGGGAATTCTTTTGTCGACGAATCAATGGTGACGGGTGAGCCGATGCCAGCGAAGAAAAATATTGGGGATAATGTCGTGGCAGGGACGATAAATACCACAGGCACTTTTAATTTCAAAGCGACAAAAGTCGGAGGGGAAACATTACTAGCGCAAATTATTAAAATGGTTGAAGAAGCACAAAGTAGTAAAGCACCGATTCAAGCCCTCGCTGATAAAATTTCGGCAATCTTTGTACCAATTGTTTTGGTGATTGCATTCATCACACTCGGAGCTTGGCTTTTTTTTGCTTCAGGCCCGCTCGGCTTTTCACAAGCACTTTCATACGGGCTCATGTGTTTTGTTGGCGTGCTGGTGATCGCTTGCCCTTGTGCGCTCGGGCTCGCTACACCGACAGCAATAATTGTCGGCGTCGGTAAAGGTGCAAAAGAAGGAATTTTAATTAAAGATGCAGCGACACTCGAGAAACTTCACAAAGTTGATACCGTGATTGTCGACAAAACAGGCACGATAACTATCGGTAAGCCGACATTGGTGGACATCGAACTGGCGGGTAAAGGACGGTCCTTTGGGACTTCTTTAAGGACCGTCCTTGAGGAGCCAGAGATTGAATTCATTTCAATCATCGCATCATTAGAAAAAAAGTCAGAGCATCCTATTGCAAATGCAATTGTGAACTACGCAGTAGAAAATAAAATAAAAATAGAAGAAATAAGTAATTTTGAAAATATAGAAGGCAAGGGAATTAGGGGTACAGTGAACGGCATAGAATATTTTGTCGGCAATGTGAAAATGATAAAAGATTTGGGAATTAATTTTAACGCGACAAAAATCGAACAATATACAATGCAAGGAAAGACTCCAGTGATTCTCGCTACAAAAATGGAAGTAATTGGTTTCCTCACAGTCGCTGATGAAATAAAAACTGAATCGAAACAAGCGATCACTGATTTGCATAAACTCGGCATCAAAGTAATTATGCTCACTGGGGATGATGAGAAAGCTGGAAAATATATGGCATCACTCGTCGGCATCGATGAAGTCGTGGCGCATGTGATGCCTGCGGACAAACTCGCGAAGATAAAAGAATTGCAAAATAACGGGCGCGTCGTCGCTATGGCTGGAGACGGTGTGAACGACGCACCCGCTCTCGCCCAAGCCGATGTCGGCATCGCTATGGGCACGGGCACCGATGTGGCTATCGAGTCGGCAGGGATTACGCTTCTACACGGAGATATTTCCAAGCTCGTCAAAGCGATCAAACTTTCGAAAATCACCATGCGCGGAATTAAACAAAATCTTTTCTGGGCTTTCATATATAATATAGTAGGCATTCCGCTCGCTGCCGGCCTTTTCTATCCGATCTTCGGCTGGCTCCTAAACCCCGTCTTCGCCGGCCTCGCAATGGCTTTTAGTAGTGTCAGTGTCGTGTCGAATTCACTTAGAATTAAGGTTAAGAAATTATAATTTATGGAATTTAATTTTAAACAAATTGCTGGGTCTTATTTATTTAAAGAAACTGTAAAAAAGTTTCTTGGCACAGAAAGTTTTGAAATTGTTGTAAGACCAGCATGTTTTTTTATTCGTTTAAAAGTTGAAGATACAAAATTTACAAAAAGAATTATTGTATTTCCTCCTTATGGTTTTGCTGGTGACGAAATTGATTTATTGAATCCTCATCCTGAAACTAGAAAAGCAAGAGTAAAAATTTTAGGCAAAATTAATCCGTTGAAAAAAGGTTTTAAACCAATTACCAGAGAAGTAAGATTAGACTTTGCAATAACTCGTAACATCCCAACAGAAAAAACTTCTCTTTATGCTAGATTTTCTAAAAAATACTGTAAAAGTCAATTAAAATCTTGGAAAAACTGGTTTTATGTTGTTAAAGAAAGTGGTTGGGGTAATTTTCATAGTTTGGTTAACTTATCTAAAGAATGGGTTGTTGTACTTTTAGAAAAGGAATTTGTTGATCAAAAAAGCATAAATATAAAAAATTATTTAGATAAACTTTCTAAAAAAGAAGCTATTGAATTAAAAAAAAGTGTAGAAAAAATTAAAAATGTAGGAGATACTATTTTTAGTGACGAAGTTTTTGTTTCAAAAGTTTTAGAGTTTCCAAAGGAAATTTTAGTACCAATTTTAATTCAAATGTTAAATGTAAAAGAAACAGGAAAACATGAGAATTGTACTTTTTTTGCATTTTTATTAAAAATTGGAAAGAAAAACAATAAACTAGTTCTTGAAGAAACTAGACAGGCAATAAAATTAAAGTCAGCACCTTATTATTATTTAGAAGATTTAGAAAAAAAGTTATTGAAATTAAAAACTAATTAAAAATTTTATGAAAAAATACACATTACATGTTTCGGGGACGCATTGCGCATCGTGCAAGATATTGATTGAAGATATTTTGATGGATTCGGCAAGCTCACCACAAGCCGAGCAAATTTTAGTTAAAAGTGTGAAAGTAGATTTGAAAAAAGAAATAGTTGAGATTGAAACTGATAGTGAAAAACCAGTTGAGGAATTGGTAAATATTTTAAATGAAAAAGTTAAAGGAAATAAATACACTTTATCTCTAGATGGATTCGACAAGCTCACCACAAGAAAACCTTCAAAAGAAGATAATGAAGTTATTTGGAAAGCTATACCGATAGGCTTAGTATTTTTGGTTTTATTTTTTCTATTACAAAAATCAGGACTTTTGAATCTCGGTATTGGTGGAAAGACGACACCAGCGACGAGTTTTATTATCGGAATTATCGCTTCGCTTTCGAGCTGTCTCGCAATTGTCGGCGGATTGGTCCTTTCTTTATCTGCCAAAGTCGCGCAGGATGATCAAGGCAATCCAAAATCTACAAAGAAACCTTTTATCCTTTTCCACGCAGGGCGATTGCTCGGCTTCGCTGTACTCGGCGGAGTGCTCGGCCTCGTCGGCAAAGCAATCGGCATCAATTTTATTTTCTCGGCAATCCTCGGACTCATCGCATCTATCGTGATGATTTTACTAGGAATAAATTTACTCGGCATTATCAAAAAAAATAAACTTACACTACCAAGTTGGATATTTTCTTTTTTTCGAAAAGCTGAACATGCGACTTTTGCCCCGCTTCTCATTGGTATCGGTACATTTTTCTTGCCTTGTGGTTTCACTCAATCAATGCAAGTCTCGGCACTCTCGAGCGGATCTTTTACCTCTGGATTTTTAATTATGCTAGCCTTTGCCCTCGGCACATTGCCTGTGCTCGCACTTCTTTCTTTCAGTTCTGTATCATTCGCACATTCCAAACACGCGCCACTCTTTTTCAAATCCGCAGGTGTGATTGTTCTCGGTCTTGGAATCTTTGCACTCTTGGCAGGGCTGGCTGGTCTTGGTATTATTAATCCATTATTTAATATATAAATATGAATACAAATAAAATTATTTCAATAGTCGTCACAGTCGCACTTTTGGCCGGCATTATTTTTATCATTACCAAAAGTCCAAAATCTAAAAATGAAGAAGGTGGAATATATGGTCAATCACTTGTTTCAAATGTTTCAGTAAAAGATGGCATCCAATATATTACAATCGATGCGACAAATGGTTATTCACCTGCAGTTTCAAATGCCAAAGCTGGAATTCCTACAAAATTAATTATGAAAACAAACGGAGCTTTTAGTTGTTCTTCAGCTCTCGTAATTCATTCACTTAATTATCAAAAAATGTTACCCCAAACAGGGGAGACAGAAATAGACATCGGCACACCAAAAGCTGGCGAGCCACTAAAAGGAGTTTGTGGAATGGGAATGTATAGTTTTAAAATTAATTTCGAATAGCCTAGTTTAAGCAAAACCAGGGAAGAAGTCGATTTTAATATTACTATTTGGTACACCCATAGATTTGAGAGTGTTTTCAAACGCATCTACCATACCATGTGGTCCTGATATATAAAATACTTTATTTGTATAGTCAGGAACTTCTTTTGCTATAACGCGGGCATCAATAATTCCACTTATCATTGATTCACCTAGATTTGTTTCTCCTTTATCTGTAATAGAATAAATTGTCTTTATCCCTAGTTCTTTTTTGGCTCTATCAAAAACTTCTTTATAAGAAATATCAGAAACTTTTTTATTTGAATACAGTATAGTGATATTCCTTTTTTGTTTTTTATCGAGTAAATATTGAATCATACTTCGAAATGGTGTGACACCAATACCACCAGCTATAAATACAAGCTCTTTATCTTTATTTGTCGGTAATACGAAATCACCAGATTTTTGTGCAGCAATAATTTCTCCACCAATAGGTAATACTAATAAATGATTTTTAAAACTACTTGGTTCTGGGTAAAATTTTACACCTAAATGTATTTCTGGTTCTGTAGGGGATGATGCCAACGTAAAATATCTTCTATTACCACGAGAATCAGGATCACGATGCTTTAGAGTCCATTCCATATATTGCCCTGGACGGAAAGAAAAACTTCGATCTTTAAGAAAAATAAAATCATAAGTATCTGTGCCTACATTGATACGTTCTTTCAATTTTAAGAATAATTTTTCTTTTGGACTTACTAAATAAGCAAAAATATTTCCTACAACCAATGCGAGCTCTGGAGAAGAATAAATTCCACCAATATGTAATGATGGTGTAAATAAAGCTCCTACTATTACTCCGAAGATTATGCGTAACCATCTAGTAGTAGGGGCGGTGAGTGGCTCTGTAAGCATAATAAAAGCAAAGAAAAAGAAAGCTGAATTTGCTAGTGTTTTAAATAATGCAGTTTGTATATTTGAGCCTTTTAATACAGTGATTATTGTCACTGTAATTAATGCTGAAATAATAAAACTAAATAGTAAATCAGCACGACGAATTTTTCTGATTACTAAAAATCCACCTATCAATACTATCGGTAGCATTGATAGTGTACCTATCCACCAAGAGGCAAATTGATTTATTGTAAAGGCTGTTAAAATTACAGCAAAAGCTGCTGGATTAAAAAGATGTTTTCTGCCAATTGCAAAAATATATTTTGAAGCCATAGCCCATACTGAAGCCCAAAAAGCGAATGGTAAAAATTCTGAATATACGCCTCCTTGTGCGGGAGTGATTATAAAAAATAAAATTAAGGCAGTAATATAAACTGATTCAATGTTTGTTGGCGCATCATATACATAAGCAAAAATAATATTTGATATCCATGAAATAAATAAAATCATTATTAATGATGAAATAAGATCTATCGGTGTGTATGGCAAAAATTTAAATATAGATAAAACAACAGAAAAAGCAAAAAAACTAATTAGTACATAAAGAACTATTCTATACATTGTTATTTTATTTAAAAAGTTGTCTATATAATTCATATTATTGTTTTGTGTAATTATTAAAATTTGTCGTCATTGTCGCTATACCATTTTTATCTATCATATAAGCTTCAAAACCATCGAGCTTTTCTATAAAGTAAATTCCTTCTTTTCCCATTGCATATGCCGATGTAGCAAATCTATCTGCTTCAAAAATATTTGGTCCAATTACTGTCAGGCTAGATATATCTTCTATTATATCATTTTTATCTTTTGGATTATAAATATGATTACCTCGAACATAATTTCCAGAAGTAGCAATACCTTCATCACTGACGTATATTTTTTTTATAATTTCTTTCTTTTGACTGAAAGGATTTTGAATGCCTATACACCACACATTACCATTTTCATTTTTTCCAGAAGTCTGAATATCACCACCTGCTTCGACTGTAAAATTTTTCACACCGTGGTTTTTTAATATTTCACTAGCATTAAAAATAGACCAACCTTTTACTAGGCCGGACGGATCATAAGATCCGTCCGGCGTCACTATATCAAAATATCCACCTGTTAATTTTTTTGTTTGTTCTGAAAGTTCAAAAACTTTTTTCATGTCATCGCTCATCGTGTCTTTTGCTATTTCTTTTTTATTTATTGCTGTAATTTCACTAGTATCTTTATAAGTGCTAAATTTTTCATCGACATATTTAAAATAATCAAAAACTTCATCAAAAAATTCTTGCCTTGCTTCTTTGTCATTAATTTCAATAATAACTGGTGTCCCCATTATAATTTGTTCTTGTCTCATTTTTTTAAGCTTGTGCTAGTGCCGAAGTCAAAGATTGGCGATATGCCTCACTCGTATATGATGCACCAGAAACAGTGTCGACGTTTGAGTCTTGTAAGGCAATAGCTTCGCTGATTAAGTAGGGCATAGCATAATTATTTATTCTAGTAGAATTTCCACCTCGTGGGTGATCTAAAAATTGAACATCAGCTATTTTTCCACCAGATATGACGACTTTTACTTGTACATTTCCATATGATGCGTCCACAGAATCACCAGTGTAGGTGCCATTTTTATATTTACCAGTATTTATTACTGGTGGTGGGGGAGTAGGAGTAGGTTTTATAATTTGTGCAATTGGATTTGTTACTATTTGATCGTATTTAGGAATAGATAAATCTATTTTTGGTTTAGTATTTTTTTGTGTTAGTGCGATAGGAGCGTTAGAACTTAAAATACGCACATGTAATATATATGCGCCAAAACTAAATATTAGTAATGAAGATAAAATTATTTTTTTCATAAGTTATGTTTAATCGTCAAATTCTTCGTTATCTTTTTCATCGTTATCTTCATAATGTTTTTCACCCATATCATCTTCTACATCACGTTTTATAACATTTGAGAGTATATTTACCTTTTTGGTTTCTTCTGGTGGAAGAACCTTTACATTTTCAATAATAATATTATTTACCAATTTAGTAGTTTCTGTTTTTGTTTCTTCTGTTGTTGTTGCTTTATTATTTAATTTTCCAAATATGTTATTGTAAGCATCTAAAGAAGCTTGGAATCTTATATTCAAATTAGATGAATTTGTAGATTTATTTTTTTGTAAAGCTAATTCACTTACACTTTTATTAAAATCTTCAATTTGATTATTTATTTTATTTTCAAGTTCTACTCTTACTTTTTCATCAAAATTATTATTTGAAATTAATTTTTGAGCTTCATCGAGCCTGCGCTCTACAAGACGTTCTTTCCATTCAGTTTTCTCTTCTTTTGTTAAAGAAAATATTCCAGCGACTGGTTCATTGATATGGACTTTTACCCCATACAAAAAATCACCCGGTATAGCTTTTTCAGCTATAGAGGCCGTGCTTCCTGTTAAACCTATAATAAGCGCGATAATAAATGGTATCATAATATTTTTATTAATTATAAACTAAACAATCTTATTATACCATTTTTAATAAAAGTAAATTTTATGGTACAATAAATATATGGAAAAAAAGCGATTGGAAATAGTATCATTTTTAGTACTTTGCACATTAATTTTAATTTTAACTTTTTTGGTTTTTAAACCATTTCTAAATATTCTAGTCCTAGCTGCTATATTGTCTTTATTATTTAGACCTTTATATAAAAGAATGTTGCGCCACCATAAGAATGGTAGTAATTTTTTTGCTATTGTGATCGTTCTTATTTCTCTTGTTTTTCTAATTATACCAATCCTATTTTTTGGCGTACAAATTTTAGGACAAATGCAAAACTTTTTTACTTTAATCCAAAATGGTCAAGGGCAACATATGCAAGAGATACAAGAATCAGCACAATCTGTAATTCGTAATTTCTTTCCAACGTTTACTTTAAATATTTCTTACTATGCTTCCATGGTACTCAATTTTATTTCAAGTAATTTAGGTTTGTTTTTATCACAGGCAGTTTATATATTTTTTGAAATATTTTTTATTCTATTTACCTTCTTTTTCTTTTTACGAGATGGAGATAAAATATTTTCTTCTTTAATAGCACTTAGTCCTTTTGAAAAAGAACAAAATAGAGAAGTTTTAACTTCAATGCATAGGGCTATTACTTCAGTAATAAGAGGTACACTTTTTGTAGGATTGATTCGCTGGGTTCTTTTTACTGTAGGATTTTACTTATTTGGAATTCAAGATTTTATGGTATGGGGAAGCATAGCCGCTATTATAGGAGCAATTCCTGGTCTTGGAACTCCTTTTGTAATTGTACCAGCTGTTATTTATTTAGTACTTAGTGGTAGCATGTTTTATGCAATTGGTCTTGGTATTTTTGGAGTTTTAATAATGGTTTTTGTAGATAATATGCTCTCAGCTTACTTTTTTGGAAAAGGACTCGATGCACCACCTATCTTTATCCTTTTTTCAATTCTTGGTGGAGTATTATTCTTTGGGCCCCTTGGTTTTATTTTTGGACCGATAGTATTATCTCTTTGTATTTCAATAATAGAGATGTACAAGATTCTTATCTTAAAAAGATAGAATTGAATTATTAATCAATATAGAGTATAATAGATTTAACTTATTAATAATCAATCAAATTTATTTTATGGCAAAAAGAAATACAACCTTAAGTATCAGACCAAAATCAAGACGTTCTCACAAGACAAAGAAGCGTATTGCTGTCAAGAAAACAATGCTTGCAAAAAAAGCAACCAGTAAAAAAAGAAGATAAATATTATAACAAAAAAATCACTATCAGGTGGTTTTTTTGTTATAATTAAAAGATGTTAGGACTTTCAAAAAAAGAGCTTTCTATTTTTAAAAAACTTTCAACACCAATAAAGATTCAAGATTTTTTAGATGCTTTACCTATTAATTGGGAGAAAAACGGAGAGACATATATGTCACCACGGGAAGTTCTTTTAAATAAAAAAGCACACTGCTTGGAAGGTGCTCTTTTGGCAGGAGTAGCACTTTGGTTAAATGGAGAAAAACCATTGTTATTAGATTTAAAAGCAGAAGGTGATATTGATCATGTAATAGCTATTTATAAAAGAAATGGTTACTGGGGTGCTATAAGTAAAACAAATCATCCAACTTTGCGCTTTCGTGATCCAGTTTATAAAAATATTCGTGAATTAGCACTATCATATTTTCATGAATATTTTAATGATACAAATGGTAAAAAATGTTTGCGTAGTTATTCTACTAAACCTTTTAATATCAAAAAACTTGGAACAAAATGGATTACATCTAAAGAAAATTTACATTATATAGCACAAATGATAGACGACGCTCCACATGAGTTAATTTTTCCAAAAAAGAATAATAAATTTATTCGCAAGGCAGATAATATGGAGCGTAAGGCAGGGAAGCTAATTGAATGGAAGAAAGAAGACCATAGAACTTAGTTTGTTTGACTTTTAAAATTAAATATGCTATTGTTTGGCAAATGGCCGTTTCTTGAAAAAGGTTGATTTTATTGACTTTATTGGTTTTTCTAGTGGTTTTTTGACCTTTAGGATAACTAATAAATTTAATATAAATTAATTCAAAAAAAAGAAAATATGAACCCAGTTATACAAAAAACTGCAGAAACTTACAAGGTAAGCAATGCAATTGACCTGGGTTCTAAAACTCAGGCAAATAAAATATTAAAAGCTTTAAGATACGAAAAAGTTATTCTTAGTTTTAAAAAACGAGTAAAAACTGATAAATCTCTAGCTTATCAAGTGGAGTATATGAAGGAAAAGTTCCTTGATGTGATATTTAAGGTAGCCATTAGAACACCAAAAGAGGCTCGTTTTGAAATTGCTTTATATCGTAATTTTGAAATTATGATTTTGGTAAATGAAAATTGTACACCAAAATCAATAGAAACTTTTTTGAAAACAGAAATTGAGCAAAGAAAATCTGCTCTTTTAGTAGAAATTGAAGTCAAAAATATGATATTAAATTTCATTAAAACTGATAAAAATTTTTCAAAAATAATTTCTGGAGTTATTGAAGTTACAGAAATTCAAGATTCAATAAAAGGAGTAGATCTCTTTGTTTCCCTTGTGGCTGGGATTAATGTTCCACTTCAAATAAAATCTAGTGAGTTTGGGCAACAAAATCACATGAAAAAATTCCCAAGTATTCCTTCTATCTGTATTTTTATTTATCGGAAAAAGAAAAAGAAAAAAATTTCCGATGAAAATTTCAAGAAATATCTTTTAGATATTTGCACTTCTTATTTAAGAGGTGTGAATTACTTAAAAAGTATTCCTGACTTAAAAAAACTTGTTATGGAAGGGCTTATTTCCTTAAATGGAAGTAATAATAGTAATGATTTGGAAAAAATAGATTTTTTAAATAAAACTTCCAGAGTTATTGCTGACGCAAGAGGGAGTATAAATTTGAAAACAGTAGCAAAAATTGCAGATTTAGAGCTACTTACAGACGAAATTTGTCGTTTTGGCGACATAGTAAAATTCAGAACCATAGAAAGTCTTACCAGAATAGTCTGGATTAAAGACTTTATTAAACATTTATAAAACCTCGCGCTGTGTATACAGGCGGGGTTTTATTGTTTTTATTATAAAAAGTGGATAAAATTTCTTTTTATTTTTCTTAATTTTAGTGTTATAATTAAGTTATGAATATAAATATAAAAACAAAAAATATTGAATTAGTAGATTCTTTACAAGAATATGTAAATAAGAGACTTTCTAGTATTGAAAAGTTTTTAAAAAATAAAGACGCTGTTGTTCAGGTTGAAATTGGTAAAACAACTAATCATCATAAAAATGGAGATGTATACAAAGCAGAAATAATAATTGACTCCGGAGATACAAAAGCTTTTTCTGTGTCTGAGACTGATGATTTGTATAAAGCAATTGATGAAGCAAAAGAAGAAATTGTCCGTGCATTAACTTCTACAAAAGACAGAAATCAGACTTTATTTAAACGAGGAGCTTCGAGTGTAAAAAAAATGTTAAAAGGATTATCAAAAAGAAATCCTTTTACTTCGAAATATTAATTATTTTTTAGAAAATCTATGTAAGTAATCTCTTTTTTACCTTCAGGTAGTACTTTTTTGATTACAAATTTACTATCTTCTAGTTTAGCATCGGTTACAATTATTCTTTTTCCATTTTTAAAAAAGAAAGTTCTAGGCCATAGGGAATATGCACGAAATTTATTGTACTTTTGTTCTTCAGAATCAGCTTCGTTTAAAAGACCATCTTCTTTTTTTATTTTCTTACAGTTTGTAGCTTGTGTTTCATCTTGAATTTGAAGTCCCTGATAAGGGGTTGGATTTGTATTTAAAGTTTTAACTAAAAGCTCACCACCTATTTTAATTAATTTTTTACGTAATTCTTTAGTATGTTCATCTGGATCTATAGCTACTTTTTCCATAGCGATTATTGGCCCGGCATCCATTTTGTAAACCATTTTTTGAATAGCAATACCTGTCTCTTTATCCCCATTTAAAATAGCTGATTCGACAGGGGATGCACCACGGTATTTTGGAAGTAGAGAATAGTGGATATTTATAGAGCCATACTTTGGCATGTCTAAAATTTCTTGAGATAAAATTTTTCCGTATGCTACTACAATAAATAAATCAAATTGACCTTTTAGTTCTTCTTTAGTTATTTTTTCTGGTTGAATAAATGGAATATTATTTTCTATCGCCCAAGTTTTTACCAGTGGCGGAGTCATAATCATTTTTCTTCCAGCCGGTTTATCCGGAGCGGTGATTATGAGTGAAGGCAAAAAACCACTCTGTTTTAATATTTCCAAAGTTTCGCTGGCAACACTAGGTGTGCCAAAAAAAACAAATTTTAAATCTTTATTATTTTGCATTATTGTGGAGCTTCTTCTTTTAAATCTTTTGCATGATCATGAAATAGAATTCCATTTAAATGATCTGTCTCATGTTGGAAAATCTGAGCTAGTAGTCCACTGGAACCACGCACAAACTTCTTTCCATTTTCATCATAAGCTTCTACTGTAGCCTTATTTGATCGATGAGTTTTACCATAAAGCCAACGAACTGAAAGGCAACCTTCTGGAACCCATTTTTTATCACGAGAAAGTTTTGAAATTTTAGGGTTGATGAATATTAAATTTTTAGGAATTTTTTCTTCTGTATTAATTTCTCCAATTCCTTTTTTACCTGAAATTCTATCTTCTCTTTCTTTCATAAAATCTTTAGTAAAAATTTTACCAGCTACAACAAAAATCCTTAATGAGTGACCAATCTGTGGTGCAGCTATAGCCACACCATCATTTTGGCTTTTTAAAGCCGAGATCATTTCTTCAAGCACCTTTTTAATTTTAGGAGTATTAATATCTTTTATAGGCACCTCTTTAGCTACCTGCCTTAAAACCTTTTCTTCTTTTTGAAGAATTTTTTGCATTTTTTTTATTTAATTTCTTTTAGATGTTCCAGTAGCTTTGAAAGTTTTACTGTTTCTTGTGATCGATTACTCATGTCGCGTACAATTACAGAATTATCTAGTGCTTCTTTTAATCCAAAAATTAAAGCATAAGGAATTTGTAATTTTTCTGCTATTGCGAGCTGTGCACCTAATGTATCTTTTGATAGAGATTGAGCCATAGGGATGTGAGCCTTACGTAGCATTTCTGTTACATTTAGACTTTTCAATTTCGCATCACTACCTAATTGGATGAAATATACTTTTGGTTTTTTGATAATACGAGGATTTAATTTTTTATACCAAGGCATAAGCAGTACACGATCAGCAGATATAGAAATACCTACAGCAGGAACATCTTTTTTACTTCCTAATTGTTTACCAAGATAATCATATCTACCACCTCCAGCAATAGCCATACCTTTTGTCTCACTTTCTGATTCATCAATAATTTCAAAAACTGTTCGAGTGTAATATGAAAGTCCACGTACTAGGCATTTATTTAAATTATATTGAATTCCCATTTCTTCTAAATATTCTAATACTTCTTTGAAATGTTTTTTACAAGCAGGACAAAGGAATGAGACTGCATCAGGTGCATTTTCATTTATTTCTTTTGTCTTTGGATCTTTTGAATCTAGAATACGAAGTGGATTGGTTTTTAATCTTTCACGATCGATAGCAGGCAAATCACCCATATGTTTTTTGTAGTAATTTACCAATTCTTTTATATATCCATTTCGACATTCCTTATCTCCGATTGAGTTAATGTCGATTGAAAGATTTGTAGCACCAGCTTCTTCTAAAATACTCATTCCAGCTTTTATGACTAGTGCATCCATTATACTTTTTTCACTACCAAGAGAATCAAGATCAAATTGATTGAATTGTCTATAACGTCCTTTTTGAGGATTGTCGTGTCTGAAGACTGGGCCATATTGGTAGAACATTACAGGTTGAGGCATATTCTGCATTCCTTGCTCAATATATGCACGCATGAGTGAACCAGTGTGTTCAGGGCGGAGAGCGAGGTGGTCACCACCTTTTGTTTTAAGCGTATACATTTCTTTGTCTATAATATCCGTCCCTTCTCCAATTCCAGAAGTGAAAGTTTCTTCGTGTTCCATCATTGGTGTTTCGATTGGTTTGAAGCCATAATAAACAGCTACTTCTTGTGCTTTTTCAAAGAAGCCTTGGAAGCTGTAATATTCTTCGTTCATAACATCACGCATACCTTTTGGAGAAGATAAATTTTTTCCTGCTTTTTTTATTGCTGCTGCATTTGTTTTAGTCATATATGATTTTGCAAATTAATTAAGTTGTTTATAATTTCCAGGGAAAGTAGATATTTTATTTAAAGGTAAAAGTCTTAATAATACGCGTCCGGTAATTAATTTTTGTGGAACAGCACCCCATGCTCTAGAATCATAACTACCACTTCTATTGTCTCCCATTACAAAATATTCTTTGTCTTTTAATTGATATGGTGCATCTGTCTCGTAAGAATGGTTTTCTATAAAAGATTGATCTAATTTAAAACCTTCTGGGCGATCATTGTTTATAATAGTGACTTCTCCTTTTGTTAGTTCTATTTTTTCATTTGGTAAACCTATTATTCTTTTTATAAAGAATTTTGATGGATCATTTGGATAATGGAAAACAATCACATCTCCTCTTTTTGGATCTGAAAATCTGTATGAGATTTCGTCTATTATTAAATATTGTCGATCTTGAAAAGTAGGAATCATAGAAGATCCTGATACTATAAATGGTTGAGCTATAAATACACGGATAGGTATTACTATTATAATTGCGATTATGGCAAATTTTACGAGTTCCCAGAATGATTGCTTCCATAATAGTTTTTTTTCTAGGTCCTTATTTACAATAACATCCTCACTTGTTTCTTTTTCCATTTGTGTATTTTAACATACATTGTCCTTGACACAATAGAGTTTACTGTTGTTGGATGTATTTTATTAATAGTGGGCAATTTTTATTAATATGTTATTATTTGATATATGAAATTAGCCGTAGGCCTTGGAAACCCAGGAAGTGAATATGAAAAGACTCGACATAATGCCGGGCAGATTATTTTAGATTTTATTTTAGGTAAAGTTGAATGGAAAGATTCTTCAGGAACAAAATTACTTTTCTGTAAAGACTCGATTGGTAATAAGCCTATTGAATACATAAAACCTATGACATTTATGAATAATTCAGGTGTCGCAGTTTTGTACGTAAAAGAGAAACACAAATTGAAATTAGAAGATATTGTAGTCATATATGATGATATCGATTTGCCTATTGGAAGTGTGAAACTTTCTTTTAACAGAAGTTCTGGTGGGCATAATGGTCTAGAATCTGTTATAAAAAAATTAAAATCTAAAGAATTTGTGAGAATTAGAATTGGTATTTGTCCTATTACTCCGACAGGAAAATTAAAAAAACCAAAAGGGGAGAAAGCAATATTAAATTTTTTGCTTGGTGAATTTAAAAAAGAAGAATTAGTAATACTTAAAAAAGAAAGTAAAAAAATATCTGAAGCAATTCAAATGATTTTTACAGAAGGGAAAGATAAAGCTATGAGTTTGTATAATAATTAAAAAAACCTCCTTAAGGAGGTTTTTTTAATTTTACTTTTATTCTAAGTGAGTCAAAGTCATTCGATGATCTTTTGGTTCAAAAAGAGTAATTTGGAAATTGTAAGTAGTTCCAAGTTGCAATTTTTCACGAAGTTTTGCTTCTGTACCAAATGTAGAATTGTGGACGAGTCCAGCAACACCTTCTTTGATTGAAACCAATGCACCGTGTTTATTGTATTTAATAACTACGCCTTTTATAATATCGCCTTTCTTTAATTTACTTTCAAATTCTTTCCAAGGATTTTCTTTTAAGGCTTTTATTGAAAGGGAAATTTTGCCTTCTTTAATTTCAATAATTTTAGCTTTTACTTTGTCTCCAACTTTAAACATTGTACGAGGATCTTCTACGAGGCCCCAGTCGAGTTCAGAAATGTGTACGAGACCTTCTAGACCTTCTTCGAGTTTCAAGAACACTCCGAAGTCTACAAGTCCTGCAATAGTACATTCAAGTTCTTGACCAAGTTCATACTTGTTCATGATTTCTTGTTTTTCCTCTGTGTTGTTTTCTTTTTCAGAGAAAATTAATTTACCTTCTTTTGGAAGAGTAGAAATAATCATTACAGAGATTTTTGTACCCACTAATTTTTTCAATTCTTTTAAGATTTTATCTTTGTCAGAATCTTCAACTCTTGGATAATGTTCAGGTTTCAATTGTGAAGCAGGAAGGAATCCTGCGATACCTTGCCATTCCAAAATAAGTCCGCCTTTGTTTGCGTCCTTGATTTCTAAATCCATTATTGTTTTGCCCTTGATTGCTTTTTCAGCATCACTCCAGATGAGAGCTTGTTTTGCTTCTTTCAAAGATAATTCAATATAACCATCTTCATTTTCAGCTTCAACTATTTTTGCCTTAATGATATCTCCGATAGCGATTTTCTTGATGATATCTTTTGCATTCATGAATTCACGTCCATAAATGATACCTGTACCGAAAGGGGCAAGGTCCACATAGACTGAAGACTTTTGAATCAAAATAACTGGACCTTCTACAAGAGCGTCCATTTCTGGCCAACTCTGACTTTTATCCAACATTATTTTCAATGGTGAATCGTCTACTATTACTTCTTCTTTTTCTACTGTTTTTTTCATAATTTATTCTATATATTTTCAACTAAGGCAAGCCTTAGTAAGAAAAAAATCCGCCAAAAAGCGGATATTAAAATTTAGGCGTCCTTGGGTATTCCCTCGGGTGTTAACCTAAAAGTGCTTTTAATACATTTGATACTACTATATAAGAGGGGAAAATGCAAGTTATCCCCACCAAATCTTTATATTTTCCTTGCCAAGTGGCGTCGGGGGGTATACTTTATTTTATTAATAGATTTTTTAATTAAAAATTAAACTTTATGGAAGATAATATAAATTCAAATAAAAATACAAAGTATTTAATAGGTGCTGGTATTGTAGTAGTAAGTTTAGCAATAATATTTTTAGTCGGCTCTGCAAAGAATTCTGTAGTATCTACTCAAAATCAGACAGCTTCTATCGTAAATAGCGTACAACCTACATCAGCATCTGCGTCAAATGGCACAATAGCAAAAAAAGTATCAACTCTTAGTACTGTCACTAATAGTACAGTAGATCTACTTTCTGGTGTTGTAAGTTTAGATACTATGAATGCAATTGAAATTGCACAAACAGAAGCGACAGTAAAAGCAATAATAGCAACTGTTCCGAATCTCGACAAAATAAAAGTAGCTGAATTAAATAAATTATTAGCTTCTCCTACTATAAATATTGATGCAAAGACAACAAGAGCAAAAGTAGCAGTAACTAGAATATTATTTCTTTTAGCTCTTACTAATAATCCGAAATTACCGAACAAAGTATTAAGTGATATTGCTTCCAAGATACAGTTGCCATTTGATGCAGCATTGTATAATTCGCAAGATGAATATGATTCTTATGTAAAGTATGCTGATAATGAAATAGCTAAATATATTAAAATTAATAATATAGACAAAACTACAAATTTTGTTGGAAGGGTAAGTACTAATGGTAAAAAGATACCGGGGCATATTTTTACAGTTCCAAATAAATACATAAAGAATACAAATATTAATGGTGAGAAAGGTCACTTTCTGACTGGAAATATCTCGTTAGGTATGGATACTGGTTTTCTTATAAGTGAAGGAGATGCAGGTGGTTATGATAATAATAAAAAATGGATCTGGCCTTCTCATTTTGATACAGATGGTATGTTTGGCGATTGTTGGCATTGTACTTGGACTACACATGTTGAGCCAGGTGAGACAACCCCCACCCATTGGACTAAGGTAAATTGTGATAGTGCCAAGTAAAAACCCTTTTTTGAGATAGAGAAAATAATATTTTATAGTCTGTAAAATATCCAAACAAAAAATCCACCAAATCGGTGGATTTTTTGTTTGGATATTTTCTTAAAAATGTTATACTAGGATCATGATAATCACATATTTCGGAAAGCAGTTTTTCAAGATAAGCCAAGGGGATTTGACTGTTGCCTTTAATCCTATCAGCAAAGATTCTAAGTTTTTCAATAGTGGAAAATTTGGCTCTGATATTGCACTCGTGACGACAAATCATCCCGACTATAACGGCATTGCTCAGCTTTCACACGGAGAGCGTGAGCCATTTGTTATTTCTGGTCCGGGGGATTATGAAGTCAAAGAAATTTTTGTGAAAGGGTCAATGTCTGAATCTGAAATCGCTGGAAAAAAATTTATTAATACGATTTATTCTTTGGCTATTGATGGTATCAATATAGTTTTTCTCGGGGCACTCAGTAATGCTGATATTTCCAAAGAAGCTCGTGAAGCTATAAATGAACCAGATGTTCTTTTTATTCCTGTTGGTGGTAAAGACATGCTTGATCCAAAATCAGCAGCAAAACTCGCAGCATCTCTAGAACCAAAATTAATTATTCCGATGGACTATGATAAAGACTCTTTAAAAATATTCTTGAAAGAAGCTGGAGATGAAAATAAAAAACCTGAAGACAAGCTCACATTAAAGAGAAAAGATTTAGAAGGTAAAGAAGGCGAAGTAGTTATTTTAGAAGCTAATTAATTTTAAAATAAATGATTAAACATATACATAAAACAGTACATAAATTAAGACAACAGCCAAAAGAGGTTAGAGAGCAAATTTTAAGTATCACAATAATTGCATGTACTATTATTTTAGTTTTAGTTTGGGCTCGTAGTTTAGGTCAAAGATTAGGAAAAGAAGAAACTACTATTTCTGTTAAAAAAAGTTTACAACCATTTTCAGTTTTAAAAGATAATATGGTTGATGGATATAAAAGTATTTCCAATCCATCTTCTGATGTGGTAAGATAATCCAATTATATGGCTAAAAAAAGTATTTCAGTTGAAAGTGAGGCACCAAAAAGGGAAAGTATAATTCCTATAAATATTGTCGCGGAAATGAAAGAATCATATCTCGCTTATGCTATGTCTGTGATCACTTCTCGTGCACTTCCAGATGTGCGTGATGGATTAAAACCAGTTCACCGTCGTATTTTATTTGCTATGAATGAAATGGGTCTCACTTCTTCTGCGCGTTTTAGAAAGTCCGCTGCAGTAGTGGGAGATGTGCTCGGGAAATATCACCCACACGGAGATATTTCTGTATATGATGCAATGGTAAATATGGCGCAAGAATTTTCTTATCGTTATCCGTTAGTTATTGGTCAAGGAAACTTTGGTTCTATTGATGGTGACAACGCTGCTGCTATGCGTTATACAGAAGCAAAAATGTCTAAAATCTCAAATGAACTTCTTCGTGATTTAGAAAAAGAAACAGTTGATTATCGTCCAAACTACGATCAGACAAGAAAAGAACCAATCGTTCTGCCATCCGCTGTGCCAGCACTTCTCTTAAATGGAACTCTTGGTATTGCTGTAGGTATGGCGACAAATATTCCTTCTCATAATCTCGCAGAAGTTTTGGACGCGACAATTCACCTCACAGAAAATGAAGATGCAACAACAGAAGACCTCATGCAATTCATAAAAGGTCCCGATTTCCCAACAGGCGGAATAGCTTTCGGAAATAAAGATATGCTTCATGCATATTCTACAGGTAGAGGTGGAGTCGTTTGTCGTGGCGAAGCTGAAATTGTCGAAATGAAAGGTGGACTTTTCCAAATTATAATTACATCAATTCCTTTCCGTGTAAATAAATCAAATTTGATAATGGCTATTGCTGAACTCGTGCAAGAGAAAAAACTAGAAGGTATAAAAGGTCTTCGTGATGAATCCACAAAAGATATTCGTGTAGTTATCGATTTAAAATCTGGTGCATATCCAGAAAAAGTTTTAAATTATATTTATAAAAATACTCAACTCGAACAAAATTTTAATTTCAATATGGTTGCACTTGTAGATGGTGTTCCACAAACTTTGTCACTTACTTCAATTCTTTCAGAATTCATAAAACACCGAAAAGAAGTAGTAAAAAGAAGGTCTTTATATGATTTACGAAAAGCTGAAGAACGCGAGCATATTTTGCTCGGTTTGAAAAAAGCTTTGGACTTTATTGATAAAGTTATCAAGACTATTCGTGCATCAAAAGATGGAGCTACTGCGAAGCTTGCATTGATGAAAGAATTTAAATTCTCTGATTTACAGGCGCAAGCAATTTTGGAAATGAAATTACAAAAGCTCGCAGGTCTCGAAAGAAAACTTATTGAAGAAGAATTGAAAGAGAAACAAAATTTCATTAAAGCAATAAAAGAATTGCTTGCAAGTCCAAAGAAAATGTTGAAAGTTATATCTGATGAATTAAAAGAAATTCGTGAGAAATATGCTGATGAACGCCGAACAAAAATAGTAAAAGGCGGAGTAAAAGAAATTTCCGAAGAAGACCTCGTTCCAGAAAAAGAAACAATGCTCGTTTTCACTGCAGGCGGATATGTAAAACGTACTGACCCAGGTGAATACAAATCACAAAAGCGTGGAGGTGTCGGTGTCGTCGACCTTGAAACAAAAGAAGAAGATTTCGTGACAATGCTCGTATCTGGTTCTACACATAGTGATTTATTGTTCTTCACAAATCTCGGAAAAGCTTACCAAATAAAAATGTATGACATTCCTGAAGGCCGTCGTGCGACAAAAGGAAAATCAATTATGAATTTCTTATCACTAGCTGGTGAAGAAAAAGTTACTTCAATTTTACCAATGCCGAAAGAAATGAAAAAGAATCCAATTTCATTAATGCTTATTACAAAAGATGGCACTACAAAGAAAATGGCCGGTGAAGCATTTAAAGATGTTCGCCGAAGTGGACTCATTGCTATTCGTTTAGATAAAGGGGATGAACTCGCGTCAGCATTGATAGTAGAAAAAGGTGATGAAGTCATGCTCGCTACAAGTGAAGGTCAATCAATCAGATTTAAAGAATCCGACATTCGTGAAATGGGTCGCACTGCAGGAGGTGTGCGCGGAATGAAACTTGGCAAAGGAGATACTATTATAGGTGTCGACGTTATTAAAAAAGCAAAAGGTGGATCTGAAGGATTTTTCCTCACGATGTCTGCAAACGGTCTCGGTAAGAAAACTTCACTTAAAGAATATAAAGTTCAAAATCGCGGTGGCTCTGGAATTAAGACTGCAAAAGTGACTCCAAAAACTGGCAAGCTCATCGTGGCAAAAGTTATCACTGGCGAGGAAGAAGAATTGATCGCTATGTCAAAGAAGGGTCAAGTGATCCGCACAGCTCTAAAAGATATTCCATCTCTCGGCCGTCAAACACAAGGTGTCACAATTATGCGCCTCCGCGCTGGCGATGGTATTGCATCACTTACTTGCGCGTAAAAGTTTCGAGAAAATTATATGTTTGAAAAACATAATCATAATATTTCTAGCTTGGAAGGTAAAGAATTAGAAAAGGCCATCAAAAATGACTTTGGTTTTGAAATTATAAATACAGAAAAAATAACAAAAGGATATTCTAATCAAGTTTATAAAGGAGATCTTGAAAATAAAAATGTTTTCATAAGAATGAACAAAGACCCTAGGGTTTTTGAAGTAGAGTTACTCGGATATAAAAGATTTGAAGAGCAGGGAATACCAGTACCAAAAATAATTGCTTATAAAGAAAATCCCCCATCAATAGGATTTCCGACAATGATCATGTCTTCGGCCCTAGGCAATATTATTCCTGAATTAAAGCTATCTCCAGAAGAAAAAGATATTGTTTATGAAAATGTAGGAAAGTTGTTAAAAAAAATCCATGAAACTAAGTTAAAAGGATATGGTCCTTTAAAGGTAGAGGACGGAGAATTGGCTGGTAAATTTTCAACATATAAAGAATACGATGAATCACGTGGAGAATATAGTAAAAAAGTTTTTGATTTTGCAGTAGAAAAGAATTATATAATAGGAGAAGATATTGAAAAAGTTAAAAAAGCATATGAAGAAATTAGTTTATTAAATATTGGGAACGAGACATCACTATTGCATCATGATATGCACAGAGGACATTTTTTTGTAAAAGGTACTGAAATCTCAGGACTTATTGATTTAGGGGCATTAATGGCTGGTGATCCACGATATGATATAGCTATAAGCTTAGCGCATCAACATCCCAGAGAGCAAGAAGCTTTTAAAAAGGGTTATGGTGAATTGGCTAATGACCCAATAGTCATCAAATATTTAGTAACTGTTTTAATAAGAAAAATATTTTTTAGAAATAAAGAACATGTAAAAGGAAATGTGGAAGCCCTACTTCCAACCCTAAAGGATGCTTTAGCTAAATTATCTTAAAATTAATATGTCTCAAGACGAATTTAAAAAACTAATCAAAGAAGATAAATATCAGGTTTTTGTTTTTGCTTGTCCTGCTTATTTTCCGTTTAACTTTGCTCGACATCCGTGGTTTGTATTAAATAAAAAAGGAAATATTTCGCGTTACGAAGTCGTTCATAAAAAAAATTGTTGCCCTGAAAAATGTTTCGGGTACTTACATTTAAATGCATTACCTCCATATCAAGGAGTAAAAATGTTTTCGTTTTCAAAAAAACATTGGGATTCAGACTTACTTGGATTTCTAGAAGGGGATGAAAATTCTCCTGCACAGAAATGTCTAGAACTTATTGAGAAATCAAAAGAGTTATATCCATATACTCAAACATATTCTCTGCGAGGTCCAAATAGTAATACCTATTTAAATTGGGTTCTAAAACAATTTCCTGAATTTAGTATAAAACTATCCTGGAGGTTTATTGGGAAAAGCTATAAACCTGTTGTTTAAGTTTTAAAATGGTATAATAAATAGATGTTTCCTGATCCAGTTAAAATCTTACAAAACTTTGGCTTAGCTGATTCTATGATCGTTGCCGATCTTGGAGCTGGGAGTGGTTTTTATTCTATTCATGCCGGAAAAATGGTACCAAATGGTAAGGTGTATGCTATTGATATTCAGAAAGATTTTTTAACTACAATTAAAATTAATTCGGAAAGTGATAATCTTAATAATATAGAAACTATTTGGGGTGATATTGAAAAAATAGGAGGCACTAATATTGCAGAAAATATTGTAGATGTTGTAATACTATCAAATGTTTTATTTATGGCACAAAATAAAAAGAAAGTCATAAAAGAAGCCCACCGGATTTTAAAATCCGGTGGGCGAGTGCTTTTTATTGATTGGTCTGAAACTCCTTCTCCTTTTAGTCCAAAATCTGAAATGCTTTTTCTTAAACCAGATGCACACAAACATTTTACAGAAGAGTTGTTTATGTTAGATAAAGAAATTTCCGCTGGTGAACATCATTATGGTATGATATTTAGAAAGAAATAATATGAAAGGTAACAATTTTCAACTTATAGTTTTAATAATATTTATTGCAGGAGCTGTTTTCGGTGTTTTGGTTTTTTCCGGAATGATACCTATTGGTAATAAAGATAAAGCTGTGCTAAAAGGTACTGTTGTTTTGTGGGGTACGGAAACCACAGAGGTTTTAACTAGTGCTTTGAATTATTATGCTATGAATAATCCAAACATAGTTATTAAGTATATACAAAAAGATCCTACAACTTTTGATCAAGAATTATTAGAAGCTTTGGCTGCTAGCGCTGGCCCTGACATGTTTATTTTGCCAGATAATCTAATTTTTCATTATAAAAACAAAATAATGCCAATACCTTACATTAGTTTTCCGGCTTCATCTTTCAATAGTACTTTTGCACAATCTGGTGAAATATATTTAAATAATAATGGAATACTAGCATTACCATTAACGATAGACCCTATGGTCATGTATTATAATCGCAATATTTTAGATGCTAATAATATACCAAATCCACCAGTTTATTGGGATGATCTTAGTAATCTTGTTCCTACTTTAACAAAAAAAGATTCTTCTGGAAATATAATAAAAAGTACTATTGCATTAGGACAATTTGCCAATATAGAACATGCGAAAGATATTCTAGCTACCATTTTTATGCAAGCAGGAAATCCTATTGTTTTAAGAAAAAACGAAGCCTTCTATTCAACCTTGAGTGAGTTATCCTTTGGAAATTTAGAAGAGACTTTAAATTTCTACACAAACTTTTCTAACCCAATTAATAGTTTTTATTCTTGGAATGCATCTCTACCAAATTCTCGTAATTATTTTAGTTCTGATAATTTAGCATTTTATTTTGGATATGCTAGCGAGCTAGCATCATTGTCTGCTAAAAATCCAAATCAAAATTTTGCAGTTAGTGCTATTCCTCAAATTAAAAGTTCAAATTTCAAACTTACTTTTGGGCACACAAAAGCTATAGCTATTTCCGCTTATACAAAAAATGCACCATTAGCATTTAGTGTTGCAAATATTTTAGCTACTAGTGATTTTGCTAAAGAGTTTGCAAATAGTCTTTCCATAGCACCAGCTAGACGAGATTTACTTGCAAGTAAACCTACAAATTCTTTTGCACCCGTTTTTTACAATTCTGCTTTATATGCGAAAAGCTGGGTTGACCCTTCACCATCTGAGACAAATACTATTTTTCAAAAAATGGTAGAAAATGTTTTGTCGAATAATTTATCATCTAATCAGTCTATAGGGGATGCCTCATCTAAGCTTGGGCTTCTTCTACAGAAATAAAATTTATGAAAATATTAAAACAAAACTTTATTATGAAATTCACTTCGATAGTATTTTTATTTCTCTTTTCTTTTAGTTTTGCAAACAATGTTTTTGCTGATGCAATTATTACAACTTTAAATATAACAACTACATCCGTTACATTGAGTGCTTCAGGTTTAGAAGTCAGTACACAATATACTATTAAGCTTGTTTCTGATTCCGGTACTGTAGCATATACAAATAATCAATCAGTAACTTCAAATAATATAGGTACAGCTGTAACATCTACTCCTTTCTCTGGCCTTGTTCCTGGTGGTAGCTATACAGCATCAGTAATACACTTAGTTGACGGTACTGTTGCGACTTTAGATATTACAACTTTATTACCTTCTGCTCCTACTGCAACACCTTCTCCTCTTGCTGGTCCATTTACTTCAACTCAATCTGTGACTCTTTCTAGTATTACGAGTGGATCATCTTTTAGGTACGTAGATGATGCGTCTACTCCTACTTGTTCTCTTGGTTCCACTACAAATCCATTTCAAATTACAACTACAAAAACAATAAAAGCTATAGCTTGTGATCCCCATGGAGTAGCTTCTGCTGTTGCTTCTTTCACTTACACCATAAATTCATCTGGTGGAGGGAATCCACCTCCAGTACCTACCGGAGGTCCTACTACTACTGGGGTTGGAGGTGCTGATTATACATCTACATTGGTTACTTTGAGTGGAACAGCACTCACTCCTAATTCACAATACGGATTTAGTGTTTATAGTGATACTGGTACAGCATCATATTATCAAAATCAAAGTGGAGTCACTTCAGATTCTAATGGAAATGCAGAAGCTGGTTTTTCTGGGTTGACACCTGGAGGAAATTATAAAGGATATGTTATTGACGGTGGTGGTGAAAATGCCGTAGCACCTATTTCTTTTACGACATTAATGACAGACCCAATAGTAGTAGGAGGAGGCGGTGGTGGTGGTGACGGAGGTAATGTCGGTTCTGGAGGCGGATCCGGTATCAGCTTCAGTGGTCTTGTACCTTGCGGTACAAAGCAATATCCAAAAGATACAAAAATTAACGGAGTAAATGTAGGTTCACAAGTCACAAATCCTTGTGGCTTCAATGATCTTATGGCTTTAATAAATAAAGTTGTTCGTTATATTCTTTTTATTCTGCTTATACCAATAGCAGCTATGATGTTTGCTTATTCCGGTTTCCTTTTTATTACTAGTGGAGGCGAGGCAAATACTAGAACGAAAGCTAAAAAAGTTTTAATGAGTGTCATAAAAGGTATTGTCTTTGCTGTGGGAGCTTGGCTCATTATTAATGTAATATTAACCACATTGGGATATGATGGTTCTTGGATAGGATTTTAATATAATGTATAATATGACTATGTTAAATATAAATTTTAAGAAAAACTTTTCAAAAATAGCTTTATCAATTTTTTCTTTCTTACTTCCAATTTTTACTTTTGCTGTAGATCCACCAGCAAATTGTGAACCAGGTAAAGTCTGTAATCCTATTTCTACATCTACCCTCGATGCATTTTTGAGAACAATATTGGTAGGAGTAATAAAAATCGGGATACCAGTTATTGTTCTGGCAATAGTTTATTCTGGTTTTCTTTTTGTATCAGCTAGTGGTAATAGTGAAAAGTTAAAAAAAGCAAAAGATGCTTTTATGTATACAATTATCGGAGCAGCTATATTGCTAGGTGCATGGGCACTCGCGCAAGTTATATCTGAGACAGTATTAGCATTATAAAATAATTTTAAATTAAATGACAAAAATACAACATATAATATTTTCTATAGCAGTATTGGCTATCACAGTTATACCAGTGATTTCCTTAGCTCAAGCACCAGATCCTGGAGTAGGTCATGGCGTATTAGGCAATTGTACTTTGACTGCACATCCAAAAGTAGCAAATCTTTTAAACTTTGTGACTTGTAATATTATTTCTTCAATAATTCCTCTGGTCATGTCTTTGGCCGTAGCTTCATTTGTGTGGGGTGTACTTAAATATTTAATGAATTCAGATGAAGAAAAGAAGCGTGAAGAGGGAAGGCAATTTATGATGTGGGGATTGATTGCTCTCACTGTGATGGTATCGATTTGGGGTATCGTTTCAATATTCGCAAATACATTTGGTATTGAGTATGTTATTCCACAGGTTAAGGGCACATAATTGACAAATCAATGGTTTTTTATGATACAATATACCTGTGTTAAATTGCCTAATTATTTAGGAAAATTATAAAAAAGGTCGTTAAAAAATTTATTATTATTAATTATTAATTAAAAAAATTATTTATGAAAATTGTAAAAAAGTTAATCCCATTAGTTAGTTTGGCAGCGTTGACTCCATTTTTAGCTTTAGCTCAAGGTGCTTGTAATACAGGAAATAGTGCTGGTTTAGGAGATGTTCTATGTAGAATCAGTGTATTATTGGCTACTATAATGCCTATTTTGGTGGCATTGGGAGTCGTTTACTTCGTTTGGGGTGTTATCACTTACATGATTGCAAACGACGAAGAAGCTAAGAAAAGAGGACGTAACATGGTTATCTACGGTCTTATCGCTTTAGTTATAATTGTATCTATCTGGGGATTGGTAAGTATTTTGAAGACTACTCTTGGTATTGGCCAAAGTACAGGAAATATCTACACTCCATGTTTCACTAGTCCTGGAGTTACTTGTTAGTTAAAAAGTTTTTATGAGTTTATTCTTTACAAATGTAGCATACGCAGGTGAGAGTTTGGATGTATTTATTCTTAAGGTAAATAATCTTATTATTAATCCACTCATCTTACTTCTTTTTGCTTTAGCTCTCGCTTATTTTCTTTGGGGAATTTTTCAATTTTTGACAAATTCTACAAATGAAGAAAAGAGGACAGAAGGTAAGAAGCATATGATGTATGGTATTTTAGGTCTTGTTATTATGATGGCTGTGTTTATGCTTATGGGTGTCATTATAGACACACTAGGTATAAATACTAGCGGTACTAATATAGATCCTGAAAATGGGACAGTAATCCTAAATACTTATACTCCTACTCCACCAGCAGGTTTGCTACAATAAAAGATACTCTGAAAATGATAAAAGCCTCTCGATGAAAATCGAGAGGCTTTTGTTTTACAATGCTTTGTGTTCCTTTGAAGTATCCGCATTATATAGATCTTCAAATTTTGTGTGTTAGTCGTTGAACTTTTTGTAATCAGCCCAACGGAACCATATTTTTAGATTAGATGGTTCAAGCAACGTTACAATGTAGTAACCTTTTTGCATTGCCCACCATTTTTGAATGTTTGTACCATGTCCATCATCATCAAATGATTGTGATGGATTACTCACCGAAGTGAATGTAACAGTAGCAAACTTTCTAGGTCCGCCTAGTGGTAAGATATACGCTCTAGACCAACCTTTTAAAGGATCGATATAGATAATAATTTTGTTACCAAGTACCAAAGTGTCGTCACCTTCTTTCAAAGAGTCGATAACGATTGGGGTAGTTTTTACAACAGGTGCTTTTGAAATTGTAGTAATTTTTAGAGCAACATAGGTTGCATTAATATCCCTTTTTTGATTTACAGCACTTCTTTTATTAGAAAATACTATTATCAAAATAATAATAAGGGCTAATACTCCAAGTGCAATTCCAACTATCCAAAAGTTTATTTTCTTTATCCAAGCAAAATAATTTTTTCCAGTGGTTCCAGAAGACGGTTTAGACCTTCCGGAACTCGAATTGGATTTTGCTAGAACAATAAGTAGGATAATTAGTCCTACTATTGGTCCATATACAAAAATTATTGTTGGGATACTCCATGAATGGTATCTTACTGCAAAATACATTACTATAATGATCGCAATAAGTACTAAGATTAAAGAACTTAGTAAAATGATGTTTTTTCTTGTTGCTTTCATCATCTTACTTTTTTAAATTTAATGTGTTCAATACTCCATCACCCAGTACAAGTGTACCTTTTACTTTTGCTAACTTAGCTAACTGCTCAGCTATTGCTTTTTGATTTTCAGCAGTTATTTTTGTGTTTGCATCAGGAATTAATGTTGTATTTTTAATACTTCCATCAGCATTGAACTCAACCTTCAGTTTACCTGTTCTGATCAATTTTTCCATCTCAATTCTATTGGTTGCGTCTCCTGTTAAATTTGTTTCAGCTGCAGTAGCTTCTGCTTCGGTAATCTTGATTTTTTTGTCCTGTTTAGCTTTATCAACTTTTAAATAAGTTGCAGCCAAAAGTTCGGTAGCCTCATCTGCTGGTTTCCAGTCGATGAAAGTTATCTTGGAAATTTTCGTTCCAAATTTATCAAGGCCGATGTGTTCAGCTATTGCTGGTGTTGGAGGTGTTCCTGTTCCTGCTGGAACAGCTGGAATACTTTTGTTAATTAATTCCATGTAAGATTCGAAGGCACTGTCTACTCCTTCAGATTTAATTTTGTTCACTTGTGTTAGGCTTTTTGACCTTACCAAAGTTCCCATTTGTCCATCAAAACTGGAACGAGTAGTACGCATGTAACTTTTTGTTTCATACAATGCGTCTTTTGCGTTGAAAATTTCCATTGCTACATTGGTATACATGTGTAGTTTACCTTTTAGGTCTCTTAGGTCTAAATTTTTTGTAACAGTGGCGTATTCTTCGCGGTGCATGAAATGGTCTGACATATTTGTACGTTCAATGATACATTCTGTTGTATCGATATCCCATATTTTTTTGTCATCTTCTTTTAAATTACTTACGTTTTTTACTTTCGTATAAGTGAACTCATACGTTTCAATTTGGAAGAACCATATTGGTAAAAAGAAAAGATTAATCCATCTTCCTGTTTCACCTTTTTTTAATGGAACTTTATCCCAAGCTGGAATAGTCGGGTCGTAACTTACTGTTCGAGGATTGTTTATTCTATATCCGGGTATGTTTGAAATAACCATGTAGAATGTTCCCCTTAAGCTAATTACTTGCATTGAACCACGTGGCGGTCTTCTAATTGAAATAAACAAACAAAATGTTGCTAATGCACTCACTAAGAGGCAAATGATTTTTACTATTATTACGTTCATGATTTCTATTTTTTATTGATTAGTTTAATTATTAATTTATTAGTTATGTTTAGCCCAAAGTTCATCTCCCAGAAAAAATAGGGGATGAGCGACTCGGCTAAACATAACTAACCTAACCTTTTTTCAAAAAACATTTTACTCACAAAGTATATCATATACAATACAAAAAGTCAAGCTAAATTTGGAAACCAAAACCCCCTCTCCTTTACAAGGAGAGGGGGTAGGTGGTGAGGTCTTAAGCGTGTTTTAATGGTGCTTGTTTATCTTTTTCAGTGACATAAAGTTTTCTAAATAGTATTACAAGCAAGAGTATCAATATTGCTGCAAACAACCATTGTATAAAGTTTGTAGGCAAGAATCCATTTCCTGCACCTGCAGTCAAGTCTTTATTTGTAGTTGATGTAGCTTTCTTTGCAACTTTTGCTTTTGTACCACTTGTAGTTGCTGCTGTAGCAGTAGTTGTAGCTCCTGTAGAAATTGTTGAAGGTGCTACTGAACTTGTGACAGTTAAATATGCTCCGTTTGAATTTCCTCCACCTGGTGTAGGGTTGAATACACCTAAGATATAAGTTCCTGCTGGTAATTCAGAACTGTTTAGCATTACTGTAAGTTGATTTGAACTATTGTAACTAGTTGATTTGTATGAACCATTTACTTGAACCAATGATCCTGAAACAAAGTTTGTTCCTGTGATAACTACTGGTACAATTCCATCTCCTGTCTTCATAGAATTTGGTGTAATAGAATAAATTATTGGAACAGGATTTGTGTAATAATTATTGTTGTTATAATTATTATTATAGTTAGTACCACCATCAGGGGAACCAGAATTAGTACCACCATAAGATACACCAGTAGATGTCCATGTACCATAGTTACCATTAGCACTTGCTTTCATTGGCATTAACACAATTGTGCTGAAAGCCAAGATTACTGCTAAAGTTAAAATTATTGAATTTTTGTTTATTATTTTATTCATCATACCTTAAGTATAGCATATATGAATTTAAAAGTCAAGCCCTAAATAGGTACGTTAAGCCTTGAAGCATATTCTCAGAATCAACCCTTTATTTATAGCTTATTTTGGATATTTTATCTATTTTTTCCTTAACTTTTTGATTTGTATTTCTGTAGTGTTTTTCTAAGTGTTCAAAAATAGAAAAAAGGTTGTAATGGTCAACAAAGTATTGTTTTTCAAATTTTAAAAGTCTTTTTGTTATCCATAGAGCAAAAAATCCAATAATAATCCCTAATATTACATCTACTGCGTAATGTTCCAATGTGTACATTGTTCCTATTAACTCTGCAATTATCCAAGGTATGGCAATGATCGCTAACGGTCCCCAAATTTCTATTAAAGCCACACAAGCAATTATTCCCCATGCTGCGTGCATACTAGGGAAAGTGCTTATAGCAAGTGAGTTACCCTTTGGATCTACCCAAAATTTTCCAATTTAAGAAATATTTTTTTGCATACTTGGTAAGATCGGTGTATTTTCGACTACCTTTTTTATTTCTGTAGGAATATTTGCATTCAAAATATTTGCACGATACATTGAATCTGGAGAAATCGCTGGAAAATGTATCCAAATTGGCAAAGCAATTAAGAAAGCTAAAAAATACGCAATCATGAATTTTCTAAATATTTTTTTATTAGAGAATAGAGAGATTATTATAATAACAAAAATAGTAGGGAATAAATATATATAAGAATTATAAAATATTTGGCTCACTATGTTTGAGCTTATCAAATGATGGAGAGAAAATGGTACGTATGAACCAAATAAGAATTTGTCTGTATGCATTAAAAGTTCAGAGACTTGTGCTGTGCGAATTGGATCTGCTGTGAAAAAGATTGTTTTTGTCTCAAATGCTATTACCAAGGCACTAATGTAAAGTAATCCAAAAATAAATATAAAACTTCTTATATTAAATAATGATTTTTCTTTGGTGTCCGGGCTTCTTTTTGAAACTAAAAGAACGAAGTGGAATATTAGGTATATACAAAGGAAGGACATTATTACTGGAATAGTCGTATTTTCTAAAAGAGATGATAAGTAATCACCTTTTGGTGGAAACGTATTGCAAAAATTTACAGATTGTATGTAACAGTCAAGGTGTTTTAAGCCCAAGGTAAGAAAAAATAAAATAGTTGGTATAACGATGACATATACTTCAACAGGAAATAAACGAAGGAATTTTTTCATTCCACCATTATAACAAATTTTGTGCTGGAGGAGGGACTCGAACCCTCAACCCTTGCGGGACTAGTTCCTAAGACTAGCGCGTATACCAATTCCGCCACTCCAGCAATCTGGTCATACATAAAATTCTGGTGAATTTTTGTACGACCCTGGCTCGGCACCTCCGTGCCTCCGCCTCGCACAAATTAAAAACTTTACCCCGTAAACTTTTTAATCTTGTGCGCCCAGTAGGGATCGAACCTACGACATTCTCCTTAAGAGGGAGCTACTCTACCAGCTGAGTTATGGGCGCATAATCAGATTGGTGCATAAATGCACTGTGCCCGGAGTGGGAGTCGAACCCACATCCCTTACGAGACACGATTTTAAGTCGTGCGCGTATACCAATTCCGCCATCCGGGCATATTTAGAAAATATATTTCATATTTTCTATTTTGTAAACAAAATCATTGCCCGGATGGCGGCCTCCTCATTTCACTCGGATGAAAAATAAAGCAGTTTATTTTTCATCCATCCGGGCAAACTTTGTATTGTTAATTATAAATTATATATTTTTAATTAACAATTGAGGCCTGGGGCGGAATCGAACCGCCGTATATTCCTTTTGCAGAGGAATGCCTTACCACTTGGCTACCAGGCCCAATATCGAAAGCTTTAGCTTTCCACCTAACCCTCTCCTTTATAAGGAGAGGGTGCCTCTACTGAGGCGGGTGAGGTGTCTAACCATCTTACTTTTCCCTCAGCAACTCGTCAATCTTTTGACGATTCTTTTCTCCTTTATCTATCTCTACTTCCAAAAAAGGTACGTGCTTTGTTTCCATATTTTGTTTTAAATAATCTCTCATCTCACCGAGTTTTCTTTTGGCAAAAAGTAAAGCAGTTTTTTCTTGTGATTCTGGTAATACAGAAAGAAGTATTTTAGCCTTTTTTAAATCAGGCGACACTGATACATCTGTTACAGATATTAGAGATGCCGAAGTACTCTCACGATTTAAAAAATTCGCAGTGAGTCCTTTTACTAATTTATTTACTTTTTCTATTCGTTCAGTCATTTTTTATTTTTGCACAAGAGCAAAACACTCTACTACATCACCAGCTACGATTTCAATTTTTGATTCAATCATCATACCGAATTCTGTGCCTTCTTCTACAGAGCTTGTTTTTGTTTTACCTTTCTCTAAGTTTACGATTCGGGCACGTCCTATTTCATTTTCACGACGAATTATTTTTACAACTTGATCTATCAAAATATTTCCTTCGATAACTTTTCCACCTACTATTTGGCGCTCTTTTGTCTGGCTGAAAGCTTTTAATATTTTAGCTTTACCAATAGTTTGGACTGTTTCTATCTTTGGTCGTCTTTTTTCCATTTCTTCTTTTAGCCAATCAGTCATTTTGTAAATAATATCAAAACTTGAAAGTGTCACACCTAGTCTATCTGCATACTCGATAGCATTTTTATCAGTCTTTACGTTGAAACCAATTATAATCATATTTTGTAATCCACCAGCACCCTTTAAGTCATTTTCTGAAATAGGTCCTACTCCTTTTTGTACGATTCTAAACTCTGCATTTTCAGTATTAATTTTACCAATTTCTTTTTCAATAGCTTCTAATGAGCCAGAAACATCTGCTTTTAAAATAATCGGAATTAACTTTTTTCCACTATCTTCAGCTTTATCTGTAGATGTTCCAGAAGTTTTATTTTTCCAATTTTTTACTGCTTCTTCTGCTTCTTTTTTATTTTGATAACCAATAAATGCTCCACCGACTTTTGGTACCTTATCGAAACCTACTAGTCGTACAGGGGATGAGAAAGTCGCTTCAGATACTGTTTTACCTAAAAAGTTTTCCATAATGCGAGTAGCACATATAGCATCTTCTACGGTTACGAGCATTCCTTTTTTAAGAGTTCCATTTTTTATTATCAAAGTAGCTTGTATACCACGTTTTGAGTCAAGATTTGATTCAAGAATAAAACCTTCTGCACCTGCATTTGCATTTCCAGTGAAGCTTTCCATTTCTGCAAGAACAAGGATCAAAGTAAGTAATTCATCTATACCAGCTCCAGTCTTTGCTGATACTAGAGCAAAAGGAGTAGTTCCTCCGTAGCCCTCCAAATAAATTTCATTTTCTGCCAAGCTCATTTTTGTCTTTTCTATATCAGCTCCAGGTTTATCTATTTTGTTTATAGCTACAATGCAAGGAGTTTTACTGTCCACAATTGTTTTATATGCTTCAATAGTCTGAGGCTTTACTCCATCTTCAGCGGAAACTACTAGAATTGCTATATCAGCAATTTTTGCACCTCGCTCACGCATTTTAGAAAAAGCTTCATGTCCTGGAGTATCTAGGAAAGTAATTTTCTTGTCTTTACCTTTTTCATCCTTGTGTACTACTTCGTATGCAGAAATATGTTGAGTTATACCACCAGCTTCACGTTCTGTAATATTTGTCTTTCTTATATAATCAAGAATAGTAGATTTACCATGGTCAATATGACCCATCACTGCTACTATAGGCGGTCTTTCTATTTGATTGTCGTTTTTATTTTCCATTATTTTTTTTAATTAGATCTTTGCTTTTTTCAAAACTTCTTTCTCTTCATTTGTGAGTTCAAATTCTGAAACTCCGTTTTTTACTGGCTTTGCAAATACACTCATTCTCTCACGAGAATACAAACTTGAAATTACGACGCCATTTCCTTCCTCGTTTAACATTCCTATTGCAAAAGATTGATTGCTACCTTGATCAGGGAAAGGGTTGTATCTTATTGTTTCCACTCCACGGATACTTTGCTTTAGCTTTTTGTTTATTCCTACAATTTCGTTTTCAGCATATTCTTTGGCTTTTTTTAATTCCTTGATATCTTGTGTTAGAGATTCTATAGTATCTTCTAGGTCTTTAGCTTTTTTACCCATGAAAAATTTAGATAAACGTTTTTCTGTTTTCACTATCCAAAATAGCATAGCAAATAGACCAAGTAGGGTTAAAACAAAAAAAGCCAAGAAAACAATATTGTCGAGCTTTATATTCATATAATTTAATATATACTATATTGATGTCGAAATCAACCAAAAAACTAAATAAAATATACCTAGATTATGCTTCAGCTACGCCTATAGACGCTAGCGTTCTAAAAGTAATGGATAAAGCATTGAAGCAGAATTTTGCTAATTGTAGCGCAATTCATGATGATGCAGTCGAAAATAAGAAACTTTTGGATAATACTCGAAAAGATATAGCACGATTTTTCGATATGCATAGTGATGAGATAGTTTTTACTAGTGGTTCTACTGAAAGTAATAATCTTGTAATTCAAAATTTTAAAAATATAGTTACGACAAATATAGAGCATGCTTCGATACTAGAACCTAGTAGTTTAAGAAGCATCTTTTTTGTAGGAGTTGAAGCAAATGGAATAATAGATCCGAAGAAAATAAAAAAGGCACTTACATTGGATACAGAATTAGTTTCTGTGATGTATGCAAACAATGAAATTGGCACAATACAACCAATAAAAGAAATAGCCAAAGAAATTCGTCATTTTAATAAAACAAATAATACAAAAATTTTATTTCATACTGATGCTACACAAGCTGTGAATTATTTAGATATGAATGTAGAAAAGCTAGGAATAGATTTAATGTCTTTCAATGCTGGAAAAATATATGGACCAAAGGGAATAGGAGCTTTATACATTCGTCGTCGAACTCCAATTAAAAAAATAATTTTTGGTGGAGATCAAGAAAATGGAATGCGTGCCGGCACTGAAAATCTACCAGCTATTTTAGCTTTTGCTGAGGCTTTGAAAATTACAGAAAAAATAAAAGAGAAAGAAAATAAAAGATTAACAAAACTCCGTGATTATTTTATACAACAATTATTACATACTAACAAACTGGAGTTTGTAGGGACATTATTAAATGGTGATGAAAAAGAAAGACTACCAAATAATATAAATGTCACTATTCCTAAAATACCGAGTGATTTACTTGTGATAGAGCTTTCAGCTAGGGGAATAATGGTTTCTTCCAAAAGTGCTTGCAAATCAGGCGACGAAAAAGCTTCACATGTGATTCAGGCTATTCGTGAAGCAGAATATGGTGGTAAATTAATAAATAAAGAAGTGGATGGATCAATACGTTTTTCTATGGGACGTGAGACTACAAAACAAGATATTGACTTTACTTTAAAATCTCTCGCTCAAATTTTGTCTAAATTAAAAAAATGGTATACTTAAGTTATGGATATAAAAGAATTAAATAAATCACAGCTTATTTTGCTTGCATTACTGATTTCTTTTGTGACGTCAATTGCTACTGGTATTTCGACTGTCACATTAATGCAACAAGCTCCATCTTCAGTAACCACTCCTATTACTCGTATTGTAAAACAAACAATTGAAAAAATTGTACCAGCTGACAATAAAGAAGCATTATCACAAGATCAGCAACAACTTCTAGAAAATTTAAAAGCAATACAGCCACTTACAGTATCTTTGTTTTTAAAGGGGGATAAAGATAAAAAAATAGAAGATAAAATTTTAGGTACAGGTTTGTTTTTAGGAAATGATAAAGTAATAATAGCTTCTGTAATTTCTGAACCTAAGGATGGTGAAGTATATGTTGTAAAAAGTGTTTTAGGTGAACAAAAAATTTCAAAACTTACAGTGGATAAAGATTTTACTGTAGTTGAACTTTCTCCAGTGGATACTGCATCCACATCGGGATCAGGAAATACTGATACCAATACAATTATTCCAGCAGTTGTTCAGTAGCTTGACTTATTTTTAATTAGTGTTATTCTTTAATATATAAACTTATATGCCACCATTAAATCGTTTTACAACTAAAGCTAAAGAGGCAATTAAAAAAGCACACGAGCTAGCTATTGAACGTGGCCAAAACCATGTTTCTTCTTTACATCTATTGTCATCTTTACTTTTACAAGACGAAAGTATTGTTCTTTCTATTTTAGATAAATTGGAAATCGACACAATGCTTTTAACAGACTCTGTTTTAGAAGCTATAGAAATTCCTGAAACTCGTTCTACTCTTTCTCCTGCATATCAAATATATCTTACTCCAGACATGGCATCTACTTTAGAACAATCTGCAAAAATTGCTGAAATCTTAAAAGATGAATTTGTATCGACTGAGCATCTTTTTATTGCAATTTTAGAAATTCAAGGTGAAGCTAGAGAAATTTTGTCTCGCTTTAAAATATTTAAAGAAAATGTTTTGAAAGTATTAGAAGATCTTCGTGTAAATGGTGAAGGTAGTGTCTCTACTCCAAAGAAAAATAAATTACTAAATAAATATACCCGTAATCTTACTAAGCTTGCCCGTGAAGACAAGCTTGATCCTGTGATTGGTCGCGATACAGAAATTATGCGCATAATGCAAATTCTTTCTCGTCGTACAAAAAATAATCCAATACTTATCGGTGAAGCTGGCACAGGAAAGACTGCTGTAGTAGAAGGTTTAGCAAATAGGATTGCAAAAGGCGATGTTTCTGAATCTCTTCGTGATAAAGAAATTGTTTCCCTTGATTTAGGTTCGCTCATTGCTGGAACAAAATATCGAGGAGAATTCGAAGAACGTTTGAATGGATTAATGAAAGAAATAGAAAGAGCAGAAGGGAAAATTATTTTGTTTATTGACGAAATACACACTATCGTCGGCGCAGGAGGGGCAGAAGGAACTCTTGATGCTTCAAATATGCTAAAGCCGGCTCTTTCTCGTGGAGAGCTTCGTGCTATTGGCGCGACGACTTTAAAAGAATATCAAAAACATATTGAAAAAGATCCAGCATTGGCTAGACGTTTTCAGCCTGTATATGTTGATGAGCCAAATACCGAAGATGCAATTGCAATTCTTCGAGGACTCAAAGAAAGATATGAACTTTTCCATGGTGTACGTATTACAGATGATGCTATTTTGTCTGCGGTGAATTTGAGTGCGCGATATATCACCAACAGATTTCTCCCTGACAAAGCTATCGACTTGATAGATGAAGCTTCTTCATCACTTAAAATTGCCTTAGAAAATAAACCTCAAGAACTTGAAGATGCACATAGAAAAATAATGCGTTTAGAAATCGAAAAAGAGGCCTTAAAAAAAGAAAATGATCCAAAAAGTCGCGTGAAAGAAATTGATAATGCTATCGGCAATTTGCAAGAGAAAACAAAAGAACTTGAATTAAAATGGAAAAATGAAAAAGGAACTGTAGTTGAAATTCGTGCAATTAAAAAAGAATTGGAAACTTTTCGTGTGGAAGCAGAGAATGCAGAAATGCGCGCAGATCTTTCTCGTGCTGCCGAAATTCGTTATGGAAAAATTCCAGAATTAAAAAAAGAATTGGAAGTAAAATTACTTCGTTTAAAAAAATTACAAAAATCTCGCCGAATATTGAAAGAAGAAATTACAGCTGAAGATATAGCAGAAGTAGTCGCTCGTTGGACAGGAATTCCACTCATGAAAATGCTTGAAGAGGAGCGTGCAAAATTAGCCAGAATGGAAGAAGAATTGGCGAAACGCGTAGTCGGTCAAAAGGAAGCAATTACTCGCGTAGCAGACGTTATACGCCGTTCCCGCGCTGGTATTTCAGATCCAAACAGACCAATTGGCTCTTTTATATTTCTTGGTCCTACTGGTGTCGGAAAGACAGAGCTTACGAAGTCTTTAGCTCAATTTATGTTTAACGATGATAAAGCTTTGATTCGCGTAGATATGTCGGAATTCATGGAGAGACATAGTGTCTCAAAGCTTATAGGTTCTCCACCAGGATACGTCGGCTATGAAGAAGCTGGACAGCTCACAGAATCAGTTCGTCATCGTCCCTACTCTGTGATTCTTTTTGATGAAATTGAAAAAGCTCATCCAGAAGTTTTCAATATGCTTTTACAAGTTCTAGATGAAGGACGCCTTACAGATGGAAAGGGTAGGATTGTGAATTTTAAAAACACAATTATTATCCTCACTTCAAATATCGGTTCACAATTTGTAGAGAAAATGGAATCAATCGGATTCTCAAATAATTCTGCTGTAGAAAATTATTCTCAAACAAAAGACAAGGTAATGGAAAGTTTGAAAGATCATTTTTCTCCAGAATTCTTGAATCGCCTAGATGAAACTATTGTTTTTGATATTTTATCTCCAGAAGCAATTCGCGAGATTGTAAATTTGAGAATTCAAGTTGTTGCTGAGAGATTGAAAGCAAAAGAAATTGGTTTTGAAATTTCAGAGCAAGCATTAGATTATCTAGCAAAAGAAGGCTATGATCCACATTTCGGTGCACGTCCTATAAATAGACTTATTCAAACAAAAATACTTAATCCTGTAGCGACATATATTATTTCCAAAGGTGTTAAGAAAGGAGATAAGGTTTTTGTAACTGTAAAAAACAACGAACTACTCATCGAAACTAAAAAAGGAAAAATTAAAAGTCCTTTTATATCAAAAGCCAAAGTAGAGAAAAAATAAGTAAAATAAAATATACAAAAGATGCAAAAAAAGACATTTTATGCTATTTTATATTTACGCGTCGGTGGTGGAGTGGTCAATCACAACAGACTGTAAATCTGTCGACTTCGGTCTACGAAGGTTCGAATCCTTCCCGACGCACAAACAAAAAAGTCGTTCTTAAGTGAAAACCCAAGAACGACTTTTTTTATTTCTTTAATTTAATTGTGTATGGAGTATTATCTCCATTTTTTTTTCTTTCTTCAAATACATATTGTAAATCTTGCAATGATTCTTCTTTCTTACTAAAACAAATATCATCAAATAATTTAATTATAAGATAGATATCATCTGTATCAATTTTTTCAACTTCCTTTTTTAATATCAAAGAGACAATTCTTGGTACATTATTAGTTTTTTCTGCATCAATTAAGTCTTTTGCAGTTAACCAACCATTACCTAAGATAAAAGTCATAAGATGTCCTAATCTAAAATAGGAACTATCTAAATCTCTTTCAACATAAAATCCCTTACATACTTTTCTTGCGAATGCTTCCGCAGCTCCAGTTTCCATTGGGGTAAGAAAGCTTATAAAATTAGAAATGTGAATTTGCGTAGCTAGTCCAGAAAAACCAATTGCAGTCATGCCTGAGTCTAATTCAAAGTTTGTAAAAATAGTATCAATCTCCACTGGGCTTAATGTTTGGAATAATTGACCGGCTATAAAACTTTTTACTTCCCTTGAGTTTAGTTTTTGTAATTGTTCGTTGTCTATTAGTAATCCTCCAGGTTTTCCAAAAACAGGACCCACTTCTTGAAAATTTTGACCTTCATATAACAAAGGCATTGAATCTATTCTCAGTGTGTCATTTAAAGGAAAACTTTTGTTGTACTTTGTTATTATTTCTTGCATTGCATCTTTTGTACTATCAGGCAATGGAAGATTGTAGATAATTATTACTTTACCTTTTTGTTCTGTGTTTTTGTGTACATCATCTGCAAACGTAGCACCAATGATCATGATCACGGTACCTAATGTTAGAATTATTTTTTTCATCTTTTGTTTTTTTATTTTGTTAGTATTAGTTAATTTTCTGAAGCCCAAATATGGAACTCGGAAAATTAACTAACAAAAACTATAAAAATCATTTTTTCAAGGTACTTTACTTTTTCACACATTACCATACTTAATCTAAATTTTCAATAGCTCTCATCTATTTTGACTTTTAACTTTTTACTCTATAAAATAAAGGATACTAATGAAAAATAATTATTTATCACATATAGAAATATCGAAAGAAAACTTAATACACAATATTAAGCAATTTAGAAGTTTGGTGAAAAAAGAGACACAAATAATTTCTGCGATTAAGGCAAATGCATACGGTCATGGGCAAAAGGAAGTTATAGATATTTTAGCATCATATACTGATGCTTTTATGATAAATAGTTTTGAAGAATTAGAAATGCTCCGTAAACAAACAAAAAAGAAAACTTTTGTTTTGGGTTATGTTATGGAAAGTGATTTGGCAAAAGCTATGAAGCTCGATTGTGTACTATCAGTTTTTTCACGAGAGCATTTGTTAAACATCTCTGCTATCGGAAAAAAACTTAACAAAGTGCAAGAGGTGCATTTGGCTGTCGATGCGCACCTTGGACGAGAGGGGGTTTTGTTTACTGAACTACCAGAAATATTTACAGAAATAAAAAAATCAAAATATATAAAATTGACTGGCATATATGCACATTTTGCAAACATAGAAGATACTACGGATTTTTCTCATGCAAATAAGCAAATTGCTACACATCGTATGGCGGTGAATTTGGCAAAGGAATATGGTTTCAAAAACCTGCAAACACACATCTCGGCTACTTCAGGTGTGATGGCTTATGAAATAAAAGAGAACGCACATCCACTTGTTCGGATCGGTATCGGTTTGTATGGTTTATGGCCATCAGAAGAATTAAAAAATACTTTTAAAAAGATTCATCCAAAATTCAATTTACTCCCAGTGCTTTCTTGGAAAACAAAAATTGCACAAGTAAAAACACTCTCAAAGGGAAGTACTGTTGGCTATGGACTTACTTATAAAACAAAAAAAGAAACTAAGGTCGCGGTGATTCCACAAGGATATGCGGACGGTCTTGATCGTAGACTTTCAAATAAAGGGGAAGTGCTTATTGGTGGAACACGATGTAAAATACTCGGCCGCGTTATGATGAATATGTTTGTTGTTGATGTAAATCATCTCAAAGATCTCTGTGCCGAAGATAAAGTTGTAATTATTGGTAAGCAAAATAAACTAGAAATAACTGCAGAAGATCTTGCCGAAAAAATTGGAACAATTAATTATGAAGTAGTAGCTCATTTGAGTGCGTTACTACCAAGGGTTGTTATTTAAAAAAGCCAATTCCGAGTTCGGAATTGGCTTTTTGTTTTGGTAAGATTTTTTCTTGCCAATTAATTTGTTTGTACTTCACAGGCAGAAGCAATAAGAAGTGCTTCTAGCTTTGGGTCGAGTTTTTTCCATAAACTAGAATCTTTTCCTTCTTTTTCTAAAGCATTTACTGCTTCTTGTACTTTAAATGAATAATGATGTTTTCCACCAAGTGCTTCACCGTGTGGAACTTTTGCTTCACCAACAGTTTCAAAGTAAAATTGTGCCATTGGCGTTGCTAATAGTGTTACACCTAAAAGAGCTTCGAAATCCTTTTTGTTTAGAGTGATATCATCAAGATTAACTACTTTTATATTGATATCACTACCTGTTCTGAATAAATCTATACCTACTGACATTTTTTATTTTTTTATATCGGAAATTTTACATGTTATACAAGACCGATATTTTAGAAATTAAAATAATAACGTCCAAAATACCAATCTTGTATTTTTTTACAAATAAAAAACATACTTTCAAAGTACAAAATTATTTTTATATTACAATATTTTAGCTTAAAAAGCAATAGATACGGGTATTGTATTGGCTGTTGGAACTGAGTTGTTGTGGAGTAAGGATTAAAATAATCAAATTGCAATTCGGACAAAATAAAACTCGGAATCCTCAATTGCCACTATCTTGTGTTTACCCTTTGCTGGAATGATTATTACATCTTCTAATTTATATTCTGACATTTCATATTCCCAATGAAATTCACCTTTTCCTTTAAGAACAATACAAAATTCATCGTGACCAGCATGATTATGCCAATCCCATATCTTTCCTTTTTCAAGAAATCCTTTTGTTAAAGCATCGAGATTGTTTGTTTCTACATCTTCTGAAGTTGCTAATGTTTTTCGTGAATTAGGAAGATCGTGTGTTCCTTCTAAGGGAACATCTTTAATATTGATAATCTTAAATTTTTTCATAATTTAATTATACTAAAGCTTTAAAGATTAGGGAATCGGTCACGGATATTTTTCTGCTGAAAAATTCCGCTACCCCGCCTCGCGCCGACGCGCTCCGGCTTTCGCTTCCCTAATAGCCACTCAATGATGATACGAAAAGAGAGCCATTCAGGCTCTCTTTTCGTATCATTGCGGGCGATGAGGGAATCGAACCCCCACCAAAGGTTTTGGAGACCTTCGTTCTACCACTAAACTAATCGCCCACGCTCCCCGTAAAACGGGGAGGGTGAGGACATAAGAATAAATAATTGTTACGTCCTTAATAGGAAATACCCGAAGATATAACCTAAATATAAAGAACAAGCAGTAAACTTTTACTGCCAAAACAAGTATAACATAAAGGTTTAGAAATGAGAAAATTACTTCTTAATTTCTTTATGTTTAGTTCCTTTACGGCACCAACGACAAAATTTATTGAGCTCGATCTTTTTTGTGACGAGTTTTTTGTTCTTACTGGACCAGTAATTTATTCGTTTGCAAGTCCCGCACGCAAGTTTTATTAGTCTATCTTGTGACATGTGTTCAATACTAATATAAAAGTGTTAAAAAAGCAAGAAATAAGCTATAATAGCTTGTATCTGTTATGGATTAAGGTGTAGCGCATAAAAGACAATAAGAAATAAAAATTATATGAAAAAAAATTTCACTATTAATAATTTCGCTCAAATTGGCTTAGTTCTTTTTACGTTATTGGGATTTTTACTTACTTCATTAAAACTTCCTCAATATGGTCTAGTTTTTAATTTGGTATCCCAAGTATTTTGGATTTATAGTTCTTACAAAGCTTGGAAAAATGCAAACCAAATTGGTATTTTTATTAATACTCTTATTATCACACTTGTTTTACTGTGGGGAGTAATTAATTATTGGATTTTTTAACTTTCTCTATGCTAAAAGGCTCGCTGACATTAATCCATTGTATTTCTGGGTCGCGTTTGAACCACGTCATTTGGCGTTTAGCGTATTGAATATTACCTAAAATAGTCCGCTCTATCATTTCATGCTCTGTGATTTTTTTATTTATAAATAGGAGAGGGTAGAAATATTCAAAACCAAGCTCAGTAATTCTTTTATCTGAAAGACCAGATTTTTTAAGTTTTTTTACTTCATTTACGAGTCCACCATTATTTTTTTTATCAAACATTTTTTTAATGCGTTTAGTTATTTTATTTTCTAGAAAATCATTTGGAGCGTAGAGTCCTATTTTTGTAAAATTATACAAGGCAGGGGACTTTTTTATTTTTGGCACTTTACCGATAGTTTGAGCTATTTCTATAGCACGAATTAGACGGACCTTGTTCTTCGCATCGATATTTTTTGCACGTGTGCTGTCGAGCTTTTTAAGTATCTTAAAAAGCTCGACAGCTGATTTCTTTTCTAATTCTTTTCGAAGTTTCAGATTTGGTTTCACCTCTGGTAGAACTATGTTATTCACCACAGCATCGATGTAAAATCCTGTACCACCGCAAACGATTGGAGTTTTACCTTTAAATAATATTTCTTTAATTTTTTTATCAGCGAGAGTTTTGTATTGTGCTACTGTGAATTTTTTCTTAGGATTTACAAAGTCTAGTATGTGATGAGGTATACCTTTCATTTCACGCTCTGTGACTTTTCCAGAACCAATTTCAAGACCTTTATATATTTGCCTTGAGTCAGCAGAAATTATTTCACCATTAATTTGCTTTGCAATTTTTACAGCAAAATTACTTTTACCTGTAGCTGTTTGCCCGAGAATGACAATTACTTTTTCTTTTTGCATATCTAAATTAGTCACGCACTTCTTTTATGTCTGCACCAATAGTGCGAAATCTTTTTACGATATCTTCATAACCACGATTTATCATATATACATTACGCAACATGGATTTACCTTTCGCTGAAAGCATTGCAAGCATTATTACCACAGAAGGACGAAGTGCTGGCGGGCAAACTATTTGTGCAGGTTTAAATTGAGTTGGACCTTCTATATATACACGGTGTGGGTCAGCTAGAAGAACAGTAGCTCCTAGGCGATTTAATTCTGTTAAATATATTGCTCTATTTTCATAAACCCAATCATGTATCAAGGTAGTACCTTTTGCACATGCAGCAATGAGGCCAAAAAATGGTAAATTGTCTATATTTAACCCTGGATAAGGGCGAGCCTCTATTTTATCTTCCAATGCTTTCAACTTTGAAGGTAATATTTTTATATCTGCGAGATTTGTGCGAGAGTTTTTAGACTTATAATTTTTTAAAATTTTATATTTCAAACCCATTTTTTTTAATTTATATAATTCCAATTCCAAAAAATCTATTGGGCATTTTTGTATTTCAAGAGTAGAGTTTGTTGCAATAGCAGAAGTGATCCACATCATAGATTCTATCGGGTCTTCACTATTATAATATTCAATATCTTTATTTATTTCTTTTATTCCATGGATAGTCAAAGTAGTAGAACCAATGCCATCAATTTTTACTCCTAAGTGTTCCAAGAAAAAACAAATTTCTTGTACCATATAATTTGCAGTAGTAAATTTAATTGTTGTTTTTCCTTCTACAAGAGATGCCGCAGTGAGTAAATTTTCACAAGCTGTGTCTCCAGATTCGTACATAATTATTTCTGTAGGTTTTAGTTTATCACTATCGATTTCATAATTTTGATTAGTAACTTTTATTTTCACTCCCAATTCTTGAAGTCCATAAATATGAGCAGAAACTGTTCTTTTACCTAGTTTACACCCTTGCGCATGTGGTAGAGAGAATTTTTTTAAATAATGAATTAATGGTCCCGCAAACATTATAATACTTCTTGTTTTTACAGCAGATTCTGAATCTAAATTTTCTATTTTGAATTTTTTTGGTGGGGTAATTATTAGACTTTGAGGACCGATCCATTTTATTTTTACACCAATACTTTCTAATACTTCTATAACTCTGTTTACTTCTTCTATTCGTGCAATGTTGTGTAGTGTCGTTTTGCCTTTATTTAATAGAGATGCACACAAAAGACCAACGGAACCATTTTTGGAAGCATTTGTAGCAATAGAACCATGAAGTTTATTTCCTCCATTTATTTCAAAATTAATTGTTGTATTTATTTTTTTCATATGTGCCCGGGGAGAGAATCGAACTCTCACCCCTTACGAGACACGATTTTGAGTCGTGCGCGTCTACCAATTCCGCCACCCGGGCAAAACAAAGTGCTTTGTTTTGCCCCCAATCAGTTCAGAATCGCCGATGTCAGCAAAGCGAACAGGCGATCGGGGGCAATTGCCAAATATTCCAGGCAATTCACACATTTTACACAATAACAGTACTTTAATCAATATAATAAATATTTTCTAATATGTTAGAATAGGTTTATGTCCAATTTATATTCCAATTCAATTTTCTGGGTTGATGTCGATAAAATCAAACCAAACCCATATCAACCACGCCGAGAATTCGATGATGCAAGACTTCGTGACCTCGCTGATTCTATTCGCCAATATGGAGTACTTCAACCTCTTACAGTTTCTCGTGTTGAAGTAGAAAAAGAAGATGGAGGGTTAGTCACTGAATACGAGCTCATTGCAGGTGAACGCCGACTTCGTGCTTCGAAGTTAGCCGGAGTATCCCAAGTACCTACTATCATTCGTGTAGGTGATACTTCTATGATGAAACTCGAACTCGCTATTATTGAAAACTTACAACGTGAAGATTTAAATTCTGTCGATCGTGCTCGAGCCTTTTTTCGTTTGATTGAAGAATTTAAATTTACTCATGCACAAGTGGGTATGAAAGTCGGAAAAAGTCGTGAACATGTTTCCAATACTTTGCGTATTTTGACTTTACCTGAAGAAATTTTGAATGCTTTGTCTGAAGGAAAAATTTCAGAAGGGCATACACGCCCAATACTCATGCTCGCTGATAGACCAGAAGAGCAGATAGTTTTATTTAAGGAAATTTTATATAAGAAGCTCACAGTGCGTGAAGCAGAAAAAATTGCTCGTAAGATTGCTTATGACAGAGTTCGCAAGAAAGAATTTATGCCTGATCCAGAAATCAGTGACTTAGAAGAAGAATTTCAGGAAAAACTCGGTACTCGCGTACATATTGAGAGAAAAGAAAATGGTGGACAAATTAAAATAGATTATTTTTCTTCAGATGATCTTCGAAGTATTTTGGATATGCTAGGAAAAATAGAAAATAATAAAAACGGTACAGAAATGATGGAGAATTTTATAGCTAATAAAGCAGAAGAAATTTCTGACGAAATTTCTTCTGCAGAAGCGCCTGTATCAGGCGATATTTTATCAGAGACGGGCACACCACTCGACGACAGCTCTAAAGCAGATGAACAAGAAGATGAAGCTGAGCTTTATAATATTTCAAAGTTTAGTCTTTGATTATCTTTTTCCAAAAGATCGTAACCTATTAAGTAAGCTATTTTTTTCTAGATAAGATTTTATGTGTTTTTTTGCTAATGTTGTTTTTGCATATTCTAGCCATTTACTAGACGGATGTGCAGATTCTTTTTTTATTATTTCTACGATGTCCATATTTTTTAGAATAGTTGAAAGTGGGGAAACTTTTCCATTTATTTTTACAGCTGAGATATGATCACCTACATCTGAGTGTATAGCATAAGCAAAATCAATCGAGCTTGAATTGTCTGGTAAATCAACCACGTCTCCTTTTGGAGTAAAGATAAAAATACGGTCATTAAAAAAATCCATTTTTAAATGCTCAATAAATTTTTCTGAATTTCCAGCAATATCTTTTAAATCTTTCAATTCTTCTATCCATTCAAATTTACTTTTATCTTCTTTTGCTTTTTTGTTACCACGTTCTTTGTAAGCAAAGTGTGCCGCGATACCATATGCTGCCTCGGCGTGCATTTCTTTTGTTTTTATTTGAATTTCCGCCATTCCACCTCCACCAGTAAAAATAGTAGTATGCAAACTTCTGTATCCATTTGGTTTTGGAATTGCGATATAGTCCTTGATTCTGCCTGGAACAGGATTCCAAATTGAGTGAACAATACCTAGAACTCTGTAACAATCTTCAACATTTTCAACGACTACACGAAGAGCCACTATATCCATAATCTTTTCCAAATTCATGTCGTAACGCAAAAGCTTTTTATATAAACTATATTTGTGTTTTAGTCGATAATCAATTTCTACGTATTTTACTTTTTGTTTTTTTAATTCTTTTTCAAGTTCCACTGACACTTCGTCTAAATATTTTTTGTAAGTTTCTTTCGTCTCTTTTATTATTTCTTCTGTTTCTGCATATTCTTTTGGGTACGCAAAAGGAAAAGCCGCGTCTTCTATTTCACCTTTTAGTTTTCCCATACCGAGGCGGTTTGCAAGAGGAGCATAAACATCGATTGATTCGAGAGCAATTCTTTTTCTTTTATCTTCACGAACATGTTCGAGAGTGCGAAGATTGTGCAATCGATCTGCAAATTTAATAATCACTACGCGCAAGTCGTTTGCCATTGCGACGAAAAATTTACGCAAAGATTCTACATGGCGTTCGTGTCCACGATATTTTAGTGTTCCAAGTTTTGTGACACCATTCACAAGGAAAACAATATTCTTTCCAAATATTTTTTCCATTTCCTCTTCTTTTATTTGTGTGTCTTCTAATACATCATGCATCAATCCTGCGGCGATAGTCTCTGAATCCATACCAAGTGTAGCTAGTATTTTTGCAGTTTCAAAAACGTGATTGAAATATGGTTCACCACTATTTCTCTTTTGTCCTTCGTGCGCATTTTTAGCAAAGTCATAAGCTTTTTCAATAAGCTCCATATCTTTGGGCTTCAATTCTCCTGTGAGTTCAAATATTTCTTTGATATCTGTAGACATATGGAAAGTATAGCATAAAATATTTTGCTTGCTAAATGTTATTTTTTGTGGTAATTTAAAGAAAAATAGTAAGTAAATAATCCTTTAAAAAACA
>JAPLXO010000003.1 GCA_026396065.1 Candidatus Nomurabacteria bacterium | reverse complement strand
CACCACCCCCTCCCTCACCTCAAACTCCCCTGATGTATATACAGGTGTATATGTATCATCTATATTGTGTTTTTCAATTTTTACATAGTAATGACCATTTGCTATGAGACAATAATATTTACCTAAGGCATTTGTAGTCTTGTGCACTACTTCTGTTTTTGTAATAGCAGAGAATACACGAATTATGGCAAAAGCTAATGGTGAACCATCTCTGTCTGTAACAGTACCTTCTTGTTTTGGTTTTAGTAATGTTGTTCGGAAGAAGAAGATTACGATGTATAGGACGAAGATTGTAATATTTACTTTGTCTAGAACATTTAATATTGCATATGAAGATAGGGCGAAGCCAAAGTAGAATAGTATTGATGATATTTTGTTTAAAATTAGATCTCTTTTTTGATAGAAGTGTAATAGATGTTGTTGTTTCTTTGCATATTCATTCCAATCGAAGTTCATTGGATCCATTGGAATGTTTTTAGCTAATACATCTACTGCTTTTAATATGTTGATTGTGTCTCCGAAGTATAGGTTGTCGTATAGTTCATCTGAGAATTTACCTTGTAATCTTGCTGATGGGAAGATGTAATTTGTTTTGTTTGCAATGATTTTGTACATTCCAGGATTTAAGAAGAAACCATATCTTTTGTAAGTAGTTTTAGGAATGTTTTTAGTGGGGATGGAGGAGTTTGTATTTGTATTGGTGGAGTTGTAATTGGAATGATTTCAGTAATTGGTTGAGTTACTGGGGTTGAGGGTGAAGTAGGGTTTGGTGGTGGAGGAGGTGGTATGATTTTTGGTTTAATTTTTTCAACTGGTGCTAGACATTTTGTAGGATCTTCAGTACATGTTTTAATTACTTCTTTTTGGACACATGAAGATGGGTTTAGAAGACATGGATCTGTTTGTTGTTGTGTTGGTAAATATGAGCCACCACTAGAAGACGGATGATGAATTGTAAAAACAAAAGTTCCTACAGAAGAAGAGTGAGGAATGCCTGCAGCATCACAAGAGACTGCCTTTATGGTTGTGGTAGTACTAATAGATATTGAACCTGAATATAACGTGTCAGTCGGTGAACAATCTGGAGTAGTTCCATCAGTTGTATAATAAATTTTATCTGATTCTGGTCCACCTGAAAGAATGATATTTTGATTTTCAGAATAACTTCCTGCTGTTGGATTAGATGTAGGTGTTTCTACACTTGTAATAAAAGTACCACCGTTTAATGTTGTAAGGGTTGTATATGTTTGAGATAAAGAATCTGTATCATAAACAGCATCAATAATATTTACCATCGCGCCATCAGCTACGACTGTCCATGGACCAGATGAAACAAAATCGCGACTTACAATAGCATTACTTGTATAGATACGGGTTTTTAATCCAGTAATATTACCACCAGACATTTCTGTAAGATCCTCATAAAAAGTAGCATCACCTAAAACGTCTCCACCCAAATTACTACTTGAATCATAAAAAGTTGCATTTCCAGAAACAGTAGCATTGTTATAGCTTGAATCATAAAAAGTTGAATCTCCTGGAATAAAAGAACCAGTATTAGAACTACCATTAAAAACAAAAGAAGTTATAGGCACTGCCTCATCACCCACATTAAGAGCAGCAGAACCTCCACCCCAAGCTCCACCAGTATTAATAGTCATTACTCCAGCATGGGCAGAGTTATATGTGGCTGTTCCAGTAATAACACCTTCATTTCTACTTAAACTATTAAATGTAGCTTCTGGAAGAGTACCCCAATTAATACTGTTACCATTAAATATCCATGATGTTATAGGAACAGAATCAATACCGACAATTGTGCCAGATGTATCTCCACCCCAAGCTCCGCCATTTGGAATAGTCATTATTCCTCCTGTAGCATTAGCATAAGTAGCAACTCCTAGAATTAATCCTCCATTGTTAAAACTTAAATCGTTAAAAAATGCATTACTTAAAATACTGCCTGAATTAGCACTAGTATCATTAAAAGTAACATCACCACTAATTGATCCCTGACTACTAGAACTATTACCATTAAAAATAGCATCACCATTTATAACACCTTGATTATTAGAACCAGAATTAAAAACCCATAAAGTTATAGGAAGTGTATCATCACCTACATTTGCACCAGCTGTACCTCCCCACCAAACTCCACCAGAACCAATAGTGAGAACGCCAGCATGAGCAGAGTTATGTGTGGCCGTTCCAGTAATAACACCTCCATTTGTACTTAAACCGTTAAAAATAGCATTACCTGTAATTGTATTACCTTGATAATTACGAATTGGTCCATTAAAAGTAACACTACCAATAATATCAACATTTGGTCCAGGAAATCCTAAACTTGTTGCTGTAAATGAAATTCCTGTTGCTGTAGCATTTATATTGCCAGCACCAGCCCACGTGTCAAGATTAACTTCTGGACCAACTACACCTAAAGTAACGACCACATCAGAATTTGTAGGGAGTGAAGCAGATTGAATAAGGTGGTCGACATCATCCCACCAATTACCTGTCAAAGTAGTCCACTGTGCATCTGCTCCAGCATTAAACCAATATTTAGTAGCGGCTTTTGCAATATTAAGAAAAAAAGAAAAAGCTGTAATAATAAACAAGACGGCAATCAAACTATGAAATAGAATATGTAATTTAAAATGTGGTTTCATTATATAATGATTTTGTTAGCTAAAATACAATATTCACACTCATCCTTACTACTTCCCCAAGGTTTGTAATGGCATTCGATGTCTACCCATTTACCACTTTCAATACTTTCTACGTAGTCTTTGATATCGCGTTTTAATAAATCAATTTTTTCTTCATCGATATGTATAGAATACAAAGCATTTTTATCGTCTTCTTTAGCTTCAAGGAAAAGAAGTCGTGAGCTTTCTACGCTCTTCCCGCGTTCTGCTCCAGCCACGAGATATGAATACATAGTGAGCTGGCGCATATAGCCAGAGAGTCTACCTTCTTCATCTATCTTTTCAATTTCACTTTTTGTTTTTGGTTTACCAGTTTTAAAATCAGTAACTGTAATATTTCCATTTTCTCTCTCGGTCAAATCGAGCTTTCCATACATAAGCAAATCTGGATATTTTGGATCGGTGAATTGCACGGAGCGTTCTGAACTGTAGTCCTTCGATAAATTAGCATAATAACCATCGATCCAATTTTTAATAGCTTTTTCTGCATCTTTAGCTAAAGTTTTAATTTCTTTCTCGTCTTGCACTCCTTCTTTATTTAAAGATTCGTTTATTTTTTCTTTAATAATTTTATCGCTCGGCAATTCTTTATTTTTCAAAATGAATTCTATAGTAGAGTGCACAGCAGAACCAAGAGCGAGAGACGTGCCTTTTACTTCTGGTAATTTCAAGAAATTTCTAAAATACCATTTCCAAGGACATTCAAAAAAGTTATTAAGAAGTGTGACTGTGACTTTCGTATTTTTATAATTTTCTCGTGCAAAATCCTTTATTTCATTAATAATCTTTCCTTCCTTTTTTTCAACAACACTTGTATATATTTTTACTCCACTCTCGCCTGCCATTATTTCTTTTTCTGTTTCTTCTTTTTCTTTTTTAATAAAATGTGTTTCTTGTGGAAGTTCACGAATTATTTGAGCGAGTTCCATTTGTGCACCGTTATAGCTTTCATTTGCATATGAAATAACACAATTCTCTTTCGCGCGAGTAATAGCGACATAGAGCTCCCTTTTGGCATTTTCAATATCGCGCTCATGTATATGTTCTTTTACTTTTTCAGGAAGTGTAAAACCATTTCTCTTTTCAGACATTAAAACTTCTTCATTCATATGTGCAATCCAAACATTTTTATATTCCAAACCTTTTGATTTGTGAAGTGTCATAACCTGTATACCATTATCAGATTCAAAAGTTGCGAGCGTAATATGATTACCATAATTTTCCAATCTCTTAAAATATTCTATAAAATCTTTCAAGTTAGCATTGTTATGTTTTTGTTCAAAAATCATCGCAGTATGAATAAAGCTACGAACAACTTCGACATTTTTCAAAAGCTCACTATGAGTCTTGGAATTATCTATTAAAAGTTCGTTCCCTATTTTACTCACAACAATAGAGAGCTTGCCGTTAGCTAATTCTGTCCAAGCTTTTAAATTTTTACCCCATTTTGAAATATCATTCTCCCCCGCAAAAAGACCATCCCCACCTCCATTGTTTATTAAATCATCGATAGTCATCCTATCTGGCTTTAAAGTTTTCAAAAATTTATGTGATTCAAAAGGTTTTACTCCGCTAGTATTATCGAGTAAACTTTCTGATAAGAAAACAGAATTAAAAGGCTCAGTTATGATATTTAAAACTCTCAAAAAACTATATGTTTCTTTCACATTAAAAAGAGACATACTTTTACCAGTAGACACAGGAAGCCCCATATCTCCCAGTATTTGTATAGCTGTGCGAACATGAAAATTCTTTGGCACTAATATTGCACAGTCTTCCGGTTTCATTTTTTCGCTACCAGTTGATGCTACTATTTTATTTTTGAAATACAAACCCGCACCGATTATCTCATCTCTCGGATAACTATATTCATTCAGTAATATTTTATCTTCACCCTTTGTATTTGAATTTAATTTTTCTTTTGTGATAGAACTGCCAAGCAAATTATCGGCAAGGGCGAGGATTGATGCCGTAGAACGATAATTCTCTGTGAGAATTATTAATTTAGCTTTACCAAAGAAATGTGCAAATTCTTCAAAGTATGAAAGCTTTGCACCAGAGAAAGCATAGATCAATTGCCTGTCATCCCCCACTACGAAAATATTTGGCTTCTCTGTGTCTTTCCAAACAGCCTTCAAGAAATTATTTTGCACACCACTCGAGTCCTGATGTTCATCCACCAATACATACAAATATTCTTCTTTTACATCTGCACGAACATCTTCATATTCTTCTACTAGCTTTACTGCGTATTCTAAAACGTCATCGTAATCCATTAAATTCTCTTCCCTCTTTCTCTCTTCATAGATACGATAAAATTCTACAACTTCACGAGTACGTTCCAATGATTCTATCTTTTTCTCAATTTCTTTTTTTAATTTTCCCTTACTTTCTCCGCGAGTAGAAATACTATCTGGATCATTTTTATAAAATTTAATATCATGTTCAACTTCTTTCAAGAATTCTTCAGGTGTTAAGCGTTCTCTTTTTAAAACTGAAATCAGACTTTTCAAATCATTAAAATACATTGTAGGATTTGAACGAGGACGCAAATATTCCCAAGTATTATTTTGCATTATTTCATCAGCGAGAAAAACAGCCTCGTCATCTTCGAGCAATTTTGGCATTCTTTTGAAATCCAAAAGTTCATAATTATCTTCGACGAGCTTGATAGCAAAAGCATGAAAAGTAGAAATTTTTACATTATTTGCATCAGTGCCTATATATTCTTCGAGTCTTTTCTTCATTGCTTTCACTCCAGAATTCGTAAAAGTAAGACATAGGATACTATCTGCTTTTGTATCAGTTTCTTTTAGAATATGTCCTATACGAAGAGCGAGAACTTGAGTCTTACCAGTGCCTGGTCCTGCGACTACCATCACCTGCCCATCTATAGACTCTACAGCATCCTTTTGAGCTTTATTTAACTTTTTATACTGTATTGTAAATGTGTCCTCAAACATTTTTAATTATTTTTTTAGATTTTAAAAAGAAAAAAGTAATAATAGTAATAGTGAGAAGTGGAGAAATGTATTCAGGGATGTGATGACCGAAACTTTGAAGTAACATAATAATACCGAGGACTAAAATAGAATACATGGCGCCATTTTTTAAAAAAACATATTTTTTAATATTTTCTATATTACTCATAGTGAGTTTACGCACTAAATATGCGCCAAGACCATTACCAAGTAAAATGAGTGGCACAGATAAAGTGAAAGCGAAAGCTCCAAGGACACTATCGATAGAAAAAGTCGCATCAATAATTTCCAAGAAAAATAATTTACTTAAATCACTACGAGCCGAAGACGCAAGATTTTTCTCAGACTCCTCGGCACTTTGCTTGAAACCGTGAGTTATAAAAAACAAAGTAGAACCTATCACTGCCCCAAAGGCCATCATAGGATTTTGTTTCAAAGCGAACCAACATATTAGTGTCAAAAGAATAGACACTACAGTATAAAACCAAAGACCTTTTTTAAGAAAAAATTTCTCTGTCTTTGGTAAGCCAAAATGTTTATCTTCTAAGAAGAGCCAATGTAAAAATAAAAACAAAAGAAATATTCCACCAGCAACTAGCAGTATCGGTGCAGACTTCACTATTGATTCGTGAACTATAGGATCAGAAGACCACGCAGCAGAAAGGACTTGTGAAGCATTCAAGGATGGGTTAAAAGCCCAAACGATAGCAAATGGCAAAACGCCACGCACTACGACCACGGCAATTAAAAAACCCCAAAGTAAAAACCATTTACGAGCTTTATGCCCCATTGTCGAAAGCACTTCAGCATTAATAACCGCATTATCTATAGACGAAATAGCCTCAAAAACTGAAAGACCGAGTATGGTAAATATGGCTGATAAAAGCATGCTTAAATTATAGCATTTTTTTAAACCAGCTTGAACTTACCTATTTTTGTTCTTTTTATTGAATATGCTAATGCTGGAATGTCTAATTTTTCACCCATTTCATTTGAAATAGAGCGGACATAGGTGCCACTACTACACTTAATTTTAAAACTCACTATGTGCAAAGTCGAACTTTGCACAGTCTTACCTTGTAAACTCTTCTTCCAAATTTTTATAATTTCTTTTTGACGAAAGTCGCCTTTTACTTTATTTATTCTTTTTTCAATATCGCTCAATAACTTTTCTTTTTTAATGTTTTGTATTTTTATTAATTTTAAACTTTTTATTTCCACTTCCCTTTCTGGTATCTCCACATTCTCACCACTACGTGCATAAGAAAAAAGTGGCTGACCATTTACTGTCTTTGAAGAATATATAGGGTACTTTTGCAATCTCCTCCCTAAAAAATCTTTTAAAGCTTTTCTTATATTCTGTTCCAAAATTTTCTTTTCTAAATCCTCTTTACTGCTAGAAATAACTTTCCCTAAAATATCATATGTATCTGTAGTAAAACCAAATAAAACTTGAAATTCATATTCTTTGTCGAGAGATAAATATTTTTCTTTATTTTTACACTCTTCTCCTGTTAAAATAATCATTAACCCTGAAGCCATAGGGTCAAGGCGTCCTGCATATGTCATCGGTAAATTTTTATATAATTTATTTTTAGATCGAAAATTCTCCAATGCTTCTAGTGGGGTTTCTCCTTCTTTTTTATTTAGTAGTATTATACTTTTGATTTTATTTCTAATTATCTTTTTCATTTCATTGCAAAAAACACAAGATTTGGTATAATGCTTTTACTGTATAGCGGGGTGGAGAAGTGGTATCTCGTAAGGCTCATAACCTTAAGACCTGGGTTCGATTCCCAGCCCCGCAACAATTTTAATAGCGGCAACAAAAAAATAATATAAGAATCTATATATGTCCGAATTCTCGGAATACTTTTTCATATAAATAAATCACTCTTTGTGCTTCCCTTTGTGTGATTTCAAATTTTAAACCTTCATGGGCTATTTTATTTCTAACAATATGTGCCTCCCAAGCATCATCAAGAGATTTAAACCTATCTTTATTTACTGATTTTAATCTTTCTCCTAAATTATCACCCTGAAACTCAAGTAAATCAGTCAAATCTTCAAGCATTGCATCTGCCTCAATTATTGCGAGTTTCCAATCACTCATATTACTAGAAGCTAAATATTTAAGTACACTTTCCCAACGTTCATTTTTTGGAGTACCATTTTTTGATTCTTTGTTTGTATGTTTCTCAGCATATTCGTGAATTTCATGATGTAAATGTTCATGTTCTCGTTTTCTTATTTCTAACATTCTTACACTACAATAAGAAATAATAATTATAAAAAACAAAGAAAGGATTGTTAAAATAATATGATATACAGATGTAGGGCCACTATTAAAAGTAGCATTCAGAAATGCTTGGAAAATATTGTAAATTAAAGTAAAAATATTCATATTAGATATTATCTTCTAATTCTTTACCAATGGCAAATACTGCATCATCTGAAAACAATGGACCATTGAACTGTATGCCAAAAGGTAAACCATTTGAAGAAAATCCAGAAGGTACAGAAATAGCAGGTAATCCTGCAATGTTTGCTGGTGTTGTAAAAATATCACACATATACATAGCTAATGGATCTTTTTTATCTCCAAATTTAAAGGCGGTAGTAGGAGCTGTTGGTGTCACAACAAAATCAACTTCTTCAAATATATTTTTAAATTCATTTTCAATAACATGACGTAACTTCCAAGCTTTATTATAATAAGCATCATAATATCCATGTGATAAAACATATGTACCTAAAATCATTCTTCTTCTCGTTTCAGCACCAAAACCAGCTGATCTACTCTTTTTAAATAAATCAAAGACACTCTCTCCATTTTTACGTAAACCATATCGAACACCATCTAATCTCGCCAAGTTTGTACTTACTTCAGCTGGCATAAGAATATAATATACAGGTAAAGAATATTCTAAATGAGGCATTGAAATATCTTTTACAGAATAACCAAGTTTTTTTAATTTTTCCAAAGACTCTTCAAAGTTTTTTAAGACTTCTGGATCTACGCCTTCTTTCATAAAATCTCTAGGTATGCCGAGAATTTTTTTATTTGGAGTAACCTCAAAATCAAGAAAATTTACTGATGTAGCATCCATTTCATCGTGACCGGAAATACAATCAAAAATTATTTTTGCGTCTTCAGAAGTTTTTGCTATTGGACCAACTTGATCAAGAGATGATGCCATGGCCATAATACCAGAACGAGATACGGCACTATATGTCGGCTTCATTCCGACAACTCCACACAAACTTGCCGGCTGGCGAATGGAACTACCAGTATCACTACCAAGAGCACCTAGCGCCATATTCGCTGCTACAGCCGCTGCTGAACCACCAGAACTTCCTCCTGGGACCCTAGAAGGATCAAAAGGATTGCGTACAGGACCAAATGCAGAATTTTCCGTAGAACTTCCCATTGCAAATTCATCCATATTTGTCCGACCAATCAAAACCGCACCTTCATTTTTTAAATTTTTCACAACAAATGCATCATAACTCGCGGTATAATTTTCTAGCATCTTTGATGCATCACTCACTTTTTTACCAGTGATTAACATATTATCTTTGATAGCAATTGGTATACCAGTAAGCATGGTCGCATTCCCATTTTTTATTTTCTCATCTGCTTCTTTTGCTTGCGCTAATGCATCATTAAAAACCTCTAAAAAAATATTTAGTTCTTTATTTCTCTCTTCTATATTTTTGAGACAAGCAGAAACGAGCTCTACTGAAGTAGTCTCTCCTGCTAATAGCATGTCATGCGCTTTTTTAATTGTCAGATTTTTTATATCAATCATAAAATTATAAAACTTTCTTAATCTTTAAAAATCCATCTTGTGATTCTGGAAATTGAGAAATAATTAGGTCACGAGAAAATTCACGAACTTCAAGAACGTCTTCTCTCCATATATTTATATGCTGATTTTCTATTTTAGAATCAGAAACTTCAACACTTTCAATCACTTTAACATAGTCCAAAATACCCTTCATGTCCGAGAGTAATTGTTGTTTTTCCGCATCATTAAGCTCAATTTTAGCCAATTCAGCCAAGTTTTCCACGTCTTTTATTTCCATAATAAAAGTATAGCAAAAACAAGCCAATTTTTAAAGCATCTTTAGAAATTCATTTTCAGTCAACACTTTTACTCCGAGTTTTTGTGCATTGGTGAGCTTGGAGCCAGCTTCTTCTCCAGCCACGACATATGAAGTATTTTTTGAGACAGAACCAGCAACTTTGCCACCATGAGCGAGGATTTTTTCTTTGGCGAGTTCACGCGACATCGTAGCGAGTGTCCCAGTGAGAACAAAAGTCATACCATTAAATTTACCAGCCTGTTTCTTTTCTACTTTTTCTATGGTCACACCATTCTTTTTTAATTTTTCTATAAAAGCGATATTATGTGAATCAGAAAAATAATCATGTAAACTCTTTGATACAGCTGGACCAATATTTTCTATCTCTGCTATTTGCGTTAGGTCTTGCCTAACGATTGAAATTAATTTTTCTAGTGTGCCGAATTCTTGAGCCAAATCTCGCGCAGTTTCTTCACCGACATGGAGAATACCGAGCGCCCAAAGGAATTTAGAAAGTGATATTTTCTTTTTTAAATTAATTTCATTAATTATATTTTCTGCTGACTTTTCACCAAATCTTTCAAGCGGTGCAATGTCTTCTTTTTGTAAGGTAAAAATATCTCCGGCATCAGTTATCAGTCCTTCGTCTTTAAAACGACGCAAAATTTTTGGACCCAATTCATAAATACCAAAAACAGAAACAAAGAAATCTAAATATCTTTCATTCTTTGCATTACATTTTGGATTAGGACAAAAACTCGCTACGAGTCCTTCTTTCTTTTCTATTTTTGTACCACAAGCAGGGCAAACTTTCGGCATGTTGAATTTCTTTTCTTTTCCTGTACGCATTTTTACCAAAACTTCGACAACTTCAGGAATAACATCCCCGGCTTTTTGAATAACAACAGTGTCACCTATTCGCAAATCTAGGCGTTCTATTTGTTCTATATTATGAAGGGTCGCTTTTGAAACAGTAGAACCAGCGACGAGCGTCGGCTCAAAAATTGCCAGTGGTGTAAGCACTCCTGTACGGCCTACATTTACTTTTATATCTTTTACAATAGTCGTAGCACGTTCAGCAGGATATTTAAAAGCAGCCATATATCGTGGAGCTTTACCGACAACACCGAGAGTTTCTTGAAGTTTCAAATCATCAACTGAAATAACAATACCGTCCGTACCAAATTTAAAATCTGGACGAATTTTCTCAAACTTTTTTATAAAATCTTCCACTTCTCCTAGATTTTTACAAATTGCATCATGTTCATCTACTGGAAAACCGAGTTGCTTTAACAACTTATGTTTATCTGAATGAGTAAGAAGTTCCCCCTCTCCTTGATAAGGAGAGGGTTTGGGTGAGGTGAATTTTACTTCTGCAATATCGTATGCGGAAAAATCTAAATTTCTTTCTTTAGCAAGTTGTGGGTCGAGTTGTCGGACGCTACCAGCGGCAGCATTTCTAGTATTTGCAAAAATAGTTTTACCCTCACTATCATTTTTTTTATTTAAAGAAATTAAAGTCTTTTTAGACATTAAAATTTCTCCGCGGACTTCGATGAAGGTAGGAACAGAATTCACCTCACCCTGAACCCCTCTCCTTATTAAGGAGAGGGGTATAGACCCAATCATTTTTAAATTCTCTGTAATATCTTCACCAATACTTCCATCTCCTCGTGTCGCACCACGGACAAATTTTCCATCTTCGTATATAAGCGATACGGCAAGACCATCAAATTTTACTTCACAAAAATAATTTATTTTATCTGTAACTAAAAGTTTCTTTACTCTATTCCCCCAATCTTCCAATTCTTCAAAAGAAAAAACGTCATTCAAAGAAAGCATACGAATCTTGTGTTCAACTTTTACAAATTTATCGAGTGGTTTACCTGCAATTCTATTTTCATTTGAATTTTCATCTTTAAATTCAGGAAATTCTATAAGTAAATTTTTTAGTTCACGAGTTAAAGACTCATAAACATCATCAGTAACATTTGGAGAATTTTCTACATGATAGGCATTACGCAAACGCGCAATTTCTGCACGCAAATTTTGTATTCTTTTTTTAGCGTCTAACTTATCCATACAAAAACTAATAATTTACCTCTAGCACTCTCTCGACAACGTTATGCCCAAAAGTATTATTGCAGTAATTATATCCTTTAGAAATAATTTGTGTAAATCCAGTAGGATCAGTGGGTTTTGTGACTTTTATTTTTGCACAAGAAGACCCAATATCTATTTGAAAATCAAAAACAGGAAATACTGAGGAAATGTTATTTACATGAATGTTAGCACAGTCGGGAGGAATTCCATCTGTTACAAAAGGAGAAGCTGAGGAACGGTCTAAATAAAGAGCACACTCTACACCAGCATCAGATGCAAAAAAAGCATTATTTGAATCGGCACCAGAAACTGTCAATAAAACTTCTTTCAAAGCAATATTTGAGATTCCAAAAGTTATAGATAATATAATCGTAGAAAGTATTATTACAAAAAGTAATACGAAGCCTGATTTAGTAGAATCATGCTTGGTATACTTATTTTTATTTTTAAATTTTGTAATCATAAAGAATTAGACCAATTAAATAAATTTTCAGTAAAAGAAACACTTTGTGCTCCTGATCCTTGTAACCAAGTGACTTTTGAAGTTATAGTTAATTCATCACCATTTATAACTGCAGTAATAGAACGATTAAAACCAGAATCTGAATCTCCATTATTAATATAATGATATTTACCATTACTATTTACATATAATTCACACTGATTCTCAGCTGAGCCAGACGAAACACAAGGACTAAATACAACCAAGCTAGGCGTTGTAATAGTATCATCAAAACTACAACCATCTATCAAAAAACACGGAATAATTTTTGTACTAGTAAAATCAGACCAAGTACCATTAATAGAAAAAAGCATATAATTGTCTCTGGCATTACGCACATACTCTATTCCCTCTTGTGCTAAATAAGTTCCAATAATTTTTTGTTTAGCTGAATTAGTGCTAGAAATACCTTGAGATAAAATAACCAACAAAGCTAATACAGAAAAAGTAAAAATAGAAATAGCAACCAAAACTTCTACAAGTGTAAAACCTTTAGAATTTTTTAAAAAATGTATTTTATTATTTTTTATTTTTTTCATGAATAATTTTTATATTAACGAGTAGCTGGTGGTAAGTTATTATCAAGTGGCACAGCTCCCAAACCAAGATCTCCTGAACCAATATCTATTTGATCTACATCTATTAATCTTTGAGAAACGGAAGTTTCTAATGAAAAAGGAATCGGGTCATTATTACCACTACTATTTGTAAAAATTACACCGGAAAGTCTTATTATTATATAAGGTTGTATATTATCAGCTGAACCAAGCTCAGCACCTCGAACAATAAAACCTGAATTAGAATCTAATTTTACTTCAGCTGGATTAAGTGTGACAGTACCCATCAAAGACAAATCGGCTAATGTTTCAGACTGAAAAGATCTTATAATATCATTATAACGATTATCTGAAGTTGCTGTAAAAGCATAATACTGCCATTTAAGTGTAGCATCTTGAAAAGCTAATGTTGTACCGAGTGGTCCATTGTCACCACAATCAGGAACAGCAAGAGTAATAGAATCAATGCCACAATGATAATTGCTACCAGTTCTTAAACTACGTGACATATCCTCCATAACAAAACTTAGATTATCCATAATAGATCTAAATTTTTGAGATTTCTTATGATAATTACTAGCATTTAAAAGAGCTCCTATGCCTATAATCATAATGATTGTGAAAAGAGCTACGGCTATCATAGTCTCAACAATTGTAAATCCACCTTTTTTAGAAATGTAATTTTTCTTATTTTTTTTTATAAAAAAGTTTTTCATTTAATCTACAGTAATTACTCCAGACGATAGCACTGTGATAGTACTATGTATATTTGGATTATCTTGGTTAGAAATGACAATTATTGCTTTATCTTCAAACTGCGGTGTACTACCTCCTAATGAAGTTGGAGAAATTACTATATTTGCACCTGAATTTGGACGAGTAAATACTATTGAGAGATCGTGTATAGAATTATTAGAATCACATGCAGTAACAGTAGAAGAACCTGCAAATAAACAAGTTATTTTATCTCCTTTCCCAAGTTTAATGATATCGGTACATTCATCATTTGCTAAATCAATACTACTTCCAGAACCACTACCACAACTATAATCTAAACCATAATAACCAATATTTGAGGCATCAAAAAATGGTATAAATTGAACTGGATTTGCTTCAGTTGAATTGTTTGAAATTGGATTTGATGTACTAAAATAAACACCATAAGATGGTTTCCAAGATGTAATAGCGAAATTGGTCAAGACAGGCTCTTGATCGGGAGAAAGTAATTTTCCAGAAACAGACATTTTTTGAGCACCTACGATTTGAAGAGCAATTTCTTGTGATAAATTTTGTACATCAACTTGCTTACCATAATCTCCATATCCGAAAAGTAAAACACCAGACATAATACTAAAAATACTCAATACAACGATGAGCTCTACATAGGTCATCCCTTTATTAAGCTGTTTTCTTTTTTTATTTAGTAAAATCACTTTTTTTGTAAATACAATTAATTAAAATTAATAAAATGGAAAAAAATTAATTTCAAAAAGAAAAATCAAGAAAGTTCCTATTACTAAAAATGGAGCAAAAGGTATTTCCGTCTTTGTAGAATGTTTACCAGAAAATACTAATAATAAAATGCCGACAATTGCACCAATCCAAAATGCTAAAATTAAAGCTGAAAATCCTAATGATATACCTAACAACCAGCCGAGACCTAATGCAAGTTTTGCATCACCAAGGCCCATCCATCTTCCACTTGATATAAGCCAAATTGTAGCAAAAGGTAACGCTAAAATTGGTCCAGCTAAAATAGTGTATAGATTTGGAATATGTGGGTTGAAAATTCCATATGAAAAGAAAAATATTCCTATGAAAGAAATAATACCGACAACTAAAGACAGAATATCTGGAATTATTTTATGTTTAATATCATAAACAGATATAACTAATAGTAAAGAAAAAATACTAGAATAAAAAACCAAAGCTAAAGAAAAATCTAAAGTGCTAGTCCAAAAAATATATTGAAATTTCAGAAAAATCGCAGAAAAAATAAAACCAGTTAAAATTTCTACTAATGGGTATTGGATAGAAATACGTGTTTTACATCCACGACATTTTCCTTTTTGTGAAATAAAACTACCTACTGGTATAAGTTCATACCAAGTAAGCTGTTTATTACAAGTCATACAGCCAGACCTGCCACCAAAACTTCGCCCACTATTTAAACGAAAAATTACTACATTAAGAAAACTACCAATAATAAGACCGAAAACGAAAAAAACTATTGTGATTATTAAAGTCATAAATTAATTATAGCATATATAGAAAAACAAAAAACACCTAAATATATTAAATAAGGTGTTTTTTGTTTTTATTATTTTGATATTTTATGCCAAATATCTTATAGGCATGAAGTAGAGTTCGCAGCTAATACTGCGTCTTCTAATTTTGATTGACCTGTACTGTCTACACAGTAATAGTCTATACCCGAAGAACCACTGACCAAATTCTGTGATTTCATAGGTGCCTGAGCTACCCATGTACCAGATGCTGGGTTACATGAACCTGTAGTAGTAGTTTCAACTGCATTTTCTGCTACAAGAGCTGTATTACCAGTAGCTTGGACTGCAGCCAAAACACTTGGGTAAATTCCTTTAACTCCACTCACCAAACCAGCAGTATTACAAACATCAGTAGATGTATTTATAGTACCCATATAACTACCATTATTTGCATCATAGAACAATTCAGCTTGTGCACGTGCATTTGATAAATTTGCTTTTACAGCGACATCTGCGCCTTTTGTACGAGCAGTATTTAATGATGCAAGAACGACAGAAGCAAGAACTCCAATAATAGCGATAACAACCAACAATTCAATTAACGTAAAACCTTTATTCAATTTCTTCATACAACTTTATAAAATTACTTATTAATATTAATAACATCCATTATAAAACAAAAATTAAACAACTAACTACAACTAACAGCTGAACCATCTGGAAAAACAGAATGAACGGTCGTTGGTAATGGTCCACTATCATTTATACCCATTTGATTATAATCATCACCATCAATGTTAACGCTTCGTGCAGCACCAGTAGAGTCTACACAGAAATATTTACCTTCTGATAAAGGAGCTGCAATTGCCCAAGTAGCACCGTCTATTGGTGTTAAATTTGGATCTGCTCCAGCTGAATCAGAAACACAAATAGTATTATCTGGCATACCGACTAAAAATTGACCAAGACCATTGTTGTCAGTTTCAAAAAGAGTACCGGACAAATCAGGTGAAGTAGCAGAATCAACACAAGCAGCAAGAGGCCAGTCTGATACTGTTTCAGCTTTATATAAAAATGATTGTGCTCTGGAATTTGAAAGTTGAGCTTGAATTCTAGCATCTGCTCCCCTGCCACGTGCACTTTGTAGTGAAGCCAAAACGATAGAAGCTAAAATACCGATGATTGCGATAACGACCAACAATTCAATTAACGTAAAACCTTTATTTTTTAATTTCATATTTTTTTAATTACTTTTAATATATTAATTGTAACATATTATAAAAAACAAAAAAACCACCAAATGGTGGTTTTTTTGAAGAATTCAAAATTAAACTCTTATTGACAAGATGTAGCAGAACCAAGTATTGCAACATCACCAGTAGAACCAGCTGTAGCTGTGTAATCAACCCCAGCAGCAGTAGCCTTTCGTGCAGCTCCAGTAGAGTCAACACAGAAAGCACCAGTAGCCAAAGGAGCGGCAACTGCCCAAGTAGCTCCAAGTGCTGGAGTCTCTTGCCCTGCAGCAGATGTAGAAACACAAACTGGTTGAGCAATACCAACTAGGATACTTGTAAGACTGTTTGTACTTGCAGTATCGTTAAACAAAGTTGGAGCAGTTGATGTACAACTTGTAGCAGCAATAGCAGAAGCATTACTATACAACATAGCTTGTGCTCTCATATTTGAAAGCTGAGCTTCAACTCTAGCATCTGAACCTCTTGAACGTGCACTTTGTAGTGAAGCCAAAACGATAGAAGCTAAAATACCGATGATTGCGATAACGACCAAGAGTTCGATAAGAGTGAAACCTTTCTTAAAACTTAATTTCTTCATAATTTTTGATTTAGCAAAATCATGCCTTTGGCATAAAATTACTTTTTAAATTAGTAATAATAATTTATAATAAATTTTCGACTTAATATTAATACTTCTATTATATCACTTAAACAATGATGTAAAATATAACCTGTGGAAATCTTTTTTTATTTAATACTTCCAGCTATGTTGTATATAGGCATAAGAATAGATACGAGCAATATTCCAACACCGAGACCGAGCACCACAATCATCACTGGCTCAATCAGGCCGACAAGTGTATCCACTGCATCATCCACTTCTCTTTTATAAAAAGCAGCTAAAGTTTTCAAAATAGGACCTAGTCCTCCTGTCTCTTCACCCACCTTTACCATTTGCACCATAATCCCTGGCATTTCAGAATGTTTTTCTAAAGTAGCAGAAAAAGCCTGACCAGATTTCACTCCATCAGCTGACTCTTTTAAAATTGCTTTGTATACTCTACTACCGACAACTTCAGAAGTAATATCAATAGCACGTACAATAGGAATACCAGAAGAAAGCATTGTGTCCATGTTGTCAGAAATTCTAGATAGGTACAATTTTTTATAAAGATTTCCAATAGCTGGAATTGAAAGTTTTATTCTATCTAAATATATTTTTCCAGCCTCACTAGAAGCAATTCTCCATACCCAAAGACCTATCAAAACAAGAAAAATAATAAATAAGAAACCATAATTTACAAAAAAATTCGACAATGCAATAATAATTTGTGTATATATAGGGACTGGTTGTCCTGAATCTAAAATAATTGCAGAAAGTTTTGGAATAACAACAATAAACATAAGCCCCATAACTACAAAGAAAGTAGCAATGACGAATATAGGATAAATAAGAGCATTTCGAGTTTTAGAAGTAAGTGCATATTGACGATCTAAGTAGTCAGCCATGTAAGCAAAAGTTTGATTTAATTTACCTGTCTCCTCACCCGCTTTCACCATGTTTACATAAAATTCAGAAAAAACATCGGGGTGTTTTGATAATGCTCCCGAAATAGATACACCACCTTGAATATCGTCTGTTACTTGAGTAAGTTTTTGAGATAAAAGTTTGTTTTCTGCATTTGCTGCAAGCATAGAAAAAGTTTTCAAAGCTGAAACCTGTGCGTCGAAAAGAGTAGATATCTGACGTGAAAGAATAACAATATCTTTTACGGGAACTTTATTAAAAAAAGAAAGTTGAAAAAAAGATTTTCTTTCTGATTCTTCTTTTATAGAAAGCACTATCAAGCCACGGCGTTGCAATCCTGAAATAGCTACGTCTTTACTAGGCGCATCAATAGCACCTTCTTTATTTACTCCTTTATCATCTACAACTTTATATTTGAATAGCATAAATTACAATAATCTTTCTAATACTTTAGGATTAAGAGAATATTGATAAGCAGTTTCAATTGAAATTTCTCCTGCTCGAACCAACTCAAGAAGTGAACGATTTAAATCTATCATTCCAGATTCTGAACCAGTTTCAATAACCACGTCAATTTCATGAGTCCTTTTTTCACGAATTAAATTTGAAACAGCATTATTATTTATTAAAAGTTCATAAGCTGGCACTAATCCCCCTGTAATTTTAGGTACTAAACGTTGAGAAAAAATACCAATTAAACTAGAAGCGAGCTGTGTACGAATTTGATCCTGTTGATTACCAGGAAAACTATCAATAATACGGTCGATTGTCTGTGAAGCATTGTTTGTGTGAAGTGTTGAGAGAACCAAGTGGCCTGTCTCAGCGGCTGTTACTGCAGCGCTTATAGTCTCTTGGTTACGCATTTCCCCTATCATGATTACATTCACATCTTCACGAAAAACACCTTTGAGCGCAATATGAAAATCTTGTGTATCTATTCCTACTTCACGTTGATTAATAATTGATTTTTTAGGAGTGTACATGTGCTCAATTGGATCTTCAATAGTAACAATATGGCTGGCCTCTTCACTATTTATAAGATCAATCATTGCTGCCAAAGTAGAAGATTTTCCTTGACCTACAGGACCAACACAAAGAAAAAATCCTTGTTTCTTTCTGGCAAGTTCAGCAATAATTGGTGGAAGGTTTAATTCTACAAGTGGTTTAACTTTTGGAATTAATCTAAGTGCAATACCAATAAGTCCTTTTTGGAAAAAAGCATTTCCACGAAGACGTGCTTGTCCTTTAAAGTCATAAGCGAAATCGATTTCTTGATTTAAATTAAATTTATCTAGTTTAGCCTTATCTAAAAGCAAAGGTAAGATTCCCGTCATGTCTTCTTTTGAAAGTTCTGGATATTTTACAAGAAAAATTAACTCTCCAGCCACACGGATAGCTGGCACATGACCAGCACCCAAGTGTAAATCAGAGCCACCTTCTCTTATTACTTCTGATATTAAATCTTCAAGTGTTTTTTGATAATCCATATATATATTATTTTATGCCCAAGGCATGATTTTACTAAATCAATTATTTCTTAGCTAAAATTGCTACTACTTTGTCTACTACTTCAGCTGGTGTACTAGTGGCTTTGATTATATAGTCTGTAGCCCCCAATTCATGCCCTCGATCAATATCAGCTTGTTGTCCTTTATTTGAAAGAATCACCTTAATAGAAGAAGTCGCCAATTTATCTGTATTCATTTTTTCTAACATCTCAAAACCATCCATCTCTGGCATCATAATATCAAGAAGTATCATATCTGGCACAAGACCACCTTGTATTTTTTCCAATGCTTCTTTCGCACTAGGAGCTGTGTAAACCTCGAAATCTCCCTGACTAAATTTAAGTGCATACATATCTATAAGAAATGTATCATCATCGACTATTAAAATTTTTCTTTTATCTGGATTCATATGATTATACTAAGTTAATTATAATATATTTTAATTAATATCACTATTAAAGTTATACACTTCGGAAAATGGTATTGTACCAGCTACCGCTTTAAGCATAGCATCTTCTTGCATCATAAGCATCCCGCCTTTACGTGCTGTTTTGTAAATTTCTGAACCAACAGGATTTTTTAATATAACATCTTGCATATCTTTATCTATTTTAAACATTTCGTATACTGCTATACGTCCTTTTGTACCTGTAGGACATTCTGCTGAAGGAATAGTTTCATACATTTCATTACCAAGAACAATTTCATTTTTAAATTCTTCTGGTAAATCAGAAATAGTCTTTTCAAATTGAGCTTTAACGCTAGGATCCATAGGTACTAATTTTCTTGAAGAAGGAAAAGTTAGTCGTGATAAACGTTGAGCAACTGATAAAATTAAAGTTGGAGCAATTAAATAAGGATCTACACCCATATCTACAAGTCTAGGTACTGCGCCTATTGCATTATTTGTGTGTAAAGTTGAAAGCACTAAATGACCAGTCAATGCTGCTTGAATAGCAAGCTGTGCTGTCTCTTTATCACGAATTTCTCCAACCAAAATAATATCAGGGTCCTGACGCAATATAGAACGAAGTCCAGAGGCAAAAGTATAACCAATTTCTGGCATCATTTGAGATTGGTTAATACCTGAAATATGGTATTCAATAGGATCTTCAAGTGAAACGATATTACTTTTTTCTTTATCCAATTCATTTATCATAGAATAAAGTGTAGTAGATTTTCCAGATCCTGTTGGCCCTGTTATTAAAATAAGACCATAAGGTTTAGTAATTGCTTCGCGAACTAATGCAATATTTCTTTTTGATAGGCCTAAAGTATCAAGAGGTTTTACACCCTGTTCAGAATCTAAAATACGCATCACAACCTTCTCTCCATAATACGATGGCATTGTAGAAACACGAAAATCTATTTTTCTACCATCAAAATTTGCAGAGAAAGATCCATCTTGTGGTTTTCTTTTTTCATCTAATCGTAATTTAGCAAGAATTTTTATACGAGCCACGACTCCACTATAAATGTTTGAAGGTAATACAATTGTTGTATGTAAAATACCATCGACACGATATCGAACTTTCACTTTTTCTCCATTAAATTCTATATGTATATCGGAAGCTCCACCCTCAATAGCATTTCTTAAAATAACTGCAACAATTTTTATAACTGGAGCTGACTCAACAATCTTGGCTTCCTCACCTGGTTTTATATCTTTTAAATCACTGCTGAGCGCTGCTTCTGTGATTTCTTTTGTATTTTTTAATTCTTCTGAATCAAATTTTTCCAATTCATCTGACATTGAACCCGTAATACCTTTATAATTTTCCATAATTTCTTTATAATTATTTTTTGAAATTAAAAAAATCTTAAAGGGTGTGTTTAATTTATCAGAAATAAATTGTAATGCATCCATTGCAGCAATATTTTCAGGATCTGTAACACCGACTTCCAAAACCCCATCTTTCAAACTAATAGGAGCAAAATTGTAATGCCTAGCAGAATCTTCTGGTATATATTTTAATGCCTCAAAAGAAAGTGATTTAACTACGACATTTTTTGTTGGCATAGCAAAATACTCTCCTTTTGTTTTTAAAGCAATTTCATCTGAAACTCCAAATTCAGAGAGTGCGTCATCGATACTGCCTTCATACTTTTCATCAGCTCGATTTTTAATCTCTCCTATTTGGCTTTCTTCTATAACTCCTTTTTTAGCAAGTTCTTCTAAAAAACTCATAATTTTATTATTGCGTTACTCCATCACCACCTGCTGTAATACCAGGTGGTGGAGTAGAAGCATTTAAGTTAGGTGAAAGATTATTATTTGTTCCTGTAGGTGTAAGAGTTGTATCAACTGCACCTGATGTTATCGGTGGAACTACTGGTGGTGGAGTGACTAAAGCATCAGAACCAATAGGTGCAAAAGGATTAGCTCGTCCTTCATTTCCTTCTGAAACTAAAGTAATACTAGAATCTTTTAATGCAGTAAAAGCATTTTCAGAAAAAATAGCATCATTTAATTTGATATTTTTAACATTTAATAAAATAGATAAAAATTCTTGACCTACTGGTTTAGTGGCATCTTTAGCTGTTGTTGTAGGTATTTTAGCTTGTGCTCCGGTAGATGTAGTAAGAGCAGGTTTATTAGTTGGTGTTTTTTTATTAAAGAAAACAAAATAAGCACCGACGACTACGATACCGATAACCAAGAATATTATTATATTTTTTATTTTTGGTGACATAATTAATTTTTTAACCAATAAGTTTTAATTTTAAAACTAAATTTATAAGTATTGGAAGAAGCAGTAGAAAGAGATACTCCGCCAGTATCAGAGGAAAAGTTTATAGATGATATATCTACAATACGAAGATTGTGTTCAAGATCTTTTAAAAGATTTAAAAAATTCTGATAAGTTCCTTCAGTTGAAAACTCAAGATCCCAATTTCCGTAATCTTTTCGTACTAAAGCTGCTGATTTTAAAGACTTACCTTGACCTGTAACAGCTGTCTCTGGAGCTACTGTACTGTATTTTACATCTTTTAATACCATTCCATATGGAGAAGCAATATTTTCAATTTCTAAAATAAGACGAATGTTATCTACTCCATCAGGAAGAAGAACTGCTAATTTTCTTAGATTTTCAGTATCAATAGAATTATATTTAGTAGCAAGAATATCGCGCTGTGCTTCTAATGCTTTTGAATTATTTAATGCTTCATCATAAGATGCTATTGTTGTCTTTGAATTTTTTATCTCAGTATAAAATGGATTTAAAAACATGAAAAAACAACCGATTGAAATTCCTATTAAAATTATAGGGAAAAAGAATCTCATATATTATTGTGAGGTTGAATTATTCATAATAACTTGTTTATAATTTACAAAAGTTGGATCAACAGAAAAATCAAGATCAAACAAAACATTCCCTTTATTGTCTAATGAAAGATTGGTAAAAGATGGATCAATAATATTTTTATTTTTACTAAACATGTCGGCTTGAAGAGCTACTGACCTATAACCAATAGCCTGACCACTCATTTTTACGTTGACTTTTAAACCAGCAGGATCTGCAATTGATGAAGAAAATTTTGTATAACGAATAGTCTTTAATGTATATTGCTGTAAAATAGTAAAAATTTGAGAAATAGCGACGTGGTTTGAAAGAAGCTCTTCTGCTGCGTTTAATCTTTTGTCTAATGTTTGTAATCTAGTAATCTCAGTAGGCTCAAATCTACCCTTGGCCAAATTAAGATTTGTAGACATTGTATCAACTTGTTTAGCTAGAACTCCTTTATAAAAATAAAGTCCACCAGATCCTAAAATTACAGCAAAAAAGGCAAAAATAGATAATATTAAAAAAATATTAACTGAACCAGAACGCACAACAACATCCTCTGCTAAAGGCTTCTTTGGTATGAATGATGTTTGAAAATTTTGATCCATATTAATATAAAATTTTTACGAGACTACCCTATATATTATCTCATTGTAGTTTCCTCAAAGCAAGACCTAGAGCGACAGCAAACTCAGGACCAGTCGCCAATAATACTTTTTCTAAAAAAACAGGCGCACTTACTTTTGAAAAAGGTGTACCAACCTCTACTTGAACAGGAAAATTACCAACAGACATTTCTTTGAAACCTTTTAATAAAGATCCCCCACCAGTCAATATTACTTTACTAATAGTTTTATTATATTTTTTCTCGTATCCTAATAATACACTATTTGTTTCTGAAAATACATAGTCAATGTGTGTTTTTATTATTTCTGTAAGATTTTTTTCAGTTGAATTACCTAAAAGTCCAAATTCCCTCTTCATCTCTTCTGCTTTTGGAAAATCTATAGATAAAGATTTTGAAATTGATTCTGTAATATCTGCACCACCACGATTTATAATATGAAAACTTTTTACTGCACCAAATTCTACAATTGAAAGTTTTACTTTACTTGCACCAAAATCCAGTAAAAGTACTGGTGAAAGCTCGTGATCAAAATTTGCCCTAATTGAAGAAAAAACTTCCAGTTCAAAAAATGCTGCATCGAGAGAACAAGTAGTTACGACAGATTGATATTTTGCAATTGCATCATTTTCAATGGCAACTACTAAAACTTCAGTTTTTTGTGCTTCAGCTATTGGAAGATCGGGATTATTCTCTTCTTCAAAAGAAGGTTCTTTTTTAGGAAGAATGAACCAATCAAGTGAAACTTCAGTAATAGGAACAGGAATATATTTACGAGCTTCTGTTGGAATAATAGTAGACAAAGAACTTTCTTTTATATTTGGAGGAATTTCAATAGTGAAAATTAGGCTTGATTGTGAAGAAATAGAAAGAGCCGAAGACTTAGTAGATACATCAGACTCCTTTAAAACTTCTTTTAATGCAAGAGCAATCTTTTCAGCTGGCAAATTTGTAACTCGTCCATTTTCTACGCTAGCATAAGAACCGAGCGAAACTGAACCGTAAGTTTCCAAAACTGCTTTTCCTCCTTTCTTCTTTATTTCGACTATTTTAATAGCCGAAGTGCCTATATCTATGCCTACAGCACTTCCAGAAGAACTATTTGAGAAAATACTCTTGCCTATGTCTATTATTTTTTGCAAAGGATTCGCCATTAATTGTTGATAAATTTATATTGAAACATCTTAACCTGTGATAAAATACCTATGTATTATATCACAAATGAAACTTTTAAACACCATCTTAAATTTCATTTTCCCTGTGAATTGCATTTCCTGTAGTAAAAAGGGGGTGGATTTGTGTTTGGATTGCATAATAAAATCTCCTACAGCTGAGAGAGAAACTACAAATTGGATTTTTCCTTTATACGACTATCGACATATTCCAACAAAAAAAGCTATTTGGCTTTTAAAGTATAAAGGCAAAAGAAGGCTCGCGGAAATTTTCGCGGAAGCTTTACATGGCAAGATAGCCGAAGAACTTGCAGATCTAACAATATTCGAAAATTTCCGCGAGCCAATACTAATTCCCATTCCCCTTTCAAAAAAGCGAATGCACGAGCGCGGTTTCAATCAAGCAGAATTAATTTGCAAAAAATTAGTAGACCTTGATACAGAAAAAAATTTAACTTTAGTAACAAATGTTTTAATAAAAACAAAAGAGACAGAACATCAGGCAAAAATTCGTGACAGAAATATTAGATTAAAAAATCTTTGTAATTCTTTTGAAATAAAAAATAGTGAGAAAATAAAAAATAGAAATATAATATTAATAGACGATGTAACTACTACAGGCGCGACATTTAATGAAGCTAAAAAAGTATTAAAACAAAAAGGCGCCAAAAAAATAATTGCTTTCGCAATAGCGCATTAAAATACAACCAGCTCTTTTTTTGTGTTATAATAGCAATTATGAAATATTGTAAAGATTGTGAACCAGCCCAAGAAAGCCATATCGTGGCATATATTTCTGTAATATTAGGAATGATCGACAAACCATTCTTTGATTTTATGGAATTAATTTTTAAAAATACTGCTGAAGCACTTTCAAAAAGAATCTCACTTCCTTTTATTAGAACAATGGTGGCATTAAAATTAGCGCACTTTACTGATGCACCAGACAAAATAGATACTTGGCGTACAAAATGTTTTTGGGAAGAAGGAATAAGACGAGGTATAAAAATGAGAGAATTTCATTTGGGACCAATACATGATATTTTTCTTGTAGAATATAAAGGTAAAACTCTAACATTCGACGGACTACCAAGACCAGCGATAGGAAATTCTGATGCTATTACATGGATGGATAATAAAGGGATAATGAAAATAAGATTTCAATCAGAAGGTATTCCTGTTGCAAATGGTGGAACTGCTTGGAATAGATGGCAAGCAATGAGGATTTTTAATAGAATCACAAAACCAGTTATTACAAAACCAAACCTTGGTTCACGTTCACGCCACACAATGATACATATCACTACTCCTGAATTACTTATCGCTGGTTTTAAAAAAGCTCAAAAATTATCTCCATTAGTTATAGTTGAAGAAGAGTTGAATGGTTTCCTTTTTAGAGGAACACTTGTAGCTGGTAAACTAGTAGGTGTGGTAAGACGTGATCAACCAGAAGTAATAGGAGATGGAATTCATACACTCAAAGAGCTAATGGATAAAGAAAATGAAAGACCAGAACGTAATGGACCGATTTTCCATAAAATTACAATAGACCACGAGACAGAAGTAGAACTAGCTAGAGAAAACATAAAAATGTCAGACATACCAGAAAAAGGAAGAGTGGTTACTTTCTCTCAAAAGACAAGCCGTGGTTGCGGAGGAACTACGACAGAAGTTACAGATATTACTCACCCAGATAATAAAGAAATGCTAGAAAAAATCGGTACTTATTTAAAAGATCCACTCGTAGGAGTAGATTTTATTATTGAAGACATTACAAAATCTTGGAAAGAAGAACAACACTGCGGAATTATTGAATGCAATAGTTTACCTTTTATTGATTTGCATCACTACCCTCTCTTTGGCAAACCAAACAATGTGGCAGGAAAAGTCTGGGATTTATTTATTCCGGACTCTCATATCCCCGATCCAATTTAGTTTTTAACTTGATCAATAGTAATTTCTGAATCTGGATTCCAAGCATTTGGATCCATGGTTAAATGCATATTTTTTGGTTTTTTATCTGTTACAAAATCACCTAAAAATTTTACAAATTCTTTTTGACAATGTGTCTCTCCTTTTTCTTCAAAGTGTGCAATAGGGTGTGCTTCTGGTGTGAGCTCATAATGTCCACGAATTTCTCCATCAGAGAAAACACGTAAATGATATTGATCTTGAAAATCTAAAAGTTTTCTCCAACTCAATACCTGCCCATCATCTGTCCATGCCACGAAATGATTACCAAAACCCCATTTCTGATGTAAATGTTTTTTTAACTCTTCTAAAGTTCTTCCGTGTGCCAACCAACCAATATGATATTTTTGCCTTCCCTTTTCATGCCAAATAAGATGAGTCTTCAAAAGCCACTTTTGTAAGCTTGGAAAAAAGCTGTAGATCCAACGCCAAAATTTTTGTTTTATTTTATCTAAAAAAGTCATACCTTTCATATCAAGAGTATATCAGAAAATAATTTTTTACATAGTCTGCTCCCAACGCCAAGCAGTATCCATCATTTTTTCTAAATTATATTTTATTTCCCAACCTAAAACTCGACGAGCCTTATCATTATCAGCATACACAGCTACGACGTCCCCAGTGCGACGAGGCACGATAGTATAATTTAATTTTTTACCAGAAACTTTTTCAAATGCTTGTATCATTTCGAGTACTGTTGTTCCAGCACCACTACCAAGATTAAAAACTTCATAACGATTAGCATCTTCTCGAGAAAAAGAATGTAGTAATGCTTTTGTATGGGCACTGGCAATATCCATCACGTGAATATAATCACGAATACACGACCCGTCACGTGTAGGATAATCATTCCCATAAACTTTCATTTCTTTTATTTTTCCAATACCACTACGAGTAATTACAGGCACAAGATTTTCAGGATTTTCTTGTAATTCTCCAATCAATACTGAGTCATGGGCTCCAACAGGATTAAAATATCTTAAAATTGTGGTACTAAAATTTTCATTTGATTTACAAAGATCACGACACATAATTTCTCCTACTTGTTTTGTATATGCGTAGGGTGACTCTGTCACACCAAAGGCTGTCTCTTCTATTATTGGTAGCTCTGTAGTATTTCCGTACACTGAACAAGATGAAGAAAAAATAAAATGATTAACGTTAAACTCTTGTGCGCAAATTAAAACATTGGCCAAAGAATTAATATTATTAATATAATATTTGAGTGGATATTTTACAGACTCTGGTACAGATTTAAAAGCAGCAAAATGCATAATGCCGACAATGTCTGAATTTTCTTTAAACACTTTTCTTGTATCCTCTAAATTACATAAATCTATTTTGTAATTTTTTACTTTTATACCCGTTATTTTCTCTATACCATCAAGCATTTTTAACGAGCCATTAGATAAATTATCAATAGAAATAACTTCAAAATCATTTTCTAGTAAATCTACTATTGTATGACTTCCGATATATCCGCATCCGCCTGTAACTAAAATTTTTTTCTTTTGCATTTTTAAATTATACTACAAAATCACGCTTAAATTCTTCTCTTTACTTCTTTTGAAACTTTTTTTGCTATTTTTTTTACTAACTTAATATCCTTTTTGGCTTCTGTAGTTGCGATAGTCTTTGCTTTACCAGTAATCTTTTTTATAGTTGCTTTGAATTCTTTTAGAGATGGTCCTGCTTTTGCTTTTAAGTCTTTCCAATCTTTTTGGATTTTCTTTTCTGTCTTTACTATTTTATTTACTAAAACTTTCGCTTTCTTTTGATTCTTTTTTCCATTTGGACCCATAAAAGCATAGGCTCCTATCGCCCCAATAGCTGCTACTCCAGCACCTATTGCAACTTTCTTACCTAATGACATTCCTTTTGTTTCTGTTTTTTTTGTTATTTTTTTCATATATTACCTAAGCCGTTCTAGACTTTTAATTATTACAAACTTTTATTAATAAATTTTCAACCTTTGCGGAGCCGGACGGATTCGAACCGTCGAGGGGTTTTGAAGCCCCTGCCTCTTTAGCAAAGAGGTACGTTAGACCACTCTGACACGGCTCCTTTATATATCTATTATGTTGTGCTAGTATAACATTAAAGTCGTTTTATTACAGCTTCATACTGGAAGCGTGGCCGAGTGGTTTAAGGCAGCGGTTTACTAAACCGCCGTCCCTTTAAAGGACCGTGAGTTCGAATCTCACCGCTTCCGCAAAGTTTTTTTAACTGTATTTAACATTTTTTTTTGTGAACACATTCTAAATTTAAAGTAAAAATAAAAAGCCCGTGCATAGCAGAGGGGCTTTTAAAAATGATTTCATTGTGGCAAAATTTAAGCAGGAACTTTCTCAAGCAAATCCTTTGTGTAGAATCCAAGGTCAAGTGGCATACAAGCATAGTTGATAAAATCAACGAGAATAGCTTCAGCACTAATTTGATTAAAAGTGTTTCCACTTTCGTAGTCATTCATGTGATTATTTCTTCTGATACTGTTTAAAGCACGCTTCGAATAATCACCCAGTTTAAGGTCAATGACATCTCTCACATCTGCTGGTAATTTTACTTGTGTTAAAAATTCATTAATAAATTTTTTAACATTTTCTTCGGTGATTTCCTGTCCGTTTACCTTAGGAAGGACTTCAGTAATTAATTTTTTGTTGCGAAAAACTTTCGCGTCTGTTGTAAGCCTGTTGGCTAATTCTCCTAGATTCATTTTTTTAGTTTTTAAAGGTTAAACTTTTACTTTTTTGGCTTGTTTAACGAGGCTTTAGACCTCAACTAACCTAACTTTATAATATCATAAACTCATTGATAGGTCAAGGATTTGCAATACGCAAATCCAACAACTAAACACATTGCTAGCTTTTTTTATTTAGAAATATCTTCTTCTATCTCCATCAAACGATTATATTTACAAACTCTTTCTTCGCGAGTAAGTGATCCGGATTTTATGTAGCCACATGAAAAGCCCACAGCGAGATCAGCGATAAATGTATCATTCGTCTCCCCTGAGCGATGAGATACGATTGCATTCCAATTTTGTTTTTTAGTCATTTGTATCGCATCAATAGTCTCAGACAAAGTTCCGATTTGATTCAATTTTATCAAAACAGAATTCACTGCATTCTCTGTTATAGCTTTTTGTATTTTTTCTACATTCGTCACGAGTAGGTCATCCCCTATTATTTTTATATTGTCTCCGAGTTTTTTATTTAATGATACGAATCCAGCCCAATCCTCTTCATTGAGTCCGTCTTCGATAGAAATTATCGGGTATGTAGATACGAGCTTTTCATACCAAGCTATCATTTCCTCGGTATTCAAACTTTTCTCCTCCCCTGCTATTTTTAATTTATACATTCCATCTATAAAGAAGCTTGATGCTGCCGCATCGATACCGATCTTTATTTGCTCTGTAGTATAGCCAGCATTTTGTATTGCTTGTATTAAAATATCAAAAGCTTCTTCATTGGAAGCGAGTTTTGGTGCAAAGCCACCCTCATCCCCCACACCAACGCCGAAACCTTTTTCTACTAAAACTCTTTTCAAGGCTGAAATAACTTCTGAAACGACTCGCACTTTTTCTTTGAAAGTTTTTATGCCGACGGGGATAATCATAAATTCTTGAATATCGAGTCCACTATCTGCGTGCTTACCACCATTGATCACATTGAACATTGGCTCAGGTAAAGTGTATTGTGTATTGCCGACTAAAGACCCTAAATATTCATATAAATTTATTTTTTTCTCGAGAGAGACTGCGCGAGCAAAAGCGAGCGACACTCCGAGTATTGCATTCGCTCCGAGTTTGGATTTATTTTTTGTGCCGTCGAGTGTAATCAAAGTTTCATCTAAAGATCTCTGATTAAATTCTTTCCCAGAAATATTTTCATTAATTATAGTATTTACATTATTTACCGCATTCAAAACTCCGAGGCCATTGTATCTGGCCATATCTCTATCTCGCAATTCCAAGGCTTCGTGTATTCCAGTACTCGCCCCCGACGGCACACCAGCCACAGCCACTGTCCCACTCTCAAGTTCACACTCCACTTCGACAGTCGGATTTCCTCGTGAATCTATTATTTCCCTCCCCGTAACTTTTTTTATTTTTTGCATAAATTTTATAAAAGATTTAATTTTTTATCACCGGTCATATGACTCTCAGCTTCGAGAATTATTTTCTCCATCATAGTCACCGCTTCGACTGGGTATTTACCTGTGGCTGTTTCTTCAGAGAGCATTACTGCATCACTTCCCTGTAGTATTGCAGTATCCACATCGGTCACTTCTGCTCTTGTCGGTGTCGGACTGTTTACCATCGAGAGCATCATTTGTGTCGCAGTGATCACAGGTTTGCCAGCTTTATTACAAGCTTTAATTATCTTTTCTTGAATGAAAGGAATTTCTTCTAATGGGAATTCATTGCCAAGGTCTCCCCTCGCCACCATTACAGCATCAGCCGAAGAAATAATTTCTTCAAGGTTATCGAGGGCGACTTTTCTTTCTACTTTCGCAATTATTTTTTGTGTGCCATTAAGACTTTTTACAAGTTCTCTACATTCTTCTATTTCTTTTTTACTACCGACAAATGAAAGAGCTATATAGTCTACTCCCTGCTCTACACCAAACTTCACAAAGTTTTTGTCTTGCTCAGTCATATCAAAAGTCATTGTCTTGTCATATGTATGCCCGTGTTCTTCTTGAATTCTCGGCCCTGGTAAATCTTGAATAATTAAAATATTTTTTCCAGCCTCTTTCGCCATATCACGAATCATTTTAATATGTTCTTCATGCCAGGCGAGATCGGACCAAGAAAAATTTAGTCGTGCCACATTCATATTGTGATTTATCAATTCCAAAAGTGTTTCTCTGTTTCCAGAATTAATCCCAATCGTCGCCACAATCTGTGCGACTTTTTTTGTATCATCTTTTACAACTGGCATATGTCTCTCTTCTTTATTAATCATTCTTCCCTCTTCATTTATTTCATAAATAACAACAGTATCGAAAAGCATCTCTAAATGAGAAATATTTTCATCAGAAATATTTTCTAAATATTTCATCAAAGCTCGAAGTGAATTTCCATGAGCGACGAGAAGTACAGTCTTCCCTTCTTTTAAAATTGGTAAAATAGTATTTAAATAATATGGCACCACCCTTTCATAAACAACTTTTAATGTCTCACCGTTTGGCACAGGATAATCCCAATTGCGACGAAGTTTATCAAATTCTTCTTCGCCCAACAGGTCTTTCATTTCCCATTTATTTTTTCCAGTATAATCCCCATAATCCCTTTCATTTAAAGCTGAAGAACGAGTAATCGGTAAATCAATACAAATATCGTCCTCCATACAAAGCAGTGTTTCAAGAGAGCGAATTTGTGTCGAAGCAAAGGCTTGATCCATTGGAATACCACGAATAAGTTCCCCCATTTTTCGAGAATTATCAAAACCTTTTTCTGTCAAACCAATATTCATAGAACCAGTCCATTTACCTAGCTTATTCCATTCCGATTCTTCATGTCTTGCGATAATTAATTTTCCAATCATATTTTTTATTTTATTTATTTACGATATTTGCAGGAACTTTTCCTTCAAAAAAATCTATTATATTATTTACGGCAACCTCGGCCATTTGATTTCGAGCTTCGATACTTGCAGATCCGATATGTGGTGTGAGAATTACATTTTGAAGTTTTGATAAACCAGAAACCAATTTTGGTTCAAATTCAAAAACATCCAGTCCTGCACCTGCAATCACTTTTTCTTTCAAAGCTTTCACGAGTGCTTTTTCATCTACGACAGGGCCACGAGAAGTATTTACTAAAAAAGCAGTCTGCTTCATCATTTTAAAATGTTTTTCATTCATTAAATGTTTTGTCGATTCTAAAAGTGGCACATGTAAAGTCACAATATCTGCTTTTGGTAAAAGTTCTTCCATAGTAGCAAAATATTCTGCGCCGACTGATTCTTCTATTCTAGGATTTTTTGTGACATCTGTATAAATTATTTTCATTCCTAAGCCTTTTGCATAAAAGGCTACTCGTTCCCCTATTCTACCAGCACCGACGAGCCCGAGAGTTTTTCCTAAAATATCTGTACCGATAAAATGCATCGGATCCCAACCTTTATACTTTCCACGACGAACAAAATCATCAGCTTCTACTATTCGCGCTGCAAGAGCTAACATCATTACGAGTGCATGCTCGGCGACAGCTTCTGAAGACAAATCGGCTGGAGAATTCGCAATCAAAATTCCTCTTTTTTTAGCTTCAGCTAAATCTAAATTATCAAAACCCGTAGCATAGTTTGAATATATTTTTACCGATGGTGAGGCATTATAGACTTTTGCATCTATTTTATCAGTCAAAAGACACAAAACAGCATCATAATCTTTCTTTTTTAATATAGAAATAAGCTCTTTTTGAGACATTATTTTATTCTTTGGATAAATATCTACCTCATAACCCTTATTTTTTAACATAGTAATCCCGAGGTCTGGAATATTCCTTGTTATAAAGACTTTTTTATTCATATTTACATTATAATACTTCCATCAAAGAATATCTAATAATAAAATCTTATGCTAAAATACTCTTATGCCTGAAGAAATAGAAAAATTAAAAAGTGAAAATGAACGTCTAGTAAAATTGAATTCTGTAAAATCAGAAATTGTGTCTATTGGTGCGCACCAAATACGCACATCGTTGGCTGCACTAAAATGGATAATAAGGATGTTTCTAGATGGAGACTTAGGAAGACTTACGTTAGAACAAGAAACATTGCTTAGAAAAGCATCAGATGGAAATGAAAGAGCGATAAGTCTTGTAAGTGAAATTTTACTTATTAACAAGTCAGAAGATGTAGTAGAAAAAAAATATATTTTTGAAAATGCTAATTTGATAGAAATTATTGAAAGTACAATTTTTGATTTTTCTGGAGAATCAATGGGGCGTGGTATTGAAATAATTTTCTTAAAACCGAATAATACAATACCTCATGTAAAAATAGATAAGGAAAAAACTCGAGTAATATTACAAAATTTGATAGAGAATGCAATTAAATATAGTCATTACCATGGTAAAATATTTATTTCAATAAAAGTAAACGACGATGGATTAGTAGAAGTATCTGTAAAAGACTCTGGTATTGGTATATCTGAAGATAGTAAGAAAAAAATATTTGAAAAATTCTATCGCACTGATGATGCACAAAAAAAAGAAGCTATGGGGTCTGGAATTGGATTATATACAACAAAGAAAATATCTGAGGCTCAGGGTGGAAAAGTCTGGTTTGAAAGTGAAGCAGGCCATGGTACGACCTTTTTCTTTACAGTACCTATAGCTAAAAAATAACTTGCAAGGCTTTCTGCTTGTAGTATAATATCCATATGTCTAAAAAAATACTGATTGTTGAAGATGATCTATTCCTACAAGGTCTAGAAGCAACCAAACTTAAAAAAGAAGGGTATGAGGTACTTGTGGCTATAAATAGCGATGAGGTATTTAAGATTACAGATAGCGGAGAAAAGATAGATTTAATATTATTAGATCTACTTCTTCCTCAAGTTGATGGTTTTATGATTTTAGAAAAAATCCGTGAAAATAAAGCAATGCTTACTATTCCAGTAATAGTATTCTCAAATCTTTCAGAAGAAAAAGATATTTCACGTGCACAAAAGCTAGGTATCAGTGAATTCATGGTAAAATCAAATTTCACACTTGATGAACTGACAAAGAAAATAAAAGAATTAATTGGTAACTAAAACTATGAATATAGGTGATAAGTTAGAGGATATTTCCCGCCTCGATATCAACCAGAAAAAAGCCCTTCATAAGCTCGGGCTTTTTTCTGTTGCCGATTTGCTATTCTACTTTCCTGTTCGTTACTCAGATATTTCTCAAATAAAACAAATCGATGAATTGATAGCTGGTGAGACAGCGACGGTTTATGGAAAAGTTACAAATTTAAAAACAAAAAAAGGTTTTCGTTCACATATACCAATGGGTGAAGCTTATATTGAGGATCTTTCAGGGAGAATAAAAATCATTTGGTTTCACCAAGCATATCTAGCCAAAATGATTCACGAAGGTGAAAATATAAAGCTAACAGGAAAAGTGACGGAAAGTAAAAGTGGTTTATATCTTACCAATCCAGAATTTGAAAAAATTGGAAATCTACCGATAGATAAACATGAGAGTTTATTTAAAAATTCACCCCCTCGCCCTTTGGGCACTCCCCCTTATAAAGGGGGAGAAAATAATACAGGACTTTCATATCCTGTATACAGAGAAACTAGAGGCATAACTTCTAAATGGATTTACCATACAATACAAAAAATATTTAACAGTAGTGTGCTAGATGGTTTTTTTGATTACATACCAAAAGACATTTTAGATAAATATCATTTACCTAGTTTAAAAACATCACTCATTTGGATTCACACACCGCAAAATGAACATGATTCCCTTTCAGCTAGAAAGCGTTTTGCTTTTGAAGAAGTTTTTTTCATCCAATTACAAAGACAACAAGACCGAAGAGAATATAAAAATAATAAATCATTTCGTGTTAATCCAGATGAAACAAAAGTACAAGAATTTTTGGAACGTTTTCCTTTTGAAGCCACTCAAGGCCAAGTCGATGCTATCAACACAATTCTGACAGATATAAAAGCTGATCACCCAATGTCTCGCCTGCTCGAAGGTGACGTCGGCTCTGGTAAAACAGCAGTCGCTGCGACGGTAACATATGCCACAGTTACTCAAAGACCTCCTCTCCCACCACCCCGTTTTGATTCCAAAACACCCCTCCTCAGGCAGGAGGGGAAAGATGGATTCGGTAATTTACAAGTCGCCTATATGGCACCGACAGAAATTTTAGCGACTCAGCATTTTGAATCATTTATAAAATATTTTAAACACTTACCAATAAATGTAGCACTACTTACAGGCAAGACCTGTCGCAAATTTCCATCCAAAGTCAGCCCTGACGGATGGACAAATATTTCCAGAGCTCAACTTTTGAAATGGACTGCTAATGGTGAAATTCCAATACTTATCGGCACTCACGCACTCATTTCAAAATCGGTGAAATTTAAAAATCTCGCACTTACTATCATCGACGAGCAACACCGTTTCGGTACGGCACAGAGAAGAAATTTAGTTAGAAAGGATGGCTTCGCTCCACACCTACTTTCAATGACAGCGACACCGATCCCCCGCACACTCGCACTCACTATTTATGGTGACCTTGATTTGAGTTTACTCGATGAGATGCCAGCTGGTAGAAAACCAGTTATTACAGAAATAATTACCCCAGACAAAAGAGAAGATACTTATAAAAAAATAAAAGAAGAAATGGCGAAAGGTAGACAGCTCTATGTCATCTGCCCTCGTATCGACGAACCAGATCCTGAAAAAGAACTCGCCCTCACCATGAAATCCGCAGTCGCTGAAGCCAAAAGACTTAAAAAAGAAGTTTTCCAAGACTGTGAAATAGATGTGCTCCACAGTAAGATGACAAAAGAAAAAAAGGAGAAAGTTATGGAACGTTTCACTTTAGGGGCTATTGATATTCTCGTCGCGACTTCTGTAATCGAAGTCGGTGTGAATGTGCCTAATGCTACAATAATAATTATCGAAGGTGCAGAGAGATTTGGACTCGCACAACTTCACCAGCTCCGCGGACGCGTGATACGTAGTAATCATCAAGCCTTTTGTTATGTTTTTGCCGAAGCCAAATCAGAAAAAACTATGCATCGATTGAAAGCATTAAAAACGGCTAAAAATGGTTTCGAGCTTTCTGAACTCGACCTATCGCTCCGTGGTGCAGGAGAACTCGCAGGCTCAAAGCAATGGGGCATCACCGACCTCGGTATGGAAGCGATTAAAAATATAAAAATGGTAGAAGCCGCACGCCTCGAAGCGACAAACCTAATAACCACTGACCCAGACCTCCGTAATTTCCCAAAATTAAAAGACATGCTCACAAAGAAGCATTTACAATTGCATTTTGAATAAAATATTTATTTTATATCTCAGCCATGGCGTAAATATGATTCTTTAATTTAAAACCATTCCCATGACTCAACATTCCTAAATATGAAGCTTTTACATTTTCACTACTATTTTTCTTTAAATTTCTAAGCATTCTTTTTTTAGTAGCATTTCGCAACACTCGATGTCTTGGAAAATGCACCCAGCCGAGAAAGTCTACACCAGAAAATATTGTTTTACTAAAAACTTTGTTTGGATGTAACTTTAGTCGCAAATTTTCTTTCAGAAAATTTGCGACTTCTTCCAGTATTTCTTCCAAATACTTTTTATCTTCACTCAATACTACAAAATCATCCGCATATCTAATATAATATTTCACTTTGAGCTTATGCTTCACGTACTGATCAAATTCATTCATATAAATATTTACTAGAAGCTGTGAAGTTAAATTACCTAACGGTAAACCAATAGCAGAAAGTGACACACTTTCTGCATAGGCAGAGTTTGTGTCACTTTGAAAGCTATCTATTATATTCCTTAACAAATTTAATGTATCTTTGTCTTGTATGTATTTCGCCAAAATGTTTTTCAATATTTCATGGTCAATATTTGCAAAAAACTTTCTGATGTCGCATTTCAAAACCCAGCAGGTTTTTGTATTATTCTTGCTTACTTTATTTACAAAACTTTCAAATCTATATATTGCTTTATGTGTTCCCTTTCCTAATCGGCAAGAATATGAATCGTAAATGAATTTCTTATCAAAGTACGGATACAGCGTACGATAGATAGAATGGTGTAAAAGTCTGTCTCGCACACTGGCTTTGTGTATGTCTCTCGGTTTCGGGTCGTTTATTTTAAATGCTTCGTAATTACTGTGTTTATATTTTTTATTTTTAAGGTCGTTGTGGAGAGAAAAAATATTATCCATCAAATTCATTCCAAACAAAATCACATCTTTTCGTTTGCTTTTACCTCGCAAAAATTCTCGCCACGATACAAACAAATTTTCTACCAATATGATATTATTGAAGGCATGGCTGAATCCACACACACACACACACACACACTACTTTTTCCATCGAGAAAGCCAGTGTGATCTTGCGAACAAAAGAGAGCTTCGCTATTTGGTGTAGTAATATCGTCCCTCATATGCCTCGTATCGGCAGATATACAACTGGTGCCAGAATTGAAAACCATTTTTTAGATTTACTTGAACTCATCTACAAAGCATACTATGCTGGGATGGAAAACAAAAGCATTGTGATAGTCGAAGCTATCAGTAAGAACGACATTATAAAATACCTACTTCAAATTGCTTTTGAAAACAAATTGATCAAAGAAAAAGAATATTTAGAACTTTCAAGTAAACTTCACGAAGTCGGTAAAATTTTAGGAGGTTGGAAAAAAGGAATCGAAACAAAATTACGTAAATCCTAGCGATAGCAGAAATGTACGTAAATTAAAAACTCCTCATTTACCAAAATGATAAACGGGGAGAAAATTTTTGTTTCGAGAATACGAGATGTTGCCATTGTTCCACTTGTTCTCTGGATTGAACTTGTTCACGTTCACGTTCGGATTGTCACCATTCAAATAAACGTAGAGTTTAGAGCGCTGACCTTCTGTGATACGACCATCTGTGCCACCAAAGTTTAAATCATAAACTTTTGAATATTATTTGGAGCATCGAAGCTCACTAGTAGTATCACCAATAAATATTTTTTTAATGGAAAATAATATCGTGCTCTTGTGTAAGAAAATAAAAATTCGCCGACACAATTCTGACCGTATTAAAATCGAAACAATGTATTTCAAGAAGCTTGTATTCTAATTAGAATATTGGACACTGCCGAAAATTACCGCACTGTTCTGTATATATTCTAACATTTTAAAAAATAAAAAAAAATTAAAGGGCCCCAGATTCAAAAGAATCAAAGAGCCCTTTAAGATAAGTTTCGCAAATATCTATTTGCGAGAATACGAGATGCGGCCATTGCGCCACCGGTTCTCTGGATTGAACTTGCCCACGTCCACGTCCGGACTGTCACCATCCAAACAAACGCAGAGCTCAGAGCGCTGACCTTTGTTTTCTTCGTCTTTAAAGAAGTAAATACGTACCTTTCCGTCTTTGTACTCACCGCTTTTAACATTTTGTGCTCCGAAACTCATAGCTTCCTTTCTCGACAACCAATTCCTGCCATCCATCATTTGTTCTTCAGTTTTTACTCCTTCGTTGATTTGTTGAAGAAGAATTTCCTTAGGAAAAATGGGAAGAAGTTTTGCTAAACTTTTCCAAAAGCCATCTATGCCCTCGTAGTAATAACCCGAGTTCAAGAAGTCTTTTGAAATCGTTTCGCCTGTTTCAGAATCAGGTAATTTCATAACTTCAATTCCACTTTCCTCTGCGATAATTTGCAGAAGTAAAAAACCGAGTGCGAAGTATTCGAAAATAAAGCAAAGGATGCGAACTTCAGGTACATACACAACATTCGCGATAATTGAAGCAACTATTGCAACAATTACCAATACAAGTTTAAATTTTTTCATTTTGTTTTTGTTTTAGATTGTTTTTTTAGCCCAAGCATTATTGCCCAGTTTCAAGAATCCAAATAAAATAAAGATTCCTAAAACCGAGCAACAAGCCCAAAAACAAGCATTTTTCAACGAACTTTACCAACTGAAAGTATAGCACCAATGCACGAAAAAGTCAAGCAAAATGAGTAAATACCCTTATTTTTCAATACTAACTTTAAAGATTAAAGTATCCACTTTTACTTCTTCCCCAGTATTACTCTCAAACTTTATTTCTTTCACCAAAATAGTTTTCTTGAAATCAGCTTCGAATTTTTGAATTAAAGATTTTCCTATCTCGTCAGTTTCTATAGAAAGAGAAATTATATCTGAAGGAGTGAGCCCTGCTTTTTTACGCATGTCTTGAATCGCGCGAACGAGTTCACGGTAGTTCCCTTCTTCTTTTAGTTCGGGAGTAATGACCGTGTCGAGTACGACACTAGTTTCTAGGTTCGAGTTGCTAGTTTCTAGTGTCACTTCTTTGACGTTCAACTCTTCTTTTATTAAATCTAAATATTCATTATCTAATTTTTCAATACTAACTTTCACACCACCCAAAACCTGACGCACAGGAATTCCTAATTTTTGCCTCTCTTTTAATCCCACAGAAACAATGTTTCTCGTTTTCTGCATCTCTTCTAGAACCCTCTCCTCTCCAGGAGAGGGCAGGGTGAGGTCGGGCCAGTTTACTAAATGTACACTTTCAACTTCATTCTCAAGTCGCAATTTCATCCAAATGTTTTCTGACACGAATGGCGCAAACGGAGCTATGACTTTTGCCAAATTTTTGAGTACAAAATACAAAGTCGTTCTTGCCCCGTAGGAAGTACTCTTTCCTTCGGGGTTGCTTGCCTCTTCTTTCATTCTGTCACGGGAACGACGGAGATACCAAGTAGAAAGGTCATCGATAAATAAATCAAAAGGTTTTGTAGCCGAAGCCATATCATAAGCTTCCATACCAAGAGTCACTTCTTCCATCACTTGTGCAAGTCGAGAAAGAATCCATACATCAAGCACGTTTTTAGCTCCCTCTCCTTTATAAGGAGAGGGTTGGGGTGAGGTGTCTTTATACAATTCATAAAAGGCAACAACGTTTTCAAGTCGGCCGACTATTTTACTAGATATTTCTTGTACGAGTTTTTCTACGAAATTCGCATCTTCCCCTTTCATTAGTGGACCAGACATCAAATACATACGAAGTGCATCCACACCATACTTATCAAATAAAGTCTTTGGATTAGGGAAATTATTTTTCGATTTAGACATTTTTTCTCCATCTTCTGCGCGCACAGTTCCAGTCGTCACGACATTTTTAAAAGGTGCATGACCAAATAAAACAGAAGAAACTGTGAGAGTGTAGTTGAACCATGTTCTAGTCTGAGCGATATATTCAGCCACGAATCCTGCAGGAAAGTTGTTCTTTTCCCAGTCTGAATTTCCTGCCCCGTAGGAAGTAATCTTTCCTTCGGGGTCAAAAGGAAAATGATCTTGAGCGAAAGGCATAGAACCAGATTCAAACCAGCAATCCAGCACTTCTGGGATTCTTTTCATTTCTTCACCACACTCACAAATGAGATTTATATTGTCGATATATGGTCGATGAAAATCAAGTTCAAATTTTGCATTGTGTGAGATAGGAGTAAAATCCAATTCTTTTATTTCCGCATTTTGGAAATAATGATAATCCTTAACATCTAAAATCATTGCCAAGGTTTCTTTTACATCATTACCCATAGATCCTGCCGTCAAAAGCCAAGCTGGCCCACCGTGAGTGACAAATAAAATATTTTTACCTTTATATTTTTCTTCTATTTCATATAGGAATGCTGTCATACGAACTTTCACATCTTCGTACGATTCATCATCATTCACGCGCTTGTTGAAATTCTCTACTGTCTTTGTATGAAATGCGTGATATTCATCCCAAACTTTTCCATCAAAAGAATACGCGCCTATTTCACGAAGCCTTTTCTCTACTATTACACTCTCTTTTTCCAAGCCGAGTTTTAACCTCATTATTTCAGCTGTTTCTTGTGTACGAGTAAAATCAGATACAAATATCAAGTCGATTTTCTTATCTTTCATATTCTCACCTGCATTTTCGACTTGCCTTATTCCATCTTCATCCAAATGCCACTTACCAGAAGGCATAGAACAGATTATTCCTTTTTTATTTGCCTCTGTCTCACCATGACGCATTACAAAATATTTATTTCCAGATTTTTTTGTATGCTTTTTCAAATCTTCAAGTGAAGAAATAAATTTCATTTCTTTACACTTCGTGCATTTCCAAACAGGAAGAGGCGAAGCCCAATAACGATTGCGAGAGATATTCCAATCAGGGGCAGATTCTAAAATATTTTTAAATCTTCCATCTTTTAGGTGCGCTGGAATCCAATTCATTTCTTCGGCACTTTTTGCAATATCTGATTTTACTTTCGTGATATTGATAAACCAAGATGGCAAAGCATAATAAATAATAGGAGTATCACAACGCATACAGTGCGGGTATGAGTGCAGTATTTTTTCTTTCGCAAAAAATGCTCCGTTTTCTTGGAGTTTTCTGATGACTTCTATGTCTGTGCGCATGTGCGCGTCTTTGTCTTCAGCTGTGTCTTTTGGTTTTACTGCTAGCCCTGCCATATCAGAAACTTGATCTACGAATTTGCCAGTATTATTCACGTGAATAATAAATGGTACGTTATTTTCTTTTGCCAAGACGAAGTCTTCTTCTCCGAAAGCTGGGGCTTGGTGTGCGATACCTGTTCCCTTTTCTGTCGTTACGAAATCTGCATGCCAAACTTTCCAAATATTTTCTTTATTTGGCATTTCAACATTTTCATAATATTTAAAAATTGGTTTGTATGATTTTCCGACTAATTTTTCACCTTTATATTCTTCAACAACTTCAAATATTTTATCCTTTAAAACTTTCTCAACAAGAACTTTAGCTAAAATTAAAAATTCAGGAGTATAAACATTATAAGTACCTGTTCCAGCTTTTTGGATTTGAGCATCCTCTGTAAGTCTTACTTTTACATAATCAATATCTTTATTTATCGCGATAGCAGTATTCCCTGGCAAAGTCCAAGGTGTAGTAGTCCACGCGAGTAAATATGTATTTGGTTCGTCTACTAATTCAAATTTCACATATACTGAAAGATCAGAAATATCTTTATAACTGTTATCCATCGCGATTTCGGAATTCGCTATTGGTGTCTCACAGCGGGCGCAATACGCCAGTACGCGCACACCTTCATAAACTAAACCTTTTTTATAAAATTCTGAAAGCGCCCACCACACTGATTCGATAAAATTATTATCCATCGTCTTGTAGCCACCACGAAAATCCACCCAGCGACCGATACGCTCTACACCAGATTCCCAATCATCTTCATATTGCAAAACTTTACTTCGTGCATACTCAATAAACTTTTCTATTCCATATTTTTCAATTTCTTTATGTCCTGCTATTCCGAGTTCTTTTTCTACAATGTTTTCAATAGGCAAACCATGACAATCCCAGCCCCATTTTCGTGGAACATGGTATCCGCGCATAGTTTGATAGCGACCGATGACATCTTTCGCAGTCGAACCTAAAATATGCCCGTAGTGCATCTGCCCTGTCGCAAATGGTGGACCATCATAAAAAACATAATTTCCTTTTGGAGATTCTTTTTCTAAAGATTTTTCAAATGTTTTATTTTCTCGCCAAAAAGCCAAAACCGCTTCTTCGCGAAGTGCTATTTCTGATTTAGTTGTATCTTTTTTTTCTTCCATATATTTATTAAATTAAAATTAAAAAAACTCGTCCGCGTACAACAATAATTAAATTGCTATACAAGGACGAGTTTCTCGTGGTACCACCTTGCTTACTTCTCATTTAATGGGTTCTACGCCTTTTTACAGGTTTCTTCCCAAAGCTCAGGGGTGATTTCCCTTCAACGCTTGTATTTATACTATACACAAAATCACAAAAAATTACAAATTAAAAATCCTTTTGATATACACCAAAAGGATTTTTACAATATAAAAAATAAAATCATTTTTAAGCAGAAGTAGCCGTCCTTTCTTCCGTAAGAAAGTAGTCGTCTCTTAACTTAAAAGTTCTGGGAACATCTACAACGGCAGAAACGTATCCAGCTGCAAGTAAATATTTGTAATGCTCCACTTCTTTAACATAAAGTACCACTGTTTTATACGTCCGGCTGATGCCTTCCACATTTTTAATACTGGCTACATACTTTTCACCAGCTTTTCCTCCACCGATTAGTACAATAGCCATTACGCTAGTACTATTTACCGGTAATTTGTCTAAACAAAGTTGAATAAGATCTGGAGCTTCGTCCCAACCATATTCTTCGTTTGAGTGCACGGCAATTGCATGATAAGTTTTTCCAAAAATCTTTTTTGAAATTGTTTGACCTTTTTCAAACTTAATTTCAGGAAGATTTGTCCATCCTCTGGCTACAACATCTCCGGCAAAGCCACCGGTGTTATTCCATTTTCCATCTTTCGATGGGTAATTCACAGCAAATACAATGTGGTCCGCAGGGGTAAGAAAAATATCACCCTGGATGCAAATAAGAGGTTTTTGTCTCTTAATTGCATTTAAAAATTGTGTTAAATTCATCTTTTAAAGGTATTAATTATTAATTACTAGTTAATTGTCGCTCTTTTCATTAATAAATTTAATGAGAAGAGTGTCTTGAAAACCTATATAGATTTGCAAAATACTCCCCTCACTTACCTTATATTTTACAAAGAAATCTTATTCGAAGACTATCACTTTAATATTAGATTGTAAAGAAGATATTTGACATAAAATCTATGTAAGCTAGTATATCCACCAAGGGAAAGCGAACGATCGATCTGTACCTTGAAATTAACAAATAATCACACAATGATTTTAGACACACATATCAAGCTACTTTGGCTCAATGGTGGAGCTAAAGCACAACTTGTTTTCGATAACGGAAGCAAAAGTAAAACATACAAAACAAAAATTGAAGTTTTAAACCTAATTAGCAAGCTTCGTAGTTTCAACCAAATTTCTACAATGAATGCATCTGCTTTAGGACTTGAAATTCAAGAAGCGGAAAAAATAATATTAGGTAAAATGCCATTTAAAATTAGAAGAAAAAAAATTATTCAAATGAAAAGTGAACTTTTTACTGATTTGAATGATTTTCTTACTGAAATGGTAACAGACTCTGAATATCTCGAGTCTAGCGAGACCGTAAAACAAGCATATTTTTTAATATGCGAAGGTTGTGGACGACATGGTAAAATTTATTTTAGAGGTGGAGGACGCACCACCGAGATTCATTCAAAAAAAGAAGGATTCGGTTGGATAAAAATTTTAAAGAAAAGAAAAAAAGTTACTAATAATGAAGTAACGAAACTAACAAAAGAAATCAATGAATCAGGACTAGAACCTGATTAAAATACCCGCTTCCTTAATTGTGAAGCGGGTTATTTTTTTGCAAATTTTATAAAATTTACTCCAAGAGTGATTCTGCTGAATCACATTCTCTCTGGCAAAGTAATTCCTAAAAGCCAAAGGCCGTTTTGCATTGTGGAGAGAAAGGCTTTCGTGAGGGCGACATAATAATGAGAATATTTATCTTCTGTATTTAATATCTGAGTATTCGTATAAAAAGAATTAAAACTAGAAGCCAAAGATGTGAGATATGTAGCTATATGATGTGGCTCGAGCTCTGCATATGAATGAGCTACGACTTCAGGAAAACGATAAAGTATTTTTTCTAAATCTGAAACTTGTTCTGGAATTTCGTTAAACGAAGTATGATTCAATGCTTTCGCAAGAATAGATTTTGCACGCATTGCAGAGTATTGCAAATAAGGACCAGAATCCCCTTCGAATGAAATAGACTTTTCAAAATCATAAATAATATCAGAGCCGAGAGATGAACGAAGGATTGAATATTTCAGTGCAGCCACACCGACACTTTCGGAAACTTTTTTCTTTTCTTCATCTGTAAATTCTCGATCTTTTATTTTCTCTAAAACTACATCCATAGAATCACGAAGCAGTGACTCCCCTGTGACGACATTTCCTTTTCGAGAAGACATCTTACCTGATGCTAGGCGCATCATACCATGAGTAATATGTTTCATTCTAGATTCTAGTTCTGGATGCATTAATGCAATAGCTTGCTGGACTACTTTCATATATTCGCCTTGTTCTATGGCTGTGGTGACGATAGAGATATCAGGATTTTCCTTTTCAAATTTTGTAGTAGTGAGGCCTATTTCTTTTGTCTCATAAAGTGGAATACCATGAGAAGTGAGGAATACTCTAGTGTGGAGCTTTGGATTATATTTTTCTGCATGAAAAACTATTGCGCCGTCAGACTCTTCAAAAACTTTCGGAATATTTGCACGGACAATCTTTTCTCCTATTGGAGCCATTTCACTTTCAAAAAAGTAGTAATCGAATTTTGTACCGAGAATTTTGTAAAGTTCTTCAAAAGCTTCCAATGTTACTTTCCTACCCCAATCATATATTTGATTTATTTTTTCATCACTTCTGTTGTAAACTTTTTTATTTATTTCATCTATTTCTTTTTTGGCCTGTTCATCAGTATCATAAAAATTACTACCCTGTGAATAACATTGTCCAATATATTGAGCCAAGACAGACACAGATGCTGTAGATTCATTCGCTGGAGGGCCGGCTTTATACATACCATATATAGCTTTTGCTACGTGTGGACCAACGTCACCTTGATAATTCGCTCGCACTGTTTTCGCACCAGAAAATTCAACAATTCTAGAAATTGATTCACCGATAGAATTACTCATAAGATGCCCAATATGAAATGGCTTGAAAGGGTTTGGCTGAGTATATTCCACCATTACCTTTTTACCAGTTAGAGAATTATTTTTTCCATAATCTGCTCCTTTTTCTAAAACTTCTTTTACTGAATTACTGAAAAACTCTCGTGATAAATAGAAATTTATAAACCCTGCCCCTGCGACTTCTATTTTTGAAATTTGTGACTCTTTAGCAGAAAAAATTTCTGCAGAAATTTTTTCTGCTAGTGCTTTCGGATTCATTTTTAATTGCTTTGCGCACACCATAGCCACATTTGTGGAATAATCTCCATTCTTAAAATCTTCTGGATGTTCCACAATAAAATTCACCTCGCCTATGTCCAGATTTTTTAAAGCTTGTCGTATTAAGTTTTCTATTATTTGTTTCATTTGAATTTAATTCCCACTCTCCTTAATAAGGAGAGGGTTGGGGTGAGGTGTTTATTTCTTTCCAGTCGAACCAAATCTTCCTTCCCCACGTGAAGAGTCTGAAAGCTCACTCACCTCTTCAATATCAGCGATAATAGCGGGAACAATAACAAGCTGTGCAACCTTATCACCAACATCAATAATATACTCTTTATCTGATAAATTGACTAGGTGTGTATTATATTCACCTCTATACCCTGCATCAAAAACCCCACCCATAGTTTTAAGACCGGCTTTTGAAATACTTCCTTTATCCATAACTAAGGCGCAATATCCCTCTGGGAATTCGAGAGCAAAACCATGCCAGATAAAAATATCTTCGCCTGGTTTTATTACAATATTTTCCATTGAATACAAATCCAGCCCCACATCCCCCGGATGAGCATAACTCGGCAATTTTGCATCTTCTTTTAATTTTTTAATTTTTAGTTGCATTATTTTAAATATTTATCAAAAACTTCTACTAATTCTGGAACTTCTTTATATTCGACACAAGTCATATAGCTATTACCTTTTATCATAGCAGAAATTCTTTTACCTTCAATCGGTCTATATAATGCGATTATTTTCTTGCAAAAGAATTCAGCATATCCTAATTCGTAACCAACACCAGTAGATGGGTTTGTAACTTCAGCAATAATGATATCTGATTCATTAATCCAACCAATATCTTTCTGATAAATTTCAGAGTCAGTCATATGTGTCTGACCAAAACTAGAAAGTTCTTTGTCACCAATATGTTCACTTAATACTTCCCCGTATTTTTTAAGTAAAGAAATAATTTCAGCATAAATATCTTTATCATCTCTTCCCCCGCGTATTGATCCAGCAAAATATATTTTCATATTATTTTAAAATCTTTTTAACTTCTATGTAAACATTTTTATGTATATCTTCACGTGTAAACATTTTATTTTCTTTTGAGCAAGATATTTTTACAAAATTATTTAACTCTTTAACTAATTTCAACGCGCTCTTTCTAGAGTTTTCTAGAAAAATTGGATCATTCTCATGAACATCTGTTTTTCTATTTAAATATTGACGTGTATTATCTCCACCACGACCAGACATTAATTTTTGAGTAATTTTAATTGGGACTTCCAAATAAATGACTAGGTCTGGTCGCGGAATTCCAAAAACTTTATATTCCATTTCATCAAGCCAAATTAAAAACTCTTTCCTCTTTTTTGCATTTGTTATTTTTCCACCTTGATGGATCTGATTTGCAGATACATATCTATTTGCTATTACTATATAGCCAGATTTCAACCATTTACGCATTTCTTCCGATGATTCCCATCTATCAGCTGCATATAAAACAGATGCGATTTTAGGATGAATTTTTATAAAATTGTAATATTGCTCTTTAAGACAATGCCCCACAAAAGCACCAAAAAAGTTTTTATAATATACAGGAAAATCAACGGTTTTAACCTTAAAACCATCTTTCGTTAATTGTTTTTTGAGTAAGTCTACCTGTGTAGCTTTTCCACTACCATCTGTACCATCTATTACTATGAATTTTCCTTTTTTCATAATTATATTTTTTAACCAATTTTTCTTTTTTGGCGGGATTTTGCAAATTGGCGTAAATCTGAAATATCATCATCTTCATCCATAATTTCCTGACCAATAATTTCTTCGACAATATCTTCAATTGTAATAATACCTTCGAAACCACCAAAGTCATCTAGCACGACAAATAAATGCATCTTTGTATCAATGAATTCTGTAAGCACACGGTCGAGAGGATCATTTGTGTGAACAAAATGAACTGTATTATCCATCACCTCTCTAACTGAGATAGGTGCGACGAGCCCAATCAAATCTTTTAAATAAAGAATACCTACAAAATGATTTGGGTCATCGGCTGATACCGGAATACGAGAGTATCCAGATTCCTTTAATTCTAAAATTTTCTCTTGAGTCAAAGTATCAGTGTGTGGAATAGTTTTCACTACTGTATTTGGTGTCAAAACACTATCTACTTTTTTATCAGAAAACAAAAGTGAACCACGCATAATTCTACGTTCATCATTATCTACACCTGCTACATTGGTAGTAGTTTGGCTATCATCAATCATTGAAAGCAAATCCATTTTTGAAAGTTTTGCTATTTGTTCTTCACCTAAAACTTTTCTTAAAATAAAAGAGACTGGTTGAGTAATAGGATAAAAAATAAAAAGTGTTGCTCTTATTAAAGGAGCACATATTGCTCCAAAACGAAGTGCACGCCTCGAAGCAAAAGCCTGTGGTAAAACATCTGCCAAAAGAAAAATTAAAATTGCAGAAATAATACTAGCTACAAATCCAGAAAAATGATCCCCAATTAAAATTGTAGCGAAAGCATTTGCAAGTGTAGTACCTAAAATAAGAGTGGTTAAAAGTCTCATTCCGGAAGATCTCAGTTCTAATACTGTCTTTGCATCTGCATTACCCTGTTTTACTAAACGATTGAGAAACCCCAAATCGAGACTCATATAAGCAATGGCCAAACCTGAAAATATCCCTGAAAAAGCAAGGAATATAGCCACTAAAATAATTGTACCTGTAATCATAAGGAGTATTATAGCACGAGAAAAATAAACTTATTTCCCATAAATTTATCCTAACGGAACTGCATTAGAAATATCTTTTTGATTTGGAAACTCATTTCTCAAACGTTCTATATCTTCTTTTTCCATTTCCCAACCCAATGCTCCTAGATTTTCTTCAAGATGTTCATGATTATTTGTCTTTGATATCAGAATCACATAAGGTTGAGAAATAAGCCAGTTAAAGGCAATTTGTGCTGGAGTTTTTTTATATTTATCACACATTTCAGAAAGAATTGGAGGAATATTTTCCAACAAATCACCATACTGAATTGGACGCCAAGCATTCAAAAATACGTCATTATTCTGACAATATTCTAATAAACATTTTCTTTCTGGTTCTCGAAAAATTAAGTTGTAATGCACTTGGTTGCAAACAATTTTATTCTTTGTATAACTTTGTGCCTCAGCTAAACGCTCTTTAGTAAAATTACAAACCCCAATATTTTTTATCAATCCACTTTCTTTTAAGAAATCCATGGCTCTCATTGTATCTTCAAAAGGGACTTCAGGATTATAAAAATGAATTAGATAAAGATCTAAATAATCAGTTTGCAGTCTTTCTAAACTTTTCTTGCAAGCATTAATAACATCATCATATTTTAAATTTTCTTTTCTAACTTTTGACACTAAAAATAATTTAGAGCGATCAAATTCTTTAATTGCTTTACCAACTAAAATTTCGGTATACCCTTCTGCGTATTTTTCTGCTGTATCTATGTGAGTTATACCATTATTAATAGCATCTTTAATCCCTTGAATATCTTTGTTGTCATCATTTTCAAGATTGTGATTTTCTCGTCCACCCATTTGCCAAGTACCTAGCCCATATACAGGTATTTCAAATCCATTTTTTAATTTTTTAGTTGGAATTTTCATTTTTTCATTTTCTACTTTAGTTAACTAAAGTGGCTAGTATTATGCTGTTGGTCTTTTAATAATTAAACTATGTTCTGGGTTATCAGATTTTAAATTATTTATTATGATATCAGCCACATACTCTAGTGCCATAAACTCATCAAATTTCTCATGCTTGTAATTTCTCCATAGTTTAGTTTTTATACCACCAGGATAAACAGCAAAAATGGAAATTCCAGAATTTTTATATTCTTCATTTAATGCTTCCGTATAAGCACGCACAGCCCATTTACTAGCAAAATATATCTTTAAATTCTTAGCTTTTGTAGCATCCAGAGCAGCGGTGGAAATAATGTTTATTATTGCGCCACTATTTACAGATTTCATTTTTTTTAAAGCTTGTCTTGAGCCAAATATTGTCCCGAAAAAATTTACATCAAACATTTCTTTTGCTTTCGCTACATCTATATATTTATCTTCAGATAAGAATGAATACAAAACTCCAGCATTATTTACCCAAACATCTAAAGTGTTATATTTCTGCAAAGCAAACTCAACAAGCTTTTCCATTTCATCTTCTTTTGTCACATCTGCAACAAAATAATCTATCCCTATTTCATTTGCAGATTTTTCAAGTTCTTCTTTATTCTTAGAAGAAATTATTACTTTTGATCCTTCGTTATGAAAATACTGTGCAAGAGTCTTGCCCAACCCTTCACTTCCCCCTGTTATTACTACTATTTTATCTTTTAGTTCCATAATTTTATTCTAACATAAACTCTGCTAATTTTTCTTTACAACTTCCCCGCTGGCCTATATGAAATAATCCGATTTTATTTACTGTAAAACTAATAGGAAAATCTGTCTTTGGCTTATCTCCTTTACCTAAACTAATATGTGGATCATAAAGTTCACCTGAATGTTCTATGACGAAATTACTAACCCATTTCACAAGCCCTGGATCATCTTTCACTTTTTCACTTTCATTAAACATTTCATAAGTGGCATCTCCATACGAAGCAATTTCTTTTAACAAAGAAATTGCTTCGTCGTGCATCGTCATCAATTCAGAATTTTTTTCTATCGCAAAACCAAAAGTCCTTTCGCCAGAATAACCTGAAGTCGTTAAATTTAATGGTTTAATTTTTTCTGAAAGTTTTTGTATTTTGTTTTTCACAATATCCAAATCTTTTTTAAAAATACAACCCATTCCCAAAGTAATATGTGGATTGTATCCATTAGTAAAAGAAACGTAACCAGAATTATCTAATTGTGAATTTACAAAAATACACTTCTCCACAATTTCAGGTGGCAAAAGCAAAACTATATCAATCGCAATTTTTTCATTTTCCATAAAATTATTTTTTATTAACCCTTTCGACTCTTAATACCCAGCTTTTTGGAGCTCTATAAAAATTTCCATTAAATTGTGCTTCTGGATTTTCAATTACTTTATATCCAAGCTCTTCTAGTTTTTTAAAACTTTTATAGGCAGGAACAGTGAGACTACTATCAAAAAGTAATTTTTTATTTAAAGATTCAGCATACTCTATAGACTTTTCATAAAGTATCAATGAAGCATTACCACCTTGATAGTCAGGACCAATGCCAACAAACCTTAATTGTACATATTGTTTTCCCAACTCCTTATCATTCAACTCTTCAATTAAGACACTTCCAACCTGTAATTTTTTATCAAAGAGTTCGATAGAGGTTGCTTTGTCTTTATCACCCAATAAACTTTTAGTTTCAGAAATAACGAAAGAACAATCTTCTTTTTTAATTTCTTTTCCACCTCTTTCTTTAATTCCTTTTGGAGTAAATTTTATTTCAGACATTTTATTTAGTAATATATTCTACGAAATTTTTAATTTCATCTTTAAATTGTTTCATAATTAAATGCAAATCATCAGTGAAAACTTCTGGTGTTTTTTGCATTTCCGACTCAAGCTCAGCTAGAGAATAAAAGAGTATACCTTTTGCTTCTCTATCAACCGGTCTTATGCGACCATCATAAACACCCATATAAATATGAACCTTATTTGCAATTGGAATCTTTTCGTTATTCACTATTTTAATCGGACTAATAAGACCTGTATGCAAATGAGAAATAATAGCAATAGTTTCTAGATAATCCTTTAATAATAAATAGGTTTTATTAAAATCTTCTTGATCTTTCAAAACAATTGAAGGGGTTTGAAGTTCCTGTATTGTCTCAACCATAACAGTATAATCTGGTGTATCTCCATTTTTAATATGACCACCGACAGATTTATCTAAAAGCCCAGCATTATGAGCTTTGTTAAAAGAACGTTTTTGAATTATCAATTCTCCATGAGAATTAAAAATCAAAATATTTACTATTTCAACTGCTTTAGTAGCCTTACCTTCTTTTTTAAATATTTCGACTTGCTCACGATAAAACTCACCACGATCCATCGGAATCATATTGTAAGGATTATCTAAACTATATGTATTTATTATTTCTGACATTTTTTTATTTCCTTCTTAAGACCTTGTTCATCTTTTGTGCAATCTTAATCATATCTTTTTCTTTTTTCCCTATTGTTGTCTCTGCGCAAGTGCCTAGTCGAATACCAGATGGATCCATCACACCTCGTGTGTCCCCTGGGACAGTATTCATGTTTACAATAATCCCAGCTTTCTCGAGTTTTTTACTAGCTTCAGCGCCAGAAATTCCCCCTGATAGAAAAGTTTCCATTAATATCAAATGTGAATCGGTACCGCCAGAAATAATTTTCCAACCAAGTTTTTGTAATTCTTTTGAAAGTGTTTGTGCGTTTTTTACAACTTGTTTTGCATATTTTTTAAAGGCTGGAGTGTCGGCTTCTTTGAGTGCAATCGCAACTCCAGCAATATTATTTTCATGCGGTCCACCAAAGAGTCCAGGAATAACCATCTTGTCGAGTTTCTTGTCGAATCCTCTCTCGTCTTTTTTTACAAAGAGAATCGCTTGTCTCGGACCACGTAGAGATTTGTGAGTTGTCGTCATCACACTGTCGGCATATAGAAATGGAGATGGGTATACTCCCCCTGCGACGAGCCCTGCGAAATGCGACATGTCTACGTGAAGCAGTGCTCCGCATTTATCAGCAATCACTCGGAATTTTTTGAAGTCCACAGTTCGTGGATAAGCAGTATAACCACAAACAATAATATCTGGTTTTTCTTGCAGTGCCAATTTTTCAACAGCAGAATAATCTATCACTTCCATTTTCGGATCGACTTCGTATTGAACAGATTTCCAAAGTTTTCCTGTCATCGAAAGTGGATAACCATGAGTAAGGTGCCCCCCAGAAGATAATTTCATTCCCATTATTTTTCCACCAAGTGGAATTAAAGCAGAATATAATGCAAAATTCGCTGGACTTCCTGAAAGGAGCTGAACATTCACATGCCATGCGTCAGTTTTTAATTTGAAAAGTTTTAAAGCTCGAGCAATTGCCAAACTTTCAACTTTATCGATAATTTCATTTCCGCCGTAATATCGACGGCCTGGGTACCCTTCTGCGTATTTATTTGTAAGTACTGAACCGAGAGCTTCCAAAACATCTTTGGAAACATAATTCTCCGAAGCAATTAGGTTTATGACGCTCTTTTGTCTCTTCCCCTCTAATTGTATTAGTTTTTTTATTTGTGTATCTTTCATAGTAAAAATAGTTAAATTAAGTAAGTAATAATAAGGTTTTGGAGTTCACTAAATCATAGCCCCATTTTAACACAAAAACTAAATAAGCAAAAAGCGGACTATAGTCCGCTTTTTGCTTATTTTTAAATTTTTATTGTGGCACAAAAGTAAGTGCATTTCCTTTTTTATCAGCACGGCCGGTTCGACCGATACGGTGGACGTAGGTGTCGTAGGTTTGTGGAATATCATAGTTGATAACGTGAGTCACATCTGGAATATCAAGTCCACGGGCTGCGACATCGGTCGCAACGAGGATATTTATTTTATCTTGCTTGAAAAGGTCGAGCGTGCGGATGCGATCGCGACTACGTTTGTCGCCGTGAATACAGCCGACTTTGAAACCAGCGTCGGAAAGCTCTTTTGTGATAGTATCACACGCATGTTTCATTTCGCGGAAGATGAGCACTTTATCAGAACCATCATTCTTTAAAACTTCTACAAGTTTATCAAAACGATTTTCTTTGGAATTATAGCGCACTACATCTTGATCAATATTTTTTGAAGTCTCCCCTGTCGTGACAGAGATGAAGACTGGATCTTTCAAAAAGTCTGAAGTTAATTTTTTAATTTCTGGAGAAAGTGTCGCAGAGAAGAAAAGTGTCTGACGATTTTTATCCATTTTTCCTAAAATGGAAACCATGTCATCACGAAATCCCATGTCGAGCATACGGTCAGCTTCGTCGAGGACGACGGATTTGTATGGAGCGAGGTCGAGGACTTTTCTTTTAATGAGGTCCATCACGCGTCCCGGCGTACCGATTACGAATGACACTCCGTGTTTTATTTCGCGAATTTGTTTATCAATCGGCATACCACCGACTACACACACACCGAAAAGTTTTGATCCTGTCGCCATAGAGCGCAGGTCTTCTTCGATTTGCATTGCGAGCTCACGAGTAGGAGCAAGTACGAGTACTTTCTCTTCTCTATTTTTCATTACTTTATTTATAAGTGGAAGTAAGAATGCTGCAGTCTTTCCTTGTCCTGTATTTGCCATACCAAAGACGTCTTTACCTGCAAGGACAGAAGGAATAGCTTGGTCTTGAATTGGACGAGGGTGAATATATTCTTTCTTAGCGATATTTTTTTGAATTATTGGATCAAAAGGAAAATCAGCAAAAGTGTGTTTTGAAACATATGGCTTCTCTTCTACTTTGACTGCTTTTTTGATAAAGCGAGAAACGTCGATACGTTCACCGCCAAATCTTTTCTTGCCTCCTCCACCTCCTCCAAATCCACCGCTTCTTTTCGCACCGAAATTACTTCGGCCTTTAAAGCTTGGTCGACTAAATGTTCTACCACCTGACGCACCAACATGAGGTCGAGAACCAAAAGCTGGTTTAGCTGATGGGCGGTGAGCTACACTACCACTTGCGTGGTGAGGAGCACTATGTGGTCTACTACTAGGAGCGTGAGCCGGACGAGAAGAAGAACTATGCGGTCGGGCCGAAGCCGGACGCGCGAAACTGCGTTTGTTCATCATATTTCTTTTTTGTCATGGTAACCAATTCCACGACACAAAAGTCATAATTGATTTCCACAAAGGTCAGTCTCGTTAAAATAATTAGGTGAGATTGATAAATACAGAATAGCATATAGCTAATTGATTGTCAAATTTTTTACCCCAGATTTGCATTTCTATCTTTTTCATCTTTTATTTTATTAGGATTATGAAAAATCCCTCTTTCCATAGATTTTGTTATAGGATTATAGGTAAATGATTTTAACCCTTCTATCTTTGGTAAATCTGCTTCTGATGTAGGAGTTAAGGTTATCCCACCATCTTTTATGTCTCCTTTTTTTATTATGTCTCCTATTAATTCCCTGTGTTGGTCTAGTGGTCTGCCTATTGAAGCTTCTAACGCGGATTGTTTTGCAAATAAATGCCTACCTTCTGGTTGATCAAGCAAGGAACGCTTTACCATCCCCTTGTAAGGTTCTCCTTTTAGCCACCATGTTTCATCTTCACCTGATCTGGTATTTTTTTTATTTGCCCCTTATCATTATGAATAATCCAATCATCTAAATCACCGATAGATTCATCGTAACGATAAAATTCATTTTGAGGAATTGCTTCGGTGGTAGCAGAAAGACCATATTTTTTTTGAAGATCAGCTCTTCTTTTGTTCTCACGACGAGAAAGCCACTTCTCCGGTATAAAATCTTTAGTATTGTCTATAAGATCAAAACCCTTTTTAAATTCTCTAATGTAATACATTTTATCCCCAATATTTGCAAAATGAGAACCCCAAACGTCAATTATATTGGTTCCTTCGGGTAAAGAAGGAGTAAGTCCTGAAAAAGATTTATTGGGTGCAATTCGTTCTTCTTCTAATATACGATTGGCGTATAGATTATTTGCTAAAGTTTCATCTATTTTACTATTATTTAGTAATTTAGATAATAGTGTGGCTTTAACAAAATTAGATACTTTTCTTGACATAGGTTCCTTTTTGGGGTCATTCTTTTTTGCTGGATTAAAATTTTCCATAAATTAATTATACCATAAAAAATAAATCTAACAATTAATAAATATACGCTATGGCGTATATTTATTTTACGTATGATTTAGCGAGTTTAAAGGTTTTGAACTTGTCCCCTATTTTTATTTCTTTAAGATATTTCAAGAAATCTTTCGGCAGTGGCGAAGGTCCGACCCAGACACTTTTTTGAATCATTATATATCCGAATCTTATTAAATGCCGACGAAACCAATCACGTTCCTTTTTCTGAAGATGTGGAATGTCATACATAACAATTAAATTCTTTGGTGCACTTTTTTGAAATGAAGATTGAAAAGACATAGCATAAAAATCTCTTTTTCTAGTTTGCTTTTTAGGCAGTTCTTCTATTTTCTTTGAATCACTAAAAGAAGGTAAACCTAGAGCATTTGTTTTTATCCCTTTATAGTAAAATTTCTTTTTATCTAGCATATTTATATTATAATACTATTTTTTATATACGCCATGGCGTATATGTGGAAAATTGTTAAAATTCACAAAAGAAGTTATACTAAGAATATGCAAAGTAAACACGTCGATGAACAATACCTCGATCTCCTCGAATACATCATTAAAGAAGGTGTTGCAAAGACTGACCGCACAGGAACTGGTACAAAAAGTATCTTCGGCTATCAAATGCGTTTCAATTTAGCTGATGGCTTCCCTCTCCTTACGACAAAAAAAGTTCCAATCAAATCAATCATTCACGAATTACTTTGGTTCATGCGCGGAGATACAAATTTGAAATATTTAGCAGACAACAACGTGCACATCTGGGACGAATGGCCATACAAAGCGTATTTAGTTCGTAATAATATAGCAGTACCTGCGACAGGAAGCGAAGAATGGAATTCGGGGATAAAAGAATTTATTGAAAAAATAAAAACGGACGAAAATTTTGCAAAAGATTATGGCAATCTCGGCCCAATTTACGGATATCAATGGCGCAGTTGGCCTGCACCAAATGGCATGCATATCGATCAACTACAAAAAGCGATTGAGATGATAAAAGATACTCCAGACTCTCGCCGAATAATTGTTTCAGCGTGGAACGTCGCCGACATCGACGAGATGGCAAAAGCTGGGCTTCCTCCATGTCATTGTTTTTTCCAATTTTATGTAGCCGATGGTAAACTTTCTTGCCAACTTTATCAAAGAAGCTGTGACACATTCCTCGGCCTGCCTTTCAACATCGCATCATACTCTGTCTTCACGATGATGCTCGCGCAAATCTGCGGACTACAAGCCGGTGAATTCGTCTGGACTGGTGGCGATGTTCATTTGTATTCAAATCATATGGAACAAGCAAATCTTCAACTTTCCCGCCGTGGCGACATCCGTGCATTACCAAAAATGAAAATAAATCCTGCTAAGAAAAATATCGAGGATTTCACAATCGAAGATTTTGAATTAATAGATTATAATCCACATGAAGGAATCAAAGCCCCGATTGCAGTATAAATATATAATGAAAATTTCAATGATTGCGGGAATTGGTAAAAATAATGAACTTGGAAAGAAGAATAAACTTCTTTGGAATATGCCTGCAGATATGGCTCATTTCAAAGAAAAAACTTCTGGACATGCAGTTATCATGGGTCAAAAAACTTTTGAATCAATTGGTAAACCTCTACCAAATAGAAGAAATGTAGTTCTCACTCGTGACAAAAGTTTCAAAGCTGAAGGCGTAGAAATAGCATATTCTTTTGAAGAAGCTTTTAGTTTATTTAAAAATTCGAGTCGCGCTTCAACGGACACTGCGCGACATGATTCTGCAGAATCAGAAATCTTTATAATCGGTGGAGCAGAAATATATAAACAAGGAATGGCTTTTGCTGACAAGCTTTATATCACTCATATAGAAGCAGAAGACAAAGATGCTGATGTATTTTTCCCAGAAATTATCCCAATAGTTTTCGGAGAAACTACACGCGAGACGCACAAAGCAGATGAAAAAAATCCATACGATTATTCATTCGTAGAATACGAAAGATTTTAATAATTAGTTTTAAAAATATGAATTAAATTGAAGTAAAAGCAAGATTGAGGGACAAGGCTGGAGTATTAGAAAAACTAAAAGCTAATGGACTTGAAATACATGGAGAAAAATATCAAAAAGATTTGGTGTTTTTTCCAAATGATATAAAAGAACTCACTCAGCATTTACTCGGTAGAAATTATATGCGTATTCGTGAAGAGAAAAAAAATGGAATAACAAGAGTTATTTTCACACTCAAACAACCAAGAACAAACCAGACTGATTGCATTGAACACGAAGTGGAAATTCAAGAAAAAGATATATCAGAAATGACTCTACTAATAGAAACTCTCGGTTATTACCAATTCATTACCATAGAAAAAACACGAATTACAGCGAGTATGGGTGATATAGAAATATGTATTGATGAAGTTGCTGAAATTGGTTCATATATTGAGCTAGAAAAATTTGGAGATGAAAAAGATGCCATAAAAATTCAAAATGATTTGTATGCCCTACTTGAATCTTGGGATATAAAAAAAGAAGATTACACCAGTGACGGTTATGACCTGCTCGTCTACAAAAACCGACAAAAAAACTAATGAATTATCAAAGCAATTTAAAATAAAGTTTTAAATTGCTTACGGATCTATATCACTTTTGACACGAATAAAGATGTCTTTACCATCAGGAGATTTACCTTTTATATACTTACGATTTTTATTTATTTCAATTTTTCTGACCAATTCTTTTTCTAAATCATAACCGAGTATTTCACACATACCGAGTAAAAATACAGCCACATCTGCAAACTCTTCTGCTACTCCATCTTGGTTTTTATTAAATTTTGAAAAAGCTTCTGAGAGTTCCTCATGGGCTCGACAAAATTCCAAAGCTACATCAGTAGTATTGAAACCTTTTTCAATTTTATTTTGCATTACTTCTTTTTGTAATTCTTTTAGATCAACCATAAATGTTTTATTGATGCTTATATTTTTCGACTTCTTTATTTAAAATTTCCAACTTTATTTTAGCTTTCTTAAAAATTTCTTTAGAACGTTTTGAAGCATGATAATCTTTTTCTGAAACTACACGTTTTATTCCAGCAGTAATTACTAATTTTGCACAAGTATAACAAGGAGTCATTTTGCAATACAAAGTGGCCCCATCAGTAGCTAGACCAAAACGTGCCGCTTGCACTATCGCATTTTGTTCAGCATGAGTAGTACGTACACAGTGCATTGATTTTGTACCATCTTCATTTATTACTGTATTCATCTCATGGCCTACATCATCACAATGAGGAAGTGAAGGTGGAGAACCAATATAACCAGTAGAAATTATTCTTTTATCTTTAGTAATGACGCAACCGGAACGACTTCTATCACAAGTACCCCTAGAACCCAATAAATTGGCTTGTGTAATAAAATACTGATCCCAACTAGGCCTTTCATGTTTTACCTGTTTCATAACATTAGTATATCCTAAAAATCAAAAAATCGACAGCTGATAAACAGCGGCCGATTTTATGTAATATTTTTTTTGTCTTGATTAGCGATGTTTTAATATCGCTTTTAACCTAGGTTCGAAAACCTGCCAGTTAATTTTTCGTTCACTCGGAATATGAAGGTTATAATTATAACCTTCATCGTAAACCAAATAATTAAATTTTGGTTTACAACTTCCCTCAATGTCAGGATTGCTATCAATTAGATAGTCACATTCTAACGCAGTTTTATCAAGCACTGAAACAAAAGAAATCTGCATTTTCTCACACATAAAGTGCTTAAACATTAGAGATGCTTTCTCATGTTCTACTCCTTCACTATTTTGCCCGAGAATAGGTAATGAAACAATTAATACATTAAAGTTTAATTTAATTAGTAAATCAATTGCTTCTTTAACACCCAAAATTGGTTCTAAATTCCAAAAAAAATCTGGACTTTCTTTTATGATGTTAATCTGCTCACGAAAATTTTGCGGATAGTTTAATGCAAAATCATAATGGTAATGTTGTTCTCGTTTGAGTTTTTTGTAATCTGGGTCGAGACCTGAAACTACTGTTTTAACTCTGTTGATTAATCTTTGGTCAACTCCAAATACTGTGCCAAAATCTATGGCGAAAATAGGTTTTTTCATTGTTCTAGAAATTTAGGTGGATACTATTTATTATTTTCAACAGAACTAAATTTACTGTTAGCTTTCAAATTATCATTTAACGGTATAAAAGTAAAGCACCCCGACATTGTCGGGGTGCTTTTAAAAGTTTTAAATTTTTTATTAACCTTTAACTTCAATACCGGCACTGCGTGCAGATCCAGATATAATAGCTATAAGTCCTTCATCATCTTTAGCATTAAGGTCAACTGCTTTTTTCTTTCCGATTTCAAGAGCTTGAGCGCGAGTGATCTTTCCTACTTTTGATGAATTTGGCTTTCCTGAACCTTTTTCTACGCCTGCAGCCTTAAGGATAAGGTCAGTAGCTGGAGGAGTCTTGATAACGAAATCATAAGTACGATCTTCGTAAACAGTGACAATACAACCTACTTTCTCCCCCATCATTTTTGCTGTTGCAGCGTTGAATTTCGTAACGAAGTCACCAATGTTTATACCAGCCTGTCCAAGAGCAGGACCAAGAGGAGGAGCTGGAGTAGCTCTTCCACCCATAATTTGTAATTTAATTTTCTTTGTTATTTTCTTTGCCATATATTTGTAGATTAACTTATATTTTCTTAACTTGCAAGAAGTCTAATTCGACTGGAGTTTCACGACCGAACATTGAAACTAAGACTTTTACCTTTCCTCTTTCTTGATCAATTGCATTTACTTTACCTTCTAGTTCTTTAAATGGTCCATCTACAATCATAACTGTCTCATCTATTGCAAGATCAATGTTATGCTTGATAGTATCTGCATCCATTTTCTTAAATAAATAATCCACTTCGTCTTTTCTTAAAGGAACTGGATTTACTCCTGCTCCTACGAATCCTGTAACACGTGGTGTATTACGAACTACATACCAAGAATCGTCGGTAACAACCATGTCTACAAGTACATATCCTGGGTAAATCTTTTCTTCTACTTCGACACGCTTTCCACCTTTGATTTTTACCTTTTTCTCAATTGGAACGATAACATTAAAAATTTTTTCTTGCATTCCAAGAGATTCAATACGCTGTTTTAGATTACGCAAAACTGCATTTTCATATCCAGCATAAGTGTGAATTGCATACCAATTTCTTTCTCCTTGTGTTTCTTGTTTAGCCATAATATTAAAATGAAATTAATTTTTCTAAACCTTTAGAGAAAATAGAATCAAAAATACCTAAAAAGTATGCGAGTCCAACAGAAAGAACTGCTACTATAACAGTATAATAAATAGTCTGCATTCTTGTAGGCCAATTAACGTGTTTTAATTCTACTTTTGTTTCTTTTAAATATTCAGTAACTTTTGACATATTGATTTATATGATTATTTTTTTAAAAATCCTCTTAAAAAAGCCCCGCGAAGGGCTCTTTTAAATATACTCTTTTTATCTAAAATAGTCAATCTCTATCTTATTTCGTAAGTTATTGAGACATTTGAGGTTATTTTGTTTTGACCAGCTGGAAGCTCTGGGGATGGAGATGATACAGACAAAGATGCATCAGTCGCCAATCCTTTTGCATACATCATTGGCATAGGATAATTGCCATTTTCAGAAAAACTTACAATCCCAACTAGGTGTACCCCTAAATCACCAGCAAGCTTTTGTGCCTTTGCTTTTGCATCATCAATAGCGATTTTACGTGCAGTTTCTTTTAATTGATCTTCGTTGTTAATTGAAAAATTTGGACCATTCATTTCTGAAACTCCCAAAGCTCCAATTCCTTTTACTATATCCCCAGACTGAGAAATATCATGAATCTTTACTGAAACATATTCTGATACCTCATAACCAATTAACTTTGGTTCACTTCTACAAGGCATTCCCATTTTAGTAGAAACACCAGATCCCTGATAGCAAGGAGTATTGTAGTCATATTTTGGATAAGAACTATAATTCTCTGTCTTAATATCTACTTTTGCAACTTTTTTTAGATCAAGAAAAGCCAAAAGAACACCTTCTTTTTTAGTAACCTTGTCTTGCGCATCTTTTAAGATTGGTTGGTTTTCACGGATTGTAAAATTAATAGTAGCAATATCAGGTACAGCTGAGACTTCCCCTTTACCTTCAAATGTAATTGTATTTTTACTTTCTAAATTATTACGATTACGTCCACTAATACTCCCAAAAATAGAAACAATAGCCAACAAACAAAGTAAACAAATAAATATTGTGCTTACTTTTATAAAATTTTTGTTTGTGAAAAGTGTATCCATTTAATTTATCGCTGTTATTTGTACATCAAAAGTCAAAGTAGAATTTGGTGGGATAACAGGAGGGTAACCATTTGCACCATAAGCATCTTCAGGAGAAATTACTAAATGTTTTCTTTCTCCTACTTTCATACCGACAAGACCCTTATCCCAACCAGGGATAACTTGGCCAGCTCCTAATGTAAAAGTAAATGGTTGTACGTGTTTAAATTTTGGATCTATATTTGAATCAAAAACTGTTCCGTCTGCAAGTGCTCCTACATAAGCGACAGTGATACTGTCTCCAATTTTTGAAATCGCATTATCTGTTTGATTTGTATTTACTCCTTGAATATCGTCTGATTTTTTATTCATAGATAAATAAACAAACAAACCAATAACGACTAAAACGATAACTACTGATGCTACTAAACTTGTATTATTTTTCATAAACTTAAATAATTTAATTAACTTTTAATAAACCTATTATATCATATTTACCTCTGACTCTAAAGCAATCCCGAACTTGTCTTTAACAGCTTGGATTATTTTATAAACAAAGTCTTTCACTTCCGCACCTGTAGCTCCACCATAATTCACTATTACTAGTGCCTGATTTGTATGACTGCCGACATTACCCTCTCGTAAACCCTTGAAACCACACTGTTCTATCAGCCATGCACTAGGGATTTTTATAACATTTTCGCCTTTTTCATTTTGTTCTGAAAAATTCGGCATCTCAGGGTATATAGCTAAAAGTTTTTCTTTTTGTTCAACATTAACAAAAGTATTTTTAAAAAAGCTTCCTGCATTCCCTAGTTCTTTTGGATCGGGCAATTTACTTCGGCGAATATTTGCCACAGCATCTGCCACATCTTTAGAATTTTTTATTTCAATTTTATTTTCTTCTATATAATCTTTCAAAACTCTATAAGAAATGTTAGGTTGTGCATCTTTGTGTAATTTTAAAAAAATAGCCGAAACAAAATATTTTCCTTTCAATTCATTTTTAAAAACACTATCGCGATAGCCGAGCCTGCATTCATCTCTTGAAAAGATTTTCTTTTTACCAGTTTCAATCTCATATGCTTCGACACTGTCGAGTGTATCTTTTATTTCCACGCCATATGCGCCAATATTTTGTATCGGTGTAGCACCAACTGTGCCCGGAACTAAAGACAGATTCTCTATTCCCCAATAATTTCTATCGACTGTGAATGTTACCAAGTCATGCCAGATAACCCCTCCCATAGATTTCAGAAAAACAATATCTTCATCTTCTTCTAAGATTTCTATTCCTTTTAATTTATTTAAAATTACAATACCGTCAAAATCTTTCGTAAAAAGTATATTGCTTCCCCCACCCAAAAATAGTTTTTGGTTATTCTTAAATTCAGAATTTGAAAGAAGCTCTATAATATCAGCCTCATTTTCTAGCACAGTAAAAAACTTCGCTTTCGCGGATATTCCAAAAGTATTCAATTCTTTTAACTCATAGTCTTTAGAAATCTGCATATGAACAATATACACCAATTACATCCAAAGAGAAATGATTGTTGCGATGCCGGCGAGAGTCATGATGATAGTAGCTGTCCAGCCGATGATTTTGGCGACAGGGCGACTTTTGAAATTGCCCATCACACTTTCATTTGAACTAAGCTTCACAATAAAATACAAAATCACAGGAGCGACGAGACTGTTCAAGACTGCAGAATAGATAAGTGCTTTGATAGGATCGAGGCCGATAAAGTTCAGTACGATACCAACGATGACACCGAGTACTATCACTCCGTAAAAGGCATAAGCTTCGTTCCATTTTCGGTAAAGCCCTTCTTTCCAATCAAAACATTCAGATACTGCATATGAATTCGCACCAGCGAGAACAGGGATAGCTAAAAATCCAATACCGATAATTCCAATAGCAAAAAGAAGAGAAGAAAAATGCCCAGCAAAAGGCTCTAGGGCTTTCGCGGCATCAGCAGCTGTGCTGATATTTGTAATTCCACTTTTATATAAAGTCGAAGCACAAGCGATGATTATAAAAAACATCACAATGTTTGAAAAAAACATTCCACTCCAAACATCAGTGCGCATTTCTTTTATATCTTCTCTAATTTCCTCTTCTTTTTCTACTTTATCTATCTTCCCCGTCATTATCTCTTCTTCTACTTCTTGAGAAGTTTGCCAGAAAAACAAATATGGAGAAATAGTAGTTCCTAAAATAGCAGAAAGAATAATGAAGCTATCTTTTGTGAAAGACATAGATGGGATAAATGTATGATACCAAACCGCTTTCCAATCCATATCTACCATCAATGCAGAAAATATATATGCCAAAAGAACAAACGACAAATATTTTAAATATTTTGAATAAGTTTTGTAAGGAATAAAAACCTGAAAAACCAAAGATAAAACTGCAAAGACAATTACAAGTACAGCAAAATTCCAATTAGGAAAAATCAATTGCATACCTTGAGACATTGCGCCGAGGTCTGCCCCGATGTTAAAGGTATTAGCAAAAAGCAAAAGTGCTGTACAGAAAAACAAAACCTTTTTTGAATAATGTTTCTTTATATTTGCAGCGAGGCCTTGCTTTGTCACAATACCAATACGTGCACACATTTCCTGAACTACAGACATTAGTGGAATAGTAAAAGGAGCCAACCAAGCAAACATAAAACCGTATTTTGCTCCTGTCTGAGAATATGTAGCAATACCAGATGGATCATCATCAGCAGCACCAGTAGTGAGACCTGGACCAAGTGTTTTCCAAAAATGAAGAAATTTGTCTTTTACTTTTATCATCACATTATAATTATGACACATTTTTCTTTATTTAAAAATAAAAAACTAGTTTGGTTTTATCTACCTTAAATAATCAACAATGAGTTTTGGATCAAAATAATCTTTTAAATAAAATGATGCGTGCGTCAGCCTGTATCCGTCTATATCTGCCCTATTCATATCTAGATAATTTGAAGAGTAATTAATATATAAGTCCATACCAACACCGCAAAAGACCTTAAAACCTTGCGACATTAAATATATCCTTCGAGGATCATTTTTATTACGAAAAACTTGACCAAATGGACCAATAAAAATATTTGTATTCCCGACCAATGAAGCTACTCTGTCTCTCCAAAGCTCAGTATCTTTTTTTAATTCTTCAAGTGAAATAGTGCCAGCAACAAAAGAAGCACGATGAGAATAACTATGGCTAGCAAAACTCCATCCTGTTGATTTTAATTTTTCAATTACTTTTTGTGCACCCAAAATTTCTGTACTATAATTTTTTGCATAAATTTTACTTGTTCTATATCCAAGAACACCATCAAATCCCGTAAGAGCTATTATACCCTTCGCTCCATCTATAGAAAAATCAGGGTGTGCTATCACAAAATCATCTAATAATGGAACAATATCTCCATCACGAGTAATTTCAATTTTTCCATCAGGTGTTACTATTTCTGTCGCGACATTTCCATTTTGATCTAAAACCAATTTATTAGCCATTCCTCGATCTTTTTTAGTTCTATAGTAATTTAAGTCATCCAGAGAAATAATTAATGGTTTTTTCCCAACAGGTAAATATAAATTTTGTTTTTCAATAGAATTATCTGAATTTACTTTATAAAGTGAATTTATCTCTATTAATACAAAATTATTTTTATATAATTCTGGTAATATTTTTTCAAATTCATCACGTGTAATCATATAATCTTTATAAGTTTGGTTATCATCTTTTTTTGAAAAAAAAGCAAGATTTGGATAAATTACTAAACTATGAAAAAAAATATGATAAATTTTTCCAGTATATAGGACACTCGTATCTTTTACACTCTCGGCTGAGAAGGCCGTACCACTTATTAAAAAACAAAATATGAACAAGATGCTAATTATTATGTTTTTCATTTAATTATATTATTGGGTGCCTACAGGGATTCGAACCCTGACTGAGAGCTCCACAAGCTCTAGTGCTAACCATTACACTATAGGCACCATATTACTATTCCTTATTTAGGTCTAGCTATATAGTTATAACAGATTTTTATTTTAAAGTAAAAGACGTTAAAAATAATAAACGTATATTTTACGATTAGTTTGCCAATTTTTTGATTTAATATCTATAACCTTATTTGGTTTTCTTTTTGAAAATTCAAAATCACAAGAAAAAACTTTTGTACCGTGTTTTAACTCTTTTTCAAATTTTGGCAAAAGATCATCTAAAATACTGGGAAAAAGATACAAAAAAATGTGACTTGCTGGAGTGATATTTAGCTTAAAAAAATCACCATAAATAATAGAAACATTTTTAGATTTTGAAAAAAACTTTCTAAGTTTTGCGCAAATATATGGAAAAGGCGCATGTTCTATTCCGACTGCTTTTACACTTTTAATATATTTTGTACCAGCAAAAAGCACACGCCCATCTCCACAACCAAGATCATAAAGAACGCTATCTTCTTTTAAATCTAAAATTGAAATTATTTCATTTACAATTTTTCCCCTCACTGGTACAAAAGGCACTTTTGAAAAAAGTGGTGTCAAAAAAGAAGTAAGTAAAAAAATAATAAAAAGTAAAAGTAAAAAAATTAATATATAGGAAAAAATCATATCATTGTGCGCGAGAGAGGACTTGAACCTCCAAGGATTGCTCCATACGAACCTCAATCGTACGCGTATACCAGTTCCGCCACTCGCGCTTACATAGCCGATAATAGCATATTTAGATAAAAAGAAAACCCCATTACTGGGGCTTCTTTTTTAAATTAAAATTATTTAACTTCTTCTACTTCTGGTTCCATTTCCTCGGGGGCAACCATAGCGACTGAACGAAGTTTCTTGCGAACATCTTTCACAGCTTTTGTACGTACATAGTAGAGTTTACTGCGTCCTGCTTTTGCTTTCTTTATGATTTCTACTTTATCAATCATTGGAGAAAATATTGGGAAAATTCTTTCTACTCCTACACCTGAAGCCACCTTACGAACTGTAAAAGTACCTCCTATTTCTGTGCCATGTTTACGAGCTAATACAATTCCTTCAAAAGCCTGAGAGCGGAATTTTTGTGCATCACCTTTTTTTGTAGCTTTTTCATCTGGAATCTTTGACCACACACGAACAGTATCCCCAGCTTTAAAATCAAGCTTCTTTCGTGCTTCCATGTCCACTGGACTAAGTTTTATTTTTATTACTGCCATAGTTCATATAATCTAACACAAAGCATTAGATTTTGCAATTTTTATTTAACTTCTAGTATTTTAGCTAAATCTGGAGGTAATGGAGCCGAAACGGTAATACTCTCTCCTGCTAGATTTTTGAACTCTACAGACGAAGCGTGGAGTGCGAGGCGGGAAATACCGAAAGGTGTAGTAGCATTTTTGGGAGCATATAATTGGTCCGCTACGACAGGATGATTTAGGAATTTCATATGCACACGAATTTGATGTGTCCGTCCTGTCTTTGGATGAACTTCGAGCCAAGAATATTGTACCAAATCTACGGTGATTCTTTTTAGAACTTTATATTCAGTCACTGCATCACGAATCTTGCCAGTCTTGCCTCGTGAAGCAATCCTCTTTCTAGGATCACTGGGGCTGCGACCGATACCAGCATCAATGATTCCAAAATCATTTTTCATATTCCCATATACGAGAGTATTGTAAGTTTTCTTCACTTCCCTATTTTGAAATTGCTCTTTTAAATATTCATATGCTTTTTGATTACGAGCCAAGATTAAAACTCCACTCGTATCTTTGTCGAGTCTGTGTACTATTCCAGGGCGATAAATTATTTTCTTTTCACCACCACCGATATCTATTTCCATCGGTTCACCGACGTCTTTCATCTCTGGATATTCTGCCAATATTAAATCTGCCAAAGTTTCCACTTCGTTTCTACCGTCACCGTGCACTGAAATCCCCGCTGGTTTATTTATGACTAAAATGTCTTTGTCTTTATATAAAATTTTCATTATGCTACTTTTTGTGAAGCACGAAATTCTTCAAGTGCTTGTTGTTTTTTTATTTCCTTAAGTTTAAATTCATCAACTATCTGCTGTATTCTTTCAGAAACATGATCAAAACCAGCATTGCCAATAATTTTTTTCAAAACTGGAGATTTTTCAGCAATTTTATAAATAGCATCTACAAAATTTTCATAATGTTGAGCTGTTTCATTTTGATCATTCTCTCGTGCAAAATTCCCAAAAATTCTACATTGTGCTATTACTTGCAAGACAATCTCACGAGACATTTTATGATCTTTTATTTTTTCACTAAATTCATCCTCGCTTAAAGTATTAAAATCATACATTACCTCTTTTACTAAGGAAATTTCTCCAGAAATAATTACTTTTGGAATAAATTCATTTGTACTTAAATTACCATCAGCATCTTTAGCATACTTCATTCTATTTGGATTTCCATTTTTTATCGCGCGTAAATTTTTTTCAATCTTTTCAATAAAGTGAGCTCCCTCTATATTACTCATAGTCATGTCAAATCCTAAAAAGAGTTTTTGTAATGCTACATAGGCATCTATCTTTGGCGCGAATATATCATCTACAGGAAAAGCTGATCTAGCTATAACATTTTCTCCTAAACACTTGGAAAGATTTACAACATTAATTATCATTGCTTCAAAAATTGTTGCAATTTTTTTCATCTCCTTTTCTTCTTGAGAATTCTTTTTACTGTACAACTCCTCCATTTCTTTTACATCTGCATTGTGAATTCTCACCTCATTTTCAGAAAAAATACCACCTTTTATATACTCCTCTGGATTTATATCAGCTTTTAATATTTTTTCTGACTTTTCAAAAAGCACCTTAATAGCTTCTTTATTTTTTAAAATAAATTTTATTTGGTCTTCTTTTTCTTCATGATCAACATTGAATTTTGCAATATTAGTAATATTTTCATCAAGAACTTCGTGATAAAGAGGAATTGAAGTTTTAAAGTGCTCTCTAACTGGTTCAGGTTCTGGTGCTTTTTCCACTTTAGGTTTTTTTATTTTTTTCTGTAAAAGAATCTGCCACGCCAAAAGTGGCTTAACTGGATCAACTGGCACAACTGGTGTGGAATTTTTTTGTTTAATTTCTAAATCACGAGCCGTGTTAACTTTATAAATTTCAGCAAGTTGTGCTCTTAGTTCTGCTTTTTCTTCTTCTATTTTTCTTTTATCTTCAGCACGAATTCTTGCTGTTTCCTCTTCAAGCGCTTTTTCTTGTTGTTTTAAATTTTCTTCGTCTAACAATGATTTATTTTTTTTCTCTTCTGCAAGTTTTAAAAGGTCTTCATTATATATTTTTTTTAATTCAGAAATTACGACATCAAAAGAATCGCCAGTATAACCAATTCGGGTTTTAGCATCTTTTAAGATCTTATTCAAAGCTACTTCATCGTCAAATGATTCCAAATTAAACTTTCCTGTAGCTATGTATTTCTGTTTAAACTGATCAGCGGCACGCTCTTCCTTTGAAGAAAAAACTTTTGTTTTTATCGCACTTAAGTTTGGTTCCATAAAAATACTCTACCACAAAAACATTAAAAAGTAAAAACTTATATCAGGACTTGAAAAATTCACATTTTAGCGTATACTTTAGAAACCTTCAAAAAAAATTGTTTTTTTGAATTTTGCGAGGTTAGCTGTTTTGGTAGGTATGGAACCAATTAGCAAAATAAAGGTTATATTAAAACTTAATACACATTGCGAGGTTAGCTCAGTTGGTAGAGCAACCCGTTTACACCGGGAAGGTCACAGGTTCGAGTCCTGTACCTCGCACACTGCCTTTGTAGTTCAATGGATAGAACAGAGCTCTTCTAAGGCTTTGATGTAGGTTCGATTCCTACCAAAGGCACAAAAAAATACTCGTGGCCATTAAAATAATGGCTAATTCTTTCTTTAATCTATATAGATGGGTCAGTTATGTTAGATGGATTAGCTAAAATATCTGTTGATCTTTTTTCATTATTAGAAAAAAGATCTAATACTTTTTGAATACCTTTTACGTTAACTTTATGAATTGTGGGATTTTCTTTATTTACAGAAACCAAATCTAATGCTTTATTCACTTGTAAAAAAAGATAAAAACCAAAAACAGAAGAAATTGCAATAGAAATGAAAAATACGTAAAGAGAAATATTCCAATGTATTAGTGGATTAAATATTTTTTTCTTTTTAATCAAATTAATTTTCTTTTTTATTGTAAAAAATTTTAAATCCATATTTTTAAAAATTAAAACTAAGTAATGTTAAAGAAAAATTGGCTTGCCATTGTTGAATATTACTGACATTTTTTGTTGAATCAGATGACCCTGTAGTTGTTTGTAGATTTACAGCTGAAAAATCAAGTTCATATTGAGAATTTTGTAAAAGATAAAAAAGGTTGTGAATGGCTATAAAGCTTCCTTTTGCACTCATTTGTACTTTCAAAAGAGAGTTATCTTTATCTAAATCTACGGAAAAAATTTCAACTGGGGCCTTAGCAAGCTTGCCTAAATTTTGTAAATTATCTAAAAAAGTAACAACATCTGAACTCTTAGCAAAATGCGTTTCAAGCATTTTTCTTTGTGGGGCTATTGCTTTTATTTGAACGTTTAATTTTTCAATATTATTACGACGATCAGATTCATCTTGTGCCTGTGTTAATAAATTAGTAGTATTATCATTCTTGGATTTAATGCTATTAAAAATATAAAAAAAACCAACTATTGAAAGTATAATAAACAAAAGTGCTATAAATATTTTTATTAAAAATTTGTTTAATTTTTTCATATTACAAAAATGTTAAATTTAAACTAAAATCTATATTCGCACCTTTAACAAAGTTTGAAATTGGAAGATCTATATGTGAAAACATTTTATCTGATTCAAGTGTTTGTCTAAACAAAAGCAAACGTTCGCGATTTGGGGCCAAACCATGTAAATTTAATGTTTTTAAACCATCTTTATCTTTTTTGTAATCAAATTGCATTATTTTTATATCTGTCATTTTTTTAAAAATGATTTCATTTATCATATTTTCTAAAACTAGAAATTTATTTTTTTCAGCATTTTCAATTATGGAGACTTTTGAATTAACATCTTGTATAGCATTATTTGTCTCATGATCTAATTCTGTAACTGGCAAATCTTTTAAATTTTGTAATTTTTCAATTGCTAAATTCTCTCTAACAGACGAAAAAAAGTAAGCTGGAAGTAAAGTAATACTAGCAACAAAAAAACACGTTCCAAATACATAAAAATAAAAAGAGACAATGCGAAAAATATACTCTGTAGAAATTTTATCTTTTTCTTCTAATGGTAATAAATTAATCATAATATAAATCTCTTAATGCTAATCCTATTGCTGTAGCATAACTCAAGGAATCCTGAAAAGACATCTCTGGAATATACTCATCTGGCGAAATAACATTTCGCCAGACATTAGCAATCTCTACATTTTGTTTCATACTAATAGAGAGATACTCCGCAAAACCAATCAAATTTGAATCACCACCGCACAGAATTATTTTTTTTATTTTTGGCCTTACTTCTCCATCTTCATCTTTATGAGTATGCCAATATAAAAAATGTTTACTAATTTCATCACGAATAATAGATACACCGTTCAAAAGAACAGAGAAAACTTCTTGGTTCCCTGAACTTCGACTAAGGCCATATTTTACTTTCATATTTTCTGCATCTAAAAAACTAATCTTAAAATTTTTTTCAATAAGATTTGTAAGCATTACCCCACCCGCATCAACAGTGGAAGTAAAAATAACAATATTATTACTAACGACAGATATACCAGTACGCTGTTTTCCTAAATCAACTATCATGTAAGTATCTAAATCTTTATCTAAAATGACTGCTCTGGCTAGAGCTTGCGCTTCAAGCTCAAAAGAAGAAACATTTAGTCCGCAATCTCTAAAAATAGAAAGGTAGCTTTCAATAATTTGTTTTGGTGCAGTAGTAACCTCTACTTCAATGTTTTTTTCATCTTCTTTAAAAATTTCGTAATCAAATACTAAATCAGTAGGAGGTATAGGAACGTGCTCCTCTAAAGAGAATTCGATTGTTTGACGAATATCAACAGTGGATTCTTTAATAATTTTTAATTTAAAAAGATAAACTTGTTCTTCTGGTAAAGACACGCGCACAGATTTTATTCCATATTCTTTTTTAAGTAATAATAAAATTTCTTTTAAATGCTTTGATTCTATAATTTTTCCTGACTCAATCACACCTACTGGAATAGGACGCTCACCAAAGCGACCAATACGAAGACCTTTATGAGTTTCTAAAAATTCTACAAACTTAATAGATTGATCAGAAATATCTAAACCAAAAGATGGTTGAGATAAAAAATGTGGTATTGGGAAAAATTTATTATATTTAGCGCGAAGCATTATATATATTGTACCCCGAAATGATATTTTTTAAAAATGCAATATCAACAAATTATTGTTTTTTCTTTCGAATTAGTCCAATAACTACCGGAACAACAGAAAGACCTATTATGAATATTGTAATTGGAAAAATATACCCATCGATATTTTCAATACTATTACCTAAAAAGTAACCTATCATGATCATACTGCCAGTCCATAAAAATCCACCTAAAATATTATAAAATAAAAAATCTTTATACGGCATATTCGCTGTACCTGCCATAATCGGTGCAAACGTACGTATCATCGGTACAAAACGAGCCAATGTGACCGTTTTCTTTCCGTATTTTTCATAAAACTCTTTTGTTTTATCCAGATTCTTTTTATTAAAGAAAAATGAATTTGGTCGTGAAAATATTTTCTGTCCAAATTTCTTTCCTGTCCAATAGCCTACACTATCTCCGAGGACTGCAAAAATAAACGTACCAAGTAATAATACTACTATATTGAAATGTCCTGCCGAGGCAAAAATTCCAGCAGTGACTAGTAATGAATCCCCCGGCAAAAGAAAACCGAAAAATAAGCCGGACTCCGCGAATACTATCGTAAAAATTCCGATCAATCCGAAGGTGGTTATAAGTGGTGTAATTTGAAGAAATTCCATCTCTATTTATTTAGCTCTTGTTCCAATAGGAATATCATTATTAGGTTCAAGTAGAGAAAACTTTCCATCTTCTGTAGAAACGGCGAGTATCATCCCCTGACTTTCGAGGCCTTTTATCATGCGTGGTTCGAGATTTGTGACAAACATACATTTCTTGCCGACTAATACAGAATGGTCAGGAAAATAAAGTGAGATGCCGGAAACAATTTGACGAATATCTTTTTTTTCTTCTTTCAATCCTTCTGCATTTTCTGTAAAAACAGAACCAAAATCTACAGACAACTTTAAAAGCTTGTCCGTCTCGGGCACTTTTTCAGCAGACAAAATCTGCCCTACTGCCATATCAACTTTTTTAAAATCTTCAAAAGATATCATTTGCACATTATATCATAACTAAGCAATCTCTTTTAAATAACAGTGCTCACAAGCAATATATTCATAACCCCAATCTTTTGGATAATAAGCAATAATATTTTTTGAACAATAAGTGCAAGTATATGCTTCACTTTTTGTTTGACTGAGAATAGATAAACGATTTTTAGTTCGCACATCAAAATGTACACGAGGGATTGAAATATTTTTTCTTTTCAAGAATGCGAGCTCCCCTTCGGCAATGTTGTACCTCCAACCAGTAATAGGACAAATGAGTGCTTGCTTTGAAAATGATTCATCCACTTCTGTAATTGAATCTGGAATTTGTTCTGTAGTTAATCCTTCTATTTTTTCATCTTTATTATCTTCCCAATATCCTCTCAACGCCTCTACGTATTCTTTTGTAACGTCTGGAGAATAAATTGCTGAAGTAGAAAAATTATATGGGCAAAGACCCATTGAATACGGAGGAAATTGTCCGTATTCACCTCGCTCTTTCATATCTGAAATAATTTTTTCTTTCAAAACTTCGTATTCTTCTTTACTATATTGTTTATTTAAAATACAATATTTTTTCTTACGAAGACTGACACAACCAAAACAATTTTCTATTTCAACGCATTGATCACAATATTCAGAATATCTAGCACCATCACACCAAATAGAATATTTTAAATCATAAGCGTTTGTACAACAACTATCATTACCGGATAATTCCATATTCCAACAACCAACCATATCAATAGAATCTTTTGACTTCAAACCACGCAAACAATTGGTACAATTTTCAGAATCTTCCCAAGAAAATACATTTACACAATTTTTGCAATTCGTCATATATGTTCCCAGAGAATCATAAGTTTTTATATTAAAATTTTCTCGATGCACTACATTTTTTCTTAAAATTTCTTCATATCTATCTTTGTATTTTTGAAGTTCAATATTAGAACCAAAATTTATTTCTTTCATTTTTTCTTCATAAGCTTCTTTTGTATATTGAACATTTTCTATGCAGTATGATTTTCCTCGAAGATTCCAACACATAAAACAGTGGTTTGAATTTCGACAATCAAATAAAAAAGCGCTATCAAGACAGTCTCGACAATTTTTTGAAAAAAATAAATTATATGAAGTGAAGCAATAAGTGCAGTCGTAACACTGGTCAAGTGTAAAAACATGAGAAACATCTATCGAGTCTTTACAATCTATAGAACGATATCCATAGAAAAGATTTTCAGCTCTTAATGTAGAACGACTCAAGTAACAATTTTTAGATTCCCAAGCATCATCACACCAATCGCAATTTAAACTTTGTGCACCTTGTTGATGTGGACGAGGAACTTTTTCTTGTAATTCTTTTAATTGATCAAAAAATGAACGGCTTGAATCATAATCTTGTCCGTGGGTCATCGCATCCCAAGCGTCACTCCACCATTCTTTGGAAGTATAAATTGGGTAGCGTGCATTGGCCGGCAAAACAGTAATCAATCTTTCTCCAGACAAATCACTCACACCAGTTCGGAATTTTCCGAATGGCCAAAAAGCCATGTGTTGTTTCCAGCGACATGGTACGCAGATATCAGGAATCATTAGATTGATTTTCTCGTACATACTCATTTCCCTCTCTGTTATTTCAAATTGAGTTTTACAATATTTACAATTTCTTGTTTCAGATTCCATAAATAAATTATACCTGTTTTAAAAAATTATTTTGCTTGATTAATCTTGTCTAAATATCTTTGTAAAATAAGTGCTGCAGCTGAAGCATCTACCCTGCCAGCTTTTGTACTTTTGAGTCGACTTCGAGCTTGAGAAGGGCTGGCATCTTTTTTGCCGTCTTTGGAACGCCTTGCTTCGACGGATGTCAAGAATTCTTTTTGTTTGTGTACTGGCAAATGAAATTCGTTTTCAAGCTCTCCAATAAAAAGCTCAATATGCGCCATTAGCATATTTAAACTACCAGAAAAATCCACCGATTCACCGACGACAATTTCAGAAATTTTCTCTTGTTTTATTATTTCTCCTATTCTTTTTAGTGGGTTAAGTTTTTGTCCATTGGCAATAATTTCTTTTGGAAATGCCAAAGTGCCTCCTTCGTCAGAAATAGCCACTCCTATTCTTTTCATTCCATAATCTATACCAAGAAGTCTCATACACCAAAAGACTAGCATAAAAATGCATTTTTTGGTAATGTAATTGAGTGTATGGAGGCGTGTGCTATTAAACATGAACTGCTTCATGTTTAATCCGTTTCTGCTTTAGCAGAAATATCTGATGTGATTTATCACGAAGATATAGGGAGTGTCCGGAGGACACGAAGCCACGCCGACGACGCATGAAATGCGGAGGAGGCGTGGCTGAGTGGTTGAAGGCACTTGTCTTGAAAACAAGAGACTCTTTACGGGGTCCGTGAGTTCGAATCTCACCGCCTCCGCCAAAATTGAAAATCGGAATCGGAAGCCGAAATGGGGTCGGCACGAAGTGCCGACACAAATGTATTCCCCCCAAAAAATCCTGAATCTGAAAAGTTCGAACCGACTTTTTTGAATAAATGAAGTTTCTCTTCATTTATTCCCTCGTTTGCCAATTCTATATTGTATTTCAAAAACTTTTCGGTAAGTTCGAACCGATTATTCGCTTTTTGCTCAAAAGCCGATAATTTCTCTTTGAGAAGCTGTTTTTCATTCACAAGTTTGTTTTTCATATCTCGATACTCGTCTAGTGAAAGTGCGTTTTCTAAATATGCGTTCATCAGCTTCTCAATTTTAGAATCCAAAAGAGAAATATCGGCTTTTGTTTTGTCGGCAAAAAGCGTAGACGATTGGGCTTCCACTAATTTGTCTTTTTCGTTTTCCGCCAACATCCATTTAGCCCAATCGTCTGGCAAAGAAACTTTTTTGATTTCTTTTTGAATTTCGGAAGTGATGATTTCCTCACGCGTATATTTTTGTGAACAAGGATTTTTCCGTTTGGTACATCGCAAATAGTTATGACCCTTTTGTGTTTCGGTAGTAATGAAGCAACCGCATTCTCCACAACGGAAAAATCCTCTATACAAAAATGGTTTTAGACCTTTCGAGTGAGGTTTAGATTTTCTCATCATCACTTCCTGAACGGAATCAAAAAGTTTCTTTATGATAATCGGCTCGTGCTTACCTTCGTGGATTTCGCCGTTATACAACATCAAGCCCGTGTATATCGGATTTTTCAAAAGTTTTTGATAATTCGACACCGCAAGTTCCTTTCCGCTTTTTCGTTTCAATCCAAGTTCATTAAATTTGTCGCGGAGTTGTCGCAAAGTGAAAGACCCAGTTGAATATGCCTCAAATGTTTTCTTGATAAGTGGTGCGATATTTTCATCGGGAACAATCATTCTGTTTTTGTTTACATATCCAAGCGGAGCCATTTGAGGCCATATCCCGTCTTTCACTTTGTTGCGATGACCTCGCTTGATATTCTCGCTCAAATTGTCCACATAATACTTGGATTGCGAAAAAGCGATTGAGAGCATGAATTTGCCTTGCGGCGTCGGATCAAACCAAAAAGTTGGGAATTTCATTTCCACGATTACGCCAGTATCAACGAGGTAAATAATTTTCCCACCATCAACACTATTTCTCGCAAGTCTATCGGGATGCCACGCCAAAATACCAGACGCTTCGCCCGCTTCCATTCTCAACATCATTTCGTTAAACACAGGGCGACCTGGTATTTTGGCGGTCTGCTTTTCGACAAAGACATCAACAACATCAATTTGTTCTTTCAACGCTAAACTTTTCAATTCCGATAATTGGTCAGAAATACTGCGAACTTGTCTGTCTTTGTCGTCCGTAGACTTGCGAGTATAAATGAAAAACTTTTTGGTTTGATTATTCATAATTGTATTGGCAAACGAGGAGCCACGCGGAGCGTGGCGAACCCTTTCAGATTCAGGATTTTTTGGGGGGAATACATTTGTGTCGGCACTTCGTGCCGACCCCATTTCGGCTTCCGATTCCGATTTTCAATTTTGGCCGTGTTTGTTGGACAAAGTTCGAATGTTTTTCGAGCAAAATCCAAATGATTAAAAATACTAATGCGGACGAGGCAAGGCGAAACTATTTGTCTGGGGTTTTGGATTCGCCCTGCCTCGGCTGTTTTCCCGCCCGCAGGAGGGGTCTGGGGAGGAATGCGGGCGGGATTTCGGCGGGATTCCTTTTTTCGGAAAAATTCGCACGGGCTTTCCTTTACGAAAGACAAATATTTTGGTAATATTATATTGTGGTTGTTTAGTTGGAGCATATAATAATTATACCACAATATAATATTACTATTTCAATATGTTAGAGTCAAGCAAAATTAAACGAATAAGGGAAAAATTAGGTTTATCGCAAGAAAAGCTGGCTCGTCTTGCTGATGTTTCCAATAATACGATAATAAACATTGAAGCTGGCAAGCAACAAAACCCAACAATTGATACAATTAAAAAAATTGCGAAAGCATTAAATGTATCAATAGAGGATTTAATAAAATAAAATTATGCCTAGACAAATTACAATTACAGCTGAATATTTTCGTCAATACAGACAAAAACTTGGTTTTTCAAACCAAGCAGATGTCAAAAACTTTTTTGGGGCAAAAGACATTACCCCGACGGTTGATTTGAATTACATTGAGTTATTAAACAAAAGACTTTATAACATAATTGATAAAATAAATGATGTCGTCGCCAAAGAAATAAAACTTGACGATATTGTTGCTTTCAAAAAAGAACATATTGAAAGAACTTTTGAAATTATGAAAGCGAACAATATTTTGCCAGTTTTAAATAATCAAGGCAGACGACCAGAGCAAGTTTATTACTCTTGGATGAGAGGTTATGTTTTATCAAATTATTTTTTGAAAGCACTTGGCTTGGTTTTTGAAGTTGATACTTCAAGTATAGATTTGATTGGCGACGACGACTTAAAAAATATTGAAACTTTTAAGAGAACACCAAAAGCTGATTTAGAAATTAAACTCAATGATAAAGAAAAAGTTAGAATTGAAATGCAATCAGGTTTTACGGGAATCAATGACATTAAACAACACAAAGTTTTAGAAGCGAAAAGAGTTTTTCGTGATTTGGGTTATCATACCTTGGCACTTCATTTTGATTTATATAATGGTCAAGTTGCCTTTATTAAATTAGATGAAATAGAAGACGATAGCGTAAATTGGATTACAAGACAACAAATGGAAGGTCAAACAGTTTTTAACATTGATCAAAATTATTTTATTTGGAAAATTACAGAAAGTCCGATGAAATATAAGGAAATTAATTTTGATTAGATTATTTTATGAGTAAAAATAAGAAACTAAAAGTAATAGATTTATTTTCAGGCGTGGGTGGTTTAAGCTATGGTTTCGCCCACGATGATAATTTTGAAATAGTGGCAGCAAATGAAATTTTGCCAAATATGGCGAAAGCATATTCATTAAACCACCCAACAGCAAAAGTATATGCCGAGGACATTAAGGATTTTAACGCTGAAAAAATTGAAAAAGATTTAAATATAAAACCTAATGAGATTGATATTATTGTTGGAGGACCACCATGTCAGGCGTATTCAACAGTTGGAAAAAGATTGATTGATGACCCACGAGGCAAACTTTTTCAAGAATACTATCGTGTTCTAAAAGAATTCAATCCAAAACTTTTTCTTTTTGAAAATGTTAAAGGTCTTTTATCAATGCAAGGTGGCGAATTATTAAAAACGATTATTTCACTTTTTGAATCTTTAGGATATAAAGTTCAATATAGACTTTTGAATGCCGCCGATTATGGCGCACCGCAAATAAGGGAGAGGGTTGTGATTATTGGCTCAAAACTTAAAACTGATTTTGAATACCCAGAACCAACCCATTATAATCCAGAGGAAAAACCAGATTTGTTCAACAAAAAACTCAAACCATATTTAACACTTGAGGAAGCAATAAGCGATTTGCCTTTTATCAAATCAAACGAAGAAAGTTTTGAGTATTCTTCTAAACCACAAAATGATTTTCAAAAGTTTATGCGTAAAAACGCACCGACAAAACTAATGGATCATAATTCGCCAAACAATAATGAAAATTTGGTAAAAATAATGGAGTTATTGCCAGATGGTGGAACGCCAGAAGATTTGCCAGAGGAATTACGCCCAACCTCAGGTTTTAAAAATACATATTGTCGTCTTTGGTGGAAACGACCAGCGACAACAATAACGAGAAATCTTAGCACCCCGTCATCATCTCGTTGTATTCATCCAAAAGCACCAAGACCACTAACGACAAGAGAGGGTGCAAGAATTCAGTGCTTCCCCGATGATTATCAATTTTTTGGTTCTAGGGGTGATAGAAATTTACAAATTGGAAATGCTGTTCCAACATTTTTATCAAATGCAGTAGCAAAAGCAATTTTAGAGAACTTCAAAATTGATAATCAGATTTAAGCCCGTGCGAATTTTTCCGAAAAAAGGAATCCCGCCGAAATCCCGCCCGCATGCCTCCCCAGACCCCTCCTGCGGGCGGGAAAACAGCCGAGGCAAGGCGAATCCATTCCCCCAGACAAATAGTTTCGCCTTGCCTCGTCCGCATTAGTATTTTTAATCATTTGGATTTTGCTCGAAAAACATTCGAACTTTGTCCAACAAACACCGCATTAGTAAAAACAGCACCTTATTGGTGTTGTTTTTTGTTGACATGCCAAATACTTTGAATAAGAATAATAGCGTTAAGAGGTGAGCCTCTAACAACGAAAGGAGGAGGGTATGCCCTCTCTACAAGGATTAAGGACATTTGTCCGGAAGGATAAGATAGAGTTTGAAGAGTGGTTTGAGCTTTTAGAAGCTCGTGCTGGACTACTTAAGTCTTTTTTGGATTCATCCACACTTCCAGAACTCGGACATCTGAAGTGTCTGCACAACGCTGATTTTTTTCACGAAATTGATGCAGATAATCCGAAGATAGTAAGTGATGGAAATTTTTCGCTGAAGACGCAGGGAATCTTCCAACCACAACCGAGTATTGCAATTGAGTACTTCCCTGGAAGTGGCCTCCGCGAACCTTCGCGAGGATTCTGCTGTCTGGATGGTGTTGTTCGTTCATGGGGACTTACGCGTTCGGGGCAGTGGGTTCTTATCTCAGTTAATTTTTCTGGGCAAAAGGTTTCTGGGCACCGTAAGTATGAGAAGGCAGAAATTGTTTTAATAGAAGAGACTGATCTCGCAACAATCATGAGTATGACCAAGTGCGAACCGAAAGGAATCTGGTTTGAGCTTGGGAAGGCGGTTCGAGATATAGTTGAGCGAAGAAGACAGAATCTGAATGCGGCACTCGCAGTTGAAAAGGTGATAGACGCTGAGGAACTCGCATTTTCAGTTACAAATAGGGATAGGTAATACAACTCAGACCCCGGATATTTCGGGGTCTTTTTATAAAAAATAAATTTAGATTTATGCTTGTTTTATTTTCAACTTCATGCGATAACAAAAAAAGCACATAACATATAAAAAGGAGGATTGTCGATGAAATCTTCAGACGTAATTCGCATACTCGTGGAAGAGTTTAAGGAGCGTAAGAATCCCATTGATGCGATAGTGGAAACACGCATTCGTATTTCAGAAATAATCGCTGTAAAAAGCGTGAAAAGCGCTATTTCCGAAGATCGCTGGAAGCTTTTTAAAAGATTGATAAAAAGTGAATCAACCTGGCTTCGGATTATACAGTGCAAAGAGGGTTCATTTTTGGTTATTGACGGAGAAGCCCTGTCAGACGCATATGAGTCAGTAGAGAGGGCGTGTGAGCTACTTCTGGATGAGTATGAGAAGAATTCTGAATACTTTAAGAGTACGTGGGGTCGTGATCAGCTGGTTGATATTGCTTGTTCCTTTTCAACGGAGCGCGAAAAAGTAGTTTCCGAGTTTACGAATGAAGATATGACTGCTTTTTCTAAAAATCGAGCCGACTCGTTTTTGGATATCATACATTGGATGCAACTTGGGCTAGCGGGTGATGAGCCAATGAACAAGTTTATTGAAGAGATCAATGTAGCGCTTAGACTTATAGCGACAATAGCGTAATCCAGCCTAATTCTTGCGCATTATGGTGAGTCGTGTTATCCTATTCGTATCGTATGAATAAGAAACGCAAACTAGCCAGGAAAAAGCATGCCAAGAAGGCAGGCAAGGAAACAAAACTCCGAAATCGTTAGTATAGATAAAGCTCCGCATTTGCGGGGCTTTATTATTAATGAATTACACGAGTATACTAAATAAATGAAAAAAGCTCTCTCATATATTGAGCTCTCAAAAACGGCACTTTTAAATAATTTTAAAGTGCTTAAAAGTCTGGCGCCAAAGAAAAAGATTGCCTGCGTTGTTAAGGCGAATGCATACGGACACGGGCAGAATGAGGTTGTAAAAATTCTTAGTCCACACACAGACTATTTCCAGGTAGATGATATTGAGGAATTACGATTATTAAGAAGAGCTTCAAAAAAGCCAACACTTGTATTTGGTTATGTTCAAAAAAGCGACATCGAAGAGTTGGTTAGCTTAAAAGGAATTCCTACAATTTGTGATACTGAGCGCCTGGCACTTCTGCAGGCTATCGGACAAAAAAAGAAAATAAAAATTCCTATACATATTAAGATTGACGCGAATCTAGGGCGACAAGGTCTTTTAATTTCCTCAATTCCACAATTCATTGCGCGTCTTACGAAGATGCCCAATATTAAAGTTGATGGTATTTATTCGCACTTTGCGAACATTGAGGATACCGAGAATACAGAACACGTAAAAAAACAGCTCGCTGACTTTGCATCCGCGGTGGAATTATTCATGAGTGCGGGATTCGGTAATTTCGATATGCATCTTTCTGCAACATCAGGACTTCTAACACTTGATTCAAAACTAAGTACATCAATGGTGCGACTTGGCCTAGGTCTTTATGGAATGTGGCCCTCGGAAGAACTTAAAAAAAATTCTGAAAAGAGAATGATTCTTATGCCTGTTATGCGCTGGGTCTCGCATGTTGCGCAAGTAAAACAAATTCCAAAAGGATTTTCTGTTGGGTATGGATGTACATATATTGCAAAGCGGGAAATGAATATCGCGGTTATCCCTCAGGGATATGCGGACGGATTTGATAGGGGACTTTCAAATTGTGGTGAGGTTCTAATACACGGAATGCGTGCGCCAATTATAGGACGCGTTGCGATGAATATTATTGTGGCTGATGTGACACACATAAAAGACGCTCGAGCAGAGGATGAGGTTATTTTGCTAGGCACTCAAAAGGATGTGCAGATTACAGCTGAAGAGATTGCAAAAAAGCTTGGCACAATTAATTACGAAATAACCACCCGCGTCTCCCCACTTCTTCCAAGGACCGTCAGATAGCTAATAAGGTTCCTTTATTTTATTTATAATTTTGGTGTAATATATTTATATGAACGAAATGCCAAATGAGGTTCCGCTTGTTGGCCCAAGCGTGGATGAGCGTGAGGTTGGTGAGTTGAGCCCAACGGAAGTAAGACTTGCAGACGGTGGACCGCTCTACCTTTTGCTTCTCGATAATCCGGAAGCGCCGTATGCCTCAGCCGAGGATACATTTGAGGCAAAGAATAAACTCGCAGAATTAATTGCTGTTAATAAGGATGCAGTATTATCTTGTGAGGGTAAGTCGAGAGAAGAGGCTATGGCGATTCTTGACGCAGTAGAGCCGGCATCATTAGAAGAAGTCGCATAAGTAGAAAAGTAAAAAGATCCCGCAAGGGATTTTTTTATTTAACTTATGGGTTCGATTCCGTTCTAAAGATAGAAAACAAAAAACCCGTGCGGTGCACGGGCGTTATGTTTTGTGCCCTCGCGAGGAATCGAACCTCGATCGGCTCGTTAGGAGTGAGCAGTTCTATCCGTTGAACTACGAGGGCTACTTCACTTATTTATACGTTATTGGGTGGTTAGTGTAAAGAAAAGGTGTTGCTGTTTTCTGTTTGTTTGGGTATGATATTTCAGTTCGGGCGATTAGCTCAGCTGGTTAGAGCGTCACATTGACATTGTGAAGGTCAGAGGTTCGAGTCCTCTATCGCCCACATAGCTAATTAGGGCTTATAGTAAAATGGTATTACGCCTCCATGGCATG
>JAPLXO010000010.1:57072-112109 GCA_026396065.1 Candidatus Nomurabacteria bacterium | reverse complement strand
AACAGGATTATTTGTATTTACTGGTAAATTATTTTGTGGAGAATTTGTAACAACAGGATTTTGTACTGGAATATTTGTTACAGGAATTTGCGTATCACTAACATCATTTTTATTCGCATTTTGTGGTTTCAAAAAAGCCACGTAGCCAAGAATTAAAATTATTATTACTAACAGAATTATGACGATTGTATTTTTGTTTTGCATAAATTTTTATATGATACTTTTTAAGATTTTATAAAAGAATCAAAATTAATCGAAAAAGCATTATCACTTGAATCATTAAGAGTTGGGTTCATACTATCTGTAATGAATATTTTATATCCACCACCTGATGTAAAGCCTAATGAAGATAATGTTGATAAAGCATTATTTATTTCATCTAGATTAGCATATTCATTTGGCCCAGCTGCTGGAGTATCAAGAACTATATTACTGTTACTATTAAATAGATATGTATGTGAACCCTGCTTAAGTTCAACCTTAGCTTGATGTGTAGGAATATTACACATTGACCAAGAGATTTTTATAGTAAGAGATGGTAAGTTTTGATTTACATCGAAACTTTCTACTCCATTTGGATAAATTAAATGTACCGAAGCTGGGTCTGTCGGCAAACAAGTAGAAACTGCTGAACGATTATTATTTGCAGAAGTAGAATTTATTATAAAAGCACCACTATGTCCAATAACTCCATTTGCATTAAAACCTAAAGCATAAGATGAAATACTAGCCATTGGTCTACTTGGAACAGTCCAATTATATGAACCAGTAGAAGCAAATGAATTCCATACATAAGGACTGTTTGCACTTTCAAAACCATCCAAAAATATACTAATATGTGTATTTGTTGGTATATTACAATTTGTCCATGTAACATTTACATGTTGTCCTGGATTAAAAGTTTGTCCAGCTGTTGGAGATGTAACTATTATTGAAGCTGGGTTGGTAGGAGAACAAGAAACTAAAGGACGGTTATTTTGTGCACAAAGCTCTCCATTGAAACCACAATTTTCTGAAGAAATAGGTTGTATGAATGCACGAGATTTCATTCCAAATTTTCCATCAGCAAAAAGATTATTGGCTTTTTGGAAAGCCATAACTGCTAATTTTGTTTTTGGACCAAAACTTCCGTCAGCATTACCAACGAGAAAACCTTTTTGAATTAAAAGTTGTTGAAGATATTTTATATCGTTACCTTTTTGGCCAGCAATTAAAGTTCTTGTAATTAAAACTGGAGTAATTTCTTGACCATGATCAGCGCCCATGGCACTAATATTCGCTGCAAAACTAAACATAAAACCTAAAACCATTAAACTAACTAATATTTTTTTCATAAATTTGTATTGAGATTGATCTCAATATGTTAATAAACCTAATAAATTGCCGATACTTATATAGGCGTATTATACTCCTATATCTTACAGATAAGTATACCCCCCCCCCCGCAAGGTTTTTGCTAATTAGTTATGCACATCTATAGATTTTGGTAAATATCCTTTCTATGGCCAATGGCAAATAAAATAACATTTTCGCCATTTAAGCGAAAAATGCCTCTGTAGGCTCTGGTAATTCTAAAAGAAAATATATCTTTTATTAAAAACTTTTCTTGTTTCAAAAGAAGTTCTTTATCTTTTTTTGGTAAAGAAATTATACTTTTCTTATAATTCTTTGTCTTTAATAAAATCATAAATTTAAAATTCTTTTAGAGATTGCTCATAAGCAGAAAGAATTTCTTTTTTATTGATATAAGCATCAATACTTTCAGTCGGCAATTTAGAAATAGTGATACCTTGATTTATCACAAATTGTCGCAAGGATGCATTCACCACATCAGCCAAAGAAAGCCCGAGATCATGCGCTAAACTTTGAGCTTGTAATTTTATGTCCTTTTTAGTTTTAATTAATATTGTTGTATCCATATTCAAAAGTATATACAAATGAATACTTATTGTCAAGATTCTCCCCTCTCTATTTTTATAAAAAATGGGGAGGGGTTGGGGGGGGGGTGCAAAACAATACAGCCCCTAGACAATTTGACTAATTAGTTATGCAGAGGTAAAAACAAATCAGCCCCGCCGAAGGCGGGGCTGATTTTAAAATAACTTTTTTAAATTAGTTATTCGTGGCGAGTGTCATTACGAATATTTTCAATAAGTCGGGCTGCTGCATCCTTACCACCCAAACCGAAAGCCAAAGCTCCGGCTATTGCAAGCATACCTACTACCCCTGTAAACATTATTTGCATATAAGCTGGTGCAACTCCTAGTTGACCAAGTGCAATAATGAAAGCAAAGATCCAAATAGCATAGCGAGCGATTGAAGCAAGCATATTAGCTGAACGTAAGTTCATAGCCTTTGCACCTCCTGAAATTGCTCGAGAAATAGCTTCAGCTACTACAGTAGCAATAATAAGAATAAATGCAGCTACTATTACTCTAGGCAAAAATGCCAAGACGTCGTCTTTCAAGAAAGATGTAACTGTGTCTAGACCCATCAAAGATAATGAAGGCAAAAGGAAAGCGATTAAAATAAACCACTTTACAATTTGTCCAATAAAATATCCAACGTTTAGCTTGAGGCCCATTTTCATAAGCATTCCTTCTAAACCAATAGATTGAAAAAGTCTATCAAGTTTTAAAGTAGCGATTACATTATCAAATGCCTTTGCAACCAAATTACCTAAAACCCAACCGATGATAAAAAATACAATCGCCAAAATTAATTTTGGAGCGAATTGAATAAATCCCCACCATAAACTTTGAAGTGATGCATTAAAAACGTCACCCCATGTAAGCCAAATATTACTCATAAATTATAATTACTTAAACTAATATTAATAAAGACTTTAAAGTTTCGACCTTGTAAAGCTCTATTTAGATTATAGCAATTTCTAGTTCTTTTTTAAAGAATGTGTGGATAACTCTTTAGATTCAATAACAACTTCATGTGGAAAGTCAAGTATGTCGCGAACCAATTTATCATACATATTTAAACGATAAAGGAATTCAGCAGTCTCAAAAATAGCATATGAAATCTCGGAACCCATCTCAGCTTCCAATTTTCTAATCCCCTCCTCTACAATAGTTTTTTTAATTTTATCTCCTACTATTAATAGGTCTACACGGCTTTCTTTATTTTTTATAAATGTACCAGCTACGGCCAATAGCTTTACCTTGCCAGATTTCTTGAAAATTTCAGCTATAGCATTTTTGTCTAACGTATCAGCACCGACTAAAAGATTTTCAAATTCTGAAACATATTTAAAAGATTGATTAAAACTCCAACCTGTTTTTTTGCTTTTAACAAAACCGACAGAAGCTAAAAGTTTTATTTCTTTACGCACTGTTTCTGGGTTAACCCGGCTTCTTTTTACTATGTCTTTATTTTCAAAAACATTAGAATTATTCAACATAAAAAGGCGCATAATCTTTACTCGTGCCGGATTACCTAATATTTTCCCAAGAATTTCCATAAACGTTATTATAGTGTTTTTAAAACAAAAGACAAGTGGTTATTCAGCATTAAAAACAAAAGCGCCCCGACTTTCGTCGGGGCGCTTTTTAAAGTATTTTTATCTTCAAATTATTGAAGTTCTACTTTACCACCAGCTTCTTCGATTTTCTTTTTCATTTCGTCAGCTTCAGCCTTCTTTACTCCATCCTTTAATTTACTTGGAGCACCGTCCACTAAATCTTTAGCTTCTTTAAGTCCTAGACCTAGAGCTTCTTTTACTACTTTCATAACTGCGATTTTTTGTTCACCAGCTGATGTAAGCATAACTGTAAATGAATCCTTTTCTTCAGCCGCTGGGCCTGCAGCAGGACCAGCTACTGCAACTGCTGCAGCAGATACTCCGAACTTTTCTTCTAATGCCTTCACGAGCTCGTGAAGATCTAATACTGACATACTATCTATTTTTTCTATAAGATCTTTAAATTTTTCCATAATAATTTTTAATTAAATTCTAATAATTAACTTTTTTTCTCAGCAATTGCATTCAATACGACAGCAAAGCGTTGTATAGGAGAATTGATAAGATTAACAAATTGAGCAAGAAGAACTTCTCGTGGAGGAATAGTAGCGATAGTCATCATCTTTTGAGCGTCAACGAAATGACTTTCAAAAATTCCACCTAAAATGTTCAGACTGATTTTATTTGTTTTTGCGAAGTTATATACTTCACGAGCTGGAGCTATCATGTCAGTACTATAAGCAAGAGCTACTTCTCCGGAAAGCTCTGGGATTTCTCCTTCTGCTTTTCCAGCTAGAGCACGCTTTAATAATGTCTTTCTTGATACTTTGTAATTTACTCCACCATCACGTAAACTGCGTCGTAACATTGTTTCGTTTTGAGCAGTTAAACCATGAAAGTTTACAAAAACTACAGATTCAGAGCCTTTTATAGCACCTTCCAAATCTTTTATTATTTCTGCTTTTTTTGATTTTAATAACATATTTGTTTTTATTTTTTTAACTAAAAAAGCGGCTTACGCCGCGTTGCTTCCTAATTGAATAGGAATCGACCACTAGACAGGAATTATGAGGTTTTCACTCCTCCCCTATCTTCTTTGCAGCAGATATACTATATCACAAAGATCTTATTTTGCAAATACCGACTTTATAGAATTCACAGCATCAGAATCCCCACTTAAAAACACCCCTAAAAGGCCGATAAATATGATAAATATAAAAGTAAATAATATTTTAAAAAAGTGACTCACAAATTTATTATAACATTTATAAATCAAAAATAAAAAGACTTTACTATAACAAAATATTTAAGTACTATACTATAGTATATGAATAGAACTTGGCTTATCGTTTTTGGGGACCTTATATCCTTTTGGGTATCATTTTTTATAATACTTGATTTAAGATTTGGAGGGTTGCTAAACTCAAACACTGCACAAACACATACTCTTCCTTTTATAATTTTATACATTTCTTGGGTTCTAACTTTTTTCTTATTTGGACTTTACGATTTGTTAAATATAAAACCAACTCTTCCCCATATTAAACGTTTTGGTCTTGCTTTACTAATTTGTTTTATTGTCGGTGCATTATTTTTCTACCTTATTCCAATTTTTGGAATCGCCCCAAAAACAAACCTATTATTCCAAATATTAGGATTTGGAATAATATCTTTTGTATTGAGAAGAATTGTTTACATTCTTTTTTCAAAACAAATTACCAGACCAGTAATAATTGTAGGAAAAACAAAATATGCAGAAGAACTATATAATACAATAACAACAAATCCACAATTAGGACTTGTGATTATTTCATACACACCGAACTTACACGAAGCATTAGAAAAATATTCTGAAACACAAAATGCTGTGTTTATTTTTGAAAGCATTGAGCAAGAAATACCAAAAAAAGATATAGTGAAGCTTTATGAAAATAAAACGGAAATCATAGACGTCGCTGAAGCTTATGAAAGATATTTAGTAAAAATTCCTGTAGGATATATCTCACAATCTTGGATAGTGAAAAATATAAATACTAAAAAGGATTTATTGTATGATGTAATCTCTAGGATTATATCTATAATAATAGCAATAACTATACTAGTACTTACATCTCCATTTTTAATTATCAGTGCAATTTGTATTTACTTATATGATCATAAACAAATTTTTTATTCCCAAGAAAGAGTAGGCTTAAACGGAAAAATATTTAAACTTCATAAATTAAGATCAATGATAATAGAGTCGGAAAAAGATGGAGCAATGTGGTCACACACAAATGACTCTCGCATTACACCAATTGGAAAAATAATTAGAAAATTACACATCGACGAAATTCCACAAATGATAAATATTATAAAAGGAGATATTACTCTTGTAGGCCCTCGTCCTGAACGGCCAGAATTCGTCACCCCCCTCGAGCAATCCATCCCCCATTATGAACTCCGCCATATCATCCGCCCAGGATTCACCGGCTGGGCACAAATAAAATACCGTTATGCAAATACAATAGAATCTTCAAAAGAAAAATTTGAATATGACCTATATTACATAAAGAATAGAAATATTTTTCTAGACTTTGGTATCATATTAAAAACAATTCAAATAATTTTTACGCATTAAAAAAACTGAGACAATTTAAAAAATATTCTCCGAAAAATAAAAAAAAGTGGTATCTTTAAATTGTTAACAATCCACGCCCTTTTTAATTCTTTCCAACCATTGATTCTTTGATGTAAACTACTAGCTGAAATTCCACCATTATACATTCTGACTAGAATAATAGGAATATATTTTACTTTTATATGATAAATTTTTAAAAGTCTCAAAATAAATTCATAATCAGCTGCAATTTTGAAATCTATATTAAAATAACTACATTTGTCATAGACAACTTTTCGTAGGAATAATGCTGGATGTGGAACAATCCATCCATTACTTAACTTCTTTTCACTATACTCACCTACATGCCAATACCTAGTAACTTTACTTATATCATCAGAAAAATAACTAATATCACCATACACGGCATCAATTTTTTCATCTTTAAATGACTCAGCTATTACAGACAATACCTTATCATTATTAAAAAAATCATCTGAATTTAAAATACTAATAATGTCACCAGTAGCCAATTTAATACCTTTATTCATTGCATCATACAATCCATTATCTTTTTCAGAGATAATTTTTATTATTTTATTTTCATATTTTTTGACTATTTCCAAAGTCTTATCGGTAGATCCACCATCGACAACAATATATTCAATATTAGAATAGTTTTGAGATAATACACTTTTTATAGTATTTTCAATAGTCTTTTCACTATTTAAAGATGTAGTTATTATAGAGATTTTCATCTTAATATTTCGTTATATATTTCCAAATAATTTTTTAAAAATATATCTTTAGAAAATGTGGTGGTTGATAGATTTCTTGCATTTTGAGATTTTTCTTTATGTACTGATTCTACTAAGTTAGAAACAATAATATCTGAAAGTTTTTGTATATCACTAAAAGACGCCAAATCTCCTACATTATTATTTACAAGTTCACGCAAGGCAACAATATCAAAACCTACTACAGGTACACCGGAAGAAAAAGCTTCCAAGACCACAAGTGGCTGAGTCTCTGCACGAGAAGTAATACAAAATAAATCGGCTATGGCAAATAGTTCTGATAATGATTTATTGTTATCTATATAGCCAACAGTAATAACATTTTCTTTTTTAGGCAACACCCCCTTACCAATACCAATAAAAAAATACTCCCTGCTGACCAATATATCAGCAACTTTTAAGACATCCCCAACACCCTTATTTTCATCATTTAAATTAGCGGCAGAAAACAAAATAACTTTTTTATTATTTGGAATATTATATTTTTTTCTAATTTCTATTTTTCTATTACTTGGTGAAAATAAATCGGGATTTACACCATAATAAATAACCCGAGTCTCTTTATCTTTTAAATATGATTTACTAATTTCATCTTTAAGCCATTTTGGTGTTGGTGTAAAAATAATATTATTAATTGATGAAAGTAAATTTTGTTTTCTTCTTAAGAAGAATTTTAAAAAAAGCTTGTTGTAGGTTTTAGGATATGAATATGAATTTGTGCAATTACCAACACCGGTCTTGCAATGATTACAACCCATACTATGTGCTGGAAGCCAAGTGAGAGGCCATTCATCGTGAAGTGTCCAAATAATAGGAATACCAGATTTATTTAAAAATTTAAAAAAATAAAAATAATTCAAATAATACCCATGTAAGTTGTGCAAATTAACAGCATCAAACTTTTCCTTTTTAATATAGTTAATTAATTTTCTAGTAGAGAAATAACTACCGTATCCTTCGAGCCCTAAAAAACGGACAAATAAAATATGTAAAATAGTTTCAAAACTATTACCAAATTTAAAAGTATTTTTTTCTAATGATTTTTCTCCTCTGCCATACGCAAAATACATACTTATATTTTGATCTTTTAAATCAAAAAACAAAGACCGTGCCACACCCGAAGCACCACCATTTGTAAATGTCGTATTTATTAATAAAATCTTTTTGGCCATAAATCTATCATATCATCAAGCTAATTGAACCGCCATATAAATATTTTAACAAAAGAATTATTTTAAATAACTCTCTATTATAGGTATATCGTCAGGTGTATCCAAATCAATACTTCGCTCTTTTTTCATTAGAAATCCTATAGTTTTTTTTGAAAATAACTTTTTTTCTTTTCGAAATTCTTTTTCGTAGATGACGTAGAGTGCGCCATTCGGCATATAAATTTTTGGAAGTGCTTGACGATTAGTAAATGGAAATTCATTATTCACAATTCCTTGTAAAAATCCTTTTTCAATAAAAAAGGATTTCAAGTGTTTATTGTCCCCCTCCATAACACTAATCACGGCACCTGCTTTGTTTTTTAAAAAAAGTTCTATAGCCTTATCAATATCCTCAGAAGTTCTAAGTGGAGAAGTTGGTTGTAATATAACTATTATATTTGGAACATAGTTTTCTTTATTTTTTAAATGATCTATCGCATGAAATATTACAACGTCAGATGGTGCATTATCCAAGGCGTATTTTTTAGGTCTTTTAATGACATCTACCTTGTATTTTTGAGCAGTAGATAAAATTTCTAAATCATCAGAAGAAACGACTATTTTATTTAAGAACTTAGAGTTTTTTGCAGCTTCTATAGTCCATCCTATAAGTGGTTTCCCCGCAATATTAATTTTATTTTTATGAGGAATCCCCTTTGAACCACCACGTGCTGGAATAATAGCAAGTATTTTCATAAAATTTATTTCTTAAAATTTTTGTAAAATTCTCCTTCTTTTATAAGTTTTTTAAGTTCTTTCTTATTTAATAAGGTTGTTGTAGTAGTATTATACTCTCCAACTTTTGCTTTTTTTGCTCCATCATAATGTAAAATATTAGATTTTTTAAAAGGAATAATATTACTATTTGGTTTAATAATAAAAAGTTTTTCTGTTTCAAGAGCATTTTCAGATTCTTCTTGTGTAAGAAGTTTTTCGTGAGTTCTTTCACCCTCTTTTGGACCTATGATCACTATAGGTACTGTTTTTTTTATAAGTTTTTCTTCAACCATTATTTCTTGAATAACATCAACCACATCCCCCATTCTAACTGCTGGCATTTTTAAAACAAAAATTTCATTTTCTTTAGTTATTTCTGCAGCTTTTATAACCAAACTTGCAGCTTGACGAAGAGACATAAAAAAACGAGTCATTAAAGGATCAGTAAGTGTGACTGGTCCACCTTCATATATCTGCTTTAAAAAAAGTGGTAAGACTGATCCCCTACTCCATAATACATTTCCAAATCGTACACAACAAAATTTTGTTTTCTTTTTACCTTTATAAAAATAACTTGTAAGCATTAAACGTTCTGCCATGAGTTTTGTTGTTCCCATAATATTTGTTGGGTTGGCAGCTTTATCAGTCGAAACATAAACTACACGATCAACACCAGCAGAAAGAGCACACTCTATCACATTCTGTGTTCCATTTATATTTGTATTCATAGCTTCAAAAGGATTTCTTTCACAAAGCGAGACATGTTTCATAGCAGCAGCATGAAAAACAATATCAATATCCTCCATGGCCATCATAAGCCTGTTTTTATCTCTTATATCTCCAATTAAAAAATTTACTGGTGCATCTTTTGGAAGTTGTTGCATTAAATCAAATTGTTTTGTATCGTCACGACTAAAAATCCGAATTTGTTTTGGTTTATGAAAAGCCAAAAGCTCCTTTATAATATTTGTACCGATCGATCCAGTTCCACCAGTTATTAATATATTTTTACCTTTAAGAATACTCATTTAAGTTTATTTATTACTACTAAGCTTTATAATATAACGTTTATATGTTTTTAGCAAACCTTTTAATAGAGGAGTTTGCTCTGTTAATTTAAAAAATTTACTAAGTTTTGTTTTATCACCTATTAATGAATATGCTTCTGGGATTTTAGATCCAAAATTATAAGTAAGTTTTTTGTGTGTTATTTTTTCTATATATTGAATTAATTGAATAAGCGTAGTGCCTATACCAGTCGATACATTGATAATGTTAAATTTTAAATTACTAAAAAGAAGTCTAGCTAATATTTTAGCAACATCATCAACAAAAATATAATCTCGTATTTGTGTACCATCACCATTAATTATAAATGTTTTTTTATTATCTTTAGTTAAGATTTTTTCTAACACAATACCAATAAATCCTTTATTTTTAGGATCTCCATATACATTAGCCAAACGAGCTATAATTATATTTACTTTTGGATATTTTTTTTTGAAATTAATTATTAATTCTTCTTCTTTTAGTTTGTTTTTTGCATAAAGAGTGGCCGGCGACAACTTATGATCTTCTTTTATTGCTTCTTTTTTTTCTTTATAGAGTAGTAAAGTTGAGGTATATAAAAAAGTTATATTTTTTTCTTTTGAAATAACCTTAAGTGTATTTTTGAGTAGGTTTTGATCTGGTGATGCTAAATAAGCAACGAATGAGGAACCAGATATTTCTAATTCAAGAGTGTTCTTAGAATTTTTATCAAAAATGTAAACATTTTTGCCTTGCCTTTTAAGCTCTTTGACTAAGTATCCACCAATAAAACCATTTCCACCAATTACAATTATTTTATCTTTTTTCATATATTAATAATATATAACCTTCTGAACAGAAGGCAAAACTACTTTCTCTAAAACATTTATAATTTTAGGTGCAGCTTTTCCAAAATCATAAGGGTTTTTACCTTTTTTAACTTTTACAATAAATTTCTTATCGAGGAGTGCTTTTGTAATTGCATTTTTTATTTCATTTTTATTACAAGAAACATCTATAACATTAACACCTCTTTCTCTAAATTGTTGACGAGTACCAATATTTACAACAGGTAAACCAAAAGATGGAGCTTCGTGAATACCGGCACTAGAATTTCCGACTAAAACATCTGCTACTTTTAACAGTCTAAGATAGTCTTCGTAAACAATATGAGGGAAAACTTTAAAATCTGATTTTTGTAATTCTTTAACAATCCTTTTTCCACCACTATCATTATTAGAATATATAGCAATAACTTCTGCATTATATTCTTTCTTGAAGTAACTAAGTGCCTCAACACTTTCTTTTATTTGTTTTACTACTTCATCTACTTCAGTAGTTACAGGATGTTGCGAAAATATTATAAGTAATTTCTTAGGATTAATTCCATATTTTTTAAAAACTTTATTACGAGATTGATATTTAATTGAATGTATAGTATCTAAACTTGGGCTTCCGACTAGGAAAACATATTTTGGATCTTCTCCTAATTTGATTACTCTCTTCTTGCTTTCTTTTGTTGCCACAAAATGAATATGTGAAAATTTTGTTGTTGCGTGACGAATTACTTCATCAATTGTACCGCTTCTTTCACCTCCTTGTATATGAGCAACAGGAATATTTAAGTGCATACCGACAATTGCTGCTGCTAAATGTGCCCCTAAATCAAAACCACAAAAAACAACATCTGGTTTTAATTTGGAGATTGCATCTGTCAACACATGAACAAAGGAACCAAAAGAATGTGACATTGCCACACCATCATCTGCATCTCCTTTTTTATAAACAGGCAAAAAAGCATCCACATGAAAACCATCTTTTTCAATTACTTGGCTAGTGTCCCCAAATTCCTTTGATAAGTGAAGTCCAGTAATTACCAATTGCAATGTGAGTTTATTGCTCTCTTTTACAAGTTTCATAATTGGTTTTAAGCGACTATAGTCAGCTCGTCGTTCTGTAACAAAAAGTATTTTTCTTTTTTTAATTTTGTTTATTTTCATTTTATTTTTTTATGTCCTTAATCTTAATTTGTACATTCGCTACAATATCACAAGATGCTTCTTTCCCTAAAATCGAATTATACTGAACAGCTTTAATTTCTCCATTTCCCGGACGTTTAACCCATATATTATCCTTAGTAAATTTTTCACCTTTTTTAATATCCTTGATAGAGACAACACAAGCATAAGCAAAATTTATGATATCACCCTCTTCTTTTAGAATTGTCCTTTTCCCTCCGATGGCCTGTTTTATGGCTTTAGTTCCAGTAATAAGTTCTTTTAATTCATATGGATCAATAGAAATAAAAATGTCTGGGCCTTTCCATTTTTTATCTGAAGTAAAATGTTTTTCTAGTATTGAAGCACCAAGTGCAACAGCAGCAAAACACGTATAATTTCTAAGTGAATGATCGCTTTGACCAATTACAGCATCAGGGAAAGCTTTTTGTAGCTCGTTTATTCCACCTAATCGCACTCTGTCATATGGAGTTGGATACATTGATGTGCAATTTAAAAGTGCATAAGGTACTTTATATTTACGAAAAATTGCAACTGTTTTTTTTACAGAAGATACATCATTCATTCCAGTAGAAATTATAATTGGTTTTCCAAATTTAGCTATGTGCTCTATTAATGGATAATTATTACATTCACCAGATCCAATTTTAAAGGCTTGGACACCCATTTTGTTTAAATGATCAGCTCCTGCTCGAGAAAATGGGGTTGATAGATATATCATTCCAAAACTTTCAACATATTTTTTTAAGTCTCTGTCTTCTTTCTCAGTAAAAGAGCAACGCTCCATAATATCCCAGATAGATTTATTTGTATGTCCTGGTATTATTTTTTTGGCTATAGGGACCATCTCGTCACTTACAATATGAGATTGGAATTTAACACATTCAGCTCCAGCAAGGGCAGCGTCTTTAATCATTTTTTTAGCTTTCTGAAAGTTTCCCTCGTGGTTTATGCCAATTTCTGCGATTACAAAAGGTGGAAAATCAGAACCAATTTTTCTTTTTCCAATTTGAATATAGGGTTTCATAAAAATAATAATTATATCTTAAATATATCATTGATTAATATCGCTATAATAACACAAACCTATCAAATTTGCCATTGTAAGCATGATTTGTTATTCTGTAGTAATGAAAAAAAGGGTAATAATACTAACAGGAAGTGAACTAAGACATGACTTTTTTAGAAAACTTTTTGCCTTAGATCCTGAAATAGACGTAATTCAAACATTCTGCGAAGGAACTGAGAAAAGTCTAAGTGCTTTTATCGAAAAAGAGACAGACACAGTAATGCGTTTAAAACACTTAAAAGCGAGAGAAGAATCTGAAAAAGATTTTTTTAATGTATTTGTAAAAACATCTAAAGATCTTTCTAATCCTGTTTTTTTACCAAAAGGAGAAATTAATAACTTAAGATATACTGAAAAAATAATTAACTTGAAGCCAGACTTAATTATAGCTTACGGCTGTTCATTAATAAAAGAACCACTTCTTTCTGCTTTTCCAAAAAGATTTTTAAATGTTCATCTTGGTCTTTCTCCTTACTATAGAGGTAGCGGTACAAATTATTGGCCACTTGTAAACAATGAGCCAGAGTTTGTCGGTGCAACTTTTATGTATATTGATGCAGGAATTGATACTGGTGATATTATACATCAAATCAGAGCTAGAATAACTTGGGGTGATACACCTTCTTCTATTGGTAATCGTCTAATTAAAGATATAATACCTACCTATCAAGCAATAGTAAAAAATGTTGATTCCCTTCGCACTATGCCTCAGCCAAAAGTTCCAGATGATGAAAAAGTTTGCAAGCAAAAAGATTATGATGAAAAATCGGTTGAAAAACTTTATAATAATTTTAACAATGGGATGGTAGAAAAATATTTATCCGAAATTAATGAAAGGTTGCAAAAATCACCAATTGTAGAAAACCCAAGTTTAACTGATTTATTAAAATGAAAATAATAATGTATCATTATGTCAGAAAAAACTCTAGTAATTTACCATATTTAAAATATCTTCATATTGAGGACTTTAAAAAACAACTAGATTATTTCGAAAAAAAATTTGGTTTCGTTAAAAAAGATGAATTTTTAAATACATTTAAAAATGGAAAAATTCCTAATGGTGTTGTTCTCACTTTTGATGATGGATTAAAAGATCACTATAAATACGTATTACCAGAACTAAAAAAAAGGGGTCTTTGGGGTATATTTTACATAAATTACAATCCAAGTGAAAGAAATAAGCTTCTTGGTCCACATCGTATACACATGTTACTTGGTAAATTTGGTGGTAAAAAAATCTTTACATCACTTACAAAAATAGTATTAAAAAAAATGATAGTTAAAGAATACCAGAAAAAATTTGAAACAAAAACATACAAAGATTTCAAAGATGAAGATTCTGCCACTGAAACAAAACGTATTTTAAATTACTATATTTCTGAAAAATATCGTGAGGGTCTAGTAGATAAGCTTATGCAAAAATACTATCCGAATGAAAAAAAACTTGTAAAAAAATACTATTTAAACAGTAAAGAAATTAAAAAAATGCAATTTGCTGGTATGATATTTGGAGCTCATACGGTAAATCACCCAGTTATGAGCAAACTATCCGAAAAAGCTCAAGAAAAAGAAATATACCCATGTTTTAAATTCTTGGAAGACATTTTAGATAATAATATAAGAACTTATTGCCATCCATATGGTGGATCCTTATCTTTTAACAAAACAACTTTAAAAATTTTAAAAAAATCTGGATCTTTATTTTCTTTAGATGTAAAACCAAGAGATGTAAGTAAAAAAGATATAAAATACAACAAACATTCCCTGCCTAGATACGATTGTAATCTATTCCCTTTCGGTCAAATACGTTCTTTAGTATAATAAAAAGTATGCTTACAATTAACACAAAAACAAAACACTCAAAAGATATAAAAGATAAGAATGAAATAATTGACAGAAACGTAGCTATTTATTTCAACATGGCATCAATATCTCCTCCATTAGAACTTCATTTGGCATTAGTTCGAGATTTACTAAAACGTGGAAATAAGGTTACAGCATATATTTGTGATAGCTCTTTTTCTTCTCCAATGGATAACCCATTTAACCGTCGTTCAATAGAACGATTTAAAATGTTTAGAGCAAAAGATGCATTAAAGGGGTTAGATGTAGAATTAAAAATTATAAATTTAGAAAAAATATCTACTAACGTTTCAAAAACAATATTATCTATTTTAGAAATGGCAGTAATGTCTTCTTTTGCTTCAATACTAAAAGCTCAATCAAAAGAAGAATTAAGCCAAAAATGGCTTGCCGCGTATGATAATATGTTTTTAAGCGCAAAAAAACTTTATAATTTTTTTATCGATGAAATAAAAAAAGAGAAATATGATTTTGTTTTTATGTTTAATGGTAGATTTGGAGATGTAAAACCAGTACTTCAAGCAACAAAAGATTCAGAAATTGGATTTGGACTAAGTGAATTAAAAAGAACAACCCTCGAAGTAGTCTTTGTAAATGAGCTCGTTCACTCTATTGCGGGAAATACAAAAAGGGCTATTGCTTCTTACGAGAAAGATAAGAAATTGGCAGAAAATAATGCTAAGATTTTTTTCGCAAAAAAATTTGCAAACAAAGAAACTGGTGATCCTCTTTATACAATAAAACAAAAAAAAGGTAGCTTGTCAGAAAGGGTTAAAAATACTACAAAAAAAGTTATAACTGTGTACCCTACTACAGATGATGAGTATAAATTTATCGGCAAGGAATGGGATGGACATGTCCCAGAGGACCAAGTTGCTGAAATTGAAAAAATAGCAATTGCTCTACCTCCAGAAGAATATTTAATAATAGTAAAAATGCATCCAAATCAAGAACATACAGCAGAAGACACGATTGGTAGATATACGAGCCTTGCAAATAAGTATACTCATGTTGAAGTGGAAAAACCTCTGTCTTCAAGAGACACCTATGCATTAATGCTAAGAGCTGATGTAGTAGTGGTATTTGCTTCTCTTATCGGTGTAGAAGCGTCGTATGCAGGAAAACCTGTCGTACTTATAGGAGATACTACATGGGGAAATTTAAATATTGCTCATAAATTATATTCTGGAGAAGATGCTGGTAATTTAATTAAAAACGGTATAGAGCCGAAGCCAATTTTAGGCTCGATTATTTGGGGTAATTATTGTATTGCTTATGAAGATGACTTACCAGAATTTAAAATTCTAGAAAAAGGAAATTATTTTGTAGCAGGAAAAAGAATTGGAAAATCTACATGGAGACGAATTATTCAACTACCAGCAAAAACAGAAATAATGATAAATAGACCAGGATTTAAATTTGGGGTTACTTTTATTTTAAAAATAATTGATACCGCAATAAATATAGCAAAAGGAAAGTGGGCAACACAATAATTTTATGAACGATTTGAATATAAAAAATATTCCTAATATTAGAATACTGCTTTTTTGGGATGGATTCCCTGCTTGTGGACTTCTAATAAAAAAAGTAGTAGAAAAATATAAAGATGATATTGTCGTTGTTGCAACAAAATCAAAAGTTCCTTATGAGAACCTAGAAAAGATTTTAGGTCATAATATTATTTGGCTTGATAATGCAAATGATATTTGGAATAGGAAAGATGAATTTGGCTATAGAAATCTAATAATACATACAGGTTGGAAATATAGTGGGTGGCTCAAATATGACCGCTATATGAAAAAACATTGCAATGCTAAAACAATTGTTCAAGTAGACAATAGATATAGAGGAGATTTACGACAATACTTTGGAGCATTATGGTTCAGAATCTATTTAAGAAAATTTTTTGATGGTGCCCTTGTACCAGGTAAACAAGGCAAGAAATTAATGAAATTTTTAGGAATGAAAGAAAATAGAATTTATACTGGTTTATATGGTGCATATGAAGGTATATTTAAAGAGACTACTCCAATTGAAAAAAGAAATAATGAATTTTTGTTTGTTGGACAACTTATACATCGAAAATCCGTTGATTTATTATTACAAGCTTTTAGAAGCTATCGAAATGCAGGTGGAACTTGGAACATAAGAATTGTAGGAAGTGGACCATTACAAAGTATCTGCCATGGAGATGGAATTATACTTGAAGATTTTGATCAACCAGAAAAAATTACAGACAAGATGAATAGAGCAAAGGTATTGGTACTACCAAGTCGAGATGATAACTGGGGCACTGTGGTATGTGAGGCCGCAGCGTGCGGAATGCAGCTTATAACATCAAAAAAAGTTGGTGCAAGTTTTGATATTGTGCAAAGTAATATTAATGGTATCACCCTTGAAAATATTGATGCTGTAGAATTACAAAAAACATTTTTCTATTTTGAAAATTTATCTGAAGATTTATTAAAAAATGGATCAAAAATCTCAAAAGAAATTGCGATTAATTACACAAGTCAGGCTTATTTAAATTCATTTTTAAAAATAATTAATGATTTATATAAAACTTTATAATTCTTTTTTTATTAAAAAGACACCAACAAGAACAGCACTTGCTTCACTTGCAACAAGTGCTGTTGCTGCAACTACAGGGCTAGCTCCAAAGACTATATATAATATAAAGAATGTGGCTATAAAAGTAATCAGGGAAATAATTTGTAAACAAATTATTTTTTTAATAGATTTCATAGACTGAAGAATTTGACCTATCATTGTATTCATTGGAGCTAAAATAATTAAGAATGATAGTATAATTGCAATTGAAACTGAAGTGCTGTAATTCTTAAATATAAATGGTAAAACAAATGGTACCAAAAAGAAATACATTAGGGCTGGTATTATAAGTATATAGAAAAATTTAAATAATTTTTTAATAACTTTTGTTCGCTCTTCTTGATCCCATGTATTTTGAGAAAATTTTGGGAGTGCAATTCTGGGTATAATATTACATAGTAATACAATATTTTTGGGTATTGTAAGAGCAATATAATAAATAGCTAGAATCTCTGCCCCAAGAAAATGCCAAACAAGTAATTTGTCTATGTTAGCTGTAATAGTATTTATTATTTGTGTTGCTGATAAATGCTTACCATATTTAATGGTATCATCAGACTTATTTTCAAGAATAACTTTTTCTATATTTTGTGTTTTTTCATCCTTTAATGTCTTTCTGTAAAAAAATAAACGCGCGATTATTTGCCCAATGAAATAAGCAGAAAGTAAAGCTAATATACTATGTGTAATAAGAGCAATAGCTATAATAACCAGTGCTTGAAATACTCTAGAAATTGATTCATATATTGCTGTAGTTTTAAAATCCTGTTTACCTTTAAAATAAGCTGAATAAATAGCAAACGGTTCAATAAAAGGTAAAAATAATGCTGACAATATTAATGCATAAGTTATTTCTATATTACTATTATAAAAATAATATCCTGCTACCAAAAGAGTCGCAAGTGATCCAATAAAACCCCAATAAATTTTGGCTTTTATGATTTTACTAAAATCAATAATTTGTTTCCTGGCAACAGATCTTGTAATAGAAGTGCTTAAACCTGGTAAAGTAAAAATTATAAGTATGGAAACTATTGAAATAACAAAGCGGTATTGACCAAAATCTTCTTTCGTTAATATATTTGCCAAAATTACAACCACTGCAAAAGAAGACAGACTACCAATAACTTGACTAAATAATGTCCAAAATCCTCCTTGGGCAATATAAACCATATCAGTTTTAGTATATTTTTCTGTTTTCCTTAAAAAATTTTTAATTTTAGACTTTAAAAAATAGTTTTTATCTACCATAGAAAATCATTTTTTATGTAATATTTTTTTAATATTACTATTTTCAAACAATAAAACATCACCGTAAGTTACACCACCATAAATATATGTCTTTATCTGATTAAAACCAGCAGCTTTTAGTTCTTCACACATTAAATGTATTTTTTCTTCACCGACTATTGAAGGATGTAAATCAAAAATAATTTGATAAATCCTTTTTGCTATAAAATCTTTTTCATGTGCAATCAAATCTATTTCTCCACCCTCAATATCACAAATAAGATTAGAATATTCAAAATTATTATCAGTTAAAATTTCTTCTAAACTAATTGACTCTACTGATATAGGCTTGTTGGTCGGTCTTTGTAACCCTCCACTTGTAAATCTATCATGTTGATAAAAAATTACCTCTTTGCTTCCGTAACCTGATGCTTTGTTTATTATTTTAAACTGACAATTATTTAAATCACGATTAGTTTTCAATAAAGAAATTAGGTTTGGATTTGCTTCAACTACTACATGATTTTTAGGGTTTATTAGCTTTTTGTTTGTTATACAGGAGACTATACCAATAGATGAACCCAACTCAACAACAGGTAAAGAAGGATCTAAAAAACGTACTACAGTTTGTCTTTCTTTTGTTTCATATCTACCTAAAATAAAACGACATTTAAATACAGTTAAAATAAAAGGGCTGTCTACACTAAAAGTGCATCCATTTAAGTGGACTTTATTGCCAAAGATTTCCACCAATCTCCCAAATATCCATTGATCACGAAACCATCCCATTTTTGCAAGTACAAAGTTGGCACTATAGGATATGACTGATCTCAATCCTTCTTCTCTATAAATCCATTTGATTTTTTCTACTTTATTTTTCATAAATTCTTTTGAAACTGTACATAATAATACACCATAAATATGAATTAATCAATTTTTGAATCAGCTTAACACCGATTTATATCATAAAAACATAAATTTTATTTACTATACACTTTTTTGTAATCAAATAATAATTAATAAATATTATTGTTTAAAGTTAATGTTTGGCCAAACATTATACTTTTGTATTAAGTTAAGAATCTGATCTAATTTATTTGAATCAAAATAATTATTATCTTTTAATCTTTTAGTTGTTTTAATAAAATTATCTTTATCTCTTACTTCATAAAAATGTTTTATAAAAAGAGTATAGATTCCTTCAGGTCCACCACCCTCTTGTGAGAAATATTTTGGATTTACATCAAAGATATTTTCAAACTTAACAAAAGATTCATTAAATCTTTTTTGATAAAGATAATTTAAAGCTAATCCATAATTAAAATCTTGTTTATTTGGTGCGATTAAAAGAATTTTATTGAAATAACCTTCTCCTCTTTTTAAGAATTCAAAATTTTCTATTTTATGTCCCTGATTTGTATAAGTTAAAGCTAATAAATTAATAAATTGTAAGTTATCAGGTCTTTTATTTATATAATCTTCCCCTTTTGAAATAGCTATGTCTGACAACTTTACTATTTCTTCGTTTTTTGCATCATAATTTTTAATCACAAAAGACAAAAAATCATATCGAATTCTTTCTTGGGCAATGGTAAATGGTTCAAACACTTCACCTATTCTATTTACCATTACAGGAACTTCACTCTTCTCTCTTAAACTTGCATACCTTTTTAATTCTATATAAGAAAACAAATCATTTTTTAAAAAAACAAAAGTTAAAAATAAGATCAAGATTGAAAAAAATGTAGCTATAAAAATATAGCTTAGCTTGTATATTTTATATTCTTTATTAAAAGAATCGTGATCATAAAACTTTAAATATAGACCAAAAGCTAATACAGAGAAAAGGGAAATATATGTTGTTATTTGATCAAAAATAAATAAAAGATGTATGAACAGTGAAATTCCAAAAAAAAGTAAACCTGTATTAATTAAAGAAAATTCGTCTTCTTTTTTATTATTAATTCTTTTTAATATTGTATTAAATAAAAAGAAATATATAGATAAATATGCTAAAAGCCCAAATAAACCATTCATAACCAATAGGTCTAGAAGTTTATTATGTGCCCTATCAAACCAACCAACTTCATAATTAAACTGCTGTGGGTTGAAATATTGTCCATAAGCAAGTCGAAAATTTTCTGGTCCCCAGCCTATTAAAAACTTCTTCCAGCCATTTTGTATAGGATTAACAGCATTCATACTTACCCCTACCATAATCAATCTAGTCTCTGTAGAGGCGTTATTACGGCCTATAACAGCCAATCTAGATAGTCCTGGAACCTTTTGCCATATCTCACTTTTTCTTGTGGAAATAAAGAAAATTGAAAAAACAATAATTAAACATAAAGTAATAATTGCTATGATCCGTAAATTTAATTTCTTGTACGAAATATTTTTACCTTTTATAATAAAAAAGATTAGTAAAAAAACAAAAGAAATCGCCAAAGCCACAATTGTTCCTCTCGTCTCCATAATAAAAATAGATAAAATAGATAAAATAAAAATAATAGAAGAAAAATATCTCCAAAAATTCTTTTTTATTTCACTAAAAACAATAATGGAAGAAAAGATTGCAAACAATAAATATCCAGATAGAAATGCAGAATTACCCAAAAAAGAACCTCTTTTACCAATTCCACCAAATATATCAAAAAATTCTTTAAAGATTAAAATCAAAGAAGCAAACAAACTTAACTTGAAAAACCAAATCCAATCTTCTTTTTCAAAAATAAGTAAACTAAAAACAAAAAAAGAAAAAATATAGATTATGCCTATTAGCCCTTCAGACCTTTCTACTGTACCCCAAAAAGCACTATATTTATCTACTGCAAAAATTGTACTTATGATTAAAGTACAAATAAAAAAAATAATAGAAATACTAATAGGGTCTTTAATATATTTATTAACTTTTTGAATTATTTCATCTTTAAAACTTTTTTTATAAAAAAAGTTGAACAAAAAAAGAACACTAACTAGAAGGATAATTGACCTAAGAAAAATACTTTCTGTGCTATTGGAAGCATAAAAAATAGAGTTATCTGTTATAACAGGGGTAAACGCAAGTGCTAATAAACATATTTTTAATACTTTTTTCATTTTATTTAACAACAATATATATTAATTCGGAACAAAATCTGGAATATGAATTTTGGCCTTCTCTAAGAATTCATTATACAATTTACTATCTTGTGTAATCTTTGCTAGTCTAAGTAAAAAGTTATATGACTCAGGAATACCTGGCTCTATATCAATCACTTTTTTGTAAGAATCTATCATTCCATAAGAGTCTTTCTTCCAATAATATATCTGAGCCATTGCCCAATAAATTTCTGGATTTTTAGGTGAGAATGTTTTTGTATTGTCTAAAAGATTAAATAAATGATCTCCTGTAACTGGGTCGTAAGGTTCTTCATTTAAGAAATGAAGTGTATTATATAAAAAAACAATACCTGTATTTAATCTAACATCTATAAATTTATTTTTTTCTCTACTTCTTTCAAGGTAGACAATTAATCCTTTTATATCACTTTCAACATCTAGTAACAATTTAGGGTCATTTTTTATATCAACTAAATTGGCATTATAAAGATTATACATTGCATCAGATATTTCACTTACATCTAGTTGATTCCCTATTGATGACCCATTCAATAAATCATTGTAATGTTTAACACGAATGTCTATAGGCATTTGTACAATTCTGTAATAATTAGATACTTTTTTTAATGGCATAAAAACAAAAAATATCAAAGAAGTAGAGCAACATATAATTAAAACAATTATAGTAATATTCTTAACAAAATCACCAACTTGGAAAGAAATGTCTTTTTGTTGTTTAATTAAATAATCTTGAGATTCAAAAATAATACTAGCTAAAATAAACAACCCCATCAATGATACTAATGAGTCGAAAACAAATAAATTTTGAAAGATATATCCAACGACTAAACCAGCTAAAATAGAAATTTGTGTACGACTAAATATCTCTTTATTTTTCAAATTATAAAGACCATATATTATAGATAAAATAAATAATATATATAGAAATATAGCAGGATAACCACCAGATACACCAATATCATAATATATATTATGTGAACGATCTGACCAAACTTCACCATGATATTCTGGAAGTAATATTTTTGGATTAAAATTTTCTTGAAATGCAATTGGATAATTCTCTGGACCATAACCAAAATATGGATGCTTATCCATCGAGGTTTGTGCTACATCCATAAAAATAAATCTTGCACCACCAGCAACTTGCACAAATGATTTATGTAATACTGTATTTGGATTCATTAGTTTTGACCAACCAATAGAAAAAATTATTCCACCAAGAATAATTAATATAATTGCAAAAATACGAATACGCTTCTTAACAGAAAGTAGTAAATAAAATACAAAAGCAGTAATCAAACCTACAATGACTCCAATAATTGCTCCACGAGCAGTACCCAAGATTCCACTTCCAGTAAATAATCCATAAATATTTATAAAAACTGGTGAAAATAATATAATTGCAGTCTTAATTCCAAGCCACATCTTTTCTTTTTTATTATTAGTTTTAGATACAAAAAGAAACAAAATAAAAGCTATAACAAAAAGTAAATACGCTCCTGCAAAAGAAGAGTTACCAATTAAACCACCTCCTACACTGTCTTGAAAGATATTAAATATAGCACTAAGCCAAATAGAAATAGCTAAAATAACACCACCATTAATAAACCAGTGCATTAATCTATAAAGATACTGAAATCCACTATGTTTTATTAAAGATGTAATTATTAAAGAAAGTGATACACAGTGGAATAAAGTGAGTAATCCTGTCCCTCTAGTTATTGACGACCAAAATGAAAGCATTGGGCTAATTGCTAACATTCCTGAAATAATCATCCAAAATACAAAAGAAAATACTGGTAAAAAATATAATAATGTTTTTTTACTTAATCTATATGATGGATCTGTAACTAGAGCATAAATCCAAAAAGCTGTCATAATTTCTACAAAACCATAAAATAGAAAAGTTCTTGAGCTAATATACGGAACAAATGTGTGACCAATATAAAAAATTGGCAAAAGAAATACTAAAAAGTAACTAAAATAATTTAATATATTATTAATATATTTATTCATATAATACATATTATACATTAATATAAAAAAATAAAAACAAAAAACCACCCCTTTCGGGAGTGGTTTTTTGAATACTTTTTAAGGCGTATTAGACCAGAATTATTGGGTTAGTTAGCTGTTACTAGAACAGTATTTGTCTTTATTTCTGAAAGACCCCAAGTTTGTGTAGTACCTGTACTATCTGATTCAGATGATGACCAGTTAATACCATTTGTAGCTAGAGTAACACCTACATATCCAGCAGTTCCACCATGTGGAATGTTAGAAGTGATAGTGAATGTTCTAGATTGACCAGCAGGAATCTTATCCCAAGTTGTAAGAGTTGAACCTTTTAGAGTTGCTCCTGATACAGCTGTAGAATTTGTAAGAACTCCTCCTAATGCTACTGTAGTCTTAGTAGGTACTGTTGGTTGACCGACAGCAAATGCTGGAGTCTTAACAAAAATATCACTAGTTGACGGAGCAGCAACTGTAAATACTAAACTGTAATCACCTCCGAAGTTTGGAGTTGTAGAAGTACCATCTGATACTCTAGTTCCAATAGTTCCAGCTGCTACTGTAATAGTAGGAGCGTAACGGAAGAAGTATTGTGCGTTTCCTGTAACTGTAGGAGTAATACTTGCATCAGTGTAACTAGTACCAGTTGTACCGTCCACGTTGTTTATAACAGCGTGAAGAGCATCACCAGCAACTACGAATGAACCAGCAACATGATTTACTTTAGCCCAGATTGACAATGTCTTTGTCGCACCAGCAGCAATAGTAATATCTTGTTCAGCGAAGTCAAAAGTAGAAGCACCAACAACTGAATCAAGGACGGTTGTACCATCACGAAGTTCAACTGTTGATAAACATTGTGCTTGTGTACATGTACCAGCGTCTGTAGTAATTAAACCAGAGATGTCAGTAACATTGATAGCTCCATCTGTTGCTTTAAGATCGAAATCCATAAGCTTAACATCTGTTGTAGTACCAGCTGTAGCACTAAGGCCAGAAACTGATTGAGCTACTGGTGAAGTTGAACTCAAAGTAGCTGTAAGTGTACCTTGTGCAGCGTTAGAAGCAGCAAGATCCCAAGTACGAGTTCCTAGAGCAGAAAATGTGTATGTATCTGTAATACCAGCCATATCAACAGCACGTAGTGAACTTGTTGTTGCAACAACAACATCTGTATCAGCTACTGTAGCTGTTGGACGTCCAACCTTTACTGTCAATACTTTTGTAGTATCTTTTGGAACAGTAACGTTTAGACCGTTGAATTCTAATCTCCATGCAGAACCTACAGTAACTTCAGTAACTGTAGAAGATGTCAATGGAAGAGTAGCAAGAACTGTTGATCCATCCATCAAAGTAACAGAATCAGCAGACAACCAGACACGAGTGCCGATGTCTAACCAAAGACGAGTTACTTTCATATCAGAACCAGTAGCTTTTACTTTGATACCCATAACTGCCTTATTCTCTCCTCTGTTAACAGTAGTAGAGTTTATAGGAGTAGCATCAAAAGTTACTGTTACTGCACCTTCACCACTTGTACTTACTGTACCTGCACCAGTCATACAGTTACTTGCCAATGTCATTCCATTTGGACAAAGTGCTACTGTAGTTGTTGTAGTAGTAGAAGCTGCACAGTTGTTTGATAGCAAGTTGCCATTTGGACAAAGCGCACCTGTAGTTGTAGTTGTAGTTGTAGTTGTAGTTGTGTTAGCGTTTAATGAAGCTGCTGTAAGTGGTCCTACGATTCCTACTGTAGGAAGACTGTGTGCTGCTTGGTAAGCAGTAACAGCTGCCTTTGTAATAGAACCGTAATAACCAGTTACTTGTGTCATTCCAAGTTTGTTTTGAAGACAAGTAACACTTGCTCCTCTAGAACCGATATTCATTGTAGCTACGACTGTACAATCTGTTGTAGCCTTTGCTGTATTAAGAGCAAAAACACCTACGAACATTATTGCAACAATCATCATTCCAAGAAAGATTTTTGTTTTGAATAAATTACTCATAAAATTAATTTTAATTCTGATAAAAGTTTTTTATTTTTTATTTAAAAAATTATTTATCAGGTTCGTATAGTCATTAATTAGTTTCGACAAAACTAAGAACTATACAATTTTTTTCTATCACTATTCTCATCTCCTTTTTAACGAAAATAAAAACAGTGGACAGATATACTTTAAACTTTTATTAAGAGACAAAACTCTCAATAAAAAAACTGAAAACGTAAACATTTTTTTCTTACAGAATTAAATCCGTAAGAATCTATATATTTAGTTTTCAATGACCTTTCCTTGTTTTACTCAAAATTTTTTCGACGAAATTGTGAGCGAAACAAATACAATATATAGATACGTAATTACACGAAATAATCGTGAATACAAATCTATACTAGTATTATAATATCTGACGTATGAAACATCAAAATATTACTGTGGATAAACCCTATTAAAAGGCAATAAATCCACTCGGTAAATCTTATCATGTTTTAGTCTAAAATGCAATAAAATTTTCTGGCAAAGATTATAGAACGTAGAGCATTGAAATGATGCACAAAAGAGAATTTAAATAGAATATTTGCACCATCTTTTTTCCCCTTTTCTAGTGAGAAGCTTGTCCTTTATCATAGAGACAAGCTCACGTTGCAAAGTCTTTTCTCCACAAGAAAGTAGTGATCCAAATGCCTTGTCTTTGATGTCCTTGATAGTAGCTCTGCCTGCTTCTGGGTGAACATCCTTCATGTCCTTTATTATTTTAAGTATGATATCTCTTCTTTCTTTTTTAAGAGAATCGAAATTTTGATTATTATGAACAACTGGAATTTTTTCTGAAATAGCTCTAAGTAAAGTGCTTCCCTTTTGGACACCAATCCTAGTAGAAGTCTGGCTATTTACTGGTGGTATTATTGGAGTGTGTCTTTTAAAAAGTTGTCCGTTAGAGTGGTCTATTTTTTTATCAGAAACAGCAGGTAAATCAGAGATCGATTCTGTTTGAGCAAAAAAATTAGAAAGAGATATGTTATTGTTTTGTGAGTGGTCTATAATTGATTGTTTTAATTCAAAAAATTCTTTTTTTAAGATATTGCAGTTCATTTCCGAAATCATTCCTACAGAAGATGCTATATCTAAAAAAGACACAATTTCAGAGATTCTTTCTTTTGTAACAGAGACTGCCTGTACTGCTTCGGTAAATGTTTTTAATGATAAAGTATGGATGTCTGATACAATATTACTACCAATGTTTCTTAATTTATTTCTTAATGGCTCTTCTCTGTCCATTATGTCTGTAACCATATACAATGCGCTTATTAGCTTGTTTGTCTTTTTATAGGACAAGTTAAAAACAGATAAAGAAACATCTGTCCTATATGAATTTGCAACGTCTGAAGTGGAGTCTTTTAGATTATTATTTTCATCTAACATGATGAGTCCATTATATATAAAGGACAAAGAAATGCAATAGGGTATTTCTTCCCCTTCTCCTTTACAAGGAGAAGGCTGGGATTAGGTTCTTAATTAAATTTACCTCACGCTTACCCTTACCCTCTCCTTATTAATGAGAGGGTAAATAAAAAAAATTATGCTAAAATACAAGAATGGCAAACGAAAAAAATTCTAAAAACAATTCAAAAAGAAAAGAAGATAAAGAGGGTGGAAAAAGAAAATTAAAAACAGAAACAAAACACGGAATATGGGCAGTCATATTTTTTGTATTAGCATTATTTTTGATAATGTCTGCATTTGGATCAGCGGGTGTCGTAGGAAAATTTTTTTATGATTTCTTTTATTTTTTACTAGGGGTTGGATATATTTTATTACCAATTCTTTTAGTATTACTTGGGTCTTCTTTTATAAAATCTGAACGTCCTGATATCGGTCTTACTAGATCAATTTCTGGAACTTTTTTTCTATTATCTGGACTCGGGCTTTTTGAAATTGCTTCAAAAAAACACGCGGGAGGACTTTTAGGAGAATTTGTAGCAAAACCATTCGTAGGACTTTTTGATATTTATGCAAGTATAATTTTTCTAGGAGCAATTTTAATAATTTCTCTTTTAGTAATGTTTGATGCGAAACCAGTACTACTTCCCTATTTAGAAAAAATTTGGAATGGTATAAGAAAATTATTTGGTTATAGTGAAAAGATAATCGAAGATATTAATGAAGAATTTGAGACAGATAATATAGATGAGGGAGAGCCGGAAGAAATAGATGAAAACGATGAGGATGAAGAGGAAGAAATTCAAGAAAAAAAGAGCACAAAAAAACTAAAAGTAGCAGATGAAGACCTACCACCACCAGTAGGTAAAAAATATGTGTCTCATGCATACGTACCACCACCACTTTCACTCCTTGAGGAAGACAAAGGAAAACCAAATACTGGAGATATAAAAGCAAATGCAAATATCATAAAAAGGACTCTGCAAAATTTCGGTATCGAAGTAGAAATGGATGAGATCACAGTAGGACCAAGTATCACACGTTATGCTTTGAAACCAGCCGAAGGAATGAAACTCTCTCGTATTGTTGCACTACAACCAGACTTGGCTTTAGCTCTTGCTGCACACCCTATACGTATCGAGGCTCCTATACCAGGTAAATCACTCGTCGGTATTGAAATTCCAAATAAAGTAAAATCTACAGTCGGACTAGCGACACTCCTAGCTGATGAAAAATTTGAAAACTCTGCAAAGCCACTCACTATAGCACTCGGTCGTGGAATCTCTGGCAAGGCCACATTCGCGAACCTAGCAAAGATGCCACACGCACTCATAGCTGGTACTACTGGATCTGGAAAATCTGTCACCATTCACTCTGTCATTACTTCCCTTCTATATAGAAATGGACCAGACGATTTGAAATTTATTATGGTTGATCCAAAACGTGTGGAGCTAACTTTGTACAATAAAATTCCTCATTTACTCACTCCAGTTATTACAGATGCAAAAAAATCTATTCTTGCACTCAAATGGGCAGCAAAAGAAATGGACAGACGATATGACATCCTCCAAGAAGAATCGGTGCGTGATATTACCTCATACCATGAGACCGTACTACCAAAATTAAGAAAAACTTACGATAAAACACAAGAAAAAGAAGATGTGACGGCGAAAATGCCAGACAGACTACCATATATAGTCATAATTATAGATGAACTTGCAGATATTATGACTGCTTACCCTCGTGAGCTTGAAAGTGCTATCGTACGTCTCGCACAAATGTCTCGTGCTGTCGGTATTCATATTATTCTTTCTACTCAACGTCCTGAAGTAAATGTCATTACTGGTCTAATCAAAGCAAACATTCCTGCACGTATTGCGCTAAAAGTTTCTTCTGGTATTGATTCACGTACTATATTAGATGCTACAGGCGCAGAAAAACTTTTAGGTCAAGGAGATATGCTTTACTCTTCAGGTGATGCCCAACCAGAACGTCTGCAATCTGCTTTTATTTCAGAAAGTGAAGTGAAAAAAGTAGTAAAATACTTAGCAGATAGTTATTCTGATGAAATAACAAATGAAATTTCTTTATCTTCTGAAAGTATTAATCACGATAAAAGCATTTTTGAAAGTAGTCTAGATGATAATGCTGATGAAGACGAAATGTATGAAGAAGCACGAGCTTGTGTCATAGAAGCTGGAAAAGCAAGTACTTCATATTTACAAAGAAAATTAAAACTTGGTTATGCTCGTGCAGCACGACTAATGGATATACTTGAAGAACGAGGAGTAATCAGCGCTGGAGATGGAGCAAAACCTAGAGAAATTTTAGAGAAAATAAATAGAGATTCTGATGGAAATAATAGTATGAGTGATATGTAATATGAAACAAGGTGTAAAAAAAATATTAAAAATTAGCTCTCTTGTACTATTATTTGTTTTTATACTTATTTTTGTTTTTTTTCGGTCAAAAGACTTGATTTTTGGAGTAAAAATTAGAAATGTGAATTTAGTAGATGGTGCAAAAGTAGAAAATAACATAGTAAACATTACAGGAAACGCAAAAAATGCTACCCAAGTAATACTAGACGGTAGAGAAATTTCAGTCGATCAAAAAGGTGATTTTAATGAAACAATTGCCTTACTTTCTGGTTATAATATAATAGAGATAAAAGCAGTCGACAAGTTTGGGCATAGTGATGAGAAAATTTATAAGTTAATTTATTAAAAATCAAATGATAAAAAAACCAAAAAAAGCAGGCAATAGTGAGACAATGAACGACCGAGGACTCGATGATACACTCAAAGCGATTCAAGCAAAATTCGGTGAAGGTTCTATAATGAAGCTTGGTGAAAAGCCAAAAGTAGATGTAGACGTCATCCCTACTGGTTCTCTCGGCCTCGATATGGCTCTCGGTATCGGTGGAGTACCTCGTGGAAGAATCCTTGAAATCTTTGGTCCAGAATCATCTGGAAAAACTACACTAGCCCTACACATCGTAGCTGAAGCACAAAAAAAAGGTGGTGTATGTGCGTATATTGATGCAGAACATGCAATGGATCCTGTATATGCTCGTGCACTCGGTGTAAAAATTGATGATCTACTCCTGTCTCAACCAGACACAGGTGAACAAGGTTTAGAAATTACTGAATCATTAGTCCGCTCTGGAAAAATCGATGTCATCGTCATCGACTCCGTAGCAGCACTTACTCCAAAAGATGAAATAGAGGGTGATATGGGCCAAGCTCATGTAGGAAGACAAGCTCGATTGATGAGTCACGCGCTTCGCAAACTCACTGCTATCGTCGCAAAATCTAAAACTGTCGTAATCTTCATAAACCAAATTCGTATGCAAATCGGTGTGATGTTCGGAAATCCTGAAACTACACCAGGAGGAAAGGCGTTAAAATTCTACACATCAGTGCGTATGGATATTCGCAGAATTGCGCAAATTAAAAAAGGTGAAGAAGTAGTCGGCGGACGCACTCGTGTGAAAGTAGTGAAGAATAAAGTAGCAGCTCCATTCAAGCAAACAGAATTTGATATTATATACGGTGAAGGTATTTCACACGAAGGTGAACTTATGGCTCTCGGTGAAAAGCTCGGCATTATTGAAAAGTCCGGAGCTTCATACAGTATGAAAGATAAAGAAGGAAATAAAATTTCAATGGGACGTGGTTATGATGCTACACGCACATGGCTAAAAGAAAATACTAAAGTAGCTAAAGAAATCAAGAAAGAAATCGAACACCGCTTCGGAGAAATCCAAGTCACTAGTGCTGGGGAATAACCCAACGCATTCAACCCCACCCCTGCCCCTCCCCATTTTTTGTAAAAATAGAGAGGGGTGAATGCTATAATTAAATCATGAAAGTGACAATAGTTCCAAAGGCTCGTTACTTACGAAAAGAAGCAACTGAAGCAGAAAAAATTCTTTGGGAAGAATTACGTAAAGATAAAATTGGAATAACATTCAGAAGACAGCACCCAATAGATAAATTTATCTTAGATTTTTATGCACCGAAAATAAAACTCGCAATAGAACTAGATGGTGAAATTCATAAAGAAAATCAAGAATACGACAAAATGCGTACAGAATACTTGAATTCAAAAAATATAAAAGTTATTAGATTCTGGAATTCTGAAGTAGAAAATAATCTAAAAAAAGTTTTAGCAAAAATAAAAATTGAAATTAAAAAATGTTAACACAATATTCCCCTCTCTAAAATCTTCAAATTTGGGGAGGGGCTAGGGGTGGGGTTTTGGGGTAAATACATTTATGGCAACACTAGAATACAGTGAAATAAGAGAGAAAAAGATAATATTACATGATGATGAACCATGTGAAGTGGTAGAATCACACGTAGCTCGTACTCAACAAAGAAAACCTCAAAACCAAGTGAAGCTTCGTAGTCTCATTTCTGGTAAGGTCTTCCCTGCTACTTATCACGTCTCTGATAAAGCAGACGAAGCTGAAATCGAAAAACGTGAAGTCACTTTCCTTTATCACAATAAAGGTGAATATTGGTTTTGTGAAATTGGTAACAAAGCAAATCGTTTCAAACTCGATGAAACACTCCTTGGCAACACAACTAAATTTTTAAAAGAAAATGAAAATGTCACAGCTTTGGTTTGGGATAATGATGGCGAAGAGCAAACAATTGGTTTGAAGCTTCCTATCAAAATGAATTTCAAAGTCAAAGAAGCCCCTCCTGCAGTCCGCGGAGATACTTCAAAAGGTGGAAATAAATATATTACTCTAGAAAACGGCGCATCAGTCACTGCTCCAATGTTTATAAATGAAGGTGATACTATTGTAATAAATACCGAAACTGGAGACTACGTAGAAAGAGCATAAATTATATAAAAAAGTAAACAAAAAAAACTCTCAGTTGGGAGTTTTTTTGTTTTTAAGATACATTGACTTTTTCCATTTTATCTATATAATAACGTAAAATAAAGAACTTTGAAAAATAATTTGTTTTCAAATATGGTGAGCACTTTGGATGGAAAAATTCTTTCCAGTGTGCTCCCCTATATTTGTATTATAGAAGCTGTTTACCTTAGTTAAGGTTGATAAATACTAATAATTAAAAACAAATTTAACAAGCAAAAATCATGGCAGAAGAAATCTTTTCCCCAGAAACTGGTACTTTAGTTCCCATAGGACAACTAAGGATCGAAGGTCAAACTAAAGACTTTAAAATTAGTAAAGAAAACGTTCATTGCTTCTTCAAAGAGGTATCTGAGCAATACGATCTCTTTATTGCAGAGAATGTGTACGAACCATTTGATGGTCAGATAATTCCAAAATTTGATGGTTTTGTAACTGACAGCTACAGCCCAGTTGTAGATGGTGTATCACACAGGACAGTGATAGAAGAATCTAAAGACAAAGGAGTGCACAAACTTTACAATTATTTTGAAGGAATATCAATTATTAAAAATTTCGTGAAAAAAGGTATGAACAAGAATAATACCAATGCTCATGTTTATGTTTTAATAAACGAGAAACTTCACCGTTTATCATTAATCACAGATTCCCAAAGTAAATTGGTAATTGTGGTTTTGCAATTAAATATGGGGCATTTGCTCTTAATAGGTAGCCATGTTTTCATGGAAAAACAGGAGGAGAATTAAATTAACCTCTCCTATCAAAAATAAAAATCCCTTTTAGCTCTAAACAAGCTGAAAGGGATTTTTTTGTGAATTTTATAAATTAATTTAATAAATATTACTTATTTTTAAATTTAAAATATAAAATAGTAAAGAAGGTAGTAATTATAAATGATATTGGAGAAGTTATTACTGATCTAATAATAGAGAGAGTATGTTTATCTAAAACAGAATCCAATCTAAATATAGAACTAATAGTTACTATTAGAATAACAGAATAAATAACAGCAATAAGTCCTAATATTAAAAAATAAAAAAAGATATCCCATTTACGATTGTCAGTAAGTTCCCAACTTCTATTTAATGCATCTTTATTTTTTTTATCTTCAAAGAGTAATACATTTACAGCAAATCTCCAACCACAGAAATACTTCAACATAAAGATAAGAGGAAATACTATAATAAGTATTGGTATCAATGTATTTAGGATACTACTCATGATTGCAGAATGTACACCTATAACTTTTAATAATCCCCAAAATACTATTGGTAATAAAATCCAAATAATTGTCTTCCAAAATATCATTCCTAAATAAACAAACATAAGTGAAACTATATTCCAAAATTTACTAAAATATAATTTAACAGATCCAGTAAATGGATTATTTTCTCCTTGTATTTTTCTACCAATTATAAACATGATAAATGGTGCAACAAAAAGATTTACAATTGGTACCATAAGTAATATCAACAAAAGTAATACATTTGAAGTATAATCTTTAAACAAAGATTTACAGACCTGTAAACTTTCCATAAAAAGAGAACTAAAAGTAATTACCTTTGGTGTTACTTCTACATTGTTATTTATATTTTCCATATTTTTATCTAGCTACGAATGGTAATAGACCCATAAAACGAGCACGTTTAATAGCTTCTTCTAGAGAACGTTGGTTCTTTGAAGTCACACCTGTGCGCTTGTGGTTCATTATTTTGCCATTAGGATTAATGAATTTCTTTAAAATTTCAATATCCTTATAATCGATGAATTTTATATTGTTTGATGAAAAGTAATCTTGTTTCATTTTAATTTATTATTAGTTAATTTTTAATTTAGAATGGAATGTCTTCTGGGTTAATATCTTCCTCTGGGTAATCGATCATATCTGCTTCATTTTCGTCACCTTTTGGTCCTGTGGCTATTTTCCCTGTCGAAGGTGCTTCACCTCCACTTCCACCTTTTGGTCCGAATTGCACACGATCAGCAATGACTTCAGTGCGGTATTTTTTAACACCTTCTTTATCATCCCAACTTCGTGTCTGCATTCTGCCTTCTACAAGTGCACTATTTCCTTTGTGAAGATATTGAGCAGTAGTTTCAGCTTGTCGGCCGAATACTACAATATTGTGAAAGTCTGCAGCTTCTTGTTTTGCACCATTTTTATCTTTCCAAACGCGATTTGTAGCTAGAGAGAATGAACAAACTTTCATACCAGATGGTAATGATTTAAGTTCTGGCTCTCTTGTTAAATTTCCTATGACGATTGCTTTGTTTAAATACATATGTTTGTTTTAGTAAAACTACATCTGAGATGTAGTTTAATTAACTTATAATATTAAACTTCCACCATAGCATCGATTTCTTTATCGATTTCTTCTTTATTTATTTCTGGAGCTTCTTCACCTTCTGCGCGAAGTTTTGGAGTGTGTCTCTTGATATCACTACGAACAAACTTTTTAACAGCGAGAGTATTCTCACGGACAGTCTTTATAATAATAAATCGAACAATCTTAATATCTAGATCCAATTTCTTTTTAAGCTCAAGCACTTTTTCAGGAGTCATTTCAAATTTAATCCAACCAAAATATGCAGAGTCAAATTTATGTTTTATATTTTTTATAACTTTTTCGATAGTGTAAGCGAGATCAATCTTTTTTGGCATTTCATCAGAAATAATCACTCCCCCAAAAGAAGCGACAAAATCTTTTAAATTACCATATTCGACTGGAACTTCTGCTTCTTCTATAGCATTACTCAAAAGATAGCCAACTTCGTAGACACGAGGTTCTGCTACTTCAACATCAATGTTTTTTTCTTCCATTTTTAATATTTATAATTAATGTATATTGTGGACAATTGCCTTTAATAATAATGTGGCAAATGCGATATGGATGACCGCCATATCGAACATACCTATTCAAATTAGCAAGAAAAAGCCTTATTGTCAAATGTGAAAGGTGCGCTTTGCGTTAGTAAAAATAACTTCAGAGGCTTCGTGTTCGGTTAAATTTTTTAAAATAGCGATTTTTTTTACTACTTCCCTAACCATATATGGTTCACAAGTTTTACCTCTATATGGTGCTGGTGCAGCGAATGGTGAATCCGTCTCAGACATTATAGACTCTATTGGTATAAACCTTATTACTTCATCATAATCACTAGTAAATGTGATGGGTCCATCAAAAGACATCGTAAAATTAATAGCGAGTACTCGTGTTGCAATAGGGATATCTCCTACAAAGAAATGAAAATTACCACTCAAAGAATTATTTTCTTTTTTATAATTTTCTAAAATTTCAAGTGCATCTTCATATGCATCTTGGCTTCCTTTTGATGGACGTGCGTGAATCATGAGTGGCTTCCCTACTTTTAATGCAATTTCAATATGACTCTTAAATAACTCTTTTTGTTTTTCTTTTGTAGCTTCATCTACTACACGAAAATAATCTAGTCCACATTCGCCAATACAAACGACTTTTTTATGTTGTGCTAATACTTCATATTTTTCTATATCAAAATCTTCATTCGCATTATCTGTAGGATGAAGTCCTACTCCAGCCCAAATGAAATCATATTTCCCTGCTATTTCTATAGCTTCCTTCGAAGTCTCGTAATCCACACCGATAGTGATAGTGCTAACATTATTTTCTACCATACGAAAAACTACACTCTCATGATCAACTTTTAGCTGTTCCAAATTCAAATGTGAATGTATATCTATATACTTCATTAGTCTTTTCTCAAAAAGAGTGGTTGTTCTGGCATTTTGCCGGATTTTGTAATTTCGATAATTTTTTTACTTGTTTCTGGAAGCACAGGTGTGAGCATCACTGCAATATTGTGAAGTTTTATAACTAAATCTTTTATAATTTCTACAGCTTCTTCTTTATTTGTTTTTACAAGTTTAAATGGTTGTTTACTTTGAATAGTTTCATCGAGTTCGGACACATGTTTAAATATCACACTCATCGCTTCTTGAATATTAAAATTCTCCATGGCAATTATTGCTGGCTCCCAATCTTCAGAGATTTTCATTTCTGGAATTTCAGTAGGGCTTTCCAAATTTGTCTCTGCCATTTTCATAATACGACTAGTGAGATTTCCTATTCCATTCGCAAGTCCTGCATTATAAGAATCTTTAAAACGCTCCATAGTAAAGGGTGAATCTTCAAAAGAAGAAATTTCTTTAGCAAGGAAAAATCGAAGCGCGTCTGTGCTATATTCAGCTACAATTTCTTTCGGGTCAACTACGTTACCTAATGTCTTGGACATTTTTATTCCTCCATCAGCTGTGATAAAACCATTGATCACTATTTGATGAGAATTTGGCAAATCGGCAGCCATTAGCATCGCTTGCCACATTGCAGATTGAAAACGAAGATTATCTTTACCACAATATTGTGTAGGATTTCCATTTACCCAATATTTTTCAAAATCTCCTGAAGTTTCTGGCCACCCAAGTGTAGAAATATAATTTGTCAAAGCATCGAACCATACATACATCACATGGTTTTCGTCTCCTGGCACAGGTATGCCCCATGGCATTTTTTCTTTCAAACGAGAAATAGAAAAATCATGCAATCCTCTTTCTACGAAAGATTTTATTTCGTTATATCTAAAATCAGGAACGACGAAATTTGGATTCTTTTTATAGAAATCCAAAAGTTTATCTGTGAATTCAGAATATTTGAAAAAATAATTTTCTTCAGCAATAGTCTCGAGTGCTCGCCCAGGGTGGATAGGACATTCATTGTTTACTAATTCAGAATCACTTTTTGTCTCTTCGCAACCTACGCAATATTTCGCTTCATAATTCTTTTTATAAATATAACCATTGTCATAAACTCTTTTCCAAAATTCTTGCGCTGCGAGAATATGATTTTCATTTGTCGTGCGAGCAAAATGTAAAGTACTTTCGTACATGCCAAAAATTTTTACTGAATCTTTGAAATGTAAAAATTTTTGGTCTACAAATTCTTGAGCCGTCTTCCCTTCAGCCACAGCCTTCTCATATATTTTCATTCCATGTTCATCTGTACCAGTATTAAAAAATACATCAAAACTCTGCAATTTTTTATATCGCGCAATAATATCTGCACGCACAAATTCTAGTGCATGGCCCATATGAAGATCTGCATTTACATATGGAAGAGTAGTAGTAATGTAAAAATTATTTTTGCTCATGACTAGTTCGAAGAAATACTTTTCTTTTTTCAATATCGTTAACGAGCTCCATTGTAAATACGGCAGCTGGAACAGCGAGTATTACTCCCCAAAAACCAGCCAATTCAAAACCAACCAAAAGAGATAAAATAACAAGTAGAGGTGAAAGACCTGTAACACGCTTCACAATAAGTGGGGCTAAAAGATAAGCTTCAAATTGATGAATTATAAAATAGGCACCACCTACCATTAATGCCCCTGAAAATCCACTAGAGAGATAACCAAGGCCAATAGCCGGCACCATAGATACGATCATTCCATAAGGTACGATTTCAAAAAGCCCTGTAAGAACAGCCAAAAGCAAAGCATATTTTATACCCATAATTGAAAGCACAAGATAGACTAAAATAGCTACAATAAAACCTAATACCATTTGTCCTTTTATCCAAAGAGCAATTTTATGGCGAACACGTTCCCAAAGTTCTACTGCATAATCTTCATGTGATTGTGGTACAACTACACGTAAAAATCCTTCAATACCATTTTCTTGTATAGAAAGATAAAAAGAAATTATGACAATTAATACTACGTTGAAAATACTTCCAAAAGCATAAGATAATGTACTAAAAAATCCACTAGATAAATTTGAAACAAAAGCTTTAGAAGTAGTAAGTAATGTACTAATAGATAAATTATTTTGAAGATTAGCCACTACGTCTTTTGCTCCAGAAAATGTATCACTATGGAAGAAATTCAAAATACCTGAATCTGGGAAATAATTTGAAATTAATGCAGAAAAATTATAAATTTCTGTAATGAGCAACGGTGCAAAAAGATAAAACACTCCCGATAGAAAAGTAAGGCCTACTACATACAGCAAAATTACACCAAAAACCCTTCCAATACCAATTCTTTTCATACGAATACTTGCAGACCCGATAAAAGAAGCTATTACAATAGATGTCAAAATCACAAGCACTAAATCTCTTAAATAATAAAGTAAAAAGAAACCAAGTAAAACCAAAACAATGCGAATCATCGTGCTGGTAGTAATAGAAATAGCCATACTTTTGTTGTTTTCTTGCATGAGAATATTATAGCATAGAGAGCTCAAAATTCACCTCACCCCCTAACCCCCTCTCCTTAATAAGGAGAGGGGGGATTTATATATAACTAGATCTTTAAAATCGGCAAAAATTCTTTTTGATCATTAAACGGACCAATTAGTGCAAGGTTTAGCTTATTGTTTTGGAATATTTGTTTTGCCATTGCTTGGATTTGCTTGGATGTTACAGCTTTTATTTTCTTTGCTTTGTCTTCAGGACTTTCAATCTTTTTTACCATTACTTCTTGTCCCCCGTAGAAATTTGCTACATCATCTGTCGCTTCCAACCCCATTTTCATTCCAGAAATAAAAATCTCTTTTACTTTCGCTAATTCTTTATCTCCGACAAGTTCATTTTTTAATTTTTCACATTCTTTAAGAATTGCAGTGATAACTTCTTTTACTCTTTTATTGTCTACGCCAGAAGAAATTTGAAAAACTCCATGGTCAGTGTACAGGTCAGTATTCGCACGCACGTAATAACACACACCCATTTCTTCACGAAGTTTATGGAAAAGTCTTGAGCTCATCCCTGCCCCGAGGACCCCAGCCATCATGGAATTCACTGCATTTTTTTTATCAAAAGCATTGAGCGAACGAAAACCTAAAACAAAATGTGTTTGGTCTGTTTGTTTAAATTTTATTTTTGCATTTGGTGTAGTTTGTTTCTCGATAGTTTTTATTTTTCCAGATTTTTTATCATTTTTTAAATGGTTAAAATATTTTTTAACTTCAGTCATCATATCTTTCTCACTAACCCCACCTGCAATGACGACAGTCGTAGCTTTCGGCACATATTGTTCTTTTTTGTATTTTACAAAATCATCGCGTTTCATTTTTTTAATATTTTCTATTGGACCTGCTATATTCCATCCGGCTGGCTGGTCACCATACAAAACTTCCATTATCATATCTTGCACATGACGCATTGGTAAGTCTTCATACATATTTATTTCTTCTATAATCACACCTTTTTCTTTTTCCATTTCAGTTTCTGGAAAAGTGGAATTTAAATACACATCGCTCACTACATCAAAAATCTTTTTGAAATGTTTCGCATCACTTTTCGCATAGTAGCCTGTGTATTCTTGACCAGTAAAAGCGTTGTATTGTGCGCCCATGGTATCGAGCTCTGTAGTAATATCACGAGCAGTAGGACGCTTCACTGTCCCTTTGAAGCACATATGCTCCAAAAAGTGAGATAAACCATTTATCTCTTTTGTTTCATATTTACTACCTGTTTCCACTAATACCAAAGCTGTTACCGTCGGGCTTTCTTTCATTGGTATAGTTATCACTCGCAAACCATTTTTTAAAATTGTTTTTTTAGCTTTCATGCTGACTATTCTATCATAAAATTTTCTTTATTATATAATATTGACAAATAATATAAAAAAGTTTATTGTAAAAACAACCCGGTTTCTATTAATGAACATTTCATTGAATAGTTCTTTATTTCAAGTAGTTAGTTTCTAGCTATGGATTTGAACGTCAGATGGTTGTGGTATGATGCCATATTAACCAAGGCATGCACTACGTGCATAGAATGAATTGAGCCGCAGGTGTTCTACATCTGCGGCGACCGGTTTTCTTTGAAAAATAAATAAACAAATATGTAAAACCCAAATAAATGGAAAAACAGCTATCTATGGAAGCATTTCGCATACTTGCAGATGCTACAAACACAAAAGTCGAACATTTGGAAGAAGTATATTCGAATCAAAAATATCGAATTTTTACGATACCAAAACGTTCAGGCGGGAAAAGAACTATTCACGCACCAAAAGAAACAACAAAATTAGTTCAACAAAGTATTTACAAAAATTTCCTATCAAAGATCTCAACAGGTCCAATGATAGCCGATTACTGTTATGGTGGTGTACCGAAACGCTCGACACTAGGAGGTATAGAATCGCATGTCTTCACTACTCCAAACTTCATCATAGATGTTGACTTAAAAGATGCGTTTCATTGTGTAGATTCGCTCTCACTAAAAAATGCTCTAGTAGATTTACTATATGATGAACTATGTTTTTACAAATTCAGATATAAAAAGTTTCTGAGAAGTAAAAACCACAGGGAGTTCTTAAAAAAGAAACACGACACCGTTGACGAGGAAGTAATCAACGGACTTGTCGACAAAAAAGTAAGTGAAATTACCTCTAACGATTCAATTTTTGAAGCCTGGGAAAGTAAGAATCGGTACGATTTAACTTATCTAGATCTGCGATTCAAAAAAAGGCGTTTATTGTTCACAAACAAGGCAAACAAGGCATTACGTGCTCAAATACGTAAACCAAACGGACTAGAGGAAATGTACGAATTGTGTAATGACATGGCTGAAATTTTGTCCAAAGTACTTACATATCAAAACAAATTAGTGCAGGGGTCCCCCACATCACCAATTGCGATGGCACTTGTATTGTCACACACAAAAATGATTTCGAGTTTCAAATCTTTTTTAAGATATAGAACTCCAAAATCTTACCCAGACACACATCAATGTATTTCAGTATATGTTGATAACATAACTATTAGCACTGACTCTTATCTCTCCAAGGTTAAGCTTTCTAAAGAATTGCGTAAAGTGATCGCTACGATAGAAAAAACTACTATATGGAAATTCAATAAAAAGAAAATTCATATCTACGAAGTAGGAGTTGAAGTACCACTTGTTACGGGGTTACGTTTAGTGAGGCACAGAAAAACTCGAGCAGAACTAAAAGAAATGGTGGATGACAAAATAGCTGGAGCGAGACATTGCTTAAAAGCATGGACGCCCTGGTATTATTTTAGACCAACAATTCCTAAAAAATTACAGAGGAAAATTCGTTCTGCTTTGCATCATGCTTGCATTGACGCACAACAAGATGTATCACTACAAGATAGTAGTATCCAAGGAAAAGCAAAAGGATACATAGGTTATATTTTACTTGTGTATAAAACATATGCGAATATTCCTTCACAACTCAAAAAAGCATTGGAAAAATATGAAAAAATAAATCCAGATGCACTCATTAAATTCTATAATCAGGCTATTGAAAAATAGTCTGATTTTTTTATTTCACTACACAACTTACCAATTTCTCTCCACCTTCAGAAAAATGAACTTCTCCTTTGAATTTTTTATTTGTAATTACGTATGGAATCCATTGGTCGTCCCCTTTCCACATTTCATGCCAAGGAATCTCTGAAATTGGAAACCACTTCGGCATCATTTCCTCTGTTTCTTCTGGCTCACCAACAAAATTATCAATACGATAAATAATCACTCTTTGATTCCATTCTTCTTTGTCATTAAAATAAAAATCGATATATCCTAACTCTTTGCAAAGTTCTTTCGGTATATTTAAATTACTTTCTTCTTTTATTTCCCGCACGAGTCCATCAATCGGCATTTCCCCTTCATCGAGTTTTCCTCCATACCCATTCCACTTCCCTACACCAAACTTCCTTTTCTTCATCGCGAGAAGAATTTTTTCGTCACGGAATAATAATGCGAGGGTGAGGGTTTTCATTCAGTTTTAATTCAACTTCTCTTTTATATAAGAAACTAAATCAATTACTTTCACTCTCTCTTGAGTTCCAGTATCACGATCACGGACAGTGACAGTATCATCTGTGAGTGTGTCGAAATCGACGACGATACACCAAGGTGTACCGATTTCGTCTTGTCGGCGGTAGCGTTTGCCGATGTTGCCGTTGTCATCATATGTAATCCAACCAAATTCTTTTTTGAGAATAGAAAAAACTTCACGCGCTTTTGTTTGTAATTCTGGTTTATTTTTTAATAACGGAGAAACACACGCTTTATATGGTGCGATGTGTGGTGGAAATTTGAGATATACACGAGTATCTTCTCCTATTATTTCTTCACGATAAGCAGAAACCATAAGCGCTAAAATTGCTCGATCAACACTGATTGTCGGTTCAATCACGTGAGGAACAACTCTTTCTCCTTTCTCCTCATCCATAATTCCCATTTTTTCTCCAGAAAATTCTTCGTGTTTTTTTAAATCAAAATCTCCACGATGTGCGAGGCCAGTGAGTTCTTTTATCCCAAATGGGTATTCGAATTCGAGATCAACTGTCTTTTTACTATAATGCGCCCGTCCAGATTCTGGATGTTCCATTGGATGCAATTTTTCTATATCCACTCCAATACTGCCAAGCCAATCTTTTTGTTCTGCCAAAAATGAATCGAAAATCGGTTCCCATGCGATGTCTGGGTGAATAAAATATTCCATTTCCATTATTTGAAATTCACGCAAACGATAAATAAAATCTCGCGGGGTAATTTCGTTTCGAAATGCTTTACCGATTTGAGCCACGCCAAAAGGAAGTTTCGGTGAAAAAGAATCTACAATATTTTTGAAATCAATAAAAATATTTTGTGCTTCTTCTGGTCGAAGATATGTTTTTATTGATGTATCTTCTGACGCTCCTACTTTTGTTTCAAGCATTAGATTGAATTTTGAAATAGCACCAAGTGTTTCTCCATCATTTGGGCATTTGTCACTATCTAACTGATCAGCGCGAAACTTGTTTTTACACTTTTTACACTCCACAAGAGGATCCGCGAATTCTGCCGTATGCCCTGATGCTTCCCATACACGAGGATGCATGAGTATCGGCGTATCAATCAAATATACATTTTCTTTAAACTCGACAAACTGCTTTATCCACGATTTCTCAATATTTCTTTTAAGAAGTGTACCGAGTGGACCATAATCATAAAAACCGGCCATTCCACCATAAATTTCTGAACCTTGAAAAATAAAACCGCGTCTTTTACAAAGGCTCACTATTTTTTCCATCAACTCATTTTCTTTTTTGTTTTCTTTCTGCATTTTTTTAGTTAAAATTATTGTACTACTCTAGCACCACCAGAAGGCAACGCTGAATCACTAGCAAGATTTGTAGTAAGAGACGATTTATTTACTCTCAAGTCTACATTAGCAAAATCATCGTGAGCAGTCAAAGCAGAGTCATTTATCAAAATTGGTGCGGTACCCACTTGTGACAAAGATGGAGTGAAGGCAATTTGAAATGAAACTTCTTTTGTACCTCCAGCAATACCAGTGCCTTTTGGTATTATGCCGATGTTCCAAGCAATTTCTTTTGTATTTGCATTATATTGCAAATCTTCAGCAGCAGGAGAAACAGGCCCTACAAATCTAGCCCACGAAGGAAGAGTAGAACTTATTTTTGCTTTAGAAATATTATTTGAAGTATTTGAAATAGACCAAACTACTGTATAAGTGGTCTCTTGTCCTACTTTTGGAGGAATAGGTCCAGTATTTGGAAACGCTCCAGAATAATAAAGTGCTTTATTTATAAAACCAAGATCAGAAATTATTTTAATTGTTTTAGATTCAGAATCAGTCAACATACTTACAGTATTTCCTTCTTGTGGTTGTTTACCACTAATAGAAACATCAATATGTATTAATGGATCACTAACTAATCCTCCGGAAGAAAAAAGTGAAACTGGATGTAAAGAAAAATCTACAGTTCCAGTATCTCCAGGATCAACCTGAGTAAACTGAGAAAGAGAATTTCTGTCCCAAGTAATAGTATTATCTAGTGAATTATAAAAACCATTTTGGCTAATTATTTTATTTTTATCTAAAGCACTACCAGAAATTTTAGCGACAATAGAAACATCATTTAATTTTGTTGTTAAATTATTAACCCATTCAATAGATCCAGAAATATTTGTATTTGAATCAGATGCATACTCACTCTGATAAACTCCATTAACCAAAAGCCTTGCTTGAATAAAAGGTTTTTTAATTAATACAGTATGCCCAACAGAATTAAAAATTACACCAATAGATGATTTATCGGAAGCATTTGGAGATCCTACAAAAAAATGAAAACTTTTTTGTTCACCTTCACCTGCTCCAATTATTTTTCCAGTAATACTAATGTCTCTTTCTGCTCCAGGAGAAAGATCACCTAAATCCCAAATATTGGAACCATTTGTTGGTGTAGGATTAGATGTCGTAATTTGAAAACCAGTTGGATAATCTACTTTTAGCAATAAACCTGAAATTGGTTTCGTTGCATTTAAATTTGTTTTAACAATAAAAGTAACATCTTGATTTGGACTCATTTCATCAGGTGCATTTATAGAAAGATCTATTGGCGCAGAACTAATAGAAACAGAATAATCTTTTTCTTTAACAAAAATTGCGTTGCTTCCTTCTACACGATATTCGATAGAAATTTTTACTGGTCGTGTACTTCCTTGTTCACCAAATAAAACAACTTTTACATTATCTGTCTGCACCTTTCCTGCTGGAATAGTACCCAGAGAATCACGAATACGATTAACATCTTGAGATAAATCAGTAGATGAACCTTTTGGATATTCTACAATTAAATCAGCGAGCTCAAGAGCAGCACTATTTTTATTTGTAATTTCAATTTGTAACGGTAATTCTTCTCCTCCTGCTGTAAAGGTATTTCCTAAAATTTGTATATCTATATTTTCATTTGAAACAGTATTTCCTCCACCGAAAAAAGTATATCCAGCAAAAATAAGTGCTATTAGGAAAAAACCTATCGAAAAAATAAAGAATTTTTTAAATAAAGAAGTTTTCATAAATATCTTACTTGTTAAATTTTCAGCATGCTCTTCATTTTGCCATTCATCTGCGATGTCATAATGTGTTCTATGTAAAATCCCAGAACGCTTGGCAAGAATAGATTTATAACTCTTGCTGAAAAGCTTTGTTTTCATATCTTCCAAGCGATGAAGTTTTTCTTTTTCTTCGTCTGTTTCCATTGTTTAATTATAACACCCCGAACAAGATTTTAAAATCTTTTATGGGGCAGGTGTTACATTTGTGTTTCACCTAAAGCCTTGTTTATTTGTGACAAAATAATAGAACGATTTTTTTCTGCATATAATAATACATCTTCTGTGAAAGGAGAAAGTATCAAACTTGAAATATTTTTATCATTACTAAAATATCCAAGATTATATAAAATTCTTAAAACTAATACAGTCTCAATATTATTTAAATTTTCCCCTTTTTCTACTTTTATCTCTAAAATACGCAAACCATCAATTAAATCTGCAAATAAAGCCTCATTTTGTTCTTCTCCAGAAAGAAGTCTTTTTAATAGACGTGAAATATTTGCAAGAGTTATCAACCCAATTTTTGTCTTAGAAATTTTCTCTAACTCATTTGTTTTTGAAGCACTAGTAATTCTCCACAATTCTTTACCACGAACTAAGTCGACTTTCACATAATTAAAGTCCTGCAAAACATAGCGCAATTTTGAAGACATCTTCCTCACACCTTGAGCTGTAGCATTTATCATTCCCAATTCACGCGTAAAAATAGAGTAAAACTTTCCAGTCTCTCCGAAATCATTACTTCCTAGTATTATTCCTTCTGTGTGATATTTATGATGCATTAAACTAATTATACTACAAAAAATTCATCTACTTTATTTTCTAAATCTATAGGATTATCAATAATTGCAAATGGCTTCCCTTTTTCGAGCACTTCCTTTTCATGGAAACCCCAAGATACAGCGATAGATTGAACATTACATTTTTCTCCTTCTCGTATATCCCCCAATGTGTCAGTAATAAATAATACATTTTTTGGTTCTATTTTATATTCTTCAAGTAAACTATTTATTTTTACTATTTTTGACGTATGTACATCTGCGCCCAATACATCTGTAAAACAATTTTCAACTCGTTCATTTTTTAAAATTTGTTTAATAGCATTTGTAGGTGTTGAAGACACTATAATTAAAGTGTATTTGTGAGCTAAATTATTTAAAATGTCTTTTAATATTTGTGGTATTTTTATTTCTCGTATAAATGGTTCAAATTCTCTATGAAAATCCTTATGTGGTTTTCTCATACTTCCATCTTGCCTTATCGCATCATGAATATTTCCTTCAAAAAAAGTTTTATACTCTTCGAGTGACATGTCACTGTTAACTTGTTTACTTATTCCATAATAAATAAGCAATGTATCTACGAGCACTCCATCAAAATCAAAAAGTACTATTTTTTTCATATTATTTAATATTTAGACAATCCACACATTTTTAATATTCACAAATTCTTTTATACCATAGTCAGAAAGTTCACGTCCATAACCAGAACGCTTAATACCACCAAATGGTGCACGTGGATCAGAGCGAACAAAACCATTAATAAATACATTTCCAGCCTCTATTTTTTTTGCTAATTTTTTGGCTTTTTCTAAATCTTTAGTAAATATAGTAGACCCTAAACCAAAAGGAGTATCATTAGCAATACGTATAGCATCTTCTTCTGAAGATACTACTATTATAGGTGCCACAGGCCCAAATACTTCTTCATCATAAACTGGCATTCCTTTTGCTACATTAGATAAAATTGTCGGCATATAAAAATATCCCTTATCTCCAAATCTTTTACCTCCATATAAAACTTTTGCGCCCAGAGAAACTGATTCATTGACTTGTCTTTCAATTTCCAAAAGCCCCTGTTCATTTGCTAAAGGTCCGACATTTGTTTCAGATGAAAGCGGATCACCAATTATTAATTTTTCAAAACGAGAAACAAAAGCTTTAGTAAATTTTTCAGCAATAGAATCAATCACAATAAATCTTTTTGCAGAAATACAACTTTGGCCTGCATTATTTTGCATTCTACCAATCATTGCGCTGTCAGCAGCTGCTTCAATATCAGCATCATCTAAAACGATAAATGGATCACTGCCACCTAGCTCTAAAACTGTTTTTTTAATTTCATCTCCAGCAATAGAGGCTACACTTCTTCCAGCTTTTTCACTACCTGTTAAAGTGACAGCTATTATACGTGAATCACGAATTACATTTTCAACACGAGAAGAACTTAAAAATAAGTTTTGAAAAACCCCTGAAGGAAAACCTGTTTCCAAAAATGCTTTTTCCATTGCTTCAGCACATCCTGGCACATTTGATGCATGTTTTAAAAGTCCTACGTTACCAGCCATTAATGCAGGTACAGCAAAGCGGTACACTTGCCAATATGGAAAGTTCCAAGGCATAACAGCAAATACAATACCTAGTGGTTCAAAAGATGCATAATTTTCTTGTGCAGGTGTGTCTAGTTTTTCTGGAGATAAAATACGCTCTGCATTTTCAGCATAATAATCACAAGTAAATGCACATTTTTCAATTTCAGTAAGCGCTGCATTTTTTGTTTTACCCATTTCTATACTTGCAAGTATCGCCATTTCTTCTGCATGAAGTCTTAAATATGTAGCATGAGCATGCATTAATTTTGAACGTTCAAAAAAAGAAGTTTCTTTCCAAGAAAGAAAAGACTCTTTTGCATTTTGTATTTTTTGCTCTAACTCTTCGTTAGATAATTCTTTATAATCTTTTATTACTTCTTCTGTAGCTGGATTTTTTGATTGTATTGCCATAAATTATTTGGTTGTTTTACTTTTAATAAGACCTAATATTTTATTTGCATCTTTATAATTAATAGGACAAGCGATAATATGCACACCTTTTGCATTTAACGTTTTCTTTAAAAGTGTAACTAAATCATCAGCTTTTTTAACCAAGTGACCAATAGCTCCAAAACTTTTTGCTAATACAACGAAGTCTGGATTCTTAAAAGAAAGCCCAAATTCAGACAAATTCATATCTTTCTGCTTCCAACGAATCATACCAAAACCAGAATCATCTAAAATTAAAACGGTTAAATTAACACCTAGGCGCACAGCAGTTTCCAGCTCTGCTATATTCATCATAAAACCTCCATCTCCTGCCACAACGAGCACTTTTTTATTGGGATAAAGAATTTTTGATGCAATACCAGATGGTAATCCTGCGCCCATAGTAGCTAAAGCATTGTCTAATAAAATACTATTTTGTTCTTTACTCACAAAATTTCTAGCAATCCAAATTTTGTACATGCCATTATCTAGTGCGAGCATACCATCGTCTGGTAAAACTTTACTAATATCAGAAACAATACGCTCTGGTCGCATTGGAAAATCTTTTGAATTTGAAAAAGTTGCAATATCTTTTTTCAACATATCTCGAACTTTAAAAAAGTAATTAAAATCCCAAGCAGGATTATTTTTTATATTTTCTGAAAATGCCCAAAGTGTATGTGAAATATCTCCTACCACTTCAAGAGTAGGAATATAAACATCATCCAAAAATGCTGGATAAAAATTTATATGAATTACTTTACAATTTTCTGGTGTCAAAACTATTGGTGGTTTTTCACTAATATCATGACCTATCATTATTATCGTATCTGCTTTACGAAGCACTTGGTGTACGTAGTCTCCATCAGAAAGAGAAGTAGTGCCAATATAAAGTTTTGAATTTTCATTCTCAACACCTTTACCCATTTGTGTTGAGACAAAAGGAATACCAGTCTTTTCTAAAAATATTTGCAACTGCTTACGGACAAGTTTACGGTTACCCCCAGAAGCTACTACTATCAAAGGATTTTTAGAATTTTCAATTACTTCTAGGGCCATTGTGATTGATTTCGCATCTGCAACAGGACGACGAGCATTATAAGGAATAATTGGATCTACTTTACAAGATTCTAGCGCAATATCTTCTGGTAATTCTAAATGCACAGCTCCAGGACGTTCTGCTTCGGCGAGACGAATCGCTTCGCGTACAAGACTAGGTACTTTGTCGCCTGAAATAATTGTTTCAGAAAATTTTGTAACTGGCTTCATCATTTCTACTACATCAATAATTTGAAATTTCCCTTGTTTACTTTTTTTAATTGGCTTTTGTCCTGTAATTACGAGAAGTGGGATTCCAGCAAGTTGCGCATACGCTACTCCAGTAAAAAGATTAGTTGCTCCGGGACCAAGCGTAGAAAGTGCTACGCCGACTTTTCCTGTGAGCCGGCCAATTGTCGCCGCCATAAAAACTGCTCCTTGCTCATGACGAGTAGTAATAAAAGTAATTTTTGAATTTCGAATTGCCTCTAGAAAAGTGAGATTTTCTTCACCCGGAACACCAAAAACATACTGAACTCCTTCGTTTTCAAGGCATTCTACAAATACATCTGATGCATTTTTCTGAACTTTTTGCATTTTTAGATTATAGCACGTTGTATCGCTAGCTGGAATTTATAGAAAAATAAAAAAGCCCCATTCAAAAAATAAATGGGGCTTTTTGTTTAATAATTCCTGTGGCTAATTTACAGAATAAATTACCTTTGCTAATACTTTTAATTCAGGGATTAATCTGACCTTTCGGGCTAATTGTTTCTTTTCTGATTTCCTTAGCTTTCTGTAACCATTTACCCCGGTGTGCTTTCCTGTTCTTTTTTTGTTTTCAATATAAAACCTTTCCGGACACCATACACGATCTGATGTCTTGTTTAAAGGTTTAAAAAGTGAAGGATCTGCTACAAGGTCAGTTAGCCTTCTGCCTAGCAACATAGTTGCTTCAGTAATGCACCCAACTCCTTTTCGATTTACAAAATATGGTTCTTTGGTACCATCTTCAAATTCTATCATTATGAAAGAATTTGGTTTGATTTTTTCTTCTGTTAAATACATGGTATTGTTTTTGAAATTAATAATTAATTTATTGATGATATTCTTCGCTTTACTCGCAACTGTATTACGAAAAAAGTGAAGAACACCAGCACTCAAAAATACTTTTCAATGTACGAAATTAGTTTTACATTAACATATTAAAATAAGTTTTGTCAACTATATATTGTGCGCCACGAATATTTTACTCGCCGTCGCTCATAAAATTTCTCAGCCCCGACTCGGCCGTTTCGCTTGCTGGCGAAACATGCCTGCGTCTGCGCACACGTTCAAAAAAGCAGAGCAGTCTGCTTTTTTGAACGTGTGCGCCCTCATGGATTCGAACCATGGACCCCAGAGGTATAAGCTCTGTGCTCTAACCAACTGAGCTAAGGGCGCAAATGTTGTTTATTATAGAAAACAACTAAAACTATTCTAACACTTTTCGCCTAGCCAAAACAGCTAAGGGCGCATATAAAAACATTATCTTATTTTTTAATTAAAAACAATGTTTTGTTAAACTTTTACTTCATCTTTTTTCTTTGGCAAAATTCCGTTGGCAATAATTATCTTTTCATAATCTTCTCTCTCAAGTGTTTCTACATCTATCAAGGCATTCGCTATAGCATCTAGTGCTTTTCTATTTTCTGTCAAAACTTTTTCTGCAGATTTTATTCCGTCAGTAACAATTCTATTTACCTCATTATCAATTTGTGCAGAAATTTCTTCAGAATATCCTTTTTCACTACTTCCTCCCCATTTTGAATTTCCACCATCTTCGACAAATACCACTGGGCCAATAAGGTCAGACATTCCAAAACGAGTTACCATAGCACGAGCGAGTCGTGATGCCACTTGTAAATCACTACTTGGTCCTGTAGTAATATCTCCGAAAATCATTTTCTCAGCGACATATCCACCCATAGACATAGCGATATCATCAATGAATTCTTTTTTGCTTTGAAGTTTTCTATCTTCTAGTGGAAGCTTCAATGTATAACCTCCAGCACTGCCACGAGCAACGATTGAAACTTTGTGTACTGGGTCAGCATAAGGAAGCACAGAGGCTACGAGAGCATGACCTGCTTCGTGATATGCAGTAATCTCTTTTTCTTTTTTAGAAAGTAAATGACTTTTTCTTTCAGGACCGAGCATTACTTTTTCAATTGCGCGAATAAGATCAAATTGATGTACTTTTTTACGAGCTTCCCTTGCAGCTAGGATTGCACCTTCATTCATCAATGAATATAAATCTGCTCCAGAAAATCCAGGTGTGCGTTCGGCAATTACTGTAAGGTTCACATCTTCAGCAAATGGTTTTTTAAGAGAATGAATTTTTAAAATTTCTTCACGGTCTGCACGATCAGGAAGATCGAGCATTACACGACGATCAAAGCGTCCTGGGCGAAGGAGTGCTGGGTCTAGGACGTCTGGGCGATTTGTAGCAGCCATTACAATTACTTTTTCATTTGGTTCGAAACCATCCATCTCCACGAGTATTTGGTTTAATGTTTGTTCGCGTTCGTCATTTCCACCACCAAAACCTCCACCACGCACACGCCCTACTGCATCTATCTCATCTACGAAAATAATTGCTGGAGCTGCTTTCTTTGCCATTTTGAAAAGATCACGTACACGGCTTGCTCCGACACCGACAAACATTTCAACGAATTCAGATCCAGATAAATGGAAAAATGGCACGCCTGCCTCACCTGCTACTGCTCGAGCGAGTAAAGTCTTTCCTGTTCCCGGTGCACCTGTGAGCATTACACCTTTTGGAATTCGTGCGCCAATGTCGAGAAACTTTTTTGGATTTTTCAAAAAATCTACAATTTCAGAAAGTTCTTGCTTAGCTTCTTTATTTCCTGCTACATCTTTAAACGTGACTTTATTATTTTTATCATTTGGGTCAGTGATACGTGCTTTTGATTGACCAAAAGAAAATGCTTGCATTCCTGCACCTTTTACTTGGCGAGAAAGATACCAAAAGAAAAATATAATAAATAAAATTGGTAATGCAAAAGGTAAAATATTCAAAAGCCAATAACCAATACCACTTTCATTTTTTACTGTAATGCCAGTTTTTGCTAATACATCGGCTTTTACTCCATAATTAAATAAAGTTTGAGACAAAGATGATTCTACTTCTTTTTTTGCTTCTTTTATATCTCCATTATTATAAGAAACGGTCAGAGTCTCTCCTGAGACTTCAATACTCTTTACTTCTCCTAGAGATACACTCTTTGCTAAATCAGAAATTGAAACCTCTGTTATATCTTTTATATTTCCAGATACAGCCAAATATACTGCCGTGATAATCATAAAGATTAACAACATTCCAGCTATACTCTTTGTAAAATTAGGACCCTTAGGTTGCTCCCCACCTTTTTTCTTACCACTATTTGACTCATCTTTCTTCTTTAAAAAATTAAAATCCATATGTAAAACAATAGCACAAAAAACAGAAAAATAAAAATATGATAGTATTAAAATATGGCTAACTATGCAGAAAATAGAAAAGCACGATTTGATTATGAAATCTTGGAAAAATACGAAACAGGTATTGAGCTTTTGGGTACGGAAGTAAAGTCTGTACGTGGTGGACGAATGTCTCTCGAAGGAGCTTTCGTAATCGTGCGTGGTGGTGAAGCATATATTATTAACTCAAACATTCCTCCCTACCAACCAGCCAATGCACCTGCTAACTATGACCCACTTCGCAATAGAAAATTACTTTTAACTAAAAAAGAAATTGCCGAGCTCGCAGCAAGTGAGAAAAATAAGAGTTTGACTATAGTGCCACTTTCAGTGTATAATAAAGGTTCCAAAATCAAAGTAAATATTGCTTTGGTGAAAGGTAAGAAACAATTTGATAAACGCGAGAGTACAAAAAAACGTGATACTGATCGCGAAGTGCGAAGAACTTTGAAAGAAAAATAATTGGGACTGCAAGGCATAGACAAGAGGTATATTTGCTATTGATGCATGCCGAGAATGGACGTAATCTCGTAAAACTTCGTTCAAATGTTAATTGCAAAATTGACTCTAGGCAAGAAGCTTTCTCCATACTTCAGTATGGCTGATTTCTCACTTGTTCCAGCACTCGCTTAATAAACTGAGCCGGTCTGGTGTCACTCTTATAGACTTCCGATATATAAGTAGTGGCATAATAAAATCGGAATAGCTCTTACGAATGATCCGAGGTAAAAGTAAAACAAAGGAAATCGATTAAAAAATATTTCGTTCACTTAAGAATTTTTTAATTTAAACAAAAAAGTAAACTACGCATGTAGATTTCTTTGCAAACACCTTTTGCACTGGGGTTCGAATCCCCATAATAGAACTTAGCGGTTTCTTCGAAACCAAGGAATGGGCGTGCCGAAGGCACGCCCATTCTGTTTGCCCTGATTTTGCGGGGGAATTCAGAAATGCGGGCGCGCTTGCGCGCACTGTTTTTTCGCCAAGGAGGAGGTTCGAGCCAAAGATTTCTTTGGCGCAGACCTTTTTCTTAAAAAGGTCAGTATCCCGTGCGATTCCGTCTAGTGTTTGTGCGTCTTTTATCCATTCTTTCATCGGTTCGAGCCAATCATTCTGTTTTTGTAGAACGGAAGATATTTTGCCCTCGAGCGACTTCTTCTCGGATAACAACTTTGCTTTTTGTACACGATATATTTCTTGTTCAATCACTTGGTCTAAATATCCATTAAGAAGTCGCTCCAACTTAATATTGATTTTCAAAATATCTTTTTTCACTTCTTCTACAAAAACAGAATTAGACTTGGCAGAATTGTTGAAATCTTTTTCCGCCATTTTCAACAATTCTTTCGCCCAGTCTTTGGGCAAAGAAACTTTTTTGATTTCGGATGATATCTGCTGATCCAAAATCTCGCTTCGGATATATCCTTGTGTACATTTTATGGTTTTAGATTTTTTGGAACAACGATAATAAGTATGACCTTTTTGGATTTCAGCAGTTATCATCATTCCGCATTCGGCGCAGTGAAGTAATCCACAATATGGTTGGGGTTCATTTTTTGGTTTTCTATCGGGTTGTCCTCTAAATTTCAACATTGACTGCACCGAATCAAAAAGTTTCTTTACTATGATTGGCTCGTGTTTACCTTCGTGGATTTCACCACCATATTTAAACAAACCGATGTAAAAAGGATTTGAGAGGATAAAAGATGCTTTTGTTTTGGAGATTTTCTTTCCGGTTCTTGTAGTAACGCCGGACTTCGCCAAAAAGTTTGCAATATCTTCCAGTCGCATATTTCCTTTCGTGTATTTTTCAAAAGCCAAGCGCACAATTTTCGATTTTTTCTTGTCTACGATTATCGTTTTAGTACGACTGTCATTCATATATCCGAGTGGCGCTTGGCTTGGAAATATTCCCATGCGTACTTTTTGGCGAAGTCCGCGTTTCGTATTTTCGGAAAGAGAATCTACATAGTATTTGCTTTGAACAAATGCCATAGAAAGTGAAAATTTCCCTTGTGATGTATTCTCAAACCAAAAGGTAGGAAATTTTAACATCGCAAGATGTCCGATGTCGATAAAATACACTATCTGTCCGCCGTCCACAGAATTGCGCGCCAATCTGTCGGGATGCCAAGCCAAAATTCCTTGAGTTTCTCCACGCTCAATTTTTTTCATCATACTGTTGAATATCGGACGACCTGGAATTTTGGCGGATTGTTTCTCCACTAACTCCTCAACTATTTCTAAACTTTGTTCACGGGCAAACGCGCGCAATTCCGTTAATTGTGCCTCAATACTCAAAACCTGCTTATCCTCGACATCAGTACTCTTGCGAGCATACAAAAAGAATTTTTGTGACATATATTTTTCTAAAAGCAGAAATGGCTACTCCAGTGCTGTAACCTTAACGTTAGTTAAGATATCTGAAATAGCCATTTCCGCTAACTAACTAATAAAATGGTTACAGCAAATATATTGTATCAAAAATTCTTTTTGTGTCCAAAGCAAATACTTTGAATTTGTATCGCACGGGATTCCGAACCTCCTCCTTGGCGAAAAAACAGTGCGCGCAAGCGCGCCCGCATTTCTGAATTCCCCCGCAAAATCAGGGCAAACAGAATGGGCGTGCCTTCGGCACGCCCATTCCTTGGTTTCGAAGAAACCGCTAAGTTCTATTA
>JAPLXO010000010.1:0-57057 GCA_026396065.1 Candidatus Nomurabacteria bacterium | reverse complement strand
TTTCTGGGGATTTGGATTTTCGCAAAACCGAGACTACTATTTTTGAAATTCGGCGGGGATTTTGGATTTCGCCCGCGCGGAGGAGGGGTCTGGGGAGGAATCCGCGCGGGCTTCCTTTTGGATTTTTTAGCGGGGCGGGCAACTGGAAAAAATACTCATAAAATGATAAAATCATTTTATGGACAAGAAATACAAGTTAATTATTTTTGACCTCATTGATACATTGGCTAACAGTGAAAGTATCTCTGAATCAACAAAAATACTCGAGCAAGAAATTGGCACTGAAATCGTGGACTTCATTATTGGTGGAGGAAAAATTGATACAGAAAAAACTGTTGATGATGTTATCACTCGAGTTAAAAATTTTAGAAATATTTCAAATGAAGAAGAACAAATGATAAGGACGTGGATTGAACCAAGCGGTACTTTTTTGTTGTCAGAGGCAATAGAGATTTTGAAATATTTAAAAGAAAAATCTTACCTACTGGGTATAATCTCTAACTCTCCGCCGACCACACAAGACCAACTGGAAGATTTGGGAATAAGTTCTTATTTTGATTCGGCAGTTTTTTCTTTTGAATGTGGCTATAGAAAACCGAGCAGAGAAATATATGATTTATTCTTAAAGAGATTTAATGTTTCAGCTTCAGAAGCGCTTATGATTGGGGATTCTATGAAAAATGATGTTTCAGGAGCTCAAAATGCTGGGCTAGATGCTATCTTGCTAGATAAAGATGATGTTATTAATTTCAGTCCAAAAATAAAAAACTTGTTAGAACTAAAAAATATTTTATAAACATGTCTAATATTTCCCAAGAAATTTTCGAAGGCTTAATTGTTGGTAAAACAAAAACCAATAGTAATATTTTAGTGATTTTGGTCGGTTTACCATATAGTGGAAAATCAACATTTGCAGAAAAACTATCCAAACATAATTTTGTTCATTTTTGGGCAACAAAAATAAAAAAGCAATATAAATTAGATGATGAATTTTTTTTGAAACTCTCTAAAGAAATTATTGAGGAATTACTTTCAAAAAATTATAATGTTATATTTGATTTTTTAAATCATAAAAATGAACAGAGAAATAATTTCTGCTCAATTGCTGAAAAAATGCACAAAAAAGTTTTTGTTGCTTATTTAGATACGCCTAAAAATATAATTCTCGAAAGACAAGCAACTGTAGTTGAAGATGTTGGACGGACAAATATTTCTACTGATATTATAAATGAAATTGAATCAGAATTTGAAATACCTGTTGGTGAAAATATTTTTACTATCAAAAATGAGGGTGATTTTGATACTTTTTTAAATTTAATAAGAACATAATAGTCTCCATAATAAGTAGTAAAAATATTTGACAGAATAGGTGTTTTCTGCTATATTGTTCATAGTTCTTTATAAATCATATTGATTTTATAGAAATTTAGTTATTTCTCTGCGAGAAAAATCTTTTGGAGAAATAACTAAATTTCTAACAATTAAAATCAATAATTATGATAAACAAAAAATTACGTCAAAAAACATTAAGACGTGCTCAAATACTACGTCTATTTAAAAAATCTTATTTGGTATACAGTGTCCTAGCCATTATCGGATTTGTTGGTGCTCTGGTAATTCATTCGTGTACATTCCCAGCAATCTTTTTATGTTCTATCGTTCTTGCGATTATTTCTGCTTGTGTGCATGTGATATTTCTAGAACACATAGAAGATAATAAGCCATTAACAAAGAAAGAGAGGAAAAGAACAGTTTTTGTTTTAGATGTTGTGAATGAAAAATCTTATTTTGAGATACAATATTTAAAGCCAGGAACAAAAGTACGGGCAGTAAATTACGGACATACATTAAGTTACGAATAGCAGAATAATCTGTTAAAGCCATTTCTCTCGAAATGGCTTTTTATTTATCTTCTGCCCGCCCCGCCCGAGTCCGCATTTGTATTCGCACATTCCGTCCTTTTCCTTTGGAAAAGCTCTGTGCTTCGCACAGAGGCGCTTTAGCGCACGGATGTGCGATGAGCTATTTGTTTTGAAAAATCGTTCGAGCTTGGTACAATAGAGACACCGTAAAAACAAAAAATCCCCCGAATTAAAATTAGGAGGGATTTTTTGTATATGTTTATTTATCTATAATTTTGATTTCTATTTATAATATCATCTTTTGAAGTTCCTTGTACTCTTAAAGCTTGTGCTTCTAATTCACGAGCTTCTCTATCTGTAGGAGTTTCACCATATTTATTTAATACAGCTTGTGTCTTTGCAGCAATCCTGTCTGCTGTCTTTTTTGCCATTTCCTTCATCTCCTCAATCTTATCTTTTACATAAGGTTTTGTATTCCCTCCTTCTACCACTTGCCACTGTGGAGCTTCTGTATTTTCAGTTGAAGGTTTTGTGTCTTCTGAAGAAACATCCTCCACTTTCCATTCAGGAGTTTTTGTATTTTTCTTTTCTTCAACTTCTTTGTTAACTTTTTTCTTAAAAATATCCATGAATGACATAAAATTTATTTTAAAATTAATAATAATATATAAATTGGACTAAGTTATATATAATTTCCACATTTACTTATATTTGTATTATACCCTTTTCACAATTAAAGATAAAATCCTTAATTAGATACAGTTAAATTATATACCTTTAAAGCCAATTTGTCAAGTTATTTATTCAGAAGTTTTTTCAAGTGGAATCTTTTTTCTTCTAACAATTAAAAAGAGGCTAAAGGCAGCATTCGCAATCGTCCACACTACTGGATAAAGCATTGTTAAAATATTAAATTTCTCTAATGCAAGAATGCTTAAGCCATGCCTAAACGCAGTTATTTCCCAAGTAAACAAACCTTCTTCATACGGTTTGTTCCACGACTTTCTTACTGTAGGAGCAAAGCCTAATACATCAATCAAGACTAAAAGTATTACTGACCAAACTGGCTGTTTTATTACAAGCCAAAGAAATAGTGCGAACAATGCTAATAGTAGGAATAATACATCAAAAAAAGTAATTTGTTTTTCTCCATACCTTAAAGACAAAAGAAATATAAAAATACATATCAAAGATACTGAAAGAGTGACCCAGGAGCCGACGCCCGCTCCCCCATGTACTTGGAGCGCCCAGGTAACTGAACTCGCGATACTCCAAACAAGAAAAGTAAATGTATGCGGAACAGTTTTTCTTCTTATAATGTCGCGAATATATACACCATAACCGACAAATGAAAGAATGACAGCTATGACACTGATTATTATTTTAAAATTCATGTATCCATATTGTATCAAAGGCAAAAATAAAAAGCTCCTCTAAATAATATAGAGAAGCTTTTTAATGATTTAATTCCTTACTTTTATATAAGCAAGGAGAAAGCCATTTGAATTGTACCTGTAGAGCTCGTACCAATACTAATACCACTATCACTTATCTTGGTATTCATTTTAACGAAACTACAAGTGAAACCTTTGACGATATTCAAACTCTCGCTAGAATATTTCAAAATAGCAGCAATAAGATCATTTTGCAGATACTCTGCAAAAAGGCGTCTTGCTTTGGAATAATTACCTCCTTCCAGCATATCAAAACCACTTCCTTCTTCCGCAGACATTTCACCAGGGCTACTGAAGTGTTTTTGAAAGTTGATTTTTTTGATTATGGTCAGTATTTTTCCGATTCCGGTCAATTCATTTATGTTTACTGACTTTTCAAAATTAACTGTGCCATTGTCGAAGCTAACTACTTTATTACTACCAACACTGAAACTGCCACTTGATGTAGAGACAAACTGTAGGACCTGCGTGTAGTCAACAAACTTTGTCGCAAAAAGAAAGACATTACCATTTTCTGATTTCAATGAGACATCACTCACTAAGACCCCATCAATGACATCTTTACCTAAAGACCTAAATAAATCATCACAGTAAATGTTCTTGAACATTAGGTGATAGTAATTTTCTTCAAGCCATAAGGTAGAAGTTAGGTTTTCAATAGATGGCACACCTTCCGGAGACCTCTCACTTTTTGCCTGCTGGTTAAAATTGATAGGAATCGGTCTTCCTGCGAGGATTACATTTTTGTACTCATTGTTCTGAACGTTTTTAATATCTGGAATACCAAGTTTTTTTGCCATTTCACTCAAACTACTCTGGTTTGGTATTAAACCAAGTGGTAATAGAGGCGTTGTTGTTGTAATAATTTGATTTTTCATTTTCGATTATTTATTAGTTTATATTAAGTATTATTTGTGTTTTCTCTACCTCCTTAAAGAAGCAAAGAAAACACAAAAATCCTCAACAAAAACCTATTTTCAAACAACTTTTACTGTAGCAAGTATAGCACCTTTATCATAAAAAGTCAAGAACTTTCAGTATACCTTTAATCTACTAAAAAACGTTTTCAAACTCGCGCTTGAAGAATCCCGCCGGCTAGATAGCCAAGGCGGGCAGGCAAAACGGTTAGATAAAAATAAATAATTTTGTTTGACTTTTTACCTTATTTATCTTAATGTGTTCAGATATAGTTCACAATAAAAAAATAAACAAAAAAACAAGTAAGACAATGAAGTTAAAACTAAACCTTTTCAAGAATGTAGCAATTCTGGGAGAAATGCACATTAAGAATGGAGACCATAAAGGTAAAACTCCATTTCCACAAACAGTAAAAAGTCACCCGCGAATCAATGTCGTGGGACCGGCAAATCAAATTTTCGATACTGGCAAATATCCAGTAAAGGAAATACCGGACGAAAACCACGTTGTTTACTTTAAAGCTTCTGACTTGCTACCAGATAGCGAGTCTATCAAATGGAGTGCAATGCAGAAACAGCTAAGAAAAACAGGTTTTGTTCATTGTTCAATTGAGTCAGCAGGCAAGATTGCAATGAAGTTACCAACAACAAAAAGGAAAGGAAAGTTTTTCATTCACACCCGGAAAACCAAAACCACCTTCGGTCCTGCCAACATTGTCGTACACATCAACGGCAAAATCGAAGTCCTTGGACAGGTATTCAAAGAGGAAACAAATATACCTCTGGACACTATCATCTTCGCGCAAATTCCAAATTAGAATTTATGCGAGTAAAATCCCTTCACGCTACGACATGTAGTGTGAAGGGATTTTTTTATGCTAAAATAAAAATATGGCAAAATTAAATGTCTCGGGGTATAGAGGAATATGGGGTAAAGATTTAAATGAGCAAATTGCTTACGAATTTGGTTTGGCTTTTGCAAAACTTATAAAAAAGCACCCCCTCCCAGCCTCCCCCTTGGCAAATGGGGAGGAGCAGAAACATAAAATTTTAATAGGCCGGGATGCAAGAAAGACAGGGCCTTTGATGTTTTCAGCTTTCAAACAAGCCTGTGAAAAAGAAGGGGTACAATTTGAATATGCAGGCATAATACCGACGCCTTCAATGCTTTTGTTGATCAGAAAACTTGGTTTTAGTGGTGGCATAATGATCACAGCTTCACACAATCCCCCAGAATACAATGGGATAAAATTCATGAATGACAAAGGCCTTTTTTTAACGCCTAGCCAAATTGAAGAAATAATAAAAAATAAGGACTCCCTCTCCTCAGAGGAGAAGGTTGGGGTGAGGTTTACCACACAGGATAATCCTATGGGGTCAGAAATAGACAACCAAAAGTTTCGTAAAATACATATTGATGAAATTTTAAAAAATATTGATGTTGAAAAAATAAAAAGTAAAAAATTTAAAGTCGCCCATGATCCTATAAATAGTGCTGGTAGTATTATTACATTAGAATTATTAGAAAGCTTGGGATGTGAAGTTTTTCAAATTAATAAAGAACAAACTGGTGAATTTACACATATGCCCGAACCGACAGTGCAAAATCTAGAACAAATTGCACAAGCAGTGAAAGATAATAATGCTGACATTGGTTTCGCTCAAGATCCTGATGCCGATCGCTTGGTGATGGTAAATGAAAAAGGAGAAATAATTTTTGAAGAATATACAGTTGTAGTTGGAGTGAAAAGCGCTCTCATGAAAGAAAGTCGTTTATCAGTGCCAATAAAAGACGTCGTCGTAAATATGTCGACGACAAAAATATGTGAAGACTTGGCAACAGAATACAAAACAAAACTATATCGCACAAAAGTCGGTGAGCCAAATGTTGTGAACAAAATGCTCGAAGTAAATGCCCTTGTCGGTGGTGAAGGTAGTGGAGGAATAATATATCCAAGAATAAATCCTGCTCGCGACAGCTTGGTAGGTATGGCCCTCACTCTCGAACTGATGGCAACAGAAAATAAAAAAATTTCAGAAATTGTAAATGAACTACCAAAATATTTTACACAAAAAGACAAAATAGGACTAAAGCACGACTTGCCTATTGTTTACGAAAAACTAAAACAAAAATTTCCTGATGGAAAAATAGACACATTAGATGGCATACGCTTTGACTTTGCCGACAACTCTTGGGTACATTTAAGACCCTCAAATACAGAGCCAATAGTGCGTATGATCGGAGAAGCAAAAGACGAAAAAAGAATACAATCTCTATTAGAGCAAGTCCGGTTGACTTTGGACCAACAATAAGCTAATATTCTAATGTCTAAAGCAGATATTGCTTTACCAACAAAATTGCGAGAAAGAATAAACAATCAAATACGAGCCAAAGAATTAAGGGTTATAGACAGTGAAAACAAGAACATTGGTGTCTTAAGTATTAAAGACGCACTGGAACTTGCTCAAAATCAAGGCCTTGATTTGATTGAAATATCACCAGAGGGCAATCCTCCGGTCGCGAAAATTGCAGATTTCGGTAAATACCAATACGAGCAAAGCAAAAAGCTTAAAAAAGCTAAAGCAAATGCAAAACCAAGTGAAACGAAATCTATACAGGTAAAGATTGGTACAGGAGATCATGATTTAGAGCTCAAAGCCAAGACTGCATCGAAATGGATTAAAGAAGGACATCGCATCAAAGTAGAACTTTTCCTTTCAGGAAGAGCGAAATACATGGATGAGAAGTTCTTGAGAGAAAGATTAGATAGAGTTTTACATTTAATAACTGAAAATTATAAAGTGTCCGACTCATACAAAAGAGGTCCAAAAGGAATAACTATAACAATAGAAAAAGATAAATAAAATGAAAACAAATAAATCATATTCAAAGAGATTAAAAGTTACAAAAAATGGTAAAATCATTTCACGTAAACCAGGCTTCAACCATTTTAATGCAAAACAATCCCGAACTTCCCAGCTCGCTGGACGCAAAGGACAAACTTTTACAATAAAAAACAAACCAATGAGTCACCTAATGCCAAATGCATAAACATTATAAAAATAATTAAATTGCGTCGCGCCGAAAGGACTTACGCTACGTGATTTGCAAAATCAAAAATGACAAGAGTTAAAAAAGGAGTTCATGCTCTAAAAAGAAGAAGAAGTGTTTTGAAACAAACAAAAGGAATGCGCCAAGAGCGTAACAGAAAAGAGCGTTCTGCAAAAGACGCACTTCTACACGCTGGAGCATATTCTTTCGCTCACAGAAAAGACAAGAAGTCATACAACCGAAAGCTTTGGAATATTAAAATCAATGCGGAATCCCGAGTAAATGGAATGTCTTACAGTAAAATGATTGGTGCATTAGCTAAAAAGAAAATAATGCTTGATCGTAAAATACTAGCTGACTTAGCAGAAAACAATCCAGAAATCTTCGCAAAAATCCTCGCAACAGTAAAATAACAAATCAAAAAATCCCTCATCTGAGGGATTTTTTGATTTGTTTAAATTTGAGATTCTGCTTCTTTGTCTTTTTGAACCAAAGCAATAACTTTTTCAACTAAAATTTTTGGGTCTTTATCAAAGACTATTTTTGGATTTGGCCTATGACCCTTTTCAATAATATCTTTAATTTCAGCACTAGTCTCCCATTCTCCTTCGAGTACTCCAATAGGTTTATTGTCTTCAAAAGCTACGGTGAACTCATGAATAGTACCAATGCGTCCACAACCTAGTATCACAGCGTCAGAAGACCTAGTAAGTAAAATATCACGCATTTGGTAACCAAAACCTGTATAAATAATCAAATCCATATAATCGACAGGAAGCTTGTAAACTTCTTCATGTTCTTTTTCTGTAGAAGCTGGTGAAAGACCGATGGAAATTCCACCAGTTTCTTTTGCACCCATTGCAGACCAAAAAGGAAAACCGGTAGTTGCACCTGTAACTAAAATTCCTCCTTGCCTTACTATTTCGGATCCTAGCATTTTAGCCTGATCAAGGGCATGTGGTCCACAGTGTCCTGTCTCTGCAGCACCTGAAACACAAATTTTTATTTGACGATGTCCATGCTTATTGTAAGCATTTACTGTGTTTATATCCATAATTTTATTATATCACAAATATATTTAACATTCTAAATATATAACTTCATCTTTTTGTGGTGCGTATGCATCTAGTCCTAGATTATCTCTAATTTTTTGCACTAAAAACATACTAGATTTTGGTTCGCCCATCACAACAAATATTTTTTTCACATTTTCTTGCATTTTTTCTACAAATTCTAAAAGTGCATCTGAATCTTTATGTCCTGAATATCCAGAAATCGTAACCATCTTAGCACGCACTAAAACGTCTTGACCATTTATATGTACAGAGTTTGCTCCTTCTTGAATATATCTACCAAGAGTGCCAACAGACTGGTAACCAGTAAGAAGGATAGTATTATTTGGATCAGGTAAATAATTGTGTTCATGGTGTACAATACGTCCACCAGAAGACATTCCACTACCTGCAATAATTATCTTTGGGTTTGGCATACGTAAAATATTTTTTGATTCTTCTGCATCAGAAATCACTTTCAAACCAGTAAAAGAAAAAATATCTTTATGTGTTTTTGCTAAATTTAACGCTTCTTTATTAAAATATTCACTATATTTTTTGAAAACTTCTGTTAATTTTATACCTAATGGGGAATCTAGATAAAATGAAACCACAGGAATACGTCCTTTTTCTATTAAATCACTTATTTCATAAAGTAATTCTTGTGTTCGTTCTAAAGAAAAAGTAGGTATCATTAATGTTCCTCGTGTTTTTATATTGTCTTGAATAGTATGCTCGAGTAATATTTTTCTTTGATCACGCATTTCGTGATTACGATCTCCGTATACAGATTCCATTATTAAATAATCTGCATCTGTAATAAATTCACAGTCTGGCAATATTGGCGAAGGAGAATTACCTAAATCCCCTGTAAACACAATCTTCTTCCCGTTATATATCATCTCAATCAAAGCAGAACCGAGTACATGTCCTGAAATTTTTAAATTAATATCTAAATCTTTAAATTTAAAATTTTGATGGTAAGGAATAGTCTCCCACATTGCCATCATTTTATTAATATTTTCCTCACTGTATATATTCATTATTTCTTTTGTAATGGCTGGGTCAGTATGTTTATTGTGCGAAAGTATATGTGCTTCATCCTCTATCATAAACTTTGCCAAATCTTTTGTAGGCGGAGTAGAATAAATTTTCCCTTTAAACCCTGCATCAATAAGACGAGGAATTCTACCTATATGGTCTAAATGTGCATGAGTTATAAAAAGCGCATCAATAGTAGATGGGTCGTAAAGAAATTTTTGATTATTTTGCTCATCTGCAGTTCTTTCACCTTGTACAAGACCACAGTCAACAAGAATCTTGAAACTATTTTCTTCATCTTCTAATAAGAAATTAGCTCCAGTAACAGTATCAACGCCAGTACAAAAAGTCAGTTTTAATTTTTTAGACATATATATATTATAGCAGATTTTTCCTTATAAAAAACATAAAAGTGGTGAATCCTCCGGAAATATCAAAACAAACATCTGAAATAGTATCTAGTAAGTTGAAATTTTCTCCAGCAAGAATATTTTTAAAAATAACTTCAAATACTTCCCAACCAAAACCAACAATAAAAGTAAATAGAAAAATATAGAATATATAAAATCTAAACCCATTATTTATTTTAAAAATTTTAATTTTTGATAGTGGATCAAATAAATAAATAGCTAAAAATCCCACAAAAACTCCTCCTAAAAAGTGCATTGGCATATCAAAATACCAAACAGACCAATATAAATACAGCTTAATAGCTATATAATTTATAGCTAAAATAAAAAAAACCATGTATGCCATGTTTTTTGAAAGTTTTTGTCTATCTACCATAGACTAAGTATACAGTATTTAGTTTGTAAAAAAAAATCCGTCTTATAACAAAGAGACGGAATCCTTTTTAGGACTATCCTCAATATATTACCATAGCCTTAAGCTAAGTGGGTGTTAGACGCTCAAGGACCAAGGTCCAAGTCGATCGAAACTCCCATAAATTATTGTTCTAGGTAATAAATGAAAATAACCCTACCTAAAGTATACTCCCTTGAAAAATTTCTGCAAGAAATTTTTCAAGAAAACACAAAAATAAATAAAAGACAATTTGACAAATTAAATTAACCTTACTTAAACTCTACTATCTACCCTCAGAGGGATGGCACTATATCAAAAATTCTTTCAATTGTTCAATATAAACAGAAATAGAATCTTCAGTAATATCTTCTGGTTTGTTTTTTGAATGAATAAAAATTTCATCTTCAATATCTAAAATACAATTACGTAATTTTGCTCGTTCTGGATCTAAATCTATTTCAAGATCACTATATCGTTTCAAACCATCAGCAAGGCGTTCTTTTATAGTAACTACAGAGTGAGGAGAGATACGTGTATCTGCATAGGTGCATATTTTTTCTTCTAAACTATTACCATCTTTTGTGTCACACCAAAAATGAAAACCAACACCATTTATATATTTGATTATTTTATCACTAACTCCGAGTTCTTTTGCAATTACAAGATTAGCATGATGTTCATCTTTACCATATTTTTCAATATATTCTTTCTGCACGTTTTGCCAATATTCCAAACCTTCTGGTTCTAAAAATTCTGGAAAGTAACCAAGCTTAAATTTAATAATATTCCCCATATCATGAATGAGACATGCAGCAATAACACTTCTTTTATCTATTTCTATTTTCAGAGAATCACAAAATTGCATTGCTACAGCAGCCACACGCAACTGGTGCAATTGCAAATTGTCCATAATTTTATATTCATTATAAATTTCTGTAATTTTTCGCATTTTTGTATTATAACAAAAAAAATCCCCTCCAGTCGGAGAGGATTTTTCTAAAGTCTACTCGTCTACTCCAAAACGTTTATAATCTAAAATTGTTGAAGTTCCAAACCAGTGTTTAATTTCGTGTTCTGCTTCTTCTGGAGTTTCAGAACAATGTACGATATTCATCACTGCGCGCTTTTCCATATTTGCTAGTGCTGGAGAATCGATAGAAAAATCTCCACGGATAGTACCGACATCAGCTTTGTATGGCATTGTGTCACCTGCTAGCTTGCGGACGACATCTACAGCGTGAACACCCTTTACTATCATTTTTACGAGTGGAGCTGAAGTCATATAGTCGATAAGCCATTTTCGGATTTCAGGACCAATGTCTTTTGCTTCGACTGTTCCAAAATCTTTCATTGCATCATAACCATATTTCTCATAAGTAGAAAGAGTTTTGTTTCCAAGACGTGTTATCCATTCTTCACTTTTTGGATAATGATCATTCACTCTATCAAAATCTGGATTAAACATTTCAAGTGCAACGATTTTTAGATCACGTTGCTCAAAACGCTTGATAACTTCACCGATAAGACCTTTACGGACTCCATCTGGTTTCAACATTACGTATGTGACTTCTTCTTTTGGATGCTTCATAATTATTTATTCGATTAAAATACTAATAGCATTATACTATCAGAAAATAGCTTTTTTGCAAAATTTAAGAAAGATACTTTAAATCCTTTAACATTTTTATACCTTTATTAAAAAGGTAAACCCAATGATCATAATCATGATTTTTATTTCTAGACTCCCATGCAGACAAAATTTCCGGGGCATCCATCCAATGAAATTCAAAATTCTCATGAGATTCGAGTTTTGTTTGTTGTAATTTATCACTTTCTAAAACAATTAAATAGCAAGAACAGAAAGCAATACGATTAACTTCTTTATTACTATTATAATAATGAGTCGCAACTTTTTCTATTTTTTCAATATATAGAAAATTAGTAAGACCACTTTCTTCTACTAACTCACGAAGCACTCCTTCTCTCTCGTCTTCACCTTCGTTAAAACCACCACCAAAAAGACCAATCACTCCATTTTTTAAATTTCTATAAACTGCGAACTTTTGTATTTTAGGATAAAAAACAATAGCGCATCCACCATCGCGCCTTTCTTCATTTTCTCTCTTTATACCAAATTCTAAAATTTCTTCCATATGTTTATTTTTTTCCAAGTAAATATATTTGCGTATCATATCCTTTTGTTTCTTCATCTTCTCTAGAAAGACCAAAAGATTTTAATATACCAAACAATTCTTCTCTTACTTTTTCTGGACTATCATCGTCATTAGTCAATTTTTCCAATTCCACAAATGTGCCAAGCTTTTCAACCTCATCTAAACAAATTTCATACTCACCGAGTTTCCCCTTGCGACGCATTTTTTTTACTTCAATTATTGGCTTATATCCAAGTGTCGAAAGGATTTGATGCATCATTTCTGGATTTTCTACTACTGTCTCATATTCCAAATTATCCATTTCATTAGACTTTTGTTTTTTCAAATTAAGTTCAGCTTTGTCTTTTAAATATCTAATACGAAAAATAAGATCCCCTTCTTTTGAACTTTCAAATTCTTCATTAGCATTTTTAAATGAATAAACAACATCGTGTTGATAAATTGATTCTGACAAGACACAACCTTTTTCTTGGAGTTTATCTTCCAATAGTCCCATATTTTTAACTTTTAACTTTATTTCAATTTCTCGCATAAATAAATTATAAAACTTCGTATTTAACTTTACCTTCTTTTAAGAGCCTGAAAAATTCTCTTTCTAAGGAAAGTTTTTCTTCGAGAATTTTATTCTCTGTTTGTAATTCAATTGCATCATCATTAAAAATCCTAGTGCTCTGATCTGTTTGCTTATTAAAATAAGCTTCAAGACGTGCCTTTAGTTTGTCATCAACCACTAAATCATATTTATGAGCAATTTGTCCTTGTATAAGATATAAAAGAGTAACGAGTAAATTATTTTCTAAACCATTACGCAAATTTATTGGTGTATCTATAGATGAATCCTTATATGAATGAGGCTGATTTTTTTGTAAAATACCCTTTTTATTATCTTCTAAATAATAATAAGTCATGGCTGGAATTTTAATTCCAGCAAAAAGCAATCTTGTCATCAAGCGAACGTTCTCAGGATTATTTTTAACAGATTCCTTTAAAAGAGAATCAAACTTATTAGAAATTTGTTCAATATCAAAATTAGAAGCAGATAATGCATTAGAAATTAGCTCTGCATCTCCTTTAAGAAAATTTGGTAATTTTGTAATTTCTATTGCCTTCTCAAGTGTCGCTGTTAACTTTTCTTGTAATTCTTGTTTGTTTAATATTTTTGGTATTTCATCCATAAAATTTATTCATTCTGCTTTTCGTATTTTGCCATAATCTCAGCTTCCACTTCTTCTCTATCGCGACCATATTTTAAATATGAAAGTTCTTTCAATCCTTCCACAATATCTGGATTACCTTTCTCTGGCAACAAGCTCCAATGAGAAGTCATAGAAAAAGGTTTTGTCGGCACACCCTTCACGAGCATGTTTACATAAGAATTAAAATTATCCAATTTCATAATATCAGTAGCAGTAAATGTGGGTTTAAATTTTGGTTCGACAAAATTTGCATCTTCAGAAGAAATACGGTAAATAGCCATAGAACCTACGTTTCCAAAAACAGCATTTTTAATGCTATCTTCAAGCTGAGAAATATATTGGTGTGCTACGGTGAGTGATAGACGATATTTACGCGCTTCGGAAAGAATAGAAGCGATAGAATCTGTAGTCACATTTTGGAACTCATCTATATAAAGATAAAAATCATTCATTTGTTTGCCAAACATATCTACACGAGAAAGAGCAGCCATCTGAATCTTACCTACAAGAAGAAGACCAATTAAGTTCGCATTGATATCGCCAAGGCGTCCTTTAGAAAGATTTACCAAAAGAATTTTTTTATTATCCATGATTTCACGGAAATTGAAAACAGATTTTTCTTGCAAGACGACTGGGCGCATAATGTCGTTTGAAATAAAGTTATCGAATTTTGAAGTGATGTATGGTACGAAGTTCGCAAGACTTTGATCCCCTGTCGTCTGCTCAGCATTTACCCAAAATTGTTTAATAATTGGATTTTTACATTTTGCCAATTTCATATCGCGAAATTCTTTATCAGAAAGTACGCGAGAAATTTCCAAAAGTGTACATCCAGATTCTGGGTCTTCCATTATTAGAAAAGCGGAATTTTTAAAATACTGTTCGAACATCGGACCCCCAGAACTCTTCATGTCAAAAAGTTTATTGAAAATTCCCATCAATTCATTCACAACGAAAGTCTTTTGTTCTGGATATTTTGGATCAAATTCGAGCATATTTAGCCCCATAGGGCGTGCCGTGTAAGCAGGATCAAAGTAAATAACATCATCAATACGTTCCTTTGGAACATACGAAAGAATTTCTTGAATGTCTGTGCCGTGTGGATCAATAAAACAACAACCATCACCATTTCTAATATCTTGCGCAATCATATTTTTCAAAATTGTCGTCTTACCTGTACCTGTCTGTCCGATTACATACATGTGGCGCATTCTATCTTCACGAGACATACGTATTTCTGTATCGCGTCCTCTATAACTATTTATTCCAAGCAATACACCCTCATTTCCCATTTCCACAGGAGCAGGAGCAATACCTGATTTTGCTTCTTTAAGTTGAGGCATTGAAGATACACCGATAGGATAATGAAATACGGAAGCTAGCTCTTTTAAATTCATTGGCAGAATTTTATCATGAGAAAAAGCTCGATAAGAAAAATCATGGAAAAGTTCTTTCAAACTAGAACCAGATGCTTTTTCAAAATAAATAGAATTGCTAGCTGGAGCTGTAAATTGATTAAAGGAAGATTCAACTTCGTTTAAAATAGCATCGGCACGTTCTTTATTTTCTGCAGAAGCAATAACACGAATATTTGTCTTCATTATAGTGCTTTTCAATTTATTACCTATTTTTTCAGCTGCACCTTCATCCACAGCACGACGTCCTTCCATATATTTTTCTTTTCCCTCTTCTTTTTTCTTTACTCCAAAAATAAGCTCTTTACCTGCACTCAAAAAAGCTTTATGAAATTTATAAAAATCGTCTGATGCGTGCTTTATAGATTTTCCATCTTTTACATCATCCAAAATCATTTGAAATTCTTTTGTAAATTTTTCTCCTGCAGGAGCGATCAATATTTGAATTGCTGCACCTTCGCCTTGTTTTTTTAATTTAGAAAAAACATTCAAAATAGTATTCATTGGATCATGCTCAATCTCGTCATAAGTCTTTATAGGTAAAACAGAACGTTCAGAAAAATATCCATAAGCACCGACAGATACACCTTTGTCTGCAAAGATATTGTAGTCATCACTTACTTCTGTGATTTTTGCATCGTGATAAAAAGCTAAAACTTGTTTTTCAAAAAGAGAAACGTGTGTATTTGGTACTGCAGAATAAATTACTACTTCATCGCTTTGGTTTCCTAATGCTATTTCTAAAGCAAAATAATTTTCACTTTCATTTGAACGTGAAGAAGCTATAGAATGCATACCAGCATAAAATTGCTCCATAGCACTTATAAATGCCTTAAAATCTCCTTTACCCTTATCCTCTGCTTGAGAAGGTGGCAATGTGACTTCAAACAAACTCATATTCAATTCTTTCCATAAAGGTGTGCCATCTTTCAAGCCATCTATTATTTGTCCTGTTTTTAAATATTGAATTAGCAAACGATGAAAATCATCATCAATATGTGGATTGTTCATTCCTTCCACTACAGACATTGCATTTTTAATTCCTTTAGTAAGAAGAATTCCTAAAATTTCTTCCATCACTACGTCGTGTGTCTCTGGTTTTAATTTTAAAATAATTTCATCAGACTTTCTTTCTTGAATTAATAAATCTTTGTGAACAGCCTCTTCAGGAGCTACTTTCATGTATTCTGTAATTACCTCCGTACTTGCATTTTCACTAGCATTTTCAAAATGCCCCTTATTAATCAACTCTTGTTCACGCTCTGCTACATGGGCACGCAAAAAATCAAGCTCCTCTGTAGGAGATTTAAATTTTGGCATATCTTTGAAAAAATTTTCAACCATTCTTTTAATTATACATCAAAGTCTGTATTTTCAAGGTTTTCTATGTATTGACTTTGTAATCTACATTTGATATAATTGTAATAGTTTTAATAAATAATGTATTGGTGTATAATATAAAAGTCGTTTATAAATAATTAATTTAAAATAAATATATGGGATTTTTTGATAAACTTATAGGTAAAAGTGCAGTCGCAAAACCAAACGAAGTTGAAGTAGCTGGTGGAATGACAACAGAAAAAGCTAAGGAAATTCAAACAGTAGAGGAGTTCATAAACACATGTACACCAAAAGAAAAAGCTGCTTTCTCTTTATTAAAGAGTCTGCCAAACTATTCTAAATTACTAACAAATCCAAAAAATTTAGACTTCGTTAAAAAATTTGCAAGTAATTATAAAGATATAATGCCAAGTGCATCTTATGACGAAGAGACAAACACATTTTCTGCAACAGGAAAAGTTGTAAAAAGATCTATCGTCTCTACAAGTTAAACAAAAAATCCCCTTACGGGGATTTTTTGTTTTATATTTTAGTTAAAATTTCTGGTTCTCCATCTGTAATGGCTACAGTACATTCAAAATGTGCACTTCTTTTTCCATCAGCAGTCGAATATGTATAATCGTCATCGTGTAAAACTACATTCTTTGTTCCCATATTTAGCATAGGTTCTATGGCGATTACCATTCCCTTTTTCAAAATTGCCCCTGTTCCCTTCTTACCAAAGTTTGGAATAAAAGGATCTTCGTGAATTTCTTTTCCTACTCCATGCCCAGCCAAAATTTCTACAATTCCATAATTTCCTCTAGCTTTAGCAAAAGTTTCTATTGCATTACCAATATCCCCCACATGTGCACCACAGATGGCAGCATTTATACCTACATGCATTGCATCTTCTGTGTCTTTCAAAAGTTTTTTTGATGCCGAACTTATTTCTCCTACAGCCACAGTAAGAGCCATATCAGTAAAAAGTCCTTTGTGTTTTATGCCAAGATCAATAGAAATAATATCTCCTTCTTTTAAAATTTGAGTTTTCTTTGGAATACCATGAACAACTTCATTATTTACTGAAGTACAAAGAGAGGATGGATATGGGGTTCGTACTCCAGCTGGTCGATAATTTAAGAAAGCTGGTTCGTCTCCATATTCACGAATAAGCTTCTCAGCATAAATGTCTAGATCTTTTGTTGAAATCCCCGGTTTTACCATGTCTTTGACCTTGTAAAGCACAGTGGCAAGGTGTTTACCTCCCTCACGAATTATATCTACTTCTTTATCTGTTTTTATTATAATTGCCATATAAATCTATACTACATTTTCACCACCTTTTTGCAAATTATAAAAATTCTTTTTTATAACATTCTTTGCAAAATATTTTTAGTGCTTCTTCTTTAGAATAATGAGTGATGAAATTAATTCCGCATTTATCACAATTTCTTTCAACTTGCTTCATATTATCTACACATTTATCAACCTTCTCCCACACACGACAAAACGGACATTGCCGTGGCAATGGTAAATGGTGTTGTTGTAGAAATTGTAATTCTTGTGAAATAATCTTAAAACCCCGTACACAGGTACCACATTGTAATACCTCATTTAAAATAGTCTCATCTACTTCAGCTGTATTGTCTGGAATATCAACAGTTTGGATAGTTACTCTATATTCTTTTTTTTCGCCACCATACCATTTCAATCCCTTTGAAATAACTGTATCTATAGTCAAAGGAAAAACTCTTGAGGCAAAAGAATCATTATATGAATGTGGTGAAAATTCTGGTGGTAAAAATTCTCCATATTTATAAGTATGTCCTTCTATACTACGATATGGATTAATATCCATATCTTTAATAATTTTTTTACGTAACTCAAAATATTCTTCTTTCGAATATTTTTTATTTAAAATACAATAATCTGACTTTTTAATTGAAATACATCCAAAATTGTAAGAACTACCAGTGGAAAGTTTTGAGTACTCAATATTTGAAATACCATGTCCACAATCATGACTAAACTTAACATTTTGTGCTTGATCTCCAACAGTCATACATTCATATAATAACTCTACATTTTCTCCCCAATCAGTATAATCATAAGAATCTTTCACTTTACCTATTTTTATCAACATAAGAAACTTTGAATCTTCGCAGTCAGTAACATCAAAACAGTTATGACAGTTCTTCGAATTAAAAATATAGCTGCCACTTATATTTTGTGAAAGCGTTTCCCATACTGGTTTTGGTGAGATAGTTTTAAAATAATTTATTACTTTTTCTTTCCATTGTAAGTATTGAGAATAGGAACCCATATCAATATTATTGACACTCTCCTCATATTTTTCTTTTGTTAGTTGTTCTCCTAGAAATACGTAAGATTGATTTTTGCCATTTGATAAACCAAAACAGTGGTGACATCCCTCGCAATCTCGAATAAAAAAACAATCATAACATGAGCGAGTATTTCCACTAGAGCTAACTATATTATAGGATTTATAAACATTAGAAGAATCAAAACAGTTCTCTGAATTTAAAATTGTTCCACAATTATATATATTTTTTGAATTGGTAATTTCAAAACCATAAGCTGAATCTTCAACAAGATACGAATAAAAAATTAAATAAGAATGTTTTGAATTACCTACATGATTAGTGTACGGAGATAGTTCGGTGGTAATTTTGTCAGTTGAAAGACCAAATACAGGAGTTTTATGATAAAGCTCGTTCCATTGTTCAAAGAACGTTCTGTTTGAATCATATTCCATAGAATAGTCTGCGGGGTCCCAACCATCACCCCACCAACATTTAGTGCAATAAACCACATACGGAGCATCTGGATGATACATAGAAATTTTCACTTCTCCACATAAATCACATTTCCTTTTAAATAAATCAAGTCCTTTCATCCATACAAGACGTCTCTGTAATCTACACTCAGGACAAAATGTCGGTGGTGGAACTTTTATTTTTTCGTAAAATAAAAAATCATCTTGTTCGATAACAAAATCTTTTTTACAGTTTTGACAACTTTTTGTTTCCATAGATTTAACTAATGACCGTTCCTGCGAAACTTTCACCATTCAAACATTTTGCAAAATTATCAATTGGTTTACCGTTGATTATCATTACTTGCATACCCTCTTTCTGTGCTTCTTTTGAAGCAATAGGGTCAAACGGAGAAGAAAGACCTGGATTCCACTCTTTTGGAATAATTTCTCTATATTCTGCCCAAGAAATTTTTTCAAACTTTTTTGCATTTGGATTTGTACGTGGGTCGCAGTCGTAAACATAATCAGTATTTGAAAGATTAATCACTTTTTTAGCACCTATAGATTTCGCCGCTAGCACTGCATCCCAATCTGTACTTTGCCCTGGTTCACAAGCAGAACCTATTATTATAGATTTATCCATTGGTACATCTTTTGAAAGATCTGCTATCACCCTTTCGTGGGCATATTCACCAAAAACAACACGCAAAAGCTCAGCATTCAACTTAAGTGAGGCTATTCCTATCCAATCAAGATCTTCATTTGAAGGAGTAGAAAGTTCTTTTGCTACATTTTGATATTTGCGACAAATCTTTCCACCACCAGTGATAATTACAAATTTTTTACCTTGTTCTACTTGAGAAAGAATTAATTTTTTAAAATCTTTCAAAAAATCTACATCAATTTCCTCTGGAATTATGAGTGAACCACCTAATGAAATAATTATTTTCTCTTCTGTTTCCATTTTATAATCCTAAAGCTTTATTAATATCTTTTTGTACATTTTCAATAGTTTGTTCTCCGTTTATATTAAAAATTGTATAGCCTTCTTTGTTTTTAAAATAATTCATAGCTGGAATAACATTCTTTTCATATTCATCAAATCTTTTTGCAATCCCTTCATCTGTATCATCATGTCTTGCCCGAATTTTCATCCTTTTTATCGCTTCTTCTTTACTAAGTTCAATATAAATAACTTTAATATTTTTTCTGTCATAAAAATTCATTGTTTCTTCAAAACAATTTGATTGGTCTAAACTACGAGGAAAACCATCAGCGATTAAATGCTTATCAATAGAAATTGATGGAATGACAATATTTAAAAAAACTGCATTAGTCAAAAAATCTGGCAGAAGGCCACCTTTATCTAGTGTAACTTTTACAAGGCTAGCAGTTTGGGTATCGGATGTAATTATTTTTCTATATTCATTACCAGGAGAAATATAAACACAATCTTTGCCGTCTTTGGCTTTTAAAACATCCATTAATAGCTTAACCTGTGTTCCCTTTCCAGAACCTACTATTCCAAAAAATACGAAAGTTTGTGTTTGCATAATAACTATAGAATACAGGAAAAAACTTGAATAATCAAGATTTTTATAATAGAATGACTGCACATGAAAAAATTGAATTTTAATATAGTTCTATTAGGAATGATTGCTTCTGGTAAAGATACACAAGCAAAATTTCTAATGAAAAAATATGCTCTCAAGCCAGTAGAATCTGGTAAACATTGGAGAGAAATAATGAAAGAAAAAAGTGCAGATGGAGACTGGATTCGTAGAACAATGGGCAAGGGTCACCCAGCCCCAGTAGCATTAATGAAAAAATTTCTTGTTCAAGAGATTGCCAAAAAACCTAAAAATAAAGATTTGCTCTTTGTTGGTAACCCACGGCTTAAACCAGAGGCCCAACTTCTAAAGAAATTATTCGAAGAAAAAAAACAAAACTTTTTTGCTCTTTATGTGACACTGCCTGAAAAAGAAGTTTATAAACGTTCATTAAATAGAACAATTGCAACTACAAGTCTAAAAATTAAACAAACAAAAGACAAACGAAACCTTGATGATAAAGAAGACGTTATAGCTCGAAGAATTGCTTGGCACACAAACCAAGTCGGTAAAACTGTGAAATATTTTCAAAGTCTAAAAAAACTAAAAATAATAAACGGCAAACAAACTGTACCTAATGTAACAAAAGATATTTTAAAAGCTATAGAAGGATATAAGAAAATTATAGAAAACTAAAAAATCCCCGTTTTTGATCACGGGGACTTTTCTTATGCGATAGTATTCATTATTAAACAAAAATATTCATGTTTAATACTTTTTAAAAACATTACAACATTTTTGCTTTGATTAAAAGATCCTTCTTTTAATAACTCCATAGCTTTTTCATAGTCACACTCTGTAAATTCTTCACTATAATTTTTACCAGTCAATGTCCAAAAAAGGAAACGAAATTGTTTATTAAAAGCATCCATTTCTATTGGATTACCATAATATTCCCTTTCAGTAACAGCACTATACTTTAAAAATTCTCCTTTGCTATTTTTAAATATTTTTTCTTGGCAAAGAATATTATTACCGACTTTACTAGAATCAAAGGCTAATTTGTAAAGTTTTTTTGCATATGGAGTAATATACTTACCTCCATTTGTAATTTGATGCACAAATTCATGAAGTGCTCCTGTTTCACCTAAATAATCTATATCTGGTAAATGCACTACTGTATCATAGTATCCAGTAGCACCAGGAATGTAATTCTTAATTTTTTCAATAGGTTCAACGACATACTTGTAGCTTAACTCATTCCTACGTCTCCAAATTTCATCTATTGTGTTTTCTTTATTATCGTCATTTTCAAAATTAAGACGATAAAAATAAGCACTATCGGATAAAATATAATCTAGCCACTCTTTTTGTTCATTGTTTTGTTTCCAAACAAATAGAGCTTTACGTAAAAAATAACTATTAACTACATTTTCAGCAATTGAAGGAAGCACAAAATTATTAACAACATAATCTCCATCAATTTTTTCTATGTTTTTGTTCTCTGTATTAATTTTAATTGAATCCTGTGAAAACACGGTAAAAGGTATTACTACAAACGCCATGAACGTAGTAATTAAAAAAATTATTTTTTTCATTTTTTTGTTTTTATTTGGTTTTCACAAAAGACTATTCAGAATCTCCTATGAAAACCAATAAAAACAATATGTAAAAGAGCCTAATTTATTAGGCTCTATATTAACATATAATTACACAAAAAGCAAGGGCTTTACTGTCTAATTTTTATTAATATTATCTAATAATTCTTGATATGAATCTGTAGTAATATGAAAGCTACCAGGACGCATTGGATGATCTAAATCATCTATTAATAAGAACATACTCTCTACAAGAGCAAAAATACCTAATACAAAAATATAAGCCAACCAAACATTTTTAACTGCTATTAAAAATGAAAATAGTATTAATAAAACTGAATTAAAATAGAGCGTATATTTTAAAATCTTTGGTAAATGAAAATGAGAATAATGAATCCTCTTTTCACGAAATTTCATCAAATCACTAAAAGCTGAAAAGGCTGTAGGCATCATTGTAGGTTCATCTTTTAAAATTTGATAAATATCATTATGTAAAGAATTCAATGTTTCTTCTGTTTCTAAATTTTTTTTATTACCATAATGCAATCTACTATTAACACGAACTTCTAAATATTTTTTAATATCAGTAGAAAATCTACTTTTTAAATTTTCTGGTAAATGTCGTGACCATAAATAAAGTTCATTTAATTGACCCACTTCCCCCTTCACCGCATCGACTAGACTATTCCAACGTTCTGCTTCAAAGAAAATTACAAAAGCAGCAAAAATCGCAAATATAAACACGACTGTAGAATAGAGATATGCAAGTCCACCAAGATCAGCTAAAAGTGTATTAAGATTATAATACATTGGACTTCTAAATATAAAAAACACAACCGTAAACAAGGCACAAGATAATATAAGTTTTAAGAAATTTTTCATATTTTAATTATACTATAAAGACTATAAACAAAAAACTCCGTTCCCGGAGTTTTTTGAATAAATTTTATTTTGATTAATACTCTCGCATTGAGATTTGAGCATCTACTTTCTTTATGAGGTCTAGGACTACAGAGACTACGATAAGGAGTGCTGTACCTCCAAGAGCTATAGCAGTGATACCAGTGATAGAACGAGCTATAAGTGGCAAAATAGCAATTACACCTAGGAATACTGCACCGAGCAAAGTAATACGGTTTAAAACCTTAGATATATAAGCAGATGTACTTGCTCCAGGGCGAACACCAGGAATAAATGCACCATTCTTTTGTAAATTTGTTGCTAAAGATTCTGGATCGAAAGTAATTGCTGTATAGAAATAAGTAAAAAGAAATACAAAAATAAAGTAAAGCAAGGTGTAAAGCCAAGTACCTTGTGAAAAAGCTAGAAGACCATGAGAAATGCTTAATACCCAAGCGTGACTAGAATTTGCCAAGACGTTTCCAATCATTTGAGGAAATAATAATATTGAAAGAGCAAAAATAATTGGAATAACTCCAGCTTGGTTTACGCGAAGTGGTAAATAAGTAGAACCACCACCAAACATTTTATTTCCACGAACTTGTTTTGCATAAGTGACAGGTATAGGACGTTCAGCTTCAGTAACAACAACAACACCAGCAATTATAAGAATACCTGCTACAAAGAAAATCAAAAATAAAGGAATTTGAGAAACATCAAAAGAGAAAATTAATTGGCTAACTTCACTCGGAATATTTGCAATAATACCAGCAAAGATAATAAGTGATACACCATTTCCAATACCAAATTCAGACATTAATTCACCAATCCACATAAGTAGCATTGATCCAGCGATAATCAAAATCAAATTTGAAGCCATACTAAAGCCTGTTAATGTTCCTAAAATATTTTGACGAGCAAGTAAAGTCAAAAGTCCAAAACCTTGAATAGCAGCTAATGGTACAGCAATAACACGAGAGTATTGAGTAAATTTTTTACGTCCAGCTTCTCCTTCTTCTTGATACAAAGCCTTGAGCTTTGGAATCATTATAGTCAATACTTGCATTATAATAGAAGAAGTAATATATGGTCCAACTCCTAACATTATTATTGAAAGATTAGAAAGTCCACCTCCAGAAAAAATATTTAAAATACCAAAAAATTGGTTATTGGAAAGGAAACGGTTTAATTCAACTGTATCAATACCTGGTATTGGAATAGATGCCAATAATCTGAAAATTACTAAAGCTAAAAGAACAAAAAATATTCTCTTTCTTAGAATTTTATCAGAGAATACAATTTTCACTTTTGCTAAAAATTTTTGCATTTTATTTTATTTTATTTTAATTTTCTTACCCTTGATCCCTAAATTCTTTCTAATTTCTTTGAAACTAATTTTTTTATCTTTTATAGATGCACTAGCTTTTTCTGCTGTTACAAGTGCTGGTGCACGAAAAGCCTTAAAACGATATCCGCGAAGTTTTGGTAATTTCTTTATTATGTCTCTAAGTTCTGGGCGCTTTTTATTTCCAGCACGAGCACTTTGACCTTTTGTACCACGGCCAGAAGTCTTTGCATGTTTACCACCACGGCCAACCATACGGTCTTTTTTATTCTTATGTATTCTTTTTAAAGTATGTATTTGCATAAAAAATATATTTATATTAATTTACTTCTTCTGTGTTTTCTCCTGGTTTTAACATTTCAGAAAGAACCTCTGCTTCAACAATTGAAAACTTTGGGACTTTTACAGCAATCTGAGAAAGTGCGTCCATAGTTGCTTTTGCATTGTTTAATTTATTTTTTGTACCTCCGTGTATTTTTGCAGTAATGTCTTTAATTCCTCCTATATTCAATATATCACGGATTACTGATCCTGCGACGAGTCCACGACCACGGTTTGGCATGATGACTACTTTTGAACTTGAGAATTTTGCAGCAACGTCGTAAGGAATAGACATAGTCTTTGTAAGCTTGAGCTGAATCATATTTTTCTTTGCAGAGCGTAGAGCTTTGTTGATAGCGAGAGATGTGTCTCCTGCTTTACCAAGACCCAAACCAATTCTACCCTTTTTATCTCCAGCAACGAGTGCAACAGAGAAAGAGAAACGACGTCCTCCAGCTACAACACGAGTGACACGGCGGATATTGATAATCTTTTGATCAAATTCTGGCTTTGGTCTGTCGAAAGAACTTGGTCGGCGTCCACCTCCACGTGAATCACGAGAGTTTGGTCTAGTGTTAAAAAAAGCTGGAGTAGGAGCTGTAGTATTTTTTTGTGGTGTTGTTGGAGTATCCATAAAATTATTAGAATTTAAGTCCGCCTGCACGTGCTGCATCGGCAACTATCTTAATGCGACCTGTGTATTTAAAACCATTTCTGTCGAAAACTACTTTTGAAATTTTTGCTGCAAGTGCAACTTCGGCAATAGCCTTTCCTACTTGTTCTGCGCGTACTGTCTTTGTGCCTTTTGTAGTCTTTGCATCACTTGCTGAAACTAAAGTCTTACCTGTTGTATCGTCAATAATTTGAGCATAGATGAATTTATTTGAACGAAAAATAGAAAGACGTGGGCATTCTTTTGTGCCGTTTACTTTCGCTCGGATTTTTGACTTTAGTCTTATTCTTTTTTCTGTCTTTTTCATCATAAATTTATTTATATATATTATTATGCAGTCTTCTTACCTTGTTTTCTTCGGATTACTTCTGTGTCATATCTGAAACCTTTACCTTTGTATGGTTCTGGCTTTTTCATTGCGCGAACTTCGGCAGTGAAAGCACCGACCATTTCCTTATCAATACCTGTAAAAGTAAGATTGTTTTTTTCAGCAGTAACAGTAAGGCCTTCAGGAATTTTTACAACTACAGGGTGAGAAAAACCAAGAGCTAAATGAAGTTCTTTGCCTTTTACATCTGATTTAAAACCAACTCCTTCTAGGATTAATTTCTTTACATAAGGGTTTTGTACTCCTGCAATCATGTTCTTTATATGTGATGCATAAGTACCCCAAAGTGATTTTGAGAATTTGTCGTTGCGAACTGTAGTAAGATTTATAACTTTATCACCGAGTGTAATAGTAATGTCATCGCGAAAGATCTTGGAAATTGTTCCCTTTGGACCTTTCACAGACAAAGTAGCTCCACTTCTTGTGACTTCTACTCCCGCTGGTATTGTTATTTCTTGTTTTCCAATTCTACTCATATAATTTTTCTATTATTTTTTTACCAAATTTTAAACAAAGCTTCTCCACCAACCATCTCTTTCTTGGCTTCTTTGCCTCCGATGATTCCTTTTGGTGTTGAAAGCACTAATAAACCGAAACCGTTCTTGACTGGCTTGATATCATTTACTCCTACATATACACGGCGTGATTGTTTTGAAACACGTTCTACATCTTTGATTCTTGGTGCTTCATCGATATACATAAGCTCTACTTCGAGCACAGGGAAACCTTTCTTTGTCTTTTTTGAGAAAGAAGAAATATAGCCTTCCTTTTTCAAACAAGCTGCAATAGCGTCTTTCATTTTTGAATAAGGCAAAGTGATAGTAGGGCGATTAGCCAAACTAGCATTCTTCATCATTATTATCATGTTTGAAATTTGATCCATATATTTATTCTTACCAAGATGACTTGCGAACTCCTGGCATCATACCTTCGTTTGCTAGCTCTCGGAAGCAGATACGACAAATGCCGAAATCTCTCATAAAGCCATTACCGCGACCACAGCGAAAACATCGATTTTTCTGTCGAGTTGAAAATTTTGGAGTCTTTTTAGATCGAGCTATTACTGATGTTTTTGCCATAATTAATATTCGGGAAGTCCTCGGTAATATCACACTTCTTTTCTTATTTCTTCAAGCAATAGTCATATTGGTTGAAAATATAAGGAGAAAAATGGATTACTCAAAGCCCTATTCCCTTGTGTCCTATACTAGCAGAATGAGTTGGAATAGTCAAATAAAAAAGCCGCCCGTACAAATGGGCGGCTTCTCGGATTTCGAATGTTGCTTCAAATTTAATTAAGTAATCTGCGCAACTTTAATTTTTAAATACTTACTAAACAATGGGTCACCCTGTTTTACTTTAGTGAAAACTTTATTTATAGCTGAAGGGTCTTTTTTAAGGATTTCATCTATAATCATCTCATCACTTTTTTTCCACGAATATGCCGGACTAATTGAAACTTTCTCGTGCAAAGCCCATAGTTCTTCAACTGACTGATTTTCTTCAAAAATCCTCAAAAGAATCTGTTGAAGTTCATCTTGCAACAAATCCCACATATGGCACTCGGTGAGCACATCATTGAACTTAAGAATAGAATCTAAAACCCTGGTTTTATTTCCAAGAATATCCACTGTGGGTATAATCTTATTGAGAAATACGATAAAGGCCGAAAATGAATCGCGATTCCCTGCCCAAATGTAATAACCTCTACCACGTCTCACTTGTGGAGATGGAAGTAGACTATAGTTGAATTGTGACAATTCTTCCCAAGTTTCTATCCCTTCAATTTGTTTCAATCCCCATTCATTCCAAACACGTAATACTTTCTCCTGTAAAGATTTATGAGCCATCTCGTACAACACTCCGAAATTATGAATCGGCTGTGTTAAAGCTTTTTCTGTTTTTTTAATCCAAAGCTTCTCAATTTCCTTTTTGTACGAGTCAGAATAAATACTATTGGAAATAATCCTCATATCTTTCAGTCTTGGGTTTGGAAACTGTTTCCGGTAAATCCTTTCATTGGCCATTTCGTACAGTTCACAACTGCGGTCATAATTCTCTTGTGGAGGAAAGAAACCTCTTCCCATATCAAGTAATGATCTCGCCTGACGGTCGTTTTCACACTTTGAAAAAAAGTGTCTGATTATTGAATAAACATCATCGGGTTTGTGTGCCTGCCAGATCTTCAAAAGAAATTCTCTCAAAGTTGGTAAGGCTTCGGCTATTGTGGCTTTAGGATAAAGTTCCCTCCATCTAAGCACTTCGTGCCCACAACAGTTTCCAACAAGGCTTAAGTCATCTATCTTTTTTGCAGTTCTAGCTTTTCTTTGCCATAAAATCTCAAAAAAAATAGGAAATGGTCTAACCTCGGTAAACTTGTAGTCATAAATTTCCTGCTCAATGAAAAGCAGTTGTTCTAAACTTTTTGCTTTACTAATCTTTTTGTCGTAGTGAACTTCAACTTTTTTCATTAAGTACTCTTTAAGAGCTTTAACAGGGCATTCATCACTTTTGTAAAAAGTAAAAGTTTGTCCTTCCTTAATAAATCGAACAATTTTAGGTATGTCTTTACCAATATGTTTTCTCAAGTTTTTTATCAAGGAAACAAGTTGTTCCCCGTGTGGATAACATACTTGAATAAACATTAATGATTCTTCAAAACTCAATTTAGTTACATTGGTTTGTTCTGTAAGTGAAATTTCTTTCCACGCTTTGTGAAAAGCTATTACTTCAGGTTTGTCATAAATGCCATCCTCTATGCTGGGGAATGGGCAACTTCTGTAACCTGACTTATACTCTTTTACTGCTTCTGTGCAAGAAGAAAAATGAAATTCATAAACTCCATATTCTTTTTGCAAAACAGTAAGTGGTATCTGTGTCTCTTCTGAAAGCTTTTGCAAATCAGCAAGAGTAAACTTTTTGTCTGTAGTAAGGCCAGCGCCTGTCTTTTTTGTCATTGTTTATCAGTATTTAATTGTTTAATTATTTTGTTTATTTATCTAGATATTATCTCAATCCCCCAGTAGAAACTGGGATAATATCTAGAGCAAACAGTATAAAAAACAAAACTGTCGAGGTGCTTTTTTCTAAACATTACATTACTGACAAGTTTTGTCAATGCACTAAAAGACAAAACAAAAAACACCCCAGTAGGGTGTTTTTAAAGTTTAAAAGTAAATTTATTTCTTCTTATTACTGTCAGCTTCAGTCTTGAATGGAATACCTAGGAGTTCGAAGAATGCTGTTCCCTCTTTCTTTGTTTTTGCAGATGAGACGAGAGTGATCGCGAGGCCGAAAACATCTTTGATATCTTCGTCAGCTGTTTCAGGGAAAATAGTGTGCTCCTTGATACCGAGAGTCATGTTACCGATGTCATCGACTGCACGACGAGTGATACCACGGAAGTCTTTCGTACGAGGAAGCGCAACGTTGATTAATTTTTCAATGAAAGCAAACATTCTCTTTCCGCGCATTGTGACTACGACGCCGATAGGGTCACCTTGTCGGACTTTGAATGAAGCGATTGATTGCTTTGAACCACGAAGAGCAGCCTTTTGACCAGTTATTTTACCAAGTCTTTCAGCAATAAAAGTATTTCTATTTTTATCTTTCTTGATAGCAGTACCAGTACCTACGTTGACCACGATTTTTTGTAAACGTGGAGCAGCCATAGTATTCTTGTAGCCGAAAGCACCTTTCATTATTTCATATGCTTTATCGTTTTTTTCTTTTACAGTTAAATGTTTCATAATTGATTAATTAATTTCTTAAACTTCTTGTCCGCTCTTTCGTGCAATGCGAACCATTTTGTCTCCGACTAATTTCTTACCTAGTCTTGATGCTTTGCCTGTCTTTGGATCTAGGATCATCACGTTTGATGCATTGATCGGTGTCGCCATTGAAATTACTTGGCCTTTTTCACCGGATTTTCGAGGACGTTGGTGTTTTTTCATCATGTTTAAACCTTCCACCACTACGCGGTTTTTGTCATTCAAAACAAGAGCGATCTTACCCTTTTTGCCTTTATCTTTTCCAGCGATTATTATTACGTTGTCTCCTTTTTTTAATTTCATATATTTTTTATTTAAATGACTTCTTGAGCGAGAGAAATTATTTTCTGGAAACCTTTCTCTGCGAGCTCACGTGGTATTGGTCCGAAAACACGTCCTGCTTTTGGATCCTTTTTACCTTTTTCTAAAATAACAACAGCGTTATCATCAAAACGAATATATGAACCATCTTTTCGGCGAAAAGCATTTCTAGTACGAACTACCACAGCTTGATGTACATCCTTCTTCTTGATAGCCTTTCTAGGAGTAGCGACTTTTACAGAGATGATCACTAGTTCACCGAGTTCAGCATAACGCTTGTGCGCAGAGCCAAGAACCTTGAACACTTTTCCAACTGTTCCTCCGCCATTGTCTGTTATTTTAACTAATGTTTCGTTTTGTATCATAAAATTTTCTTATTTAACTACTTTAAACTTTTTGTCTTTTGAAATTGGTCTTGTTTCCATTATTTCTACCTTGTCTCCTGTCTTATATTTGTTTTCTTCATCATGCGCTTTGTATTTCTTTGTAACAGAATAAAACTTTCCGTATTTTGGATGTTTGATAAAGCGAGATACAGCGACGACAATAGTCTTATCCATCTTGTCTGAAACTACGACACCTTTGAGTATCTTTCCTTTTTCGACTATTTCTTTTTTTGTTTTTGTTGTTTTCATAACTTTATTAATATCCTAAATTATTTACTCTTGGCTGTTATCTCTGTCATAACTCTTGCAATTTGTTTCTTTGTTGTTGCTTCTTCTTTTACATTCTTTGATTTTGAACCTTGTGCCTTGAAGCGAAGAGTGCGAAGTGTATCACGCAATTCTGAAAGAGACTTTTGTAAGTCTACTAATTTCATTCCTTTTAAATTTTCTTTTTCTTTTTTTGCCATAAATTATTATTGTTTGTTAACGCGTGAAATAACTCTTGTCTTTAAAGGAAGTTTCGCGCCAGCCTTTCTCAAAGCTTCACGTGCTACCTTTTCATCAACTCCATCAACTTCAAAAATTATACGTCCAGGGAAAACTTCGAAGAAATAACCTTGTGGATCTCCTTTTCCCTTTCCCATACCTACTTCGGCTGGCTTTGCTGTAAAAGGCTGATCTGGGAAAATACGAATCCAATATTTTCCAGCTTTTCCTAGCTCACGACTCATTGCTTTACGAGCAGATTCTATTTGATTTGATTTAACACGAGCTTGAGTTTCAGATTTTAAACCAAAAGAACCGAAGCATACTTTTGTGCCACGAGTATCAGGCGTAATCGCTTTTGGGTTTAAGCGCATTGTATGCCACTTTCTAAATTTTACTTTCTTTGGTAATAACATAATATTTTAATTAATTTATTTTGCAGGGTGTAATTCTTTCTTTTTATCAGCGAAAATTTCTCCGCGATAAATCCAAACCTTAATACCGACATCTCCATATGGCAAATGCGCCTTTTCACGCTTGAAATCAATATCCGCGCGGAAAGTCTGAAGTGGTATACTACCTCTCTTAAGCTCTTCCGTACGAGCAATTTCAGCTCCTCCTAAACGTCCTCCAAGGACGATTCTGATTCCTTCTACCCCACGAGCAGTCATTGATTTTTCAACGATTTGCTTTATAACACGACGATATGGCATTCTCTTTTCCAAACCTTCAGCCACCATATATGCCACGATAGCTGCATCAGCTTCTGGATTTGTGACTTCTACGATATCAAGTTTGAAATCTTGTGGAGCAGTTAATTTTAACTTTGCCATTTTCTTTAAGATTTCTTCTTTTAGTTTTACAGCTCCTTCACCAGAGCGTCCAATAATAAGACCTGGGCGAGAAGTTTTGATGATGAAACGTGTAGACTTTTGATTTCTTTCGATTTCAATAGTTGAAATGTACATACCACGAAGTTTCTTTTCTAAGAATTCACGAATAAGCACGTCTCCTGTAAGGAATTCAACGTATTTTTTAGTATCAGCAAACCAGCGAGATTTCCAATCTCTTAGTATTACTAGTCTATGTGCATATGGGTGAACTATTTTTGACATATAATTTTATTTTTTAACTACTTTCTTTACTGCTTTTTTAACGACTTTCTTTACTTCTTTAACCACTTTTTCTTTCTTTTCTACTGTTTCTATTTTTGGCTTTCGTACTACATTTGTATTGATTCTGTGTCTTCCAATAGTCTTTGCGCTTCCTTTTTCAGCCAAAACCAATGTAATATGACTTGTTCTCTTGTTTATACGGTGTCCTGTTCCCATCGCAGCTGGCATCATTCTCTTCATTACTATGCCCTTATCGACAGAAAGTTCTTTGACCATCAAATTTTCAACCTCTAGATTAGAATTATTTTTTGCATTAGCAATAGCAGAAAGCAAAAGCTTCTTTATAGGATCTCCGGCTCTTTTCGCCAAGAAATCAAGCTGTGCGACAGCTTGCATTGCATCCTTGCCCTTGATGAGGTTTGCTACTAAACGTACCTTTCGTGGGGATTGTCTATAGTTTTTAAGAAATGCTTTCATAATTATTTTTTCTTCGCGTCAGCGGCTGCTGTTGCGGATTTTGCTTGTGTTATTTCGGCTTCTTTTTTCTTTTGTTCAAGTTCTTTTTGCATCTTACCTCCGTGTTTGACGAATTTGCGTGTCGGTGAGAATTCTCCTAATTTGTGACCAACCATGTCTTCAGAAACCAAAACTTCGACATGAACCTTGCCATTATATACACCAAAAGTGAAACCAACCATTTCTGGTGAGATCATACAAGCTCGTTTCCAAGTCTTGATCATTGGTGTTTGAAGAGGATTTTTGCCTGCTATTTTCTTTAGCAGTCTTTCATCGACATTTATTGGTTTTTTGAGTGATCTTGTCATAAATGAGTAAACAAAAAGCTCCTAACGAGCTTCCTGTCATACTAGCAAATTGGAGAATAATGTCAAATTTATATGAGACCTTATTAATCAACCTCTTCTTGGTAGCATTTTTCGCAATAAATTATGTCAGACTTTACAGGATCAAAACCTGTTTTAAATTCATTTATACAAGGATCATCTCCATGGAAATGTTTTACTGCATTTATATATTCACCATTTTCTAAGGCTGTACCTATGCATTGGCATTTTCTTTCGTAAAGTTTTAATCCAAGACGGAATTTTAATCTTTCAAAAGTTCTACAGGAAGGACAAACCTGTGGAAGTGGTAATTTATTTTTTTTATAAAAATTTAATTCATTCTGAGTTATCCGAAATGCCTTGGTGCAACGATGATTACAATCTCCATTGTGACTACAACCAATCACTTCTTTTGTAATAGCATCTGTAGCATCATTAATCGAATCAGGTAAATCGTTTGGTTGCATTGTCACAGTATAATTTTTATCTTCTGGATCTCTCCAAGTATAACCCTTTGCAACAGCTTCTTCTTTAGTTAAAGGAAAATACTCATTTGCAATTGTTTCATTATAAGCAAAATTTGAAAATTCTATTGGAAAAAATTCACCATATTTATAAACCAAACCTTTTGAATCTATAAAAGGCATATCCATCATATGTTTTTTTATTTTCTCGACGAGAGCAAAGTATTCCTCTTTTGTATATTGTTTATTTAAAATACAATATTGTTTTTTACGAAGACTGACACAACCAAAAAGATTAGATGACCCTTGGCAAGCAATAGAATACTCGACATCGTTAGTATGCTCCTGTAAATACAAGCCAAATTTAAGATTATCCACACCAGAACCACACAAAGAACATTCATAAACCATTTGGGCGTTATCGCCCCAAGCAGTAAAATCATAGCAATCTTTGCAACCTGGAATTTCCTGTAAATATTGACTATATTTTATATTTTCAGATTCGCGAATTAAGAATGATTCTTTTACATTTTTACAATTCCCTACATATGACCCAGTACAATTTAAATTTTTTATTCCTTGGTGATTTTTATTTGGAAATTTTTGCCAAAAATCAAAAGCTACTTTTTTAGCTTCTTCAATTCCACTTCGAGTATCTAATTTCATCTCTGCTAATTTCGCAAAATATTCTTCACGAGTATAAGACTGATTAAAAATATAATAACTTTTATTACTCAAATTCACACAACCGAAACAATTTTGACATCCGCGACAATCTCTAGAAAACCACAATTCGTTTGAAGTAATACATTGAGAACAAAAAAAAGTTTTAGTGCAATCAGCCAACCAAAAACTTTCATAGCAAGATTCGACTTTTGAAACATGAGAAACGTCCACACAGTCACGAGAGTGGTTTACTCCATTTGAATACATGCAATCTTCAGCATTTGTAGCATTAAAAACTAAATAACAATTTTTTGGATCAGTAGCATTATTAGAATAATCACTATTCACTCCGTTTATGACATTTCTATCTTTAAAAGGAACTACACCCATCAAATCTTTAATTTGAGAAAGAAATGGTTTTGAAAAATCAATATCGACTCCATATGTCATTGGGTCCCATTCATCTGAAAGCCAAATATTTTTTTCATATACTTTTACTGGCGCATCAGGAGCATACATTGAAAAAATTTCTTTACCGGAAAAATCGCATTTTCTTTTAAATAAAACACGTTCATTTCTAAAAGCAAATCGTCTTTGTGCACGACACATAGGACAAAAAGTCGGCGCTGGCACCTGCATTTTTTCGTAGAAATTAAAATCTTCTTGGTCTATCACGAAATCACTTTTACAATTTTGACATGTTTTTGTTTCCATATTATTAGTATACCTCATTTTGATAACATTTCTCACAATAGACAATTTCCGGATTCTCTGGTGAATATGATGTTTCGAACTCGTTCTCACATCCCTCTTTCATACACTTTCTGTGCCAGAGATTTCTAGGATTTCGTAGACGTAATCTATCTTGAAAACGACACATGAAACACTTGTGTGGAATTGGTAAATTCATTCTTCGATAAAAACTCAATTCATCTGCAGATACACGAAAGGCAGTAGTGCAATTAAAGTAGCTAGTTTTATCTGCTCCAGTTTCATGGGAATTACAGCTAATAACTTCTTCCAAAATAGAATCTGGTGTTTCGATGATTGTTTTAGGAAGTTCATTTGATTTCACAGTCACCTTATAATCTCTGTCACCTCTGTCATACCATTTCCACCTTTTCGCCAGTATCTCTTCTTTATTCATTGGGAAATATTCTTGAGCAACTGTTTCATTGTATGCAAATAAAGATATCTCAATAGGAAAAAAGTTTCCCCATTCACCAGTCTTTTTCATATGCTCAATAATTTTATTTTTTAAAACTAAATATTCTTCTGGTGTGTATTGTTTATTGAAAATGCAATATTTTTGTTTATTAAGCCCTACACAACCAAAGCAATTATCACAACTAAAACAATTCATAGAATACATAGAATTATACATATTCCAACATCGTGAAATTGAAATATTGTTTGCGGTATATCCTATACCCTCTGATTCATAATCCATTTCATTGTATGCAGCTTCGGTATTGTCACGACCACCTTTCATATCAGATGCATCTTGAGAATAGCTGACATCTTCGGATTTATGCGTACTAAAACAAACTTGGCAATTCTTTAAATGGTAAATATAATCCCCTGTCGCATTTACAATGTCTCGCCCTTCATAATTTTTGTTTGGATATTTCAAAAACAATTCATTAAGATGTCTTCTTGTCTTTTCAATATTTTCCACTGACCACTCAAATTCACTAAGCTTTTTAAAATATTCTTCTTTTGTTAATTGTACATTTTCCCAACAATAACTTTTATTTCGTAAATTCACACAACCAAAACAATTTTGACAATCACGACACTTTTTTAAAAAATGACTGTCTATACAACTCTTGCAATCAACTAAATATGTAGATTTAAAACAAGTAGAACTGACCAAGCATTCATAAAGCAATTCAGACTTATTTACAATACTACAATCAATAGACTGCTTACAGCTAAAATACCAATTACCATACATACAATCTTCGCTCGCATCGCAAGCAAAACACATATAGCAATTCTTTAGATCTTGAGATTGATTTGTATAAGGACTGTTTAGGCAACGAAACTGCGCAACTGCAGGTTTTGGTGCCCGCTCTCGTAATTCCGCAAACTGCTCAAAAAATGGACGAGAAAAATCAAAATCCACACCAGCAGCAGTCCGATCCCAATCATCACCCCAAAAACATTCAAGGCAAAATACACTACCTAAATAATCTGGATTATAAATTGAAACTGCTTTTTTGTCGCATTTTGAACAATGTCGTAAATATAAAACCCATTCATTCCTTCCAGCAATTCTACGTTGATATCTACACTGCCAACATAAAGTCGGCGTAGGCACTCCAATCTTTTCATAAAAACCAAAATCTTCTGGTGCGATGGTAAAGCTACCTTTACAATTAAAACATATTTTACTTTCTGATTGATGTTCCATATCTTTTTTGTCCCGATTCTAATAAATTAGAATCGTGGATCCTCGATTTCTTTAAAATTTAAATGTTTTATTAACTTTTCAATCTCTGAACGTTTCTTCCAACTTTTGATTTGATACTCTCTCTTACGTGCCTCTGATAATGTTTTATATTCTTCAGTATATACTATTTTCCATGGTATATAAAACTTAGTAGATTTTACTAAACCTTTGTTGTGTCTAGTTAATCTAATATTAATATCTTCACAACTACCTACATAATATCTACCATTTTTTATTGAGTTTAATATGTAAATATAAAACATTTTTAAATTTTAGAAATCGGGACAATTTTGGCAGTTTTTTGTTTCCATAATTTTAATATACTTCTTTTTGATAGCAACTTTCACAGTAAACAATCTCAGTGCTTTCGGGCGCGTATGATGTTTCAAATTCGTTTGGGCAAGAAATTTTTGTATTCATACACTTGCGGTGCCAAAGTTTTGGAGGATTTATAAATTTAAAACGATCTAAAAATCTACAGTTATGACATTTGTGTGGCAACGGCAAACCTATGCGTTTATAAAATTGTAATTCTGAAGATATTATTCTATATGCGCGTTTGCATGTCTCGCAAGCAATAACTTCTTTTGTAATATCTTCTGAAACATCACGAATTGAATCTGGTAAATCTGTGTGTTGCATTGTTGTTTGAAATTCGCGTGCATTTGGTTCGCGCCACAAAAAACCTTTTTCTTTGGCCTGTTCTTTATTTAAAGGAATATAATCTTGAGCAAAACTTTCATTGTATGCAAGCGGAGAAAATTCAGATGGAAAAAATTCTCCATATTTATATTCCCTTCCCAATGAATCAATGTATAGCATTTCGTCTATATGTTTTTTTATTTTTTCTACAAGTGAAAAATATTCTTCTTTTGTGTACTGTTTATTTAAAACACAATATTGTTTTTTTGAAAGACCAACACAACCAAAACAATCGGAGGAGCCTATACAGTAGGCACAATATTCTAAATCTCGTGATTCTGCCCAACAATTGAAACAATATTTCAAATTATAAGAGCCTTCTCCGCAAGTAACGCATTCATAAGCATTTTCAACTCCCATAAAAAGCTGAACGCAATCATATGAATTGGCTGCTTTTAGGACACTGATCTGAATATAGCGCATATTTTCAGCATCTTGCACTGAAACAGAATCAAGGACATTTTTACAGTCACTTATTCTCTCACCAGTGCAATTGTGATTTCGTATTCCGTGATAATATTTTACTGGAAATTTTTGCCAAAATTCTAAAACTGCATTTCGTATTTTTGTAATTGATTCATAAGAACTGAGATCTAATTCGGAAATTCTTTTTTCATATTCTTCTTTGGAAAGTGGTTCGTTGAAAAAATAATGAGACTTCCCTCTCAAATTTACACAACCAAAACAATTCGTGCATCCACGAAGTCCTTTACTAAACCAAACGTCCACGCAACTTTCACAATCTAAAGAGTAGAAAGTTTTATAAGATTTGTATACCATTACATCCTCATAACACAATTCGTCTTCTAAGATTTCGTGAGAATCAAAACATTCTTTTATATTTGTCGCCTTAACTAAATAAGCAGAATTTTCAACAAAGTCAGAATCGAAACACAAATACGCATTGCGAAGTCTTCCTGCTTCGTTGCAATAGTCTGAATTGATCATAAAACCGGCAGACGATTTTGCTGGTAGAGGCACAACAGACAATAAGTCATAAAATTGCTGAAAAAATGGTTTTGAAAAATCATAATCTACTCCATAATCTAATGGATCCCATTTATCTCCATGCCAGTAATTATTTTCATAAGTTTTGACATTAGCCTCAGCTGGAAAACCAGAAAATAAATCATCACTCGTGAGCGCATCTTTTCTACGAAATAAATTGCGTTCATTTCTAAAAGAAAGCCGACGGACCATTCTGCAATCAGGACACCAAGTCGGCGTCGGCACTTTCATCATTTGATAAAAGTTAAAATCTGCTTGTTCTATATTGAAGTCTCGTTTACAATTTTGGCAAGCTTTTGTTTCCATTTGTTGAATATTTAAAAAAATTAACACTTCCCGTAATAAATGCGGGATATATTTTATATTAAAATTACTAAGCAACTTCCTGCATCATCCACTCTCTATATGCACGATTTATCCTTCTAACGTCTATACCAGCAATAAGTGGAACAGAGTAGCTGTGGTTTTTAGAAATCAAATCATTCATTGCTTCAAGTTTTGATTCAAAAGTGGTAATTATCATCATAATTTCACTTTCTTCTTTCAATTTTCCTTCCCAATGATAGATAGACTTTATTGGCCAATAATCTACGCAAGCAGCCATTTTATTTTCTAAAATAAGTTTACTTAATGATTCTGCTTCATCTGAAGTTGAACACGTTGTGTAAACAAAAAGCATATATTTAATAGTTTTACTTAATTTTCGACCTTTAGTTAATTATAGCAAAAATTAAGATATATTATTCTTTTACTTTATCAAATAGATCCAAAAGGGCTTTTTTTTCTGAAGGTGAAATATCTGGAGAATTTGTGACTTCTTCTTTATTTAAAAATGCACCATATTCCCCTTCAAAAACTTCTATCTTACTTTCAAAAGATGTATCCACTATTTCATAATAAATATCTTTCTGTGTATTTTCTTCATCAAAATAATTACCAAGATACTGCAATTTTTCTTGGTTTGGAATATAAATAAGTTCTTCATACGTCTCGCGAAGTAACGCAGTGATTTTGTCTTCACCCTCCTCAATCCCTCCACCGAAAAGACCAAACAGTCCCGGTCGTGTCGGTGCTTCAATAGTACGCCTTTGAATAAATACCTTTATTTCAGGATTAATTTGAACTGGAATATAATTTACTACCTGTCTCATATAGACAGACATTATAGCAAATAAAAACAACAAATCCCTGCTTCAAATTAATGAAGGCGGGGATTGAAGATAGATATTAATGCGGTGCAATCGCTCTGATGAACGACCAAATTATAAGTGCTATAGAAACAACAAGATACAGTATTATTACTACTACCAAGTTAATTGCTATTACTCTGCCATTTACCGTTCCACCGGTTGTACTAGTGTACAAGGTAGTCAGATTTGTGTGTGCTAGAGGTGCGGTCCTTATAACCCATCTACCATTGTTCCAGAGGTTCCTAAAACTTCTTTCAGTGTAGATTATTAAAAAACTTATTATTCTATGTGCAATTGTAATTGCATTTCCTATTGCGTTTCCGCTACTGTGCTTTTTTGCCATTTTCGTTTATTATTAAAGTTATTTTATTTATGAATTATCAGTTTTAAAAGCTAATGAATAGCGCTCAAAACTAATAATTCATAAGAATATCTAACTTTTTTCAACGAACCTTTACTAATATAAGTATAGCATATTATAAGCTAAAAGTCAAGCTAAAAAGCCTTGTGTTATAAGGCTAAGAACCTCACACCACCCTCTCCTTATCAGGGAGATGGTTTTAGCTCCTTCTACTTTATAAGGAGAAGCGAGGGATGAGGTAACAAAAAACACCCCCTCGGGTGCTTTTTGTTTTTAGTATTAAGAAGATTTTCTATTCTTTCCTGTCTTTCGTCGAGAAACGATGAATACATTTGAGTATTTCTTTGGAGTTCGAGACTTTCTTCCTCCTGTAACCTTACCCCATAGAGTCTTTGGTCTTCGTGTTCCGCGTCCTTGGCGTCCTTCTCCTCCTCCGTATGGGTGGTCGACAGGGTTCATGGCTGTTCCGCGAACTGTTGGGCGAATACCTTTCCATCGTGAACGTCCTGCTTTTCCGTAATTTTCTAAATGATGTTCTTCGTTTGATACAGATCCTACAGATGCCCATGCTAGTTCAGAAACTTTACGAACTTCTGTACTTGGCATTTTGATATTTGTATAACCATCAGCATTAGCTACAACTTGAGCAAAAATTCCTGCACTTCTTCCTATCTTTGCACCAGAACCAGCTTTCATTTCTATATTGTAAACAAATGTTCCAACTGGAATATTTCTAAGTTGTAAACGGTTACCTACTTTTAACTCAGCATTTTCTGAAACTATAAATGTATCACCTACTTTTACTGTTTGAGGTAAAACTACATAGCGTTTTTCACCATCTTTATATACTGCGATACCGATAAAGGCTGAACGGTTTGGATCATATTCAACACTTGTTATTTTTGCTGGAATATCTTTCTTATCATAAACAAAATCAACTTCACGATAAAGTCTCTTGTGCCCTGCACCTTTGTGACGAGTAGTAATACGTCCTAGATTATTTCTACCTACGCTTCTCTTGAAACCATGAGTTAGAGCTTTTAGAGGTGAAGATTCAGTCAATACGCCACGGTAAGTGACGTTCGTCATTTGTCTTCTTGATTTAGATGTAGGTTTGTATGTCTTCATAATCTTTTTTACTTTGTATATTAAAATTCTATCTTATCTCCCTTTTTTAAATAAACGACTGCTTTCTTACCACCATTTTTCACACCCATTTTTCCACGAACGATGACTTTCTTTTTTGGAATATTTAAAATGTTTACTTTTGTTGGCTTCACTTTATATAAAGCAAAAATATCTTTCTTGATTTCATTCTTTGTAGCACCAGCTGACACTTCAAAAGTGTACATATTCTTTTCAGCTAGAATAGCTACTTTTTCTGTGATTCTTGGTTTTTTGATTGTTGTTGTTTTTGCCATATATTTTTTAAATTATTTACTATCTTATTTATCAGCTCTTGTGGCTAAAAACTTTACTGCAGCTTCTGGATTTTCTATCAAAAGGTATTTGTAATTTAACACGAGCATTGGGTTTATATTATTTACCAAAGCTAATTCTAGTGAAGGCAAATTTCGGAAACTCTTTTGCATTTTTTCATTCTTTCCAGAAATAGCTACCAAAACTCTAGGCTTCTTTGAAGCTGATAAATCTTTAATACCTGTAGCTTTTGTAAGATTCTTCATCACTTCAACAGCGGACTTTGTCTTTATATCTTTCATTTCAAGTGAATCAACAAAAATAATTTCTCCATCTTTGAATTTCTTTGAAAGTACTGAAAAGAGAGCTCCTGCACGCATTTTCTTACTGATTTTTCTCTTATAATTCTTTTCTGCAAGAGGTCCATGTGTTACTCCTCCACCAACCCAAATAGGTGAACGTGTAGATCCATGACGAGCTTGTCCTGTTCCTTTTTGTTTCCAAGGCTTCTTACCTCCTCCACGAACCTCACCACGGCCTTTTGAATCAGCTGTGCCAGCTCGCTTGTTGCCTAAAATACCATGGACAACTTGATGGACCAAGTCTGACTTCCATTTCACACCAAAAACTTTTTCTGGTAGATCAATACTACCCGCATCTGTTCCTTTTTGATTGTAAATTTTTGCTTTTAACATATCTGTATTTATTAATTTGATCTACTGATTATTTCTACCAATGTTCCTCTCTTTCCTGGTACTGCTCCTTTAATAAGCATTGTATTATTTTCTTTGTCGACATAAACAACTTTCAAATTCTTGTAAGTTATTCTATCGGAACCCATACGTCCAGCCATTCTCATACCTTTTGGCACATGTGTACGAAGTCCTCCACTAATACTTCCAGGTTCACGTTCTGAGTGTTTTTGTCCGTGTGATCTTGGACCTCCATGGAAACCATGTCTCTTCACAACACCTTGAAAACCTTTACCTTTTGAAATTGCAGAGACTTGAAGTTTGTCGCCAGCACTAAAAGCACCGACATCAATCATATCTCCTACTGCCCCTTCAAATTTGTCTCCAGTTTTCAAACGAAATTCTTTCAAAACACGGAAAAGGTCTCCTTTCATTTGCCCTTTTACTGGCTTGTTAATTCTGTGTTCTTTTTGTTCACCAAAGCCAACTTGCACAGCACTGTATCCATCTTTCTCGCTTCCTTTTACAGAAGTGACTTTCACAGGTCCAGCGGTAATTATTGTTACAGGAACAACTACACCTTCTTCGGTGAAATATTCTGTCATATTCTGTTTTGTTCCAAGAATGAATTTCATACAATATAATTAATTAATTTGATTTTTATAGCATCTTAACGTCAATTTCTACTCCGGAAGGAAGAGAAAGGTTTGTTAATGCTTCGATTGTCTTCGCAGACGGATTTAAAATATCAATAACTCTTTTGTGTACTCTCATTTCAAATTGTTCTCGTGTATTTTTGTAAACGAAAGATGCACGGTTGACTGTGTATTTCTTAATTTCTGTTGGAAGAGGAACTGGACCGACAATCTTTGCGTCATAACGCATAGCTGTGTCAATAATTTGTTTGACCGAAGCATCCAAAATCTTGCTCTCGTAAGCACGAACTCGTATGCGAAGGACAACCTCTTTTCCTTCTTCTTTAGCTTTAGAAGAAGCTTTACTAGCTTTTGGAGTAGTAACTTTTTTAACTTTTTTAGTTGTTGTTTCTTCTTCAGCCATAAATTTAAAGATTAAGCAATAATTTTTGTAACAACTCCTGCGCCGACAGTCTTACCTCCTTCACGGATAGCAAAACGCTGTGACTCTTCAAGAGCAACTGGAGTAACTAATTTAACTGTAAATGTAACTGTGTCTCCTGGCATAACCATTTCCTTTCCTTCTGCAAGAGTAACTTCACCAGTTACGTCTGTAGTACGGATATAGAATTGTGGCTTGTAACCCTTGAAGAAAGGAGTGTGACGTCCACCTTCTTCTTTCTTTAAAATGTAAACTTCACAAGTAAAGTTGTCATGTGGAGTAGTTGTTCCTGGTTTACATAGAACTTGTCCACGAGTGATATCTTCTTTCTTAAGTCCACGTAGAAGGATACCAGCATTGTCGCCAGCCATACCTTCTTGTAGGTTTTTGTTGAACATTTCGATACCTGTGACTGTTGATTTTTGTGTAGCTTTAATACCAACAATTTCAACGTCTTCACCAACTTTTACAACTCCTCTTTCAATCTTACCTGTGACAACTGTTCCACGGCCTTCAATAGAGAAAATATCTTCTACAGGCATAAGGAATGGCTTTGCGGTATCACGTTCTGGAACTGGGATGTATGTATCAAGAGCATTTGTAAGTTCAAGAATTTTCTTTGCCCATTCATCATTTACATCTGTAGCTTCAAGACCCTTAAGAGCTGATCCACGGATAACTGGAGCGTTTGCACCATCAAATCCTTGTTTTGTAAGTAATTCACGGATTTCTTCTTCAACCATGTCGATCATATCTTTATCCTCAACCATATCGCACTTGTTCAAGAAAACGATAATTCGAGGTACACCAACTTGTTTTGCAAGCAAAACGTGTTCGCGTGTTTGTGGCATAGCACCGTCAGTAGCAGCAACTACAAGGATAGCACCGTCCATTTGAGCGGCACCTGTGATCATGTTTTTGATGTAGTCAGCGTGTCCTGGGGCATCAATGTGAGCATAGTGACGAGCGTCAGTAGCATATTCATTGTGAGAAATGTTAATGGTGATTCCACGAGCTTTTTCTTCTGGAGCGTTGTCGATTTGACTAACATCTCGAAGACGAACAGTCTTACCTGCTAGGTTAAGAACGTTCAAAATAGCTGCTGTTAATGTTGTCTTTCCATGGTCAACGTGACCGATAGTACCAACGTTTACGTGTGGTTTGTCTCTTTTAAATTCTTCTGCCATATACTTATTTTGCTAATAATTAAAACTTAACGTACGAGAGCCAGTCGCTAAATTTAGACTACTAACCTTAATTAAACTAATAATAAATTTTTTATAAACAATTATATTTTGCACAATGAGCAATATAAAAACTGCCAAAAGTGCAGTTGCTTCCATACTATCAGAAAGAAAAATAAAGTCAAATTATAAAAATAGGAAAACTAAAGCCCGAAATCTATACAGATTCCGGGCTAGCCAATAAATAATTTTTCTATCTTGTTAAGATAGTCCCAGGCACACTGAGATTTGAAAAATCATAGAATGCGACAGTGAATGTCCCTTCCTTGATAACGTCAATACACCTCTTTTGCAAAAACTGCCCAGTTGCTCCTGTCTTCTGTAATTGTTCAAATTCAGAAACAGAAAGTTCTGGTAGCAATTTTGCATTTGGATTCTTTTTTGGATCAGAATCCATTACTCCTGGTACATCTTTGTAGATACTCACATTTTCTGCTTTCGTTTGTATAGCAATTTCAAAAGCAGTGCGATCGCTTCCATCCCTATCAAAAGTAGTAGTATGTGTTTCATTCCAATGATGCGAAAGGCCAGCTGATTCATAATTTAAACCCACAAAACCTTCTGTAATTACAATAGTTACATCTTTTGGAAGTGCTTTTAACCGACTCTCTAAAAGCTTTGCGCTCATACCACGATCAATATTTGCATTACCGTAACTAGCATCAGTCATAAGGAAATTTGTGGCATGCACTAATCTGTTAGAAACTTGAATAGAATTTAAGTATTCACTCACAATTAATGTAGTTAAACTTTCACCATACGGTAACACCTGATCTTTTGCTATTTTAAAAGAATCAAAGTGAAAACGTTTTAGTGTTCTATCAATATCCTTAAAAATATTTTCAATATCGAAAAAAATCTGATGACCCTCTTCGAACAATTCAGCTGCGACTCCTAAGTGAAAAGATTTTAATTCATTTTTAATCTTTTCTACTAAGGTAGTATCATCTGATTGTGATGCAGTAGTTAATAGTATCAATGCATTGGTTGTTTTACCCATTGCAGAAAATACATTAATGGTAATTTCGTCTGAACCTTCTATCAAGACTTCAGATACTCTTTTTACTGGTTCGGCACCATCTACGATGTGTCCGCCGAATTTTCTTACTTTTTTTACAAACATTCTTCTTTTTTTATTTTTGATTTATACTATTTTTATTTCAACGAGCCTTTCGTTTATATTTTCAGAGTAACAATAACTACCCAAAAAGTCAAAAGCCATTCCCTACATTGTTAAGTAAGAAATGGCTTTGGATGTTGTTTCCAAATAATTTAACCTTTATTTTTTTTGGTTATATTGTTTGGATAAAACTCACTGTAGCCTTCGGGCTTCACAGTTGTGGCATTAATTATCACGCTGTGTTTTAGACTAGTGTCTAAGTCAGTATGATAATGATTTGTTTCGAGTGCTGTCCGTGCGTCTTCGTGCTTAGCATCAATGTCTTTTTTATTCCACTCTTCATCGAGATGTTCCTTTGGGTAGTGTTTAATCTCTAAGCTTGGGGAGCCAAGATTGTGCGCTACGATATGATCATGTCGGATGTCATTTGGAGATAAAGTAAACAAGATGTGTCCACCTTTTTCCTTTTTTAATCTATAAAAACTTGCCATGGTACTGAAATTTAGATTGTTATTACTATAAAAATTACTAAGATCTATATATCTCTACATAATAACGTGCCTAGGTTAAAAAGTCAAAAGCCACTTTTTGACTTATTCAATCAAAAAGTGGCTTTATAAAATAACCTAATTTGTAATTAATCCCAACAATAATTTCCATAGCAATGAACAGGAGTAATTACAATTGTCCTCTTTCCAGTAGAATCAACAGAAAACGAAAGTACTGATGTTGGATACAATTTAGGTATTGCATCTTCCCAAAGTAATTCCTTTTTTAGTTTAATTTCTTCTGGACTTTCTATATATTTTACAATAGTCTTTTTTATTTCAGGTTTCGAAATCTTTGGTACAGAAACCTTAACATTAAAAGAGCTATAGAAAGCGTAGGCGATTAGACTAACTACTGCTGTAGTCGTCAGCATTTTTTTACTTACAATTTTCATTTTGAAATTTTCAATAAAGGTTAGCACTAATTTAAAAAGAAAACCTTCCTGAACGAATCCAGAAAGGTTTTACTAAAAACCATGGCGTGATTCCTAGATCAAACCCGAGTAAAACCCGAGGGTGATATTGTTTAGAATCCCGCAAAGCTGATTCTAATTATCCCAATTTCCTTAAAAAGAAAAACAAAATAATTAAAACCAACTCTTTATAACCTTTATATAGTGTACTAGGCTCTATGTAGAGTTTAGCATAAATAAAACTAAAAGTCAAACAAACCAAAACCCCTCTCCTTTATAAGGAGAGGGGTCAGGGGTGAGGTTCTTTGTATTACTTTCTAGCTGCAATAATAGTATCCGCAACATTCTGAGGTACTATATCGTATCTCAAGAATTCCATAGTGAATGAAGCACGTCCTTCTGTCATTGAGCGTAGACCAGTCATGTATCCGAACATTTCAGAAAGCGGAACGATTGCTTTCACGACTTTGTTCATACCACGGTCTTCCATACCTTCGATAAGTCCACGTTTTGAAGAAAGATTTCCTGTGACGTCTCCCATGAATTTATCTGGAGTCACTACTTCTACTTTCATCATAGGTTCTAAAATCACTGGGCGAGCTTGACGACAAGCGTCTTGCACAGCCATACTAGCTGCGATTTTGAAAGCCATTTCGTTTGAGTCCACTTCGTGGAAAGATCCATCCCAAAGATCTACAGATACATTCACTAGTTTGAAACCAGCGAGAATACCACGATCGAGACCTTCTTTAAATCCTTTTTCACAAGGAGCGATGTATTCTTGTGGAATAGCACCTCCTTTGATTGTATTAATAAATTCAAAACCATCTACACGTTTTGTATTTTTTGGTAAATCAGCAACTTCTTCTTTCGTCATCGGTACCATTGGTTTTACTTTGATCTTCACGTGACCATAGTTTCCACGACCACCAGATTGCTTAATATATTTACCTTCAACTTCTGCAGAACCAGTAATAGTCTCACGATAAGCTACTTGAGGTTTACCGACATTTGCTTCGACAGTAAATTCACGTTTCATACGATCGACAATAATTTCAAGATGAAGTTCTCCCATTCCGGCTATAATTGTCTCTCCTGTTTCTTGATCAGTTGAAACTTTAAAAGTAGGATCTTCTTGAGCAAGACGGTTGAGTGCCATACCCATTTTTTCTTGGTCAGCTTTTGTCTTTGGTTCAATACGTAGAGAGATAACTGGTTCAGGGAAAACGATACGGTCCAAAATAATAGGATTGTTTTCATCACAAAGAGTATCGGAAGTAATAGTATCTTTCAAGCCAACAGCAGCTGCGATTTCTCCAGCAAAAACTTGCTTAACTTCTTCACGATCGTTCGCATGCATACGCAAAATACGTCCGATTCTTTCTTTGTTTCTTGTACGAGGGTTGTAAACATAACTTCCAGCAGTCAATGTTCCGGAATAAACACGGAAGAAAATAATTTGTCCTACGAATGGATCTGTAGCCACTTTGAAAGCAAGAGCTGCGAAAGGTTGACTATCAGAAGCCTCTCTGACCATTGGTTCTTCAGTATCAACATTGATTCCAGGTATAGGTGGAATATCGAGTGGTGATGGAAGATAATCTACGACGCCGTCGAGTACGAGCTGAACTCCTTTGTTCTTGAGTGCTGATCCAGCGTATACTGGGAAAATCGCATTATCAATAACAGCTTTACGAAGAGTCTTTTTTAAAACTTCCATAGTTGGGATTTTCCCTTCCAAATATTCTGTCATTAGAGCATCATCTTGTTCAACTATTTTTTCGATAAGTTCACCGTGATATTTTTCAGCATCAGCTTTCATGTCTTCTGGAATATCTTTTTCAATAACCTTATTACCCATATCACCTTCAAAGTAATATGCTTTCATTTTTAAAAGATCGACAACACCTTCATGTTTTTCTTCAAGGCCAATAGGTATTTGCATACGAACAGCCTTTTTTGTAAGACGGTCTAAAATAGTTGCATATGAATGTTCAAATGATGCACCTGTTCTGTCGAGCTTGTTCACAAAACAAATACGAGGGACATTTGCTTCGTCAGCATAACGCCAGTTTGTTTCTGATTGAGGTTCCACTCCAGCCACGCCGTCGAACACTACGACAGCACCGTCTAATACGCGAAGAGATCTTTTCACTTCCACTGTGAAGTCGATGTGCCCAGGTGTGTCGATAATATTGAAACGATGTTTCTTTGATTTGTCTGTACCTGCATATGTCGGTGTCCAGAAACAAGTGACAGCCGCAGAAGTGATAGTGATGCCTCTCTCACGCTCTTGTTCCATCCAGTCTGTAGTAGTCTCACCTTCGTGCACTTCACCGATTTTGTGTGATACGCCAGTATAAAAAAGCACACGTTCTGTAGTCGTAGTCTTACCCGCATCGATGTGCGCGATAATTCCGATATTTCTAACCTTCTCTAGTGGATAATCTCTTTCCATAATTAATTTTTCTTTTTAGTATAAATTTATAAAATAAAAGGCCCTAAAAGAATAAAGCCCTAATAGCTATAATATAAAACATTTCCCTCAATTTTGCAAATGAAAAAGCTCCGCACAATAAAGGCGGAGTTTTTTACATAACACGAAAAATTGTTAGACAACTTTGAAAGAAAAGATTCATTTTAGAAATGGAATCTTCTTTTTCATTAGAGTCTTCGGGTATTTCAAATTCACCCTTGTAGTTTAAATCAAACTTTATGTCTGGGTTTTTAGGGTCATATTGGTAATACCAAGTATTACCTTCTGAATCAATTAAGTTCCAATGTGGCATACCTTCTATTTTAATAAAGGTAAACTTTCTTTGTGCTGGTTCTAATACTTTACTTTTAACTGTTCTAAACAGTAAAGTATTTTTGGCTTCAATTTCTTGATTCATCAAAAGCCAAATTTGAAATAATTTATGAATATTTATTTTTTTCATTGTTTTGGTTTTTGGTTAATACTATTCTAGAAATCAATAAAACTGACATCTAAAATAGTACTAACCAATACCTATTTTCAAAAAGCCCTTTTGCTTTAAGATTACAATATGTAAGATCTTTGTCAAATAAAAAAATCCCCCGCCATTTCTGACGAAGGATTAATGATCTGTAATTAAATCGGTACCATGGAACTGAAAACCGATAAAAACCAAATCGATGCGATGATGAACAATTAAAAAAACTCTCTATAAGCAGTCATACTTTAATAAATGACTATTCCAATAGTCCGAACCGTCTACTTCTGTTACAAGTGGTCGGTAGTAATCAAGTAAATCATACTCTTCGTCTGAAAATTTTTTCAACTTTTTACGTGTCTCCAAAAAAGAAACTAAAGTTTTCAACAAAGAATCAAATAAATCATAGAAGGTTTTCTCAAAATCTACTTCCTGTTTTCCGGCATGACCAAAAGAACTAACAAGTTCGGGGAACCAAACTTTTTTTGTCTTTTCATTTTCGTCCTGTGCTTTTTCCACAGTGTTTTTCATTTCCTGTTGAATTTCCTGCATCTCAGCAAAAACATTCTTCAGGTTTTTTTTCACAAACTTCGCATTTTTACTTTGAGAATCAAAAATACCTAGCGGTTCAATTAAGTACCGTAAAATACTGTCTTTTTCCAAAGAAAAGTTGCTGAGCTTCAATTCTTTAACTCTTTTTTGAAATTTTTTTAACTCATCCGGCAATAAATGCTGGTTTTGATTTAAAAATTCAAGAAGTGTTTTTTTGCGAAAAGCAAATTCAACTTCTAAAAGTTTTAATGCTTCTTTAATTTGTTGTTTTCTTTGTTTAATTACCACTTGGCGGTAAATAAACGTTAACCCTAAAAGGGTTACGGCTACTGAAATCGTTTGATCTGTCATTGCTTGATTTGTTTTTTTGTTTAACTGTTTATTTATTATTGTCGATGTACAAATGTACAAGATTTCTACTTTAAACTAAAAAGTCCAAAAAGTCAATTAAAAAAGCCCCATATTGTGTACAGGACTTTTTTATATACGGAATTTGAAATTACTCTTTTTCCAGATTATAGTATCTCTTTACCCAAGGGATACCACAATCTTCTATCACTTTTATTATTTGGGCCAAATACTCAGGCCCGAGTTGTCGAATCTTTTGTAAGTCTTTTTCAGACTTTTCAATAAGATCACCAAGAGTGTAAATAAAACCACTTCTTAGCCGGTTTTTTGCTCCAACCGATAAACCTAGTTTTTCAACAGGTGTATCAAGTAAGGCAAATGTCTCAGTGGTTGGAACTTCAATTGACTTAAACGAAGGATCTCGTTTTCCCAATTGAAAGTCCTGAACCTCAATAGTTGCGGTCAAAAAATTCATCTCTTTTTCCAAGGAAGATATTTTTTTTAGAAAAGTAGGAATTTCAGAAATAAAATCCCAGAATCTTACTTCCGCTACTTCAACCACAGAAGTGAGTTTGATAGGACTACCAATATTAAATTGTTTGCCTATTTGTTCTTCTGAATGTTTTTTCAACCATTTACTCCTTAAGATTTCTATTTCTCTTAAAGAAATGATTTTATCATCGTTTTTTTTCTCAAGTAAATCTAAGATTTCTGAGATGGCACTGTCTTGCAGACCTGTAATTGGATCTAATGTTGTCATGTTCTTTTTTTTAATTATTACTAGATTTAAATTACTTTACATACCAAGCTGATACACAAGGTAATTTAAACCAAATAATATAATATTTTTCAAAGAGACTATTTCTATTGATGCTACCAGTAAATAAGATTTTGTCAAGATAAAACAAAAGTGCCCCGCCGAAGGCGGGGCACTTTTTAACTTTAATATTACCAGGCAAAGTGAGCAAAGGCTTTGTTTGATTCTGCCATCTTATGTGTATCTTCTCTTTTCTTGATAGCTGAACCTTCATTTTTTGAAGCTGCCATTATTTCATCAGCGAGTTTTGTAGCCATTGGTTGACCTTTCTTATTACGAGCAGCATCACGAATCCATCTCATAGCTAGAGCTAGGCGACGAGCAGGAGCTACTTCACGAGGAACTTGGTAGTTTGCACCTCCGATACGCTTTGAGCGAACTTCTGTAAGAGGTCCAGCATTTTTCATAGCAAGATCAAAAACTTCTAATGGATTTGGGTTACCACTTTTTTCTTTCACAATATCTAAAGCTGCATACATCACCTTACGTGCTGTCTCTTTCTTTCCATCCCACATTATGTAGTTGATGAATTTCTCAAGCTTTGTAGAGTTGTATACAAAATCTGGTTCTACTATATTTCTATTTGTTACTTTTCTTCGCATATATATTTAAATTATTTCTTTACTTCTTTTTTAGGTTTCTTGTTTCCATATAATGAACGACTTTGTCTTCTCTTTTCTACTCCTTGAGTATCGAGTACACCGCGAACGATATGGTAACGAACTCCGATCAAGTCTTTCACACGGCCTCCACGAAGCATGACGACTGAGTGCTCTTGTAAGTTATGTCCTTCTCCTGGGATATAAGCTGTTACCTCCATTCCGTTTGTAAGACGAACACGAGCAATCTTACGAAGAGCTGAGTTTGGTTTCTTTGGAGTAGTTGTGGAAACTTTTGTACAAACACCTCTTTTGAAAGGAGCTGGGTAGAAAACAGGACGATTCTTTAATATATTGAATCCACGTGCTAAAGCAACCGCCTTTGATTTCTTGCGGGTTGTTTTTCGGCTCTTTTTAATTAATTGATTTACTGTTGGCATAAAAAATAGCCACATCGGCTACTAGATGTAAGATACTATATTTAAATATAAAATGCAAGAGATTAACAAAATACTAAGTGAATATTAGAAAAACAAAGGATTCATACCAACAAGAAAATGATAGAGATAAAAGATCGCTGGAAAAATATGCTCCCAAATAAAAAAGATAAATAGCAGAAAAATTATTATTGAATATCGTTCAAGTGTAGCTTCTAGATGAGCAAAACGAGCTGGTAAAAAAGCAAAAAGTATTTTTGAACCATCTAGAGGTGGAAATGGCATAAGATTGAAAAAAGCTAAAAGTAAATTCAGAAAAGCAATCAGTCCACAAATAAAATAGAAGGATGGATTAGAATAATTAAAAAACACACCAAGACGAATAAAAATTGAAAAAATAATTGCTACACCCAAATTCGCCAAGATTCCTGCAGAAGCTACTGCGATAGTCCCCCATTTTCGATTTGTTAAATTGTTTGGATTGTAAGGAACTGGTTTCGCCCAGCCAAAAAGAAAACCGGCATGTGAGATTACCAAAAGAACTGGCAAAATAATGGAGCCGAATAAATCGAGGTGCACGAGTGGGTTGAGAGTCAACCTTCCTGCAAAACGAGCTGTATGATCCCCGAATTTCTCTGCCATAAAGCCGTGCGAGATTTCGTGAATAATCACAGAGAAAATCAAAACTACTATATAAAAAATTGTATTTGTTGTGTCCATAAGTTGCATTTAATACATTGTTATGATAACATAAAAATACTTTTATAGAAATATAACTGATACAAATATATGGCAAAAATCTGTCCAATAACTAAAAAAGGATCACTAATGGCTGGGGGCTACAGTAACCGCACTCGTGCGACAAAGTTCAATCCTACAGGCAAGAAGCGAAAATACCCAAATCTTCAAAAGAAGAAGGTTTTTGTTCCTGAACTCGGAAAAACATTCAATCTAGAAATCTCAACTCAAGGCATGCGTACTCTCGCCAAAAACGGAGCTTACGCTACACTCAAAAAAGCCGGAGTCTTTAAATAAAAAATCCTTAGCAGAAATGTTAAGGATTTTTTATTTACTTTGCGTGAATAGCTTCCCATCCCCTTTAAAAATTATGGTTCCAAGTAAATCAGTGCGGAGGATTTTAATATTGAAAGAGTTTAAAGTGTTCAAAGTTTCCTGATGTGGGTGGCCGTATTTGTTGTCGCGACCGTCGGAGATGACTGCGTAGGTGGGAGCGACGGCTTGGACGAATGCAGAAGAACTAGAAGTGCGCGAGCCGTGATGCCCGACTTTTAAAATTGTAGATTTTAAAAGTCGGGCACTTTCCCCATGATTTTCCCCTAAAATAATTCCTTCCGTTTTCTGCGTCGCATCCCCTGTCAGCATCACAGAATTATTTCCATATGAAAGTCGCGCCACGATAGAGCCATCATTCGGTGACCAAGTCGACACATCACGATCAGGAAATAAAATATTTATATATGCACCAGCGCCGAGATTTAATTTCATTCCTCTTCGAGCGATTATTTTCTTCACATGTTTTTCTAATACTAACTGCTCCACTGTCGCATAAGTTTTCGAAGGGTTAAAAGTCCCCGGCTCGATAATATAATCCACATCATAATTTTTCAAAATATCGATAAAACCACCGATATGATCCGCATCGGGATTGGTAATCATAATTGCATCAATGTGTTTGTCATAGAGTGGCATCACTTTTGAAAGTGGAGCGAGTATCGAATGTATCGGCCCACCGTCCACGAGCATTTGCACACCAGAGGGCGACTCGATAAATAGCCCGTCCCCTTGGCCTATATCCAAGGCCGCAAAAGTCAGCATTCTATGGCTATTTTGATAGTCCGTATAAAAGAGAAAAATATTAAATACCAGTAGAAAGGCAACGAAAATAATTAAAAAATACTTCCGAAACATGCTATAATTTTACCATAATAGTAATGAGAAAAAGAATTTAAAATATATGACAAAATTTGAAGAACAAAAATTTAACATTGGAGAATTAAAAGGAATCTCTGCAAAAAATATTGAAGAGCATTTGAAGCTTTATGCAGGGTATGTAAAAAATGTGAATGGTGTAATAGAAAAAATTGCTGAATTAAGTCTTGATACAGAAAAAAATATGTATGTTTTGGGTGAAATGTCTCGCCGTTTTTCTTTCGAATACAATGGTATGAGAAATCACGAAGTGTATTTCAATTCTCTTTCAGGTGGAGCAAAAAATTTAAATGAAGGTAGCGACTTGGCAAAATCATTAACAGAAAATTTTGGAACACTTGAAAGTTTTTTAACAAATTTAAAAACTCTAGCTCTCACTCGTGGTATCGGCTGGGCAGTACTTTGGTATGATAAAAAGAATAATCACCTTCTCTCTTCATCGGTAGACGAGCAACACCTCGGTCAGCTCAATGGTTGCGATATGATCCTCGCTATCGATATGTGGGAACATGCTTTTGTTTATGATTATCCTACAAGCCAAAAGAAAGATTATGTAAATGCTTTTTTTGAAAACCTAAACTGGGAAGTCATTGAAAATAATTTTAAAAAAGCGCTCGCTTAATACTTTTCCAAAAGAGCTTATAAAAGAAAAATAGATAAATTAAAATTACTAAAATCAGTGGGAAATTTGGTATTACAAAAGAAGCAAAAGGTAGACGCGAGAAGAAGCTGATGGTGGCGAGTTCGTAGTGAAGAAAGAAATATGATAGGTAGCCGAAAGGAATTGCAAACGGGAAGAAAATTAGACCAAGAAAACCAGTGATGAAGCCGAGGATCATCGTCAGTGGAATAAAAGGCAAGATTAAAATATTTGCAGGAAGTGCGACGACTGAAAGATTCCCCATTTGATAAAGGATAAACGGTGTGACAAAAACATAAGCAGAAAAAGTAACACACACAATATCGCGAAACCATGGCCATTTAATAAAGTAAAAATATTGCTCGAGTTTCGGAGATAAAAAGATCACAGCAATAGTAGCGAGGAATGAAAGCTGAAACGAAACGTCGTACACTAGAAGTAGCGGATTTATTAAAATCATAATTACTCCAGCAAAGACAAGTGCGCGACCGGCATCATAATTTCTGCCGGTCGCGCGAGCATATAGTGCAAGTACAGCCATAATCCCCGCTCGAATAGCAGTGCTACTTCCACCCGTCATCAACACAAAAAGAATAATAGAAAATATTCCCATACCAATACCGAAATTTTTCGGCATAAAAGAAATTGCTCCAAATATTTTCATAATCCATTCGGCGACGATGGTGACGTTGTATCCAGAAAGCGCAACGATATGTATCGTACCCGTATTCACGAAGCTCTGACGAAGTGCTTGAGAAAAAGAAGACTTCTCGCCGAGTATTAGCCCGCCTATGAGCAGCGACTCGGGCTGTGGTATCGCCCTATTCATTTTTTCTAAAAATTTTTCTTTAGCAGAAAATAAAATACTTTTCAAAAAGTTTCCATTACCATGAGAAAGTATTTCTATTTTTGGATTTTTCATTAAAAAATAAATCCCGTCTTTTTTTAAATAATTTATATAATCAAAAATTTTCCCTTGATCTGTCTCAAAATTATCTGGTTTTTCTAGCATTCCAGAAAATTTAATTTCATATCCATATTTATAGTCAGTAAATAAATCCGTCGTGATTAAAATGTATCACACTCGTGCCAGAAAAAAATCCCAACTTTATGTCAGGATCTTTTTTAGTAAAAACAATATAAAATCTTATTACTGTCACAATTACTAATATAATTAATAAATATGAAGTAAATTTGTTTCGCATTTTAGTGCTGTATTAATTTAATAGGTTCGTCGTCAGCAAAACTCGTAGCTATCACGTCTGCACGCTCGTTGTATTCGATACCTGCATGACCTTTCACATACGTCCATTTGATTTTAAAAAGTTTTGTAAGTTCAAAAAGTTCTTCCCAAAGTTCTTGATTCGCCACTGGCTTCTTTGCAGCATTTCGCCAATTATTCTTCTGCCAATTGAAAATCCACTCAGTGATTCCTAGAATCACATATTTAGAATCGGAAAAAATCTCCACATGTCCATCGTATTTTATTTTCTTTAAATACTTCAACCCTCCAATCGGCGCAGAAAGCTCCATTTGATTATTGGTCGCATTATCTGACCTTCCACCAAGCTCATGAATTTTGAATTTCTCCTCCCCCTTCGCTAAGGGGGAGGTTGGGAGGGGGTGAATTACGATAGCCCCCCACCCCGCAGGACCCGGATTCCCCCTCGCAGCTCCATCTGTATAGATAATTACTTTTTCATTTTTCATTATAGTAATTATACTAAACAAAATACCCTAAACCAAATGTTAACACTTTCTGCGATAGCTGAGTTTGTTAACATTTGGTAAATAACATGATATTATTTATATATGAATCTAGTAGAGAAATTGTTACAAAAACTTTCAAATACTTCTATATCATATAGCGGTGGTAATTTTAATTTATTTGGTCTTCCAAAATTTAAATCATATTCAAATGGAACAATAAGGTCTACACTTTCTCGTTTGAATAAAAATGGGTTAATTGAAAATAGTGATAAAGGTTGGCACTTAACTGCTGCTGGGAAAAATTATATGAAAAAGAAAGCAGAGTCGCTCAAACAATTTGAACTGAAACACAAAAAGCGGAACGTGAATGGTTCCGCTGGCATTTAAAAAAGTTTAATTACACTATGATCCAGCGAAGTGTCTGGGTCGGCCCATCCCCGCTCCCAAAAGAATTTATGGAATATCTAAAAAAGATACATTTAAAAGATGCCGTCAAAACTTTCAAACTCGCTAAGGCATACAATGTTAAATAACTCTGCAATAGCAGAAGTATTTAACATTTATTTTTATAACAAACTTTTATTTTATATAATATCTTCTACTCTAAGACGAAGTTCGACACGGCCGGCGAAACGAGAAAGGTCGAAAGTCGCAAGGAGTGATATATTTTCACCGACAGCAGGAGTTTTTCTAAAAGATTCAGGAGTAGAGAAAAAAGAAATGGCTTTTATTTTTTGTCCGCGGGAATTAGTAAACATAAATTCTAAATGTTCTTCAGCTTTGCCGAATTTTTTCATAGCAGTGACGGGAATATTTTCAAATAAAAACATTGGCTTCGGATTGTCCAAACCAAAAGGCGCGAGCTTTTCTAATTCTTTCCAATTTTGAAGAGTGACATCATCAAGAGTTAATTTTAAATCATAGACC
>JAPLXO010000008.1 GCA_026396065.1 Candidatus Nomurabacteria bacterium | reverse complement strand
CTTGATCAAAATCAATCAAATAAAGTCTCGGTGTTTTATTAAAATCAACTTTACCATTTTCATCTCGAAAAAAACGAAGGCAAAAGTTTTCTTCGTGAGGATGACCGTGTTCTATCTTTAATTTACGCAAAACTTCTATTATTTTTTCTCTTTGTTCTTCTAACTCTTTTTTAAATATATCAGTTTTGTTTATCCAAGATCCTAAATTCAAATCTAGAACTCCACTATATACATCGACTAATCCATTTTTATTCAACTTATAAGATTGTATTTGTTCTATTGGAACATAATCAAAATCACTTGTTTTCCAAATAGAGTAATTTTCATAAATCTTTTGCCAAGACAAAAAAGCTTTTGGTGTTATATGTCTTATAATTGTTTTATCTTTCAATTCACCACCTACAAGAGTAGTGCCTGAGCCAGATTTATTAAATTTATATCTTGAAAAACTTTCGTCATTGATATCTTTATTTTCATAAAGTGGTGGCATAATAAAATCTTCTGAGAAAAGATTTACATCATTGATTTTCTCTATTTCCTGATACTGTTTTTTGTTTGAAACACTAATATCTACAAATTTTTTCTTTATATCAATATTCTTTTCTAGCATTATTTTTTTCAATGGTTCTCTTTTTTCTACTGGTAATGAATCAATCATTCTGGCAGATATTTTTTGTATTTTAGGATTTTGACTTTCTAAACCTAATTTAATCAAAACAGGTTTTTCCTTTGTGACAACGGATTCTATTCTACGTACTGCTTTTTTTTGTACTTCAAGATTGGAACTTTCTAAACCAAACTTAACCAAAGAAAAAATTTCCTCTGTTTCAGCTTCTGCTTCTTTGATTTTCTCATAAAAAGAATCGTAAAAATCTGCCTCTTTTTTAATAGCAATATCTTGTTCTTTATTTTTTATATATCTATTTAAAGAATGTTCAGTAATAGTATCTTGCCCAGAAACCTCATACATTTTAATGTAATCTGGTAATTTCTCTTCTGTTTCTTTGCTTTTTATATTAATCTCTTCCATGTTTAAAAGTCTATCATAAAAAACTAATTTTTAGCTATTTTACAGTCTCTAGATAGAGTGCTTCTACTTTTGCTCGAGCCCATGGAGTTCGACGTAAAAATGTCAGGCTGGATTTGATACTCGGATCTTTGGCAAAGCAATTGATTCGGATTCGTGCGCTGAGTTCTACCCAGCCGTAGTGCTCGACTAAAAAGGTCAAGATCATCTCGAGTGTTTTACCTTGGAATGGATTGTTGGGGTGAGAATTCATATGAACTAGCATTGTAGCATTTTTACTGCCAAACAAAAAAAGACCCAAGGGTCTTTTTTTATGAGCATTATGCAGCGACTTCTGTCACTGGTTCTTCTGCTGGTGTTGCTTCTGTCGCAGGAGTTTCTACTACTTCTTCTGTTCCTGTTTTTGTTTCTTCTGTTGTGTCCATATATGTAAATGTAAGGTTTTAGTAAACTGCGACTATGGAGAGACCTTACCACACATGTGCGTGATTACCTATTTATTATTCTTTGAGTATTTCACTTTTAAAGCTATACTGAACAAATGGATACAGAAGATGAAGAAATAATAACCAGAGATGCGCATGGAAACATTCTCGCCAATGGTGATAGTGTCACAATAATAAAAGACCTCAAAGTCAAAGGTACTTCGACCACTCTCAAACAAGGTACAAAGATAAAAAACATTCGTCTCACTGACGATGAAGAACTGATCGAGTGCAACGCTGACGGGATGAAAGGTCTCGTCCTCCGCACAGAATTTTTGAAAAAGTCACAATAAAAAAACTCCTCATATTGAGGAGTTTTTTTATTTATTTTTAACTATTCAATTTATGATAATTGATATATGAGAGAACGAGCAATACCATCGCAATAACAGCTGGAGCTACCATTGGTCCCAAACCATCAACGATACAAATACTGATAAATGCGCAAAGGAAATCGAAACCAAATCCCGCATATGCCCATTCTTTTACACGAGCAGGAACCGCAGGGATAACGAGTGCGAGTACACCGAGCACTTTAAATATTGTCATTAGAGTGACGAAATACACTGGGTAGCCTAAATGAGTAAATCCTTGTATCGACATTTCACTTTGACCAAATAATGCTGGCATTACACCTTCAAAAACAAATATCAAACCTGTTGAAATCCAAAATATAATTTTTGCTTTCTTCATCCCGTTAGAAATAGGTCGCGGTTGTTAATATTTCAACCAATACCTATTTTAAAAATTAAATACTAATAAATTTATAATTCCCAAATAGAAACCGTGACCGCGATTTCTAATGGGATTCATTTCCACAAATCTAGTATATCAAACCTTTTTAAAATTTTGAATCATAGTCAATTTCTCCTCCCGCTTTAAACTCTTGATTCTCGCTTCTTCTTTACTGGCATTGGAACGATTTTTGAAACGTCGAGAATACACCAGCTCTACTGGCCGACGTGCACTCGTATACTTCGCACCAAGTTTGCTTCCATTATGCTCCGTCACCCGACGCTTCACATCCGTTGTGATACCAGTATATAAACTCTTGTCTGCGCATTGTACGATATAAATATAATACATTGTTTTAATATCTAATTTGAAACACCTCTATATACTACAATGTTTGCGCTTTCTATTGTCGCAGATCGAATAGCAAATGTATATCCACCAGTTGTATCACTTTGATTTCTGACTGTACCAATAATTACTTCTTGAACCGCAGTGCCAAAATATCCACCCATTACCGACAACACTGGTGCGAGTTCTCCTGCCCAAACACACGTGACACCTTTTGGACAACGTGAATCATTTACTTTTTTCAATGTAACAGTGAGCCCATCAGGCAACGTAATATGTCCATCGATATTCAATAAATATTCTGTACTAAAATTTTGAACATCTGATACTGGTGGAGTCACTGGCGATACTACAACTTCAGTAAATACATGACCACTATCATCACGACACTGACGAGGATATGTCTCCATGATAGGACGACCATCTCTGACACATTCTTCAAAGTTGGTAATAACCGGTTTCTGTACAACAACAGTTTTGTTGTGAGAAATAACCAAAGAGCCTACCGCAAAAAGAGCGATAACCGAAACGAACACAAGTGTAGTTTTTATCATGGGTTAAGTATACCACATATAAAAATGTATATTGTCATCCTTACAAACTCCAGTATGTAAGGATGACATGTATTTAAATTATTGAGTGAGGTTTTGAAATGCTTTGAGAAAATTATAAAAAGTTTTTCCGTATGGAGATAATGAATGTTGTACAAATTTGCCTTTGTATTTTTTATTTATTAAACCAGCATTATGCAGTCGGCGTGTATGCTCACCTATTGTTTTCGGATTCGCGTTGAGTAACCCGATAATCTGATCGAGTGTAATTCCACTTTGCTTCCCCACTAATAATAAAATCTCGATACGATGATGGTTTGACATGCCTTTCAAATGTCGCTCCATTTGTTTTGCTGTTTTTATTTTTGCCATAGTCATATTACAAAACGTCATCCTTACAAACTCCAGTATGTTGGTATGTGGATAAGTCGAAAGTGAGGGGGGGGTGGAGAGAATTTTAACGGAGAAAAACCTCGAGTGCGCCTTCGCCGCCGGATTGAAGTTTGGATTGATTGTAATGCACCCCGCGGGAATTCAAATAGTTTCGCACAAAGTTCGGCAAGACGGGACCATTCTCGCTATTCTTGCCTTTGCCTGTAATTATTCTGACATGTTTGTACTTTGCTTCACGAAATAAATCGTCTAAAACACTCCCCGCCTCAAGCATCGTGTATCCGTGTAAATCTATTTCTATTTCGGCTTTTTGTTCGTATTTGTTTGGCATTAGATTTTATTTAGTCTTATTATATTCAATACCAATTTTCCAAATACCTTTTTCTAAAAAAGCATCAATTGTTTGACGAGTAGCTTTGTTAATAAGATTTGAATGAGAAATCTTATTAGATTTTGCATATTCTACTAATGTAACAATTTTTTTATTTTCTAAATACGCTAAACGTTTGTGATAACTATTGGTCAAAGCTTTAGCGACAATTTCTTCCATTATTTTTGTTTTTCCTTTTTCATCAAATTCTTTAAACGCATTATAATATTTCTTACGATCTATAAATTTAATATTGATAGGGACAAATCCTTCACGAATTAAAAGATAATTGTTTAATACACGTCCGATACGTCCATTACCATCGACAAATGGATGAGTATGCTCAAATACTAGATGTAGTCGCGCAATACGCTTCACAATACTTTCGTGGCTATTTGCATTGTATTCTGCAAGCATGTTCTCTAGTCTCTCAAGTATTTCTTGTGGAGAAGGAGCAATATGACTACCTACTCGTACAAATTCTTTATCTTTTCGAAATCTACCTGCGATATCATCGCGAATATTTGAAATCAACATTTTATGAAGTGACAATATTACTTCGAGAGTTAGATCTTGTTCTTTCGAACGTTTTTCGATATATGACACCACTCGCGCGAGATTTTTAGCTTCAAAAATCTCGCGCTCGTTGATATATCTATCGAGATCAATTTGCAAAAGAATTTTTTCTGTTTCCTCGAGTGTTAGAGTGCTATTTTCAATAGCATTTGAGTTATACACTTGTTCAGCGACTTCGGCTTCACTGACAAGATTAATAAGCGCTTCTTTACCAGTAGAAGCTTTGTAATATCTCTCCCTAAGAGAGTTAATTTTATTAAATACTGCTGGTATTTTTGCCATATATACTAATTATAGTCTTTTTCACTGTTTTGTCAACAAAAGCGTGAAAATATGCTAAAAAGTAGCCTTTTTCACGCTTTTGGACTTTAAAACAAGTAAAATTAGAATAAAACCTTTCCTGCCCAGCGACTTTAGTATACTAAAGTCGCTGGGCTTCGTAACAATTCCTACAAAACCTGTATTAAAATTTTCCTTATATTAAACATTCCGTGTTTGTAAGGATGACGTTTATTTACCTATTCGTACGAATGGGTAAATATAATAAAATATCCAAGACCTCCCCCCGCCTCAAGCATTGTATATCCATGTAAATCTATTTCTATTTCGGCCTTTTGTTCGTATTTGTTTGGCATATTTTTTATCATACTTACAAACTCCAGTATGTAAGTATGACTATTTATAATCTGAAATATTCCCCGCCTCGAGCATCGTATATCCATGTAAATCTATTTCTATTTCGGCTTTTTGTTCGTATTTGTTTGGCATTAATTTAATAACTGCGTTATAAGAGCCACCATAATATCCTTTTCATTTGGATTACTTTCGGCAATGAGGAGCGCGAGCGCAGCGAGCGCGTTGTCGTTTATTTTCTTTTCTCCATTTTTTCTATAAAGTGCATTATTCTTGTCCAAGAAATATACAAACAGGAAAGACGCTGTACGCTTGTTACCATCTGAAAGCGGATGATCTTTGATGATGAGGTACAGTAAATGCGCTGCTTTAGTTTCAAGCGTTGCATATAATTCTTTACCACCAAATGTCTGATACAAGCCTTTTATTATTCCATCAAAAGATCCATCGCGTTCATTTCCAAAAAGTTCTCCTGCTTCGCCTTTTGCCATCAATTCTTTTTTAACTTCGACGAGTATCTCTATGGATTTTTCATAAGTTAAAATAAATTTTGCTTTTTCTCCTTTGACTTGTTTTAAATCTCCCTTGTCATATTCATCGAGGATAGTGAGAGTCTTTGCATAAGATGCGAGTAAATTCAAAACTTCGTTTTCTTGGCCTGAAAGTAATTCTTTCTGAGATTTTTCCTGCAAGAACAAAACAGTATTTTGTAATTCTCTGAATTTATCTGTAACTTGAAGCAATCTCTTTTCGTTTACGGTATAACCTTTTACAATATGCTCACGAAGAGTCTTTGTAGCCCAGATACGAAATTGAGTGGCAATTTTTGAATTAATTCTATATCCAACTGCAATAACAATATCTAAGTTATATATATCTAAATTTCTTTTAATTTGTCTGTTACCTTCCATTCGAACTTGTTCCATTTTGGAACAAGTTGCCTTTTGACTAAGTTCTTTTTCTTTATAAATATTAGTTATATGTTTTGTTATCGCTTGTGAATTAACACCGAAAATCTCAGCGATTTGCGCCTGTGTAGCCCAAATAGTCTCCTTATTAAAATCACCACGGAACTCAATAGCCCCTGACTTTGCTTGATAAATGACTAAGTCGTTTTTTGTATTCTTTTGTATTTTTTTAATTACTTTCTTCATACTTATATTATATGTGAACATTTGTTCACTATCAACTATGGAAAACTTTTAATTTAAATATTGACACTTTCCTGCCCAGCGACTTTAGTATACTAAAGTCGCTGGACTTCGTAACAATTCCTACAAAATTAGTATTAAAATTTCCTTACATTAAACATTCCGTCATCCTTACAAACTCCAGTTTGTAAGGATGACGTTTATTTACCTATTCGTACGAATGGGTAAATATAATAAAATATCCAAGACCTCCCCCCGCCTCGGGCATCGTATGCCCATGCAGATCAATCTCCACCTCCGCCTTTTGTTCGTATTTGTTCATTTAATTATTTTGTCATACTGACAAACTCCAGTATGTAAGGATGTTATATCAATTCCCCGTTGAAGGCTTCGCGGAGATATGATTTTTCTAATTTTTTAAAATCTTCAAGTTGTGATTTTTGCAAATCTACCATTTGTCGAATTTTTTCTGAAAGTGCATCTAATCTTTCTACAATTTTCTTCTGTTCTGTAAGTGATGGAAATTTAATTTTTATATTTCTAATTGGTCCAAGTGCAATAAATTTCTGTGTAGCACCCTTACTTTCTATCAAAGACATCAATCTAGAATTATGTAAAAAATACATTATATATTTACCTAAAACCTTATCTTCATCTGGTTTAATAAGTCCAACATTTTTAATACTAAATTTTTGTTCTGTTTCTACTCTCGTTATATTTCCAATAGTTCCAATCATTGCAATAAGCAAGTCTCCTTTATTTACTCCTGATCTTTGTTTAATCTGAATATAATCTTCTTCAGAAATATACTTTATATTAGAAAAATCTAGACCAGATTCTAGAAGATTTTTTGAAGTGATTAGAGGAAAACCTTTTGATTGATATTTTGGTGTATCATGTGTACCATCTGCAACTTTTGCAGCAACATTATTTAAAATATCTTCTTCCCATCCTTTTTCTTTACCCTCTTCAAAAATTTCACGAAGAGTTTGGGAAAGGATTTTTTCTGTGTCGGTGATGGATTGTTCACGTAAACTTTTCGCTTCACGAATCTTTGCAAATTTCTCATCCAAAATCTCCACGATTTTCTTTTGAGTTTCGAGTGATGGGAGTGGAATTTCAATTTCTTTTAACCTTGAACCAGAAACCTCTAAAAATGTTGAGCCACTACCTAATGAATTTAATAACTCTGTATTTGAAATAAGAAAATAATATAAATATTTATTAAAAATATAAGCACCACAAACAAAACTACGACAACCTTGATTTGTTGCCATTGGTACTGTATTAATAACAACATAACCAATTGGTGCACGAGAAGAAAGAATTACTGAACCAATTGGTAATTTTTGTGCTGAAGAATTTTTAAGTCCTATTTCAGAAATTTTTCTTTCTGTTTCCGAAATTTCAAAACCATCAAGTCTTCCAAGATCTTTGGGAGTTACCCAACATAAATCACCATCCCAATATTCGAAAATTCCAGTTTTTGGTGTACCACCACCAACAATAGTACAAACTTCACTTAGTTTTTTTGTTTGCCAATTAGTTTTCATAGTTCATTTACTTTAGATGCAGAAATCTTTTTTCGACAATCAATAAGAAATATATATTTATCAATATATATAAACATATTTAACTTTTTTAATAAAATTTCCATCTTAACTTTTTCATCATTTGTAAAATATACAATGAGATAGACACCATTGTAAGTATCGTTAGCTTTTTTATAAATATCTAATTGATTTTTTAGATTTTTAGGCATTTGCGGATTTGACGCAAGTTTTATTTCAATAATAGTACAATCTTTTCTACCCATTGAAACTTTTACATCAGAAGGACCTCTGCCATTATTTACTTGATTATCGACAGAAAACAAAGATTCGTTAAAAATAAGATCTAATAATATTCCAATATCATCTTCTTTTATTTTTTTTAACTTTTCACCATCCCAAAAGATTCTACAGTTATTCCTGTCCTCTAGATAATGTTTAAATATCTTTATTTTCTTGATACTTTCTTCGAGTGAAGAAAGTGGTTTTTTATAAAATTCTGTGTCATTTTTTAATTCAGACACAATTTTTCTTGCTTCTGAGTAAAAAATATCTTTAATCAAAGAAACATCCTCTAAGTTTCTTTTAACAACAGGAGATCCTTCATTTTCTTTATATCGTATATAATACTCTAATAATATTGTATATTTTTTAGCAGTTTCTATTAACGCTTCTTTTCTATTTTTTTGAGAATTATCCGGAACTTTTTTACCTTTTTTGTTTATTTTAACTGGAATCAATGCATTAAAATATTGATTAATTTTATCTCTTAAATCCTGATTATCAATTCTATTTAAAATAACACTGTCATGTTTAAGAAAATCGCTTTTTGAAATCCAATCTTCTTCTTTTACTAAAATATCCTTAGGAGTTAATAATACGTATTCTTTCAATCCTTTTTCATTATAAATGAATGGCAAACTTGCCACTCCATCAATCCAAATTCCTTTTTCAAAATCAAATTCAATTCTAGAAATACCAAAATCGTTTAAAAATTTAGGATTGACATTTTCCTTACAAAAATTTTTTGTATATTTAATTAAATAACCTTTAACAAGATTAAGTGTAAAATCACTAATATTATCAACCCCAACACCCTTAGCAACTAGACAAAGTTTTTCTAAATGTGGACTTTTAGTAATTTTACTATCTTGTAATTCAAAAAATATTTCCGTCAAATTTTTATCTAACTCTTTAGCAAACTTCGGACCAAGACCTCTCCCTTTATTTCCATGTCTTGAATATCCTAACCATGTTTGGCTAACTTCTGGAAATTTATAATTAGTTTCTAAATAATTACCATTATCACTATTTCTTTTTAAGAAAAAAATATATTCAATAATCTGCTTATGCAACACTTCGTATTCACTTTTTTTACTATAGAAAATTAAAAATGGATCCACGAAAGCAGGATTATCTGATAGAAGTGATATATCAAGAGCACCATAATTCTCAACTAAATCATGACTTACCTTAAAAAAATCTGAAAAGTGTATTTTTGCTTCATTTTCTTTCATATATTAAGTAAGAGACAACATTTCTGATAATACATAATCGAGCTCTTGAGAAAAGTTAACTTGTGTTTTATTTGGTAGTGTTTCTTTTTTTCTTATAGGATCATGTAAATAAGAATCAGCAATCTTCCTCGAAGATTCATTAAGCCTTAATGATACTTCTTTAAAACTTTTTTTACCATATTGTGCACATACATCTGAAAAATTTTTATACCCAAAATATTTATTTCTTCACAAAGTTTTGATAATTTTTTGAAATCAAAGGACAAAGATTTAATTTTTTGTATTTCTTTAATCCTATCTTTATTTACATAAAATGTAGTAATTCGTAAATTCTTCTTTTGTTCTTTTCCTAAACCAAATTTTTTATATAACTCAATAATATATGATCTTCTATCAGAATATTTAGGAAGTTTTTTTGACCAATAACTATAAAATTCCCATAAATCAGAATACGGGTTAGTATTTTTGATACTATATTCTTTGCAATAACTAGCAATTTCTTTATATAAAACTTTATAAGTGTCATTCATCTCTTGAATTCTAGCAACTCCAGTAGAAACTTCTGTCATTATTGTTTTAATTTTAATGATTTGCTCATCCATATTATATATTCTTCAAAATCTTTTTAATTTCCTCTTCTTTTCCAAAAATTCTCTCAACCAATTCTTTCGACCCGAATTCTTCCTCTACTTCCCCACCCTTTGGATTCTTGAAGTCCAAATTCCAATTTTTAGCTTTTATGTCTTCGATGGAAACACACCATGCGTTGTCGGTGGAAAAATCGGCACGATTTTTCCACCATTCTTTGACTGTATCAAATTCTGCATCTGTAATAGGCTTGGTCTTTGTATAAGCACGAAGTCCAGCTGGAAGCTTCATCTGGTAATACCAAACTTCTTTTGTAGGCTCACCTTTAGTGAAAAAGAGTAAGTTTGTATTTACTCCTGCATATGGATTGAAAACTCCCGGAGGAAGACGGACAATAGTGTGAAGGTTACATTCAGTCATAAGATATTCTCTAACCTTTGCAATAACTCCATCACCAAATAAAGACCCATCGGGTAAAACTATACCAGCCCTACCGCCATCTTTTAATAAGTGAACAAATAAAACAAGAAATAATTCTGCAGTACTTTTTGTGCGGAATTGTGATGGGAAATTTAATTCTGTGCCATCAGTAACAGTACCCCCGAAAGGTGGATTTGCAAGAATAACATCGACGCGATCTTTCGGACCATAATCAGTATATGGACGAGAAAGCATATCGCCACGAAGAATAGTAGAGGGGTCTTCAACTCCATGGAGAATCATATTTGTAATAGCGAGCATGTGTGGAAGTGGTTTGAGCTCTACACCGTTTACGAATGAATGTAGTTTCTTTTCATCATTTGCAGTTTTTACACCAGCACGCATATGCTCGAGTGCATTGACGAGGAATCCTCCTGTGCCACATGCAGGATCGAGGATTGTATCACCAAACTTTGGATCGACCATATCTACCACGAATTTCGTCAGTGGGCGTGGTGTATAGAACTCCCCTGCATTTCCAGCATTTTGAAGATCTTTCAAAATCTTTTCATACAAATCTCCGAATGCATGACGGTCGTCTTTTTTATTGAAATTTATTTCATTTATTTTATTAAAAACTTTACGAATGAGCGTACCATTCTTCATATAGTTATACGTATCAGTAAAGATATTCTTTATCAAGAATCCACGAGTATCAGTATCGGAAATGGAAAGATTTTTGAGTGCAGGGAAAAGCTCTTTATCGATGAAGTCTGCAAGATCTTGGCCAGTGATGCCTTCATCATCAACAGCCCAATTACGATAACGGAATTTTTCAGGAATTGGAGAAACATATTTTGGATCAATGAGTTCCAAGTTCTTTTCACGGTCATCAAAAATTTTCAAGAATAGCATCCATACAAGCTGTGAGATACGTTGTGCATCACCATCGAGCCCTGCGTCTTTGCGCATTTCATCTTGAATATTTTTTATGATTGATTGAATTTGGGATGACATATATTAATCTGAGTATAAACTATTTTCTATGTTTTTGATAACTTCCATATAGGATTCTCTACCTCCAAAAATATCCTCAACTATTTCTATAGGAGTACCATAGTCGGTAAATGGAGAAACCATCAAATCTTCAATACCATCAATAGCAGTAATACCTTGGTCTGTATATTTTGTAAGTAATAAGTCTATTATTTCCCTTGCTTTGCCTTCATATTTTCCAAAATAATCATTTGCGTGAACTTTTTTAACTCTTTCACTACGAGTCATCGGCTTCTTGCCATAGGCAACATGTAAAATCAAATCAAACACATCGAGGTCTTTACCGGATTCTTTACGAAGCTCTTCAAAAGCAACACCGCGATCGAGTAATTCATTTACGATGATGTCTTTTCTTTCTATTTCTTTCCAACGAGTCAGAAATTCATCAATAGATGCATACTCAGAAATAATTGTTTTCTTTGAAAAATCTTTTAATGATTCAGTAATGAGTTTACCTGTCTTCGGATCGATATATTTTACTTCTTGATGAATAGGATAAAAATCAACTCCGTCTTTGATACGAATCTTTTTTGGTTTTTCTTCTGTTTGAGTACCATCAATCAAAACTTCAGCCAACGGATCTAATTCTTTTATCATTTCTTCAGACCTTGTTTCTTCGTTCATCAAGCTCTCAATATCAACAGGATCTTTTCCATCAACATCATAGACTTTCACAGGATCACCATCGAAATCTTTGTCAGCAAAAAGACGAGTAACATTTCTAAAATCCATAATAGTAAAATAATATTTTCCGTATTGCTCTTCGACACGTGTACCACGACCAATGATTTGCTTGAATTCTGTCATTGAATTCATAGGTGAATCAAGGACAATGAGTTTAACTGTCTTTGTATCAACTCCAGTAGAAAGAAGCTTTGAAGTCGTCGCGATAACTGGATATCGAGATTCGGGATTAATAAAATTTTCAATTTCCATTTTTCCAAAAGTATCATCCCCTGTTATCTTTACTATAAATCTAGAATTTTCTTTTGTTTGTTCTTTTAATTCATTCGTCAAACAAGTACGCATACGCTCTGCATGTGCGATATCAACACAGAAAACAATTGTTTTCTGATACACATCAGTATCTCTCATAAAATCTGCAATACATTTTGCTACTGCTCTATTACGTTCATCTATAATGATAGTACGGTCAAACATACCTTCGGTATAAATCTCATCAGGAACAATTTCTCCATTTACGTCACGAAAACCTTCTATCGGACGCCATTCGTCGTTATTGAATCTATAACGAATAACCTTATATGGTGCAAGGAATCCATCATCAATACCTTGTTTTAATGAATATGTATATACAGACTTACCAAAGTATTCCTCAGTACTCATATCGGTGGTTTCTTTTGGTGTAGCAGTCATACCAATCTGTGTTGCACTAGTATAGTGATTCAAAATTTCTCTCCATGCACTATTTTCATTACTACTACCACGATGACACTCGTCTACAACAATAAGATCAAAAAAATTAGGAGAAAATTCTTGAAAGAGTTTTTTCTTTTCTTCTTCAGCTTCTATATCATTTTCAGAATTACTACCACCAGTGAGACCTTGATATAAAGCAACATAAATCTCATATGCTTTATCTACTGTACCATTTTTAATACGAGTCATCGCTCCACCAAAATGACGAAAGTCACCTTGCATTGTCTGTTGAGCCAAAGCTGTACGATCTACGAGAAATAAAATTCTTTTCTTTTTCTTTGATTTCCAAAGTCTGTAAATTATCTGAAATGCTGTATATGTCTTTCCTGTTCCGGTTGCCATTACTAAAAGAAGTCTATCTTTTCCTTTGGCTACAGCTTCGACAACTTTGTTTATAGCATTTTCTTGATAATAACGAGGCCCCTTACCTGAAGGATCTATAAAATAATCTTGAAGAATTACTTCTTTTTGTTCTTGATTGTAATCTTTTGATTCTGAGAAACGACGCATTAATTCTTCTCGATCTGGAAATTCATTTAATGGAAAAGTTTTTTCTGTACCAATTAAAAAATCATATTCTACAAATTCATCACCATTGGTACTATACGCAAATGGAATATTTAAAATTTCTGCATATTGTTTTGCTTGTTCGAGACCTGCTCCAGCAGAATGTGTATTATCTTTTGCTTCAACGACAGCTATTGGGAAATTGTTTTTGTAATATAAAATAAAATCAGCACGCTTTTTATCACCGCGAGAAATAGTTTTTCCATGAACCATAATTCTGCCGGAAGTGAATGTCCATTGTTCACGTATTTGAGTATGTAAATCCCATCCTGAATCGAGAATTGCTGGTAGAACGTATTTTGAACAAATATCTTGTTCTGTAAGGGATTTTTTATCCATAACCTCACAATTATAGCACATTTTAAGGAAATTTCAAAATTTGACCTTATTTTTAAGGATTTTTCAATATTAAATAACCTCAAATACTATTTTCACAAATAGTTGACTTTACTTACAAATGTAAACAGTATATAATGTATTTATAACAACGAAAAAGCAAGCGAACGGGGCGATCCCTAAGTTCGCTTTTTCTTTTGCTCAATTTTTGATCTTACGTGTTCATCAGTATATAATGTATTTATAACAACGAAAAAGCAAGCGAACGGGGCGATCCCTAAGTTCGCTTTTTCTTTTGCTCAATTTTTGATCTTACGTGTTCATCACACAATTTATCAAAATATTTTACAGTGATTTCTTTATACAAAGAAGAGTAGCGATTGTTAGGAAAAAGTATTTTTAAAAATTTATCTTTTTTAATCAAATAGTCAACAACTTTTTTATAATCACCATCACCAGACACTAGAACTATTTTAGACATTTGGTTTTCATTTATCAAACTACGCATCATTTCAAAAACAACATCCGTATCGACATTACCCTTTTTATTGCCTATCATATTTGAATTATGTTCTCTAAATTTTAGGACAAAACCAGCTTTCTGTATTTCATCATACAATTCTGTATTTGCATCAAATATACAACCTAAAAAATAATAAGCTACGCTTACTTTATATTTCTCTTTTAAGTAAATCCTAAAGCGAGCTAGATCTAAATCAAAATTCTCTGCTTGTGTTCCTAGATACAGGTTTTGACCATCTATAAAGGCATAGTTATTTTCCATATATAAATTATACCAAAAACATCAAATCTTTCTACTATCATACGCCCAGTGGAGGAGGGCTTGGCGTTGGCGGGGGCGACAGAAAATATCCCCTACTCGGCAATTGTTGTGTATTTGGGCGACATGTCGTCGCATCATCCGCCAGCGTTTTATTTGTCGTGCATCTTCATCGGGAATTCTTCGTCCCATATAATACCGGCAATACCATTGAAACCAGCCACGCGGGTCCATAGGGTGAATCCATCCATTTTTCTTCCAGGTTGATAAGGACTGGCTCGCATCGACACCGAAATAATTTAATTTTTTATCATGATGATGTGGAGAAAGTTTCGCACGAGTGAACCAGTCTTTTGGAAATTCTTTTTTACAATCGGTGAGGTAGCGGCCACCGAAGACGCCCAAGGAAAGCATTTCCTTGGGCGTCAGATCTGGCTTGAAATCAGGATCGAAATGTTTACCCACAGGCTCAGTCAAAAAGTATACATACTTTTTCTGCATTTCATCATTCACTATTACTTTTTTCTTTTTGAAAGACATTTTATTTTATTGTGAGGAAATAGACCAACACTGCTAAATTCCCCCACCATGAAACAAACGAAAGCATAAATGAAAAAATTATTTTATTCTGCCAAGATTGTGGCAAGAGTTCGGCTTGTCGGCCTTCCTTTTCACGATTGAGTAAGAACGGACTCACAGAAAAAGAAAGGAAAACGCCATTCAAAAGCATAATAGGTACAGAGATGACATGGAAAAGTAAAATACCTGTAAACGGCACACCGCGATAGAAAAATATTCCACCGATAATTACGAGTAGCATTCCAATCCAAATCAAAGGCTTGGTGACTTTGTGTGTGCGAGTCGTTGCTTCAGTCCAATACGCTGATTTACGGCCTAGGAATCCATGCAGATCTATCACAGTCACTGCACCGAGGCCGATAATAAAACCAGCTAAAAGTATAAATAAAGATATTGTTTGCATGTTATTTCCTATGCTTAATTCTTCTAATAATAAAAATCACTAAGATAATTACTACTACCAAAACCAAAGATGGTCCATAGATAAATGGTGATTTGAAAATACTGAAAAATGATTTATTGAAAAAGTGCATCTTGATTTGTGGAATCGAGATGAGTGCATTCATCCCCTCTTTAGAATCAAACTTTTCTAGCTCACCAATAGCGAGTGAATATTTTGTATCATTGTTTGGGCTCGATACACGAATCTCGTATGTGCCAGCCTCGGCTCGAGCCTTGTATTCAGGACCCATCCAGTAAGTATCCGCACCGAAAGGTTCGTAGAATTTTTTCCAGTCGGAGGGTTGGCCCGCGAGCGTAGCGAGCGGGCTTTTATCCCCGTCTTTTAAAATCTCGACAGAGACATCTTTCTTTTGACCAGCAATATCTGGCACGAGAATATTTACATACAAATCAAAAGCTGTATCTGCGTTGATAATATACACGTCTGGCTCACCAGCCAAAGTAGCATAATATGCTTTTGAAATTTCTGGGTTTGGCACGATATTTTGCCTACTTTCGACAATACGAGGTTGATGCGCAAAAGTAAAAGCGGGCACTAGAAAAAGTGCTAAAAAAGAAACTATTAGCATTTTTTGAAATTTTTTCATATTTACTAAAAAATTATTTGTTTAGCCAATATATAGAGAGCTGCAATGTTGTCGCAATACATACCCAAACCAAGTATGGGATTTGGATATAAGCAATCCATCGAACATGAGGGAAAATGGCAATGATAGCCCAAATGAGTGTGCAGAGGACGAGGAGAATATCGAGTGATGCGAGTGTAGTATTCTTCAAACCAAACATAATAGGTGTATAAAGAATATTAAAAATTAAATTTAAAATAAATGGCAAAGCTACGATAAATGGAATAGTTTTCTCATAAGTCATCATAAAAACTTTCCCGAAAGAAATGAAAATTAAAATATAAAGAAAAGTTCACACCGGACCAAAGACATAAGACGGTGGTGCCCAAGACGGCTTTATTAATGCTTGATATGATTCATATGTTTTCATAAATCTATTTTATCATATTTTTAAATAAAAATTACAAACTATTAAGCTTGACTAGATTTTTAAAAGTAGTATGCTATAGGTAATTAATAATTGCTCTTTGATATTAAAAATTAAAGAGATTTTCTAAACATTAACTAAATAAATAACTCGAAAAATGAAAAATGTAAGAACCCTTCTGGCATCCCTAACACACTTGGGAGCTGGTAATTATGTATGCGTTATCTCTTTAATAAGAAAAACAGATAATGTATTATCGGTAGAAATTGGTATTTTTAATGCCAAAAAAGTAGTAAATAGCACTTGTCATCAAGTTGACATTATGCTTTCCAAATTGGAAAATTCAATTGTTCCAGAGATGAATGTTTGGGGAATAATCACATCACCAGAATTTGGTCCTAGTGAAATTCTCAAAAACATTTTAAAGCAAAAATTGAGCGGTACTGGAAACTTGGAAAAAAAATTGGACTACAATATTGGGAATTTAGCTGCGAATGTACTGTTGGACATTCCATTCGAGCAACCTGAAATCATTGAAATGGCACACTTGTTGAGTTTTATACAAGACAATGTGAACAACTTCAAAAAAATTGAAGATGACGATGAAAACAAAGGTGAAGGTGCCTACAGTTGGTGCTATCAAATGATAAGCATCGAAGATAACTTTTCGTCTGGAAAAACCTACTATTCTTAAAGTAGGAAATCAAAATTACAAAATAAGGAGTACTGATTTTTTCAGGACTCCTTATTTTTTTGTATATTATTGTTTTTTATTTAAAAGCTTCTCTGCTGTTTTTAAGACTTTTCGTGAGGTTAATTCATCTCTAATTTTAGCCGCTTCTTCATAATCTTCGACTGATCCATTTACTAAATCTTCCTCTAGTTTGTCTTCCAATTCAAAATCACTAAATTCATCAAAGTCTTCAGGAATTATTTTTGGAATAAATCTATCAATTTCATCTGAAATTAAGAAATTTACTGGATCAGTACTATCGTAAATAAGATTAAATTTATTATCATATATTCTGTGTTGGCTTTGTATTCCACCATCTATAGGTATATTACCAATACTATCTTCTTTGTTTTTTTCAGATAATTTGCCATCTACTAATTTTTTTGGAGGAGAAAATACAAAAGCATCATTTATGTATGAAGCATATACTATTTCATTATTTTTTAATGAGTTCTCACCATTATCTGCAATAGCAATATTCTTTAATTCTTCTTTTTCTCTTTCTAAAAATCTTTGATATCGATTTATTTCTTTTTGTTTTTTAGTCCTCTCTTTTTCAGAATCAGTTCCAGAAAAAACAAGGTCTCCGTCTTGATCAAAAATGTTTTCGTTTTTCCATTCTGCTTTAAATTTTTCAAGTTTACTTATTTCTCTTGTTCGTTGTCTTTCAAAGACTCTGTAAGAAAAACTTTTTTGTGAATCCCAAGCAACAGCAATAACACTATTTTTGCTTAAGATTTCACCCAATTCTTTTACTTTATTTTTTACATATTTTTGCTCGAGAGATAAATCTGGGCGTTTATCTTCTCTAGAATATGAAAATTGTTTTGATTCATCCATATGCACATTATAGCATTTTTTTATTTCTTGTCTTTCCACTCCCCGCCCAATGCAACGACGAAGTTTTTATGCATTTTATTAAGCTCGGTTTTTGATAATTTACCAAAGGTCTTTTCAGCACTGTCGGATTCTTTTCTGAAAATTTTATCTTGCTCTAAAATAAGCGGATGCACTTTTAATGCTTGATGATTGATACCGAGAAGGTATAATCCTGAAAGCCTGCGCACGCGAGATAGTGCCACGTACCCTTGCCCATATTCAAATACATTTGATAGATCCATTACAGCAGCATCCATACTCATCCCTTGGCTTTTGTGTATAGTCACAGCCCAAGCTAGGCGAAGTGGAATTTGGGCGATCATGGCTTTTACTTTTCCATTTTCTTCTACCACCCATTCCATCGGAGCGACTTCTATAGTCTTACCACTCCTAGTTCTAATAATCGGATTTCCTGTATAAGAATCGAAATCTTCTACAATACCGAGCGTGCCATTTACAAATCTTTCTTTTGGATTATTTTTTGTACACATCACTACTGCACCTTTTTTTAAAAGCAAAGTCTCTGGTGAAAGGCATCCCTTCTTTAGCATTGTCACGAGTGCTTCATTGCCATCACTATCCATAAGGAATGGTATTTCTTCTTCGTCTACAATTTTGCCGAGCATTTCTTCATTCACTTTATCGACATTTAAATTGTGCGAATATAATTTCGTAGTATTTTCTGGAATCTCCGTAGGCTCTATGAATCGCTCTTTCATATATTCATAATGTTCTTCTTCTACCGTGTCTGTGCGAATTGCAGAAAGTAATTCTAGAAAGGCGCTGTCATCTTGGCGGTGTTGCTCTGAAATATAACACACGACTGGTTTCAATCTTTTCCAAGAGTTTGATTGATAAGCAAAATGCGCTTTTTGTTCTTCTATTAATTGTGTTTGTTTTTCTTTTATTTCCCTTTTAAAAATTGGTGGAAGCTGAAAAAAATCTCCGACGAGGATGACCTGTATTCCACCAAAAGCTTCGCTGGTCTGCTTTATTTCCCTACAAACCGCATCTACCATGTCTAGTGTATCTGCACGAAGCATTGAAATTTCATCAATAATGAGAACTTTTGTTTTTTTAATTCTGCGGTGCACGTATTCACTACTAGCAATTTTATCTAAATCATACGGAGTCAAAACATCTTTAATACCAATACCACTCCAAGAATGTATCGTCATACCACCTATATGTGTGGCAGCTATACCTGTTGACGCTGTGATGGCTGGCTCAATCTCATGCTCACGTAAATATGAAACGAAACTATTTATGGTATAACTCTTTCCTGCCCCAGGTTCACCCGTAAGAAAAACACTAGCACCAGTCTTTAAAATATTAAGTGCTTCATTTTGAGTCATAACAAATTAAAAATGAAAGAAAGAAGCTATTGGAGAATTAATAAAGAAAAGTATTAAATATAAAATTATAAAAATAATTGGAATTCTTTTCTCTAGTCTTGAAAGAGGAATATATTTAGTATCATCTTTCCCTTCACCTAGGAGTTTCCATTCAGCACCAAAGAGTGAAGCTGGTAATTTTTTTTCCATCGAATGAATTACTTTGAATTTTGCACGATTGAGCTGACGAAAAGAAAGTATCATTTGATACCAACAATAACAAATAGCAATACCTACAAATGGTACGAGTATAAAAATAGCTGAAATATGCACAACTTCTTTGGTTTCTATATAACCCATGATAGCCATAATAGCTGTATTTAGCCCAAGAAAAAATTCATTGGCTTTTTGTCTACGTTCACTCAAACCATTGAAAATGTGTAAATAAATACGATACTGTTCTAAATAATGATCAATATATCTATCAGCATGCTGTTCTTTATGTTCAGTATAAACCTCACTTAAAATATTATCTATTTCCTCGTTTTCTATAGTCATTCGCATAACGATATTATAACAAATTTTTTAGAAAATTTACATCCAAGGAAAATCGTGCCCAAAGTGGCCCCAAGTGCAAGTATCTGAATATTTTACTTTATCTAATTTTAGAAATTCTCGAATACCTTTTGGAGTAAGATCATAATCAATAATATCTTCTTCTTTACCATCAATTACTGATACAGCCATGACTGGTTCTTTTTTACCAATAGCATAAGCGAGTTTTGTATAAACTGTTTTTGCATTTCTATTTTTTAAAAGATCTACTGCTATTCGTCTTGCCATATATGCACCAGAGCGATCTACTTTTGTATAATCTTTTCCAGAAAAAGATCCTCCACCAATTGGAATTTCGGGACCATAATTATCCACAATTAATTTTCTTCCAGAAAGTCCTGTATCAGCATCAAAACCACCTTGAACCCATTCACCTGCTGGATTGATCAGGTATTCTTTGGCTGTAATTAGATTTTTTACAAAAGGTAATAAATCAATATTTTTTGAATTTTGAAAACTTACGACTACTGTAGTGACAACACCATCTTCTATAGTCACTTGAGTTTTTCCATCAAAAGGATAAACAGCATAAATCTTTTCACAAAGATGTCTGGCAAGAGTATATTCAAGTGGTAAAAATTCTGGCGTCTCATCAGTAGCATAACCTTTCATTATTCCCTGATCACCTGCTCCACCGGTATCTACACCTTGTGCAATTTCATTACTTTGAAGTGCAATATTTATAATTACTTTATAATCGCTACCTACAATATTTTTTACTAAACTCTCTATATCTGGTTTTGCGATAGATGTGACTTCTCCATTTATTGTAATTAATTTATGTCCACCCATCACTTCAATAGCAACGCGGCTTTCTATGTCACCTGCTAAATAAGCATCTAAAATACTATCTGCGATAAAGTCGCAAATCTTATCCGGATGTTTCGGACTCACAAATTCAGCTGTTTTTATATTAGACATTATTATTTTTCAGAAATATCGTATCTATTAAGTATCGCTTCAAAAATAAATGGAGCGACGATTGTAGCGTCTGATTCTATTACGAACATTGGTGTGTGTTTTGTGAGTTTGTCCCAAGTTATTTTTTCATTTGGTGTCGCACCTGAATATGAACCATATGAAGTAGTAGAGTCTGAGATTTGGCAGAAATATCCCCAAGGGCGAACTTCTTCTTTTAGATCGTATTTTATAGATGGCACTACGCATATAGGGAAATCTCCGGAGATACCTCCACCGATTTGGAAGAATCCAATTCCAGGACCACCTTTAGATAATTCTTTGTATTGATCGTAGAGATACATCATGTATTCTACTCCAGACTTCATAATAGAAGGATTGAGTTCTCCTGCTTTACAGTAACCAGCGAAAATATTTCCGAGTGTTGAGTCTTCCCATCCTGGTACAACTATTGGTAAATTTTTCTTTGCAGCTTCGAGAAGCCAGCAAGCTTCTGGATTGCCTTCGTATTTTCCATTTAATTCATCCGATAAAAGAACTTTATAAAAATATTCATGAGGGAAATATCTCTCACCTTTTTCTTGTGCTTCTTTCCAATATTTCAATATGATAGGTTCCATGACACGGAAAGCTTCTTCTTCTGGAATACTAGTGTCTGTAACTCTTCTTTCTCCTCTATTTAAAATTGCTTCATCATCTTCTTTTGTAAAATATCTGTAGTCAGGATAATCTTTGTAACTATCGTGAGCTACGAGACGAAAAACTGATTCTTCTAGGTTTGCACCTGTGCAAGATACAGCATGAATTTTTTCATTCTTTATCATCGGAGCGAGAGTGATACCCATTTGTGCAGAAGACATAGCGCCTCCCATCGCGAGCATCATTTTGCCTCCTTCATCTAAATGCTTCTTATAAGATAGTGTCGCGTCTTTCATAGCGCGAGCGTTAAAGTTATGGAATAATTTTTCGAACAAGCCCAACATTGTTGTTTGATTTTTCATTTTTTTATTATAAACCCTGTGTAGATAAATGCAATACAAAACCCGCCCCTCCAATTAATTCCAATAATTCCCCTCACCCCTTAATCCCCTCTCCATTTTACGAAAATAGAGAGGGGAACATAAAATAATTAGGAACAATTCAAAGGAAATGGACATAAGAAATTTATGAAAGACAGTATCGCAAAAAAAGTAAAAACTAAATAGCGGACACCGAGTGTCCACTATTTTCAAAGTAATCTAAATTATTACTTACTCTCAACAACAAATTTTAAGTCTTTTCTTTCTGTTCTTTGAGCACAATCTGTATAAAGATGCTTTTTCATATCACTAGGAACAATGAAAGTTTCTCCTTTTGGCGCTTTCTGAATTAAATTTTGTAGTGTAATTATAGAAATTTCATCAAACCCTATTCTCTTTTCTAATAAGCATTTTTGTATTTGCTCCTCTCCGGAAATATGATCTTCGCTAAAATTTGGTTTTGGATCAGCCATATATTTTTATTATATTATTGTTAATACACAAATAATACTCTCTCTCTTTAGACGTCAAGTACCATATTCCCCTCTCTAAAATCCCCAAATTTTGGAGAGGGGCTAGGGGTGAGGTTGCATTTGGAGCTTCTTTATGCAATAATAGCTAAATGCAGACAATAACTAAGATTCTTCCCTACGCGGAGATAATAGTCTCAATAGTATTAATTACAGCAATATTACTACAGCAATCAGATGCTGGTGTTGGTGGTGCACTTGGAGGTGGAGAAGGAGGAAGCTTCCATCACACTCGCCGAGGTTTCGAAAAGTTTCTTTTTATCCTTTCAATTGTACTTGGAATTTTACTTGCAGTTTTAGCTCTACTCGCTATAATTATAAAAGCAAAGAGTTAATTCTTTTTACGCTATTGTCTTTTGCTATTATTTTGTTTTTGTATTCTATTTTTTAATTTATGGAAAATCTTTATAGGCGTATACGCCAGCTAATAAATACCGCTAAATTGCCATCCAAAAAAGAAACAATGATGGCAATTTCTTCATTCGAAAAAAAGGAACGTTTAATCTTTTTTGGATTTTGTTTTGTTCTTTTACTAACAACAATAGTAATTTTAGAAAACATAAATCAGCAATTTATGGTAGAGGTACCTATGCGTGGAGGAAGTCTTTCTGAAGGCGTAGTAGGCACACCAAGATTTATAAATCCTATTTTAGCTCTATCTGATGCAGATCGTGATTTAACTTCACTTGTTTATTCTGGGCTCATGAGAAAATCTGGAGATGGTACACTAATACCCGATTTAGCAAAAAGTTTTCAAATTTCTGAAGATGGGCTTAGTTATACATTTATACTAAAAGATAATATTTATTTTTCAAATGGCACACCAGTAACAGCAGACGATATTATTTTTACAATAAAAGAAGCAAAAGACCCAATAATAAAAAGTCCAATTAAAGGAAATTGGGATGGTGTAAACGTAGAAAAACAAGATGAAAAAACTTTAGTGTTTACTTTAAAACAACCTTACGCTTCTTTTTTAGAAAATGCTACGATCGGAATAATGCCAGCTTCTTTGTGGGGAAATGGCCCAATAGAACTTTCAAGCTATAACATAAATCCTATTGGATCTGGCCCATACCAAGTGTCTGGTACTAAAAAAGGAACTTCTGGAATTATAAATTACTATGATCTTATATCTTTTAAAAAATTTGCTTTAGGTAAACCGTATTTAGATAAAATTACTATGCACTTTTATCCAAACGAGGAAGATCTTTTAAATGCATTGCAAAATAATGAAATTGACCAAATGAGTTCTATCACTCCAGAAAATGCAGAAAAATTAAAAAATGAAGGTTATAATATAGAAACTTCAGTATTACCTAGAGTGTTTGGATTATTTTTTAATCAAAATCAAAATAATATTTTTACTGATAAAAATGTAATAAAAGCGATAGATCAGGCAATAAATAAAGAATTTATAATTAAAGAAGTATTGAAAGGATATGGCTTAGTTATAGATGATCCAATACCACCAAACATGGTAGCTTATCAAAGAATATTGTCTGATACAAAAACATCACATGAGGACAATTTAGAAAAAGCATATCAAATATTAAAAAATGGTGGCTGGACAAAAGGAGCTGATGGTATTTTAGAAAAAGTATCTATAGATAAAAAAAAGAAGAAAAATAATAAAACGACAGCTAAATTAGAATTTTCTATTTCTACTGGAAATGCTCCAGCATTATCTGAAACAGCAAATTTAATTAAAAATGATTTGGAAAGCATAGGTATGAAAATAGATGTAAAAACTTTTGAAATTGGAAACTTAAACCAAGCAGTAATTCGCCCAAGAAAATATGACGCTCTTTTATTTGGAGAAATTATTTCTCACGAATCTGACCTATTTGCTTTTTGGCACTCTTCACAAAGAAAAGACCCAGGACTAAATGTAGCAATATATACAAATCCAAAAGTAGATAAAATCTTAGAAGATGCATTGGTCACAGTAGATGAAAAAAGTAGAATAAAAAAATATGCCCAATTTGAAGATCAAATAAGACAAGATATGCCAGCAGTTTTTATTTATAGCCCAAATTTTATTTATGTAGTAGATAAAAATTTATATGGTTTAAATATTGACCATATCACTTCACCTGGAGATCGTTTTCTTAATGTATATAATTGGTCAATCTTAAAAGACAAAATATGGAGAATTTTTATTAAATAAAAACAAAAAACTATGAAAAGAAAAAACAGACTATCTTTTAGCGAAATAAGTATAGAAAAGAAAAAAGAAGAAAATCAATCAGCAAAAACTACAAATACAGTACACCATCAGCGTTCAAATATACAAATCACACACACGCATGGAGCTCATGCGCCAATTCGTCAACATGCCCACACTACACATCACAATGAAAAAAGAACTACAAAAAGCTCAACTTTTCAATATTCAAAATTTGGAAAAGGACGACGTTCCCCTATTGGAAGTGTAAACAATAGTAAACCTTTTGTATCAAGAAATACAATTACAAAAATTCCAGAATTACCAACAGGAAATATTCGTATTATTCCTCTAGGTGGTGTAGAAGAAATTGGAAAAAATATGACAGCAATCGAGATCGGTAATGATATTATCGTCATCGATGCTGGTATGCACTTCTCGACAGAAGAAACACCAGGAGTAGATTATGTTATTCCAAATACTACATATTTAGAAGAAAGAAAAGATAAAATTCGTGCTTTATTTATCACTCACGGGCACTTAGACCACATTGGTGGTGTACCTTTAGTATTATCTCGTATCGGTAATCCACCAGTCTACTCTCGTAATCTTTCAATCTTAATGATGAAAAAAAGAGCGACTGAATTCCCTCACCTACCAGAAATGAAAACAGTGACAGTGGAAACAGATGAAGTAGTCACTCTTGGAAACATGCGAATAAGGTTCTTTGGTGTCACTCATACTATTCCAGATTCTATGGGTATAATAATCGAAACTCAACATGGTTGGATTGTAAATCCTGGTGACTATAAACTCGACCAAGTCGACGGAATAGTATCTGATGAAGAAGAAAAAGAATATAGTATTTTTGATAAAGCAAAAGTTTTGCTTTTAATGACAGACTCTACAAATATAGAAAACGAAGGTTTTGCTCTTCCTGAAATAAAAGTACATCAAGGTTTAGAAAATTTGATAAAAAAAATCTCTGGAAAAATTATTATTGCTGCTTTTGCTTCACATATTAGTCGTTTAATCAAAGTTATTCAAATAGCTGAAAATCTAGGTAAGAAAATAGTTCTAAATGGACGAAGTATGAAGACAAACATGGAAGTAGCCTTTGAAGCTGGACTTTATAAACCAAAAAAAGGAACAATTATTGGAATGGAAGAAGTAGATAATTATCCATCTAGTAAAATTGTTATTTTAACAACAGGTGGACAAGGAGAGGAATTTTCAGGATTAAATCGTGCTGCAAATAAAACAGACAAAAAATTTATTCTAAAAGCTGGAGACACGATTATTATTTCTGCATCTATTGTTCCTGGTAATGAAAGACAAATGCAAAAAATGAAGGACGCATTGTCTCGTCAAGGAGTAAAAATAATTAGTTATAGAACACCAGGAGAAGATTTTGTTCACGCCACAGGTCATGGAAACAAAGAAGATATAAAGTGGCTTCATGCAAAAACTCATCCAAAATTCTTTGTTCCAATACACGGAAATCATTTCATGCTTGAACTTCATAAACTCTTAGCTACTGATATGGGTATGTCTGAAGATCATATAGTTGTACCAGACAATGGATCTATTATAGAAATTTCTGCTGAAGGAGATAAAATTTTTGCTCGAAAAGAAAAAGCGCCTTCTTCTCCAATGATGGTGGATGGTAGCTCTGTAAGTGATGTGCAAGATGTAGTAATAAAAGACCGTCAAATGCTCGCGCAGGATGGAATGTTTGTTATTATCGCTGTTGTAGATCAAAATACTGGTAAATTAAAAAAGTCTCCAGACTTAATATCTCGTGGTTTTGTATATTTAAAAGAAAATCAGGAATTACTTCGTGCTTGCCGTGTAATTATTAAAAAAACAATAGAAGATAATACTACAAATATGCAAATGGTGGATTTTGACTTAATAAAAAATAACCTTGGTGATAGTGTTTCGAAATTTTTATTTCAAAAAACAGCAAAACGACCACTTGTAATACCTGTCATATTAAGCGTATAATTCATTAGTGATAAAAAAAGAAAGAAGAATAATATATCTTGCAGGATTTTTATTTGCTCTTCCATTTGCATTGACTTCTTATATAAACTCTAGTTTTTTAGAGTCTTATATGGAAACAAAATATGTTGGATTAGTTTATATAATTGCCTCAATTATAACGATATTTGGACTTGTTGAAATATCAAGAATTCTTAGAAACATAGGAAATAGAAATGCTACAATGCTTTTTAGCTTGGTTACTCTATTTTCATTAATTGGAATGGCATTTTTAAAACAACAATTACTAATAGTAATTTGTTTTATTTTATATTTTGTATCTGCGAGTTTCATTATGGTTTCACTTGATATCTTTATTGAAGAACTTTCAAAAGCAAGAGAGATAGGTAGAATTCGTGGAACTTATTTAGTAATAGCAAATTTAGCATGGGTTTTGTCACAAGCTATTTCTGGTTCAATTATTGCTAAAAGTTCTTATAAAGGAATCTATTTATTCTCTGCTTTATTTATGGGACTTGTGGCAGGAATATTTATATTATTTCTTAAAAATTTTGAAGATCCATTATATAAAAAAATATCGTTGTTAAAAACAATAAAATTATTTTTAAAAGATAAAAATATTTCTAAAATATATATTATTAGTTTTATTTTAAAATTCTTTTATGCTTGGATGGTTATTTATACACCAATATATTTACATCAATACCTGCATTTTGGTTGGGATAAAATTGGTTTAATATTCACAATAATGCTTATACCATTCGTAATTTTAGATATGCCACTTGGCCGCCTATCTGACAAAATTGGTGAAAAGAAAATGCTTATTGTTGGGTTATTTATAACTACTTTTTTTACTTTAATTATTCCTTTTGTTACAACAATGGATTGGAAAATCTGGGCAATGATTTTATTTGGCACGCGCGTAGGAGCTGCAGCCATAGAAGTAATGTCAGACAATTATTTTTTCAAAATAGTGACAGCAGAAAAAGCAGATGTAATTGTTTTCTTTAGAAATACATCTTCTTTGTCTTATATAATTGGTCCATTAATTGCTATACCAATACTCTTATATATTCCATCTTTTAAATATCTTTTCTTTGTATTAGGTGCAATATTACTATCTGGGGTTTTAATTTCTATTCGACTAAAAGAAGTAAAATAAAAAAAGCTCCACATTGCTGTGAAGCCTTTTTAAAAAATGAATCCTTAATTAAGGGTTTCCAACTCCTCTCCTACTGAGAAAATGATGCTGGAAATTTTCTTTTTGTTAAATTGGAATTCTTTTATACCCATATCATCCAACCCTTCAGGTGAAAGGTGCTCTTTAGCCCAATCACCGTTAAGCGTTAAACAATACTCATTATTTATCTTATTGAATTCCAATATCATTGGACATCCAAAAAATAAAATTTTGTTTTTACTCTCCTTTTTCTTTTTTATGATAGAGGGAGAATCAGGCAATAATGATACCTGGAAATTAATTCGATCAGTCTTTTTGTCGTTTTTAATGACATCCATAACTGATGATAAGGTTTGTGATTTTTCTAAAGCAGAAAGTTCTTTTCCGCTCATAGAAACAAAAATTGTTCCTGGGCACTGTTCTTTCGTTACAAACATGATTTTCTAATGTTTTTAAGGTTTACTTATTTTTTTTTCGAAAAACTAAAAACTGTCGTCCGATTAAATTACAGGATAACACATGAACACTTAAAAAGCAAGTATATTTTTAGCTCTTGTTGAGTAAAGAGTTTTTGTATATATGCTCTTTATATGGCTTTAAACGAGCAATTTTAACGTTAATCCCCTTTTTAAACAGCTCAGCTCTAAGATTCTTCACATAGGCTTTTTGATCATAGCCAAGGGCAATAATTTCTGGTTTTTCTTTTACAATATGTGGAATATAATTTTTAATTCCAGAGAGAACTACTTTATCTGCGAGTTTACTTTTTTTAACCAAGAACATTCTTTCTTTTTCAGAAAAAATTGTCTTTTTATTTTTTATTTTTTTTACATTTTTATCTCTAGCGATAGATATAATTAAAAATGGTAAACAATTTTTAATTGCTAAATTTCTAGCTTGTTTAAAAAAATTTAAATGACCGAGATGTAAACCATCGAAAGTTCCAAAAACCATTATTTTAGTTTTTTGTTTCTTCATCACTATTTAAAATATTTACTTTACGTAATATTTCTTTTCCATCTTTAGCGAGACCACTCATCACAGATGGCTCCTTTTGTGCATGTTTAGCTACAGTATTTATAAAAGCAAACATAACTCCAAGTCCAACAAAAATATAAACCATTGTGAATATTTTACTAATTGGACTATGGGGAATTAAATCTTCTCCACCATAGCCTACAGTAGTCAAAGTAGTTACACTAAAAAATAAAGAATCTAAATAATTCCAACCCTCAACAGAGTGATATACAATAGTTCCAGCGAATAAAATAACAACTACAATAAATACAAGACCTTTAAATTCTGATTCTTTCCAAGCAGATTTTATAGCTCTACCAAAACGTATAAATATCAAGAAAAAAGATGCCATGAATAAATTTTTTTAGAAATTAAGAAAATAATGCAAAAAGCATTAAAGCTGCACCCAATAAACCCAGATTTTTATAAAAATTAATCATCTCACCCATTTTTTGCATTGGATCAGTAGCTCTCCAGTATTGATGCATCATTATAGTAGTAGGAATTAAAAACAAAATTATGAGCATAAGAGCTAATGCCATGTGAAATAGAAAAATAATACCAAGGCCTCCTAATATAAGCATCAATCCAGTTATAAAAACAGCCAACTTTGGCATAGGAATACCCTTTGATGCTGCGTATCCAGCTGTGTCTTTTAAATTTTTAAGATGATTAAAACCACTATTCAAAAAAAACCCTCCCATTAAAATTCTACCTAAAATAAATATATATTGCATAATTTTCTAAAATTAATTTAACTGATATACCCTTATTATATACCTTTCACCCCTTTAAGCAATATCAAAAAACACCCCATATTGGGGTGTTTTTTGATAAATTATTTTGCCTTTACTTTCTTTGGCTTCTTTTTTTCTCGGTGTTGATGTGTATCTCCTTTTGACATAGATTTTGGATATTTTTATACAGTGTCGAAAGAAAGTATAAAAATATCTAACTACATTAAACTAATAATAAATTAATTATATCATATTTAGAAAAAATAGAGCAAATTTATTTTTCAATATGTTTTGATCGAAAGTGCACAACTAGACAAAGTGTAAGTAAAGCAAATAATCCTGTAAGGGCTAACATTGGAATTGAAATATAATTGTGAAATTCACTGACGAGTTGTTGATAACAAGAAACTCCAGAAGAATCACAAGGTGCATTTGTATTTTCACCAAAATAATATCTTAAATTGTGATAAGCAGAAATACAAAAACCAATAGCGACTAGTGGTAAAGAATAACGCAAGACTTTTTTATCTTTATGCCAAAGGGCAACAGCAAACATAAAAACCAATGGGTAAACAAAAACTCTTTGCCACCAACAAAGATAACATGGTGCAAAATTAATAACTTCTGAATATACTAAAGAAAAAAACAAAGCAAAAAGAGATATTAATAGTCCTATAACTAAAAAATGTTTATCAATATATTCTAAAAACTTTGCTTTTTTATCTCCAAAAAAAAGTGTAGCGAGAGCAACAAAAGAAAACAACTGAAGTAAAATAGCCCCTATCCCTAGAAACATATTTAGATAATGCACAGTGATTGAATTCATATTATTGCGGCAATGCACAGCTAGTCTTTGCTGATAATGTCTCAAGAGAAACTCCACTAGCATTTTCTACTGGTAAACGTGTTCCATCAGCAAGCTCCCAAGTAGGATACCCTTCTATTTTTTTATCTTTACATTCTTGTGTTTGACCAGAAGCATCAGGCAAAGAACATTCTACATATTTCAAAAATTTTACAGAAGTTCCAAAGAGTTCTTTTTGTTTTTTACAATGAGGACACCAAAATGCTCCATAAAATGTAACACCTTTTTCTTTTAAACACTGTGCGAAAGTATCATATTTTCCTGGAAATGCACTGACTTCGGGTTTTGATTTAATAACTACTGCAAAAACTGTACCTAAGATTAATAACCCTATTACTGAAAAGAAAATTTTTATATTTGTCATAATCTTTTCATTATACTAAATCTTGATTATTTAATCAAAAGAACTAAAATTTTTGGTAAAAAAATAATAAGTCCAATAATACCAGCCACTAAAACAGAAAGGGCTACCGCTGCAGCTGAAACATCTTTTGTGTCTCTAGCGTATGGATGATAATTTGGGCTAGTTAGATCTATATCTATTTCAATAGCAGTATTAATTGACTCAACAATAAGAACTAATCCTACAGTAAAAACAATAATAGCCCATTCAATACTTGAAATTTTTAAAATAAAACCTAAATATATAGCAAAAAAACCAAAAAAGATATGCGTCCAAAAATTATGCCCAGTTTTTAATAATATAATAAAGCCTCTAAATGCATGGTTTACACTTTTAACCCTAGCAACAATAGAAAACCTCTTTTTTTCTGACATTTTTTCCATACTATTATTATACTATAATATGCTAGAATACAAGTATGCAGAATTTTTTAAAGAATGAAATATCTAAAAAAATATTTTTTCCACTACTTTTTGTGGTTTTTTGTCTTTTTACTTATATTTCTTATGGATATATAAAAAATATAAAAAAATTTTTATATGCTGTAAATAATTTTGAAACAACAAAAATAAATTCTGAGAAAAGAATAAATGATCTTGAAAGAAATATACTAAAATTAAAAGAACAAAATGATTTAATTTTTCAAACAATAGATTCAGAAAAAACAAAAACTGGTTCTATTAGTACCATAATAGATCAAATTAATAACAATCTTGGAGAAATTTCAAACAATGTTAGCGATTTAGAGAGACTCAGTAAAACAGATTCAGAATTACTAAAAAAATATTCAAAAAATTATTTTTTGAATGAACACTATATTCCATTATCTTTAATAGATATTGAAACAAAATATTTAAATAATAAAACAAGGACACTGCAAATACATAGTAATGTTTATCAAGACCTAAAGAATATACTAGATAATGCAAACGGTAATGGTATGACTCTGCAAATTGCATCTGCTTATCGTAGTTTTGAGACTCAAGCAATATTAAAATCTGAATATCGTATTAGATATGGAGCTGGAACAGCAAATTCATTTTCTGCTGAACAAGGATATTCTGAACATCAGCTAGGAACAACTGTAGATTTTACAACTCAAAAAATTGGAGGAAAATTGGAAGGTTTTGACAAAACACCAGAGTATAGTTGGCTTCTCGAAAATGCATATAAATATGGTTTTATTATTTCATATCCAAAAAGTAATATTTATTACAAATTTGAACCATGGCATTGGCGTTTTGTAGGAATAGCACTTGCTACAAAGATCCATGACGATAATACTTATTTTTATAATTTGGATCAAAGAATAATAGACACTTATTTAGCTAATATTTTTGATTAAGAAATGAAAAAATATCTTTTTATAGTTTTTGGGATTTTATTACTATCTCCAATATGTTCATCTGCTTCTGGTATTAATTACGGAAGGATCCTTTCTCAGACAAAGGACACTATTTTATTAAGATATGGAAACACTGAAAATCCTACTTATTATAATTGCATAATAAGTAATCTTTCTTGTATTGATCTAGGAAAAAATACTCCAGAACAAACTACAGCAGAAACAATACAGACGGATCTTAAACCTTTTACTTTTTCTACTAGTTCTACTTGGAAAAAAAATATACATACTAGAAATTTTTTCTTAAAAAATAATAAAACAGGGAAAATTTATAAAAGAAGTTATAAAGTTTCTTTTTGGGACTTAATTGGTGAAGAAGGAATGCTATCATCTTTTTCACCTGATGGAAAAAAACTAGTTTATCTAGATGATGAAAGTGGCTACCCTACACTTTATCAATTGGATTTATCTACTCTAAAAGGAAACACTTTTAAGGGTAAAAAGATTTTTACTGAATCTTTTACAACGAGTAGTTTTATATTAACTTCACAAAATGATTTATATTTTGTTTCAAATAAAAAAAATGCTTATGAGTGGAATCTTTATAAATATAATTTTACAACAAAAGAAATATCTCTAATTGCTACAAATGCTTCATATGCTTTCAGAATAAGAAAATTTGATAATGGTTTTGTATTTTTTGTAGTAAAAGGAAGTTCATCCTATCCTGTATTTTATGATGAACAAACAAATACGATAAAAAACTTTACTGGTATAAATATAAACGAAACAGTATCAACAATTAATAGAAAGGAAATATCATTTGGTGGAAATATGCATGGGGCACTATTGACTCCAGAAAATTTTAATAACGATACACAACATACACTTTTAATATGGCTTCATGGTGGCCCATATCGACAAACAGCTCTTGCATACCACCCTTATGCTAGCTATGCGGTTTACGACTTAATATTGGATGAATTAGCAAAAAATAATGTTATGGTTCTAAAACTCGACTATCGAGGTAGCTATGGTTATGGGAAAAAATTTGCAGAAGCAATTAAGGAAAATGTGGGCAAAGGTGACGTAGCAGACGTAGAGACAGCTCTCACTTCAATAAAAAAAGATTTCAAAATCGGAGACACATATTTAATGGGAAATAGCTATGGTGGTTACTTGGCATTACGAAGTATTGTGGCCTATCCAAAACAATTCACAGGGGCAATATCAATCAACGGAGTCACAGATTGGGCAAGTATGCTAAGTAATTTAAATAATTCTATTTTTAACGTAGATTTTAACGGCAAACCAAGTAAAAAAAATAAAAAAATATACAATAAAGCATCTATAATTTCTAGAATTCCAAATCTTGATAATCAAAAAATAGTTCTTATACAAGCACAAGCCGACAAGACAGTCCCTCCAGCTCAAGCTGACTTATTATATTCAGAATTAAAAAACCAAAATAAAAATGTGGAATTTTATCCATACGCTGATGAAGACCACGTATTCAAGAAAAATAGTAGTATTAATGGAATATGTAAAAATGTATTTACTACCCTTTCATTACCAATAGAAAATAACTGTAATTTCGAGTAAAAATTAAAAATACAAAAAATATTTCTTTTAGTTCTTATTTTTTAAAACTTTACTCAAAATAATTTTTGAAATTACTAAAAGGAGCAAACCGGCACCTATTACTATATACAAGGCTAAATGTGGATCAATTACAAAACTACGAACTCCTATATTAATCCCCCACTCAATAGCCCAATACAAGACATCACCGATAAAAAGATAAGTGAAAATATCTTTAAAAGAAAGTGTCAGCCAAGAAGCAAGAAAAGAATTTGCGTACGGAAAGTTTATAATACCGAGTAATATTAAAACAAATTTTTTTCCTTTTTGACCAATAAAATTTTCAATTCTTCCAGCCCACCTGAAAGACCACAATTCAAACCTTGTATCTTTAAATTTCTTTTGAACAAACTTTCCTACTTTATACCCAAACCAAATGTCGAAAACAGTCGCAATAATCCAAATAAAATTAATTAAAAAAATATTAATATGCAAAGTACGAATTTGAAAAATTGCCGCATCCGTAGAAGCTGGTTCTTGAATAAATAATGTTATTAAAATAAAAATCCAAATTTTTTTCATAAACCAAAAATACTAAGATTACGAAGCAGACTTTCTAAAAGTTTCATCTTTATCAAGATAATTTTCTGTACAATCTTCAGGACTACTTGGATTGAATGATCCGATAAATAAACCACCCAATCGTTCCTTTTGTCTACGAATACGACGTTTCTCATATTCTTCGTCAGTTAAGTAAACACCACCTATATCAATACCCCAAAGAGTATCTACAACGAAACCTTCTTTGCTACGCCAATATCTGTGTCCAAAACGACTACCAGTACCTTTAACGCCAACTCTTTCAATTTGACCCAAAATACCACGTTTATTGGCAAGTGCTTGTGTAATAGCACACATATCCAAGCAATTTGGACCAACCCGTCCATCTTTTTTTGTAAAATCTTCTAAATGTTTTAAACCGCCCACTACTAAACGAAACTGAGTTTTAAAATTCCCAGGCCATTTATTTTGATTATCAATTACCCAAACACTAATAGCCAACAAATCTTTTATGTGTTTTTGTTTTTCAAGTGAAAGAAATTCACTACGTTGTAACGTTTTTTGTGTACGTTCAATAAGTTTTTGATTTTCTAAAAGTTTTTTTAAACTTTCAAAATCTTTTTCTTCGATGGCTGTATGTATTGCCTCTACTTGCGTATTCCACTTTTCTAATTCTTTTTCACCAACTTCAAATTTATAATTCAAAATACCAATATGCTCCTGATGCACAGAAACAACCTTTTCTTTTTCTTGATTAGAATTATTTTTTTGTATTTCAAAATTCATATTAAAATTGATATTATTTTTCTTTCCAAAGCTGGGAGACTTGGACTCGAATAAGATAACTCCCAGAGGGCTTATTATCTATTTTTCTTATGAAAGCTGGGAGACTTGGACTCGAACCAAGATAACCTCCTCCAGAGGGAGGTGTCCTACCATTAGACGATCTCCCAGCTTTCACAACAAAAATAACGATAATTTCTTTCAGAACCAGATAAAAAATAAAGAAGTTTATTTTTTATTCCCACCATTAGACGATCTCCCAGCTTTATAAACAAAAATAACCCTACTTCTAAAGATTAGCTTAAAAATACCAATTACTCAAGAGAATATTTATTTTTTCTTATTTATGCAAGCTTTGATAAAAGCTGTAAAAAGTGGATGCGGTGTGAGTGGACGAGCTAAAAACTCAGGATGAAATTGAGTACCCAGGAAAAATGGATGGTCTTTTTTAGGAAGTTCAGCTATCTCCATAAGTTTTCCATTTGGAGATTTACCGGAAAAAACCAAACCTTTCTTTTCTAAACTTTCTACAAAAGAATTGTTTACTTCGTAGCGATGTCTATGACGCTCTATTATTTCTTTTGATCCATAAGAGTTTTCGGCCACTGTACCCTTTCCCAATACACATTCATAATTTCCCAAACGCATAGACCCTCCATAAAGATTATTTTTTAAAAGTTCTTTTTGCTCTTCCATTACATCGATTACCATATTCTTTGAATTTGGATTTACCTCACGAGTATTTGCATCTTTTAATCCTAAAATATTTCGTGCATATTCTATCACTAGTAATTGCATACCATAGCAAAGACCAAAATATGGAATTTTATTTTCACGAGCAAATTTTATAGTACTAATTATTCCTTCTATACCACGAGATCCAAAACCTCCTGGGACTATGATGCCATCATAATTTTTTAATTCTTTAAGTTTTGCTGGTGATTTTTCAAAGTCAGTAGCATTTAACCAAGAAATTATAGGTTTTTTATTTTGACTATATGCAGAATATTTCACAGCTTCAATTACTGAAAGATAAGAATCGGAAAGAATAAAATCTCCAGTCTCAAAATATTTACCAATCATTGCAATCTTTAAGGTATCTTTTGAATTATGAACTTTCTTTGTAAAATTTTTCCAAGCGAGCCATCTTTTTTCATCTGGTTTTTTGCAAACTACATTCATTATTTCACAAAGTTTTTCAGACAATTTTTCTTTTTCAAAATTTATTGGTATATCATATACACTATCTACGTCTGGCGCAGAAATTATTTTATCAGCAGGGATATTGCAAAACATTGCAAGTTTTTCTTTTCTTTTTTCATCTAGTGGTGTATCAGCGCGAGCAATTAAAATATCAGCCTGAATTCCAGAACCATTAAGGAGACGTGAGGCATGCTGTGTGGGTTTTGTTTTCATCTCTCCTACTTTTGATGGAGTCGGTAAATATGAAACCATAATGAAAAATACATTGTGTGGTTGCTCAATTTTCAACATTCTAGCTGCTTCAAGAAAAAGCATATTTTGATATTCACCGACAGTACCACCGACTTCTACAATCACTACATCGGCCTTAGCATCTACTCCAGCTTTTTTTATACGACGAACAACCTCAAGAGGAATATGTGGGACAACTTCGACGCACTTCCCTTTGTATTCTAAATTACGTTCTTTTTCAATAACTGTTTGATACACTCGTCCTGTAGTCATATAATTGGTACGGGTAAGATTAATATCTAAAAATCTTTCATAATTACCCATATCTTGATCTGTCTCATCTTTATCACCAAGTACAAAAACTTCTCCGTGCTCTGTAGGATTCATTGTACCTGCATCCACATTGATATATGGATCAATTTTTATTGCTGTTACATTGAGTCCACGATTTTTTAATATAAGTCCAATTGAAGAAGAAGTAATACCCTTTCCGACTCCAGAAATAACACCACCTACCACAAAAATATATTTTGTATTTTCCTTAGCCATACTACTTTCTTAAATATTTACGTATTGCAAGAGAACTAGAAATAACTCCTAGCAAGACACCTGATAATAATACAATCATAAAAATTTCAAATATATTGGAAAGATAATAATCATATAAATTCATACCCAGAAATGAAGTCATATTTTTACCGAGCCATGCTGTCCATGGCCAGAAAATTAACAAGGTTATAACTGTCGCTACTACTCCATAAATCGCTCCTTCCACCATAAATGGGCCTCTAATACGCATATTACTACCCCCTACTAGACGCATCACAGATATCTCCTCACGAGACATAAATATAGTTAAACGAATGGTATTAAAAGCAATAATAATTGAGATGCCGACTAAAACAAGAGTAATTAGAAAACCTAATTTTTGAGCTCCACTAATAATCGCATTCAACCGATCTATCACACTTTTATTTTGATTATAATTTACTTTATCTATAATAGAAGCCGAGTCTTTCATAAGAGTATTGTCAGATCCTAAGAAATCAGAAATGGCACCGTATTGAGAAATTTCTTTTGCTTTAATATTTAAATATGCACCAAGTGGGTTTATTCCAATTTCATCTAGTGCTTGAATAGTAGGATAATCATTGCTATGTCTATCACGGAAAGTTTTTAATGCGTCACCAGATGATACATAGCTCACACTGGATACTTCTGGTAACTTTTTTATAGAAGATTCTAAAGTAAGAATTTTTTCTTCTGACGCACCTGTAGTGAAATAAATAGTAACGTCTACTTTATCTTTTATTTGATCAAGTGAAAAATGCAAAACTGCTTGAAGAAAAATAAGTGAAGTAATTACAGAAAGAGTAATAGTGACTATTAAAACAGCTGCCCAAGAAATTATTCCATTTCTACGAAAATTTAGAAAACCTGCTTTTATAATTCTTTTTAATTCTCTCATAATATTATTATACTATATTGTATATTTACCGTCTTTATCATCCCTAGTAATCTTTCCTTTGTCCATAGTGATTACACGCTTACCTATCGAATCTATTACGCCTCTATTGTGTGTAGTCAAAATAACAGTCGTACCCAAATCATTAATCTTTTTTAAAATCTGAATTACTTCAAAAGTATTTACTGGGTCCAAATTACCAGTAGGCTCATCAGCAATGATTAATTCTGGTTGGTTGATGATAGCGCGAGCTATAGCAAGACGTTGCTTTTCACCTCCAGACATTTGATGAGGAAAATGATTTGTCTTGTGTGATAAATTAACCAATTCTAAAACATGTGGAATATCGCTGAGCATTTCTTCATCTGTCTTTCCAGCCGCTTCCATTGCAAAAGCTATATTTTCGTAAGCAGTCTTATTTGTTAAAAGTTTAAAATCTTGAAAAACAGCCCCGATACGTCGGCGGAGCTTCGTGAGATCTTTATTTTTTAAATTTTGAATATCTAAAGACTCAAAAAAAACACTACCTCCTGTAGGCTTTTCATCGGAAAGTATCATTTTAATCAAAGTAGTCTTTCCGGCACCAGAATGGCCTACAATTGAGACCAATTCCCCTGCAGAAATAGTAAGATTAATATCATCTAATGCTACTGAATCTTTATTGTAAATTTTTGAAACATTATTAAAGTAGATCACGAATCTTATTATATCAGAAAAGATAAACAAACAAAAATCCATAATGAGCTAGGCTCACTATGGATTTTCAAAATTTTTAAAAGTTTACTGTTTTCCATCCAATTGGTTAAAAATAGTTTCCAGAAAGGTGGAAAACTGTTTTGGGTCCATTGTTGTTTGGCAGATATATTTTTCGTTGTTTTCTTTGTCCTTGTAAAATAAAAGGACTGTCTTACTCAAACGATTACCTGCAGCATCATAAGTGTAAGATGTTGTATTAATGCTATCCCTGTTACAAGGAGTCATCCAAAGCACCATACGATTTAACTTATCGTAACGATACTGCATTGAATTTGGATGTTCTCTTGCATACTTTTGAAACTTTGTACTTTCAATATAATAACCTGTTTGTGCTTTTGCTATATTAGCAAATAACACAGACAAAATAACTAAGGTGCCAAGCACCAGTAAAAATTTTGTTTTTTTCATAACTGCTTTTGTTTTAAATGATTAAGAACTATATTTAAATTATAGAATTATATTATCACATTTTTTGTAAAATAGCAAGAAAAAACTCCCTGCAAACAATTAAGTCACAAAGAGTTTTTTATTAAGAGCGAAAACTTTATTCCACAATTACTTTATTAAAATTCTTTTTAATCCCTGGATAAAGTACATCCCTGAGTTAAAATTTTCGGTTTGAATAACCATAGTTCCGTGTGCTGTTTTTTCAAACACTTTTTTACCTAGTACATCAAAAATATTTATCGTATGATCTTTGTTCTCGGTAAATTTAATAGTTATTTCATGGTCCGTCTGATAAATTGAAGCATTATTTAAAATTGCTTCTTCAATACCAGCGGTACAGTTTATAAATATACTGTTTGAACCATTACTGCATCCGCTACTGTTAGTAACGAAAACCTGATACATTCCGATATCACCAGTAGAGATATAATCTCCAGAACCAGATACTAATATTCCGTTTATATACCATTCCTGTGTATCACCTGGTTGTGAATTTGTAATGTAAACAACACAACCATTTACAGCAATTACCGGTATAGGTAATGGATTTGCTGTTACCGTAATACTTGCACTACCTGTACAACCAAAAGTATTAGTCGTTGTCACAGAATAAGTACCGGAATTTGTCACAGAAATACTTGCAGTATTTTGATTGGTATTCCAGCAATAAGTACTAGCTCCAGCACTTACAGAAAGAGTATCAGTGGAGCCCTCACAAAACTGTGAGTTTCCACTAATCGTTGCTGTAGGGTTTGGATGGAAAATTACAGTATCCACGACTGAGGTTTGTTGGCATCCATTATTGTAACCAGTTACTGAAAATAATCCAGAATTGTTTACAACAATATTTGATGTATTTGCACCATTACTCCAAATCAATGAAGAATAACTTGCTGCATTTAGCACTACAAGATTAATGTTTTGTCCTTGGCAACCTTCAGTCATTCCGGTTGTATTCAATACAGGTGGAATAATTAAGTTGGTAAAGGCAAAAGGTACCGATGCATTTGCACAACCATTTATATTTGTAGCTGTACAAACATACATCCCATAATGCGGAGGTTGAAACAATTGAGTAGTTCCTAATACAGCTGATGTGCCATACAAGGTCCAACTCAAAGTCGTAGTCGAGTCAGGTGCTACATTTGAAAAAGTGTTGCATCCAACCTGACTTATGATTGGTGTGACTGATGTATTTAAAACAGTAATTGTAACTGGTTGTGATTGTCCAGTACAACCGAAAGAATCGGTTGCTATGACAGTTACATTTCCATTCCAAGAAACTACAGCTGTATTACCCTGACCCCAAGCTCCTTGCCAATTATAATTTTGTAAGTTTGGAGTAGTTTGAAGTGTTGTACTTCCTCCGTTACAAAAAGTAGTTGACCCTGATGAAGTTATAGGAAGTACAGGTAGTGGACGCATCGTCACATATATTGTAGACGTGATTGTGCAACCACTAGGACTGATGTAAGTCAGAGAGTACAGTCCTGAACTTGTGATAGTTCGGTTGTACTGATTAGATCCATTGTCCCAAGTGAAGTTATTATTGAATGGTCCCGAGGTATTGAACCCGAGTGTTGCATTTGAGCCGCAGACTTCTACGCTATCACCAAATACATTTATGTATCCAAAGTTTATGTTTGGGTAACCAGCGAATATAGTAATCGTGGTTTGCCCATTATTTTGGACATTGAAGAAATTTGTGCCATTTGAAACACAGCCGGAAATCGTACTTACCGCAGTAACTGAATAATTTCCACCTAAATTAAAACTCTGTTGTTGTCCTGAACCAATGATTGCTCCAGTATTGTCTTCCTAAATAAAAGTTGTATTTGGGTCGTTATTTGTAGCAGTTACAATCACCGAATCAATACAATCAATAGTAGGACTTTGCGGACTTATTAATGTCCAACCCGGCCTGTCATATACATGTATAGGCTGGGAAAAGCTGTTTCCAATGTTATTAACAGTATCTGTTACCGTTAATGTAAGAAAGTAAGTATTACTTCCCCAATTATAAGCAACTCCCTGGTAAAAATAACGCCCTTGCCAGTACTGCGTTGTAGCATTTCCATTTGTTGACCATTCATATTTCAAATATGAAGTGTCACTTGGAAAATCCACTGTTGTTGTACTTGTAGGGAATAAATATACTCCTGTACAAGTAGTATCTGCGCTTATCGTGAAACTCGGGTGAATAATTTGTTGTGCGTTTACTTTCATTGTCGCTCCAATGAATAAGAGTGCTACTAATAGCAAAAGAACTATTTTCTTCATTTTTAATTTGTTTTTTGTTTAGATACATTTAAAAAAATCTCCAGAGTCTTTTCATCTGGTCCTTTCGTAACGGAATGGCTGATTGGTTACAGCAACGGTTGTTTCTAATTAAATATATTTAAAAGAGCAACATTTAAAGAACTTAGTGATATTAAATTCACTAAATGTTGCTCTTATTACAATAAAACAAAGCTTCTGTCAAAGAGCTGAAACTGGCTTCTATACTAGCATATTGTATAAAAAAGTCAAGAGCTATAAGCTTTTCTCAGCTTTAATAAAAAGGTCAAGATCGCCATTAAGCACAGCGTCTACATTTGAGGTTTCAGCATCTGTGCGGTGGTCTTTTACCATTTTGTATGGATGGAGGACATATGAGCGAATCTGACTTCCCCATTCTATTTCTGTACCTTTAGAAATCTTCATACTTTCTTCAAAAGTTTTTTTCTCATCTTGGGCTTTCTTAAAAATCTTTGCGCGAAGAATACTCATAGCTTGTTCGCGATTTTGTTCTTGGCTTCGCTCTCCATTGGCATGCACCGATATTCCTGTCGGTGTGTGGACTATTCGCACTGCTGTCTCGCGCTTGTTTACATTCTGCCCACCAGGCCCACCTGCACGAGAAAATTCTATTTTCAAATCAGCTTCTGGTATTATAAAATCTTTTTCATCCATTTTAGAAAACTTTGGTAAAACTTCTACAAGAGAAAAAGAAGTATGACGCATTTTTTTTGCATTGAATGGTGAAATACGCACGAGACGATGCACACCTGATTCATTTTTTAATTTTCCATACGCACCCTTTCCAGAAATTTCAAAAGATACATTTCTATATCCTCCATGATCATTTTTATGTTCATCCATAAAGCTGATACCATAGCCAGTTCTCTTTGCATATTTCATATACATTCCAAAAAGAATACTAGAAAAATCTTCTGCATCATCCCCTCCAGCACCAGAAAAAATATTTATTATTGCCGAGCCTTTATCATATTTTCCCAATCCTTCTTTTTTATCTTTAAGTTCAGCAAGTTCTTTCAATACTGTTTGAGCATTTACTTTATCATTCCAAAAATCTGGCTTCACCATTGATTCTTCTAGAGTCCTGATTTTTTCTTCAATTTGATTTGTATCTTCGTTCATAGTCTATAAAGATATAATAGCACTAAAAACACTCTCTGCGGGACCACTCATAATAATAACCCCTTCTTCATTCTCTGAAATAAAAAGTTTGCCTCCAGGTAAACCTATGATCAACGGAGTGGAAGTATTTTTATATTTTCTTAAAATAGCATACACGGCGCAAGCACCAGTACCGCAAGCAAGGGTCGCTCCGCAACCACGCTCCCATGTCAAAACATCAAATTCTTTTTCACTTTTCTTTTGAACTATATGAAAATTTATTTTATTTGGAAAGTGTTTATCATTTTCAATACGAGGTCCGATAAATGAAATATTATAATTATTTAAATTTTCAACAAAAGCTACAGCGTGAGGATTGCCGACTGAAACAAAGTCTAAAGATAATCCTTCCAAGTCCAAAGAATTTTCTGGAAAATCAGAATGCTTAAAAATTGGCTTACCCATATTTACAGAAAAAGTTTTATCTTTACTATAATATTTAACTTCTTTTATTCCTGCTCTTGTATCTATTTTAAAATCATTTTGATCTTTAAAAAAATCATCTCGCAAAAATTTTGCCGTACAACGTACACCATTGCCACACATTTCTGCGTATGTTCCATCTGCATTTATATAATTCATAAAACAATGTGCTTTATCGGACTTTTCCACTAAAATAACTCCATCAGCACCGACACCAATAAAACGATTACATAAAAAAACTACTTGCTCAGTGGAAAGTTTTATTCTGCCATTCATATTGTTAATAACAATAAAGTCATTACCTAGGCCATGCATTTTTGTAAATTCAATATTCATATAGTCATGATACTATATTAGTTTTAAAGGAGCCATCCCCGAGACTTGAACTCGGCACCTACCCCTTACGAAGGGGTTGCTCTACCAGATGAGCTAGGATGGCGTACTGAGCCGTTAATCAGATTTGCACTGATGACCTCGTTCTTACCAAGAACGTGCTCTACTACCTGAGCTATAACGGCAATATTGACGTATCGACCTACTAAAACAACTACAACGGCAAACGATATTATGTTAATATAACATTATGGACGAGCAAATCAAATACATTGTTGAAAATATACAAACAAGTAAAAAAGAGCTTCTGCTTCAAATTTTACTAATTTTTATATTACCAATACTATTGATAGATCTTAGTATTATTTCATCTGGACAAAGAGTATATTTATTAGTTGCTCTTATTAGTCTATTAGTAGTTATACTAGTAGAAGAAAAATGGACACTATTGATGCTCGGTATTACAAAATACAGAATAAAAAAATATATAATTCCATATACAATATTTACATTAGTTACAGTGGCCACTATTTCTTTATTTGGTGAAAAAATTGGTTATGAAGAATTAAATAAATGGTGGAAATATAGCCATTTTATTTATGGATTTTTATTAGTTTCTATTTTTCAAGAAGTGGGCTATAGGGCATATCTAATACCGGCACTTAGTAAATTAATATCGAGGCCTTGGCTTGTAGTAATAGTAAATGCTTTAATTTTTATGTTTCTGCATTCTATATTTCCAAATCCAATGATTGGACTACCGCTAGCTTTTATTGGAGGACTTGGTTTTGCAATAATGTATATGAGATACCCGAGCTTACTACTTATAATAATAAGCCATTCAATAATAAATTTTGCAGTAGTACTTTATGGATTTTTTGTAATACCTGGAGTAACTTATTAATTACAAATTAATACCAAATAATTTTAAAATAAAACCAGCAAATGGATCAGCAGAAGCTCCATATACTATTGCTCCACCTAAAATACCTGTTACGCTAATAGCTATCAAACCTAAAATAGATAAAATTTTAGAAAATGTTCCACTACATAATATGTTTTCTAACTTAACTAGAAAAGTCTTTATTTTATCTATTTTTATTTCTTGAATTAAATTTTGATATGAATTATTTAAAACTGAAATGATTTCTCCAAATAAAAGTGCTACATAAATCCAAGTGGCAATACCAGCAAAAGTAGAATGAATTTCAATAAGTTTATGTTCTGATTGATATAATTTTTCAGCAATCTCCCCTGTTCCCAAAGCAGTGAAAGCTCCTAGTACACCAAAAAATAACAAAGCTCTTTCTATATGATTCCAAGCAACTCCTGGTAACCATCTTTTAAATGGAAGAATTTTTACAAATGAATAGAGAAAAAGCAAAGCTATGGGAAAATGAACAAAGATTGGATGAATATTGTATATCATAATAATTTAATAAATTTATAAACTTTTTTTAAAAAATTCGTAATCATTTTTAAATAAATATCTAGCCATATGATAAATAGTATAAGTAATAAAAAACGCAGACAATACGTCAATCGTATAGTGTAAATGCCCGAGCAAAACTATTGTACCAAAAAATAAAGACATCACTATAAAGAAAAAACGAACTATTTTATTATCCCAATAAATAAGCGCCATTAAAAATGGTAAACCAGTATGACCAGAGAAAAATAAATCACCACCAAAGATAAAGTTAGTTAGAAAATTTTCTGAAGTAATATCTATTTGTGAAGGAAAAGGTCCAATATGAGTAAGAGTGATAAATAAAGATCGAATCAAAACAAAAAGACTTACAGATTTTATAATAAATGGAAGTTTTTTTGGTTCAAATAAACAAAAAAGTGTAATAACAATAAAAATAATAAAACCACCATAAATAAACAAAGAATCAACATCAAAACTTCTAATATTACTTAATACAATATCGGTTACAGAGTTACTCGCCCTCTCGGTGGCATACATACCAGCATAAAAATTGACAAATAAACTTACAACGAAAAGCATAAGCGCTGATACCACCGAAAAAACAAACTTTTTCTCAGAAAAGTGAACTTTGTAAGAATCGAAAATCTTCTTCATAATTAATCTATATATATATTAACATAAAACACCTTTAACGTATATCTTTATACTCTTTTGAAATTGGCTTTCCTTTTATAGCGACTGAAAGGAAATTTAACATATAAATAAAAGCTGTTTTAAGTGTTCCCTGTCCTGTAAAACGTCGTGCAGAAGTATACATAAACAAACTTGGCATAAATTTTACTTTACCAACTTTATGTAATCTCTTGGCTATATCTGTATCTTCTCCGTAAAAACTAATACTTTTATCAAAACCATTTATTTTTTCTAAAGCACTTTTTTTAGCGACAAAATTTCCTCCGACAGTCATGTAACCTGTTAACAAATAAGTAGGATAAGCAAAGAGATGCCAATATATCCACACAGAAATACTCTTTAAAAAAGAAACATCATGATAAATATAAGGACCACTGACACAAACAAAATTTTGATTTTCAAAAAATGCTTTAATAACTTTATCTCTCCAACCTTTTGGCATTTTTGTATCAGCATCGATGTACGCAATTAAATCTCCGGATGCAGATTCTAGGCCTTTTTGTCTTGCACTGGTCAATCCTTTTTGTGATTCATGTATTACTTTTACACCTTGAAATTTTTCTACTACTTCTTTTGTTTTGTCTGTACTAGCATTATCTATCACGATTATTTCATGAAAAAAATCTGGCGCATTTTTAAATACACTTTCGAGACAAATGCCAATATATTTCTCTTCATTATAAGCTGGGATTACTAAACTAATTTTCATAAATTCATCTTACTACTTTATATATAAACTTTCTTTTTAATTTATCAGGTAATAATGCGACAAAGTTCCAATAAATAAATATATGCCACCAACCTTCTTTTTCAAATCTGCGAATAGATGTGTAAACTTCATCTGTTTCTAAAAAGAAAAATTTTCCAAACTTTCGCGCCTCATCAATAAATTTCAGATCTTCTCCCATATCCAAGTCTTCGCGAAAATGAACCTTGGATAATAACTTACTCTTTATTATCTGTATTGCATATGAAGTCTTAGTGAACTTATGTCCCAAATCATAAAAAGCAAACCAGCGATTTGCTTTTTTACTTGCAGGAAAAGGTTTTATTTTTGTTGTGCCAACTGAATAAATTTCACCAAGGTCTTTAATTAAAAAATTATTTAAGTCTATTAAAAAGTTTTTTTCGAGCACCGTGTCAGCATCTAAAAAAACAGTCCAATCACTTTTAGTATTTATTTTTTCTATACCTAGATTTTTTGCTGGTGATATTCCTTTTTTAGGAGAAGTGAAAATATGTATATTCCCTATTTCAAACTTTTTTGCAATATTATAAGTATCATCTTTTGAACCATTTTCAATGACAATCACTTCATACAACTCTTTTGTGTATTCCAATAATTCTATTTTATTCAAAGTGTTTTCTATATACAAGGCTTCATTGTGAGCTGGAATAACAATAGAAAAAAACAACTTTTTCTCGCCTTTAGTATTAATTTGTTCTGTATTTTGCATAAATGTACTTTAGCATACTTTATTATCTTTTAATAAAAAACTTTTTCATTATAAAATACTGAACAATGCCAAAAGCTAATAAAATAAGTAATGATTGAGCTACAAAATTGATAGGAGGATATGGAGTAGTTATATTAAAGAAATGAACGAGAATAGAACTTCTTAAGATTAACATCATTAAAATAATTTCAACTATAGCAAGTATAAATAAGTGAAATTTTTCTTTTTTAGTAAGAGAGGCGGAATATACATTTGGTGCTAAAGCTAAAAAGATAAAACCAGAAACAATAAAGCCGAGTATCACTAGAGTATTAGATTGCGCCATTTTCAAATATTCTGGACTAAAGAAAAATACTAAAGCAATAGCTATTGATTCAAAAATAGCAGAACATAAAACAAAAGGCATAATCTGTCGAAGAAAAGATTTTCCATTTGATGGAAAATTTTTCCTAGATGGTTGAATAGCCCAATAACCAATAAGCATCCCTGGAATTCCAACAGTGAAGTAATTTATGGCGGTTATATTTAGTGGTGTAAGTGTAAATGCATAACCAAATAAACTTATGATAATAAAAAAGAACAAACCGATCAAACTTTGATTTATAAAAATTCCAGCGTTCATTCCAATACTACGAATAAAATTATCCGACAATTCTACAGCACCTGGTAAATCTGTAAATGTGCTATTAGTTAAAATTACTCCAGCAACTTGGCGTGTGACAGGTGCTCCATCAAACATTGCAATACCCAAATCTGCTCGTTTTATTGCAAGAGCATCATTTACTCCATCACCAACCATTGCAGTAAAACCATCTTTTTTAAACGCTTCAATAAGCTTTAATTTTTGTTCAGGTAAAATTTGTGCAAAAACTGTGTAATCGTGAACCTTCTTTTCAAAATCTTCATCTTTCCATTTAGAAATTTCATTTCCAGAAATAACATTTTCACTATTTTTTATACCCACAGAAGTAGTAACTGCGCGGACTGTATCTGGATTATCTCCAGAAATAATTCTTATTTTTATATCTCTATCTTGGAAAAATTTGATTGCTTCTTTTACGCCTAAACGCAAAGTATTTGTGAATATAAAAACTGCTACTACAGAAAGATTTGTTTTTGAAAGCTCTCTAGGTAATTCGTTTACTTCAGACCTAACAACGCATAAAATTCTTTTTCCAGTGTGAGCATTTTTTTGCAAAATATCTTCAAGCCATTTTTTTTCTACACTATTTGAAATTTGAGGAAGAAAAACACTAGCAGTACCCACAAAAACTGCTCCATGACCAAGCTTTTCTCCAATTGAAACTGCACCATATTGTCGCCATGAAGAAAATGGTAATGCATTAATGGATTCATTTCTTTTTGTTACTTCTGATCCAATATATTTTTCTATTGCAAGGATTGTCTGTGACGAATCACCTGATCCATTTATATAAATAGAAGTTAAGTCGAAAACTAATTCTTTTGAAATTCCTTCTGGCATAAATACATTTTCGACCACTAAAATATTATCAGTCAAAGTACCAGTCTTATCCATACAAAGATTTTTAATACGTCCAAGTTTTTCTGTAGCATTTATTTCTTGAAATAAAACATTGTGACGAGAATAACTAGATGCTCCAATAGTGAAAAGTAATGTTGTAATGACCATTAAACCTTGTGGCACGATAATACTAGCCAAGGCCCCAATATGCATCACTATATCTATATATGATTCGTGAGCTATAAAACCACGTATGACAACAAAAATTAAACTTAAAATTAAAATATATCCAGAATATTTTATTACAGTATCCATCGAACGCTGAATGGAGCTAGGATTTAAAGCATATTTTTTTGCATCATCAGTGATTCTTGAAATTCTACTTTCTTTAAAAATATTATCTACTCTTATTATTCCTACACCAGAAGTAATAATACTTCCAGCAACAAGCTTCTCACCTTCTTTTTTGGGAAAAGAATCTGATTCACCAGTGAGCAAGGCCTCACTCACTTCCAAATTATTTGCGGAGAACAATAAACCATCACAAGGAACCTGATCACCAAGTTTTAATTTTATTTCATCTCCAAGTATTATTTCTTCAGCAAAAATTTCCTTTTCGCTACCATCTTTATTTAATCTAATTGCTTTAAGTGCTGTGAGCATTTGTAAACGCTCTAGCATTACTCGCGCACGAATATCCTGAATTACACCTAGTAAGATATTTACAATAAAAACTATTCCAATAAAAAGCGCTGCTTGTTTATTGCCAAAAATAGAAAGTAAAATTACAACTCCAAAAATAATTCCATTTACTAAAATTACTATATTACGAAAAAGTATTGGAGTAATACTAGGTAAAACACGTCGATAAAGTTCAAATTTCCGCATAAAACTAATCTCTTTTTAACTTAAAATTTACACTCGCAGTAAAACTTCCCTTTGACTTAACTTTTTCTGGATCATTAACGAGACCACCGCTATTTCTCATGACTGGTTCAACGCAAAAAAAGTCCTTATCTTGCATAGACCACACCCAGATTTTTTGATACTCTGGAGATGCATCAATTACAAGTGTCCCTATATTTGGAATAACTACCTCCATAACAGCAAAGGAATCTTTTACTTTTGGATTGTCTATTTTGACAGCTTTTCCATTTGCCCAAGTTTCAAAATCTTCTTCTACTGTCTTTCCACCTTCAAAGTTAAATTTGATATTTTTTTTATCATCATTCGAAACTCTAAAATAAGGATGCAGACCCATAGAAATTGGAAGTTCCTTATTTTCTTCTAAATTTTCTACTTTTTGTTTTACTGTGAATGATCCATTGTTTTTAAATTGCCCCTCTATAGATAATTTAAAATTATAAGGATATGAAGCTGAGTTTTCTTTTTCTTGTATCAAAGTTTCCTTAAAACCGTCGTGAGTTTTAATAACATTCCACTTAGAAGACTCTCGAGCAAAACCATGTTGTTTTAAATTTGGGAACTCTGAACTTTCAACTGGCCCAGCATTTGGGAAAAGTATTGGAATACCACCTTTTACATTCACTGTCTTATCTTGAAACGTTGCTTGGTCTAAATATAAAATTTCTTGACCGTGTAATTTTATTGAAGTAATAATTCCACCCCGCTCAGGACAAAAAGAAACCTGCCCCCCTTCAGGAGTTTTTACTGTCTCTACTTTTAAAGGATTAAAACCTTCATGACTATTCATAGTTGCTATTATAGCAACTATTTATTGAATATAAAAACTTTAAAATTGACTTTGTCAAAAATAAATGCTATTTTGAGACAAATAAACTAAAACCAAATAACATGATAAGAAGAATTATTTACGGTAAATCCGCACTAAAGAATGACCTAATTGGTTACCTTTTCTTTAAAAACAACAAAAAACAGAACTTGCCACTAATCCTAATCTTAGCTACCATTCATGGTGACGAAGTAGAAGGGCTTTGGTTATTAGATCACTTTGAAATACCTTGGAGAGTTAAATTTCCATATTCAAATGTGAACGTATTAGTTATACCTCAGGCAAACCCCGATGGTGTGGCTTTAAAGCAACGCACGAATGGAAATAAGGTTGATTTAAACAGAAATCTCCCAACCTTAGACTGGAGTGCAGAAAAATTCAATGATCGCTATCCTCCTGGACCATTTGCTGGTAGTGAGCCAGAAAATAAGGCCTTGATGGAACTTATTGATCTTTACAAACCAAAAGGAATCCTGACTTTACACTCATTTAAAGATCCACAAATTAATGCAAACGGAGATGATGATACTGGAGTTATGGATTTAGCAAATTATCTTTTTGAAGTATCACCTTACAAAAAGATAACTAGGGGGGACGAAATGGGCTACCCTACTCCTGGATGCCTTGGCACATATGCTGGTTATGAGAGAAAAATACCAACTATTACGTATGAGCTACGTCGTGGAGACCACGTAGACAACATACTTGAAAGTATTCCTGTTGTTGAACGATTCATTGAATTTTTCAACAACAAATTTTAATTTTCAAAAAAATATTTAACAGGCAGTCAGCTATTTTAGCTGACTGTTTTTGTTTTTACTGATTTTGAGTCTTTAAGTATTTAGCCCAAAGTTTTTTGAAGTCTTTTGATTTTTCTTTCAATTCATCAATATTCCCTTCTGCTACAATCTTGCCATCTTTAAAAAAGAATATATTATCAAAAAGTGGCAAAAGATGTAACCTATGAATTGAAGAAATAATTGTTTTATCTGGTAAAGCAGAGAAAATATTTTCATAAATTTTTAATTCATTATGAAAGTCCACACTACTTGTAGGCTCATCAAGAAGAATTATATCTTTGTCTTTTGAGGCTAAAAGACCACGAGCCAAAGCCAGACGTTGCTTTTCACCTCCACTTAAATTTACACCCTTTTCTACAATACTTGATTCCAAACCTTTAGGTAATCTAGAAATCACCTCAGTCAAGGAAGCCATATCTGTAAAAATTTTAAGTTCACTTTCTTTATAGTTTACACCAAGTGTAATATTTTCTTTAATAGTAGTAGAAAAAATTTCAGGATCTTGTGGTATCAAAGAAATTGATTCACTAATAAGATTGAAATCTTCAGCAAATTCTTTATTATCAATTTCTAAATTGATATTTTTAGGCAAATAAAGTCCACGGAAAAGTTTTAAGAATGTTGTCTTACCTCCACCACTTTCGCCAATAACTGCAATTTTTTCACCTTTTTTTAAATTAATATTTATATTATCTAAATGTAAATCTGCATCAGACTCATCGTGATAAGAAAAAGACAAATTTTTAATTGAAAGAGTAGACCAATTTTTAGGTAAATGTTTATTTTTTGATAATTTTGCATCTATGAAATCTTTTGAAATTTCTTCAGCATTTGCAATATTGGACCTCCATCTCACTGCGTTATTGTAAAGTTGAGCAAAACTAAAAAATGTCTCTCTCACTTTAAAAGCATAACTATATAAAATATATACAGATCCAACTAAAATTATATTGCCTTTTGATAGATTAGAAAAAAGATAAATACTTATAGTTATAATTACGGAAAGTTGTCCCAATATTGCAGCCCAAAGCCATTTCATTTCGTTGTTTACAATATTCTTTTTAAACTGCGGAAATGGTGTATCGATAGAACTACTAATAGTTTTAAAAACTAAATTCTCTACACGAAGAATTATTACAGTAGTAATATTGCTTATCACATCATAAACTTTGGCAGAAATTCCATTTTCCATGCGATTAACTATTTTATACCCAGGAATTAATTTCTTATCATAAACAAACATAACATAAAAAATAAAAGAAGATACTACGATTACGACTAGAGAAGCAAAAAAGTCTAAATAAATTAAAGCTCCAAGAGAAATCACAAGTCGCACAACTGCTTGAATAAACATAAATGAATCTTCAGAAAAAGAAAATAAGGAATTTGTACCCTTTTCTATTTTATCTATTGTATTTCCTGAATGATGATCGGTGTGCCAAGATAAAGGAAAAGCCATGACTCCATTTAACAAATATTCTTTATAGTTTTTCTTGGCCATGAAAGCAGTCTTTTGCTCTATGATTCTTGCTGGCGCCCAAAAAGCCCAGAAAACAATTTCTGATGCTAGGAAAAGAAGCAAAATTAAAAATAAATGTGTTAAATTTTCTTTGGTTATTCCATTTTTTTGAATAAAATTTAAAAGTAAACCAAAAACAAGAGGCTGAGACGCATCAGCTATGTTTGCAAAGACAAATAAAGTCGTCGCTATTTTTATATTTTTACGTCTATCTTTAGCATAGAAATACATCTTACGCCAAAGATAAACAACTGGATTGTTTAATAAAATATTTTTCACAAAGTAATTATAGCAGTTCTAACGACAAATTAAAACTTAAAAAAATAATATTTAAACTTTTAATTTTTTCCAATATTAGTTAGTAGTTCTACTTTTTGATCAAATTCTTCTATTTTCTTTTCTATTTTTAGAAACTCTTGTTTAGCATTTTTTATTTTAATTTTAAGATCATTTAATTGACTACTAATCTCTTTTTGCTTTTCTATGTCTTTCTTATTTTTAGAATATTCTTCCAGTAAACCAGCCTCTTGATTCCACAGATTATCTCTCAATACAACAACAGAAAGAAACTGATCCGAAAGGATCTTCTTTTCTTTTACGAACAAGCTTAATTCTTGAGGAATTATCTTTTCTTTTACAGTAGTGATATTTTGTGGGAATTCTCCCATTAATCTTTCCATAAAGTAAGTATAGCAAAACAAATAAGAAATACTATAACTTAAAGTTTTATAAAGATATTATCTATTTAAATAAGTTATGGCTAATTGTACTGTTGTAGCAAATACACCCCAGATGAGGTATGGAATGTTAACATAAACGACCCAGCGGAGCTCAGGCACATTGTGCCAGACTATATAGAGTCCCCAGACGAGTGTACCGACAACGAGCAAAATATCTATTGATGCAAGAAAATTATTCACCAAACGAAATTGTATTGGTGGGAAAGCAAGGTTGAAAATTAGATTGAGCACAAAAGGTAATGCCACTATCCACGGAATCTGTTTGGTAAACACTTTATAAAATACTGTACCAAACGAAAATGCAATTATTACATAAAGCACTGTCCACACTGGACCAAATAGCCAGCTAGGTGGAGCCCAAGTAGGTTTAATCAATTGTGAATACAATGTTGTTTCGTTCATAATTTAATTATACCAGTTCTCCCTACAATTAGTACACAAAAATGACCCTGATTTCTCAAGGTCATTTTTTTCTGCGCGACCGACCGGATTTGAACCGGCAACCTCCCGCGTGACAGGCGGGTGCTCTAACCAATTGAGCTACGATCGCGTATTTCTTAAATTACTTATCCTCCTCTCATAAGAGCGAAGTGGTGTCGGCGACAGGGATTGAACCTGTGACCTGAGGCTTATGAGTCCTCCGCTCTACCAACTGAGCTACGCCGACAAAATTTACTTGCTTTCGACTTTGCTGTTATCTATCAAAACAGCTACGCCTACAAAAAGCAAACTGCTTTGCTTTTTGTCGATGGTATTACCACAAACTAAAGCATTGTGACGGTGCGAGGATTTTAATCCGAGCCGTCACTTTAAGCATTTACAATCTAGCATAATTAAGAGCTTTTTTCAACCCTTTTTTCTTCTTTATCCTTTCGAATCAGTAAGTAGAATATTGGCAAAATACCAATAGTGTTTAAAACTAAAAGAGCAATAAACCAATTTCTTTCAGATTTTTGTGCAGCTTTCCAAAGAGCAAAACCCTTCCAGATCATTTCCCAGATAGTAATAACTATTAATAAAATCTGTATTCTTGTTGGCATAAATTCTACAATTATAATTGTATCATAAATATGTTAGACTCTATAGATGCAACAATATAAACCAAAAAAGAAAAAGCTGACTTCTAGAAGCCCAATTCCCAACAAAGAGCCTTACCCAATGCGTATCAATAAATACCTTGCATTAAAAAATTATGCTACACGTCGCAATGCGGACGAATTAATTACATCTAAAAAAGTTACGATAAACGGTGTTTTAGCAAAGATTGGAGATAAAATAAAAGAAACTGATATGATTGAAGTAAAATATGGAAAAGAAGAAATTCCTAAATACTCATATTATGCATTCAACAAACCAGTAGGTATGATCACTAGTTCTCAAGAAAAAGAAGAGGAGGATATAATATCTTCCCTTCCAGCTGAACTCAAAAAAATAAATTTATTTCCTCTAGGACGACTAGATAGAAATTCTCATGGATTAATTTTACTTACAAATGATGGACGTGTGACAGACAGATTACTCAATCCAAAATATGAACACCAAAAAGAATACGAGGTCGTAGTCGCTAGAAAGCTTCGAGATAATTTTAAAGAAAAGATGGAAGGAGGAATAAATATAGAAGGATATGTCACTAAACCAGCAAAAATAAAAGTATTAAGTGAAAATAAATTTTCTATTACTATTATCGAAGGAAAAACACACCAAATCCGTAGAATGGTTTCAGCAGTCTTCAACGAAGTTGAAGACTTAAAGAGAATTAGTGTTATGAATATTAAACTTTTAGACCTGAAAACAGGAGTATTTAGGCCTATTTTAGGTAAAGAACTAGCAGAATTTTTAAAAAGTCTTGCCCTATAAAAGAGGTTTGATATACTTAAGGTATGGATCAAAAAATTCACTATCAAGGACATTATTATGGGAAAATTATTAGAAACATCTTTATAGTAGGTGGTCTTGTAATGCTCGTCTCTTTTCCTTTTTTTAATAATCTAATTAATCTACCAATATATGTTCCAATTTTTATAATTATTCTTTTTGTAATAGTGGGTGGACTTATCAACCCATTATCAAAATCAGTTTTTATAATAGGATCTATCATTCCACCACTCGCATTAGCAATGTTTGAATATTATGCATTTAATACTTACCAAAATTTACCAAGTTATAATCCTTTAAATGTAGCCTTCTTTTGGACAAATCAAGCTCTAGCATTATTGTTTTTCTTTGCGACTTACCTTTCTATAAAAACTCTACGAGCGATGGTTCAAGGTACAATGAGTAACAAAATAGAATAAAAAACAAAAAGTCCCTTACAAGGGACTTTTTGTTAAACTCAAACTAATTCTTTAATTTTCTACAACCACATTACCCTTCATCATAGGATGAGGAGTGCAATGGTAACCAATTGAACCAGCATTAACAAAAGTGAAACTAAAAGACTGCCCTGGAGAAATAATACCTGAGTCAAAAATACCATTTGTGTCGGAAGTGACTGTATGACCCACACTATCATTGTTAACCCAAGTTACCTTTGTACCTGTTTTAACATTCAAAGTTGCTGGACTAAATGAGAAATTCTTTATACTTACACTAGCATTTAAAGGAGCGACATTAGTAGTGATTGTATTTGTGTTTACAACAGGTTCTGGATTTGTTTGTGTTTGTACTTGTGAATTATCCATCAAAGTAGGAACATCATACGACTTTTTATTTGAAACAAAATAATAAACTCCAATAATAACTACTAAAACTATGATAACTATAATTGTTTTTTTCATATTTTTATTATAACAAAAAATTACTAGTAATTAAAGACTTTTTCTGCTAGTATCTCTTTTATTGGAGGGTTCGCATAGCGGTCTAGTGCGCAGACCTGGAAAGTCTGTGTGGGGTTACTCCCACCGAGAGTTCGAATCTCTCACCCTCCGCAATTTTTCAAACTATAAACTTATTTATTTAAAAGTGCTTTTATTCTGTCTGTAATCGGTGGATGTGTCATGAAAAGATTTTTAATTCGAGAAGTTTTTCCTTTTGGGTCAGCAATATAAAGATGAGCGATAGCTTCGGATTGATGAGCAAGTGGTTGTGCATAATTACCTATTTTTTGTAGAGCACTTGCTAGGCCTTCTGGATAACGAGTGAGCAGTGCACCCGAAGCATCAGCGAGATATTCACGCTTGCGAGAAATAGCGAGTTGAATAAGTGTCGCAATTATCGGTGACAAAATCATTAAAATAATTCCTATCGCCATGATTATTCCATTACCATTCCCTTCTCGATCGTTACTTCTTCGTCCACCAAAAAATAAACTATGGGTAAACATATTTGCTAAAATAGAAATAAAACCGACGAGCACAGCAGCGACAGTCGAAAGCAAAATGTCGTTATTCCCAATGTGAGAAATCTCGTGACTAATGACCCCTTCGAGCTCTGCCTTGTCCAAAATTGAAAGTAAACCGGTCGTCACACACACCACAGCGTGTGCAGGATTGCGCCCAGTCGCAAAGGCGTTTGGTGCAGGATCAGTAATTATATAAATTTTCGGCTTTGGAAGCCCAGCAGTGATAGCTAGATTTTCTACAATATTATATAGATCAAAATACTCTTCCCTTTTCACTTCTTTTGCGCCGGCGAGCTTCGTGACGATTTTATCTGAAAACAAATATGAAACGAAGTTCATCACGACTGCAAAAATAATTGCAAAATAAAGTATCACAGAATTTTGATAATAATAAGAAAGAAAATATCCCACACCAATAACCACAGCCAAAAACACAGCCATGAGTAGCCATGTCTTTTCTATATTTTTTGATTGTTGTGTATATAGCGTTGCCATTATTATTTAATAAATGGTAAGTAGACTTCTTTATTTTGAAGCATTATTTTAATAGCAATTACAGTAAGCACAATTAAAATAAGAAGTAGAGCAGTATTTAATTTTGAACCGAAAAACCAAAATTTATTCTTGTCCATATTTTATTCAATGATTATAGGAATTAAAATACTTTTATCTTTTGAAGCTTCACCGGAAGGGTTATCATTATGAATTTCAAAATATGCAGAACCTTTAGGAAGACCAGTAAAATCAATATTTCCTTCGAAGTTCACGGGACCAGAAGTCATCCACTCACTTTTTGCTACAGCATTACTAGACTTTAAAACTTTTTTATTTATATCTAAGATATTTACTAATACATTTCCCTCAAAAAAATATCCACCTTGCAAAACACCACGATATGATAATATCCCATGGACTTTTGTATTAGGTGAAATAGAGAAAGAAACTAAATCAGAACTGGCTGTTTGTAGTGGATTTTCTGTTACAGTAGCTTTTTGAGGCTTCACATAACTCTCTGTCTGTTTATCTAAAATAGACATTAGCATATTTGAGTTTTTATTTTCCATAAACAAAACAAAAAGACTCAATGCTAGAATAAAAACTAATAAAATAATATTTATTTTTGAATTATTTTGCATATATTTTTTAAAACTTAACTTCCACTGGCTTTGATTCGACACCATCATCTGGTATATCAAAGAATTCTATTTTAGAGAAATTACCTATCTTTGCAATAATACTACTAGGAAACATTTCTATCTTTGTATTAAGTTCACGAACATTGGCATTGTAAAATCTTCGTGATGCTTGGATTTTATTTTCTGTATCTGAAAGTTCAGCTTGTAATGATAAAAAGTTTGTATTAGCTTTTAATTCTGGATAAGCTTCAGCAATAGCGAATACTGATTTCAATGCTCCTGTGAGCATATTTTCTGCTTGGGCATGAGCTTCACTTGTGCCACCTCCACTCATTGCCTTTGCACGAGCTTCTGTCACCTTTTCAAAGGCGCTAGATTCGTGAGTAGCATAACCTTTCACTGTATTCACCAAATTTGGTATAAGGTCATAACGGCGCTTTAATTGCACTTCTATATCAGACCAAGCTTCTTTCGCACGATTTCTTAATGAAACAAAACTGTTGAAAGCTACAATGGCCCATAAAATGATAATGGCTAAAATGATAAGTAGATACATCATATGATTATTGTGTTTATTTATTAATAAACTAATTATAACATAAAATCCGCTATAAAGCGGATTTTATTAAGTCTATTTTTTATTTCTATTTTGAAATTCTTCAATCCAAACGAGTAATGGTGAAGCTAGGAAAATTGAGGAATAAGTTCCGAAAAACATTCCGGCAATCATCATTAAAGAAAAGTATTTTGTAGCACTAGGACCAAAGAAGAAAAGACAAAGCAATACTAAAATAACAGTAAGAGAAGTATTGATTGATCGAGGATAAACTTGCTCTAAACTTTTACCTACAGTTTCATGAAAATCAGTAGAAGCTCTATTTTTTATATTTTCACGAATACGATCAAACACAACAATAGTGTCAGAAACAGAAAGACCAAGCACGGTCAAAATTGCTACCACAAATAAAGTGTCTACTTCTGCACCATAATAATGTGAAAGAATTGTAAATAAACCAACTGGAATCATCACATCGTGAAGAAGTGTAACAATAGCAATAAATCCATATCTCCAAGATGAAACAGGTTTGGAAACCTTGCGAAAAGCATAAGCTATAAATAAAATAATCCCAAGAGAAACTAAAACAATAGCTAGCACTGCTTTACGTGTAAGTTCTTTTCCTACTGATGGACCTATAGAAGAAAAACTCTTTTCTTCTGGAACATTCTTACCTCCTTCTGAAATAGCTGAAAGAATTGAAGAATGTTCAATGTCAGAGATATCTTTTGTTTTTATTATATAACCCAAATCACCTGTAGGCTGAATTAATATTGAACCTAGATTAAGTGGTTTTAAAGAAGTATCTAAATCTGTTTGTGCTGGACGTACATCTTTATAAGTAACTTCCATCAAAGCTCCACCTTTGAAATCAATACCAAAATTCAAACCAAAAGTAAAAAGAGATGCGAAAGAAAGAATAACTAATGCTATTGATATACTGATAAATATTTTTTTGTATTTTATTATAAACATTTTATTTTAATTATTTATACTGTGCTTACTTTCACCAGAACCAAAACCTGAACTAAATAAAAATCTTGCAACTTTACCATTACCAACAAAGTCAATCGATGAAAGGAATATGCGAGTGATAGTGATAGCAGAAAACATTGAAATTAAAACACCCATGCCAAGAGTCAAAGCAAAACCTTTGATAAGTGAAGTTCCAAACCAGAATAAAATCAAAGAAGTAATTATACTTGAAATATTTGAATCACGAATTGAAAACCAAGCATGAGCAAAACCACCCTTCACAGCGTCTGCAACACTATGACCCAAACGAAGCTCTTCTTTTACACGTTCGAAAATAAGAACGTTTGCATCCACAGCAATACCAATAGAAATAATAAATCCAGCGATACCAGCAGCTGTCAAAGTAACAGGAATTAATTTAAACAAAGCGAGCATTATTGAAATATAAATTCCAAGAGAAATTACAGAAATAATTCCTGGTAAACGGTACCAAAGTATTAAAAATAAAGCTATGATAAGAAAACCGAACATTCCTGCTTTTACTCCAGCATTTACAGCACTAGAACCAAGTGAACCACCGATTGTTTGCTTTGAAAGTAATGAAATTGGAACAGGCAAAGCTCCTGAATTTAAGCGGCCTACAAGTTGCTTTGCTTCTGTCGGAGTGAAACTTCCAGAAATAACAGCCTGACCATTTGGAATTTCTTCACGAACCACAGGAGTCGAAATTGGTGAACCATCTAAAAAGATTGCTACTGTTTTTCCTACATTTTCTTTTGTAATTTTTGCAAAGAGTGCTGTACCTGTGTCGTCAAATTGTAGGCTTACTTTTGGTTCACGAGTATTTTGATCAAATTCTAAAGTAGCTTTACTTAAATATCTACCAGTAAGATCTGTGGAAACATATTGTGAATTTATATCTATCTGAACTTTTCCATCTTTCCCAACTGTGGCAGTTTGGGCTGTTCCTTTTGGTGCTTCTGTTTTAAATTCTAGAAGAGGTGTCTCTCCAATCATTTTTGTCGCTTTCTCTACATCTGTGACTCCTGGTAAATCAATAATTAATTTTTCTTCTCCACGTGCGACGATACTACCATCTTCGACTTGAACGACTGGTTCTGAAACTCCAAAAAGATTCACACGACGTTCTATGACATCACGGAGTGAATCCATGGCATCTGAAATTTGCCCTGCTGGAACACCTGAAACATCAGCTTTGTATATTAAATGAGTACCACCAGAAAGATCTAAACCGAGGTGAAATTGATGATTTTGTAAGAAATGTGAAGCTTGCCCAAAATTTTTATTTGTTTTGTATTCAGATTTGTAGACGAAAGTAGCGACTCCAAAGCCAAGTGCAAGTATTATTAAAGCTAAAACTCTCTTTTTCCACATATATTTATAACGCTTATTCTATACATTTTTCCTAAAAAATGCAAACTTTCTAACCACTATCGCTGTAAGCGCTCCAAGTATAAATCCCCCTAGAATATCTATAGGAAAATGAACACCGGCCACAATGCGAGTGATGCCGATTATGAGGGCAAAAAAGATAAACCAATAACCGACTTTTTTATGACAAAAGAAAAGTGAAACTGCGAGTGCTGAAAAGAAGACGGCATGCTGAGATGGAAAAGCAAAACCAGTTTCAGGTATTAATGAGAAAACATTTTGAAAAGCATTGAAAGGGCGAGGTGTCTTAAATATCATTTTTAAAATATCTGCTAAAACCCAGCCAATACCACTAGCTAAAAATACAAATATAATTTCTTTCCACTTTCTTAAGTAGCTTTTTAATTCTCCAAAAACATCTTTTTTAGGCCAAGCGTCGTGATGAAAAAGCAAAAACAAAACAGCTAATAGTATTACTGTATATGGAAAAGTTTGTGCAAAAAAAACTACGACTTTGTCAAAAGTATTTGATTGATGTGCAAAATTATAAAAAAAGAAAAATATTTGATTATTCAACATTTGATTTAGCTACAGTTAATACATTATTAAGAAGCATCGATATTGTCACAGGGCCTACGCCACCCGGTACAGGAGACACGAAACCCGCTATATTTTTTACGGACTCAAAGTCTACATCCCCTATCACTCCGCCATTTTCTTCTGTCGTTCCAGCATCTATTATGACTACCCCTTCTTTTATCATACCACCCGTTATATATTTTCCATTACCAATACCAGAAATTATAATATCTGCTTGTTTTAAAATTTGTTCTTTATTCTCACTTTTACTTGTTAGAATTTTATGTTTTATATTTCTAAAATTTAACAAAGCTGAAGCTGGTTTACCTACGAGTTCCCCTTGTCCTAAGACAACTATTTTTTTGTTATTTAAATCTAAATTCAAAGAATCCAATAAAGTAATACAAGCCAAAGCTGCCGGAGAACACAAAGAAGACTTTTGATTATAAAAATTTTCTCTTGTTGTTTCTCCTAAACAATCTACGTCTAGCTTTGGATCAATAGCATTTAAAATAATTTTTGTATCAAAAGATTTTGGTAAAGGAAGCTGAACAATAATTCCACACATATTTGGTAACTTATTTAAACTCTCAATTTCTTTTATTAAATTTTCAGTCGAAATATCAGCAGGAAAAACAGCATTGTGAAATTTAATACCTACAGACTGTGCTGTCTTATCTTTCATTTTTACATACTGCATTGATACAGGGTCTTCCCCCACCAACACGTCACAAAAAACTGGCTGAAATGGTAAAACCTCTACTTCAGATTTTATCTTGAATAATATTTCATCTCTTATTTTTTTTCCATCTATAATATTCATATTTTTATTCCTACCCTCTCCTTCATAAGGAGAGGGGTCGGGGGTGAGGTCATAATCCTAAAAATTCATTCTTCATATCATCTCTATGTGCTGGGCGTCCGTATCCACGCATACTCATAAGAATTCCGAGAGCAGCAAACTCTGTCACAAGATGTGAGCCACCATAACTCATAAATGGAAGAGTAATCCCAGTTACAGGCATTACACCAATATTCATTCCTACATTTATCAGTATATGACTCATGAAATAAATAGCAATGCCCATACCAAAAAGCATTTCGAAATTTGATTCACCATGATAGGCAATCCGCAAAATCCTCCATATTACTAGAGCAAACAAGAGTAACAGTAGCAATGATCCAACAAAACCCCACTCTTCCGCAAAAGCAGCAAAAATAAAGTCTGTCTGATATTCAGGTAAAAACTTTAGTCTAGATTGTGTTCCAAAACCAAGACCTTTACCAAAAATTTGCCCAGACCCGACAGCTATTGTAGACTGCAAAGCATTATATCCTGAACCATGAATATTTGTCATTGGATTTATAAAGTTTACAATACGAGCTTTCTGATATGGAGCAAAAACAAAAAGCCATAATATTCCGAGTGCAACAACTCCACCAATAAATACCATCAAAAGATGTTTTTTAGAAATTCCAGAAACTAAAGTCATACCTAGCCATATAAAAAATATAATGATAGCTGAACCGAAATCTGGCTGAAAAAAAACCAAAAGGAATGGTACTAGAGCATAAAGAGCTGAAATAAATATATGTCTAATATTTGCTATTTCAACATGACGACGAGAAAAATATTTAGCTAAAATTAAAACAACTACAAGCTTCATCATGTCTGATGGTTGAAAAGAGAAGCCACCAAGAGAAAACCAGCTCTTTGCTCCATTCGATACATGACCTAAAATAAAAAGAAGTAAAAGAATTCCAGAAAAAAACAAAAAAAGATATACTAGTATATTCGTACGTTTTAAAAATCTGAAATCAACAAAGGAAAATATAAAAAAAATAGCAAGAGCAATTATTAGCCAAATTATTTGTTTTCCAAAAAAATTACCCTCACTCTCAGATGGTACAAAAGACTTCATAGTGAAAAGCCCGGCAAGTGTTATTGGTAAAACAAAAGCTACGAGCAACCAATCTATTTTTTTAAGAAAAAAAGCTCGAACCATATTAATTAAACTTCACTGAAAAAATATTGAATATTGGTAGTATCTCTTTTGCTACTATTTTTTGAGAGAAGGCTTCTGGCCAAGTAAAAGTTATAGGTACAGTGACACCACCACTTATTGAATCTATAAATGTGCTACTAGCATTCACTGCATTACCAGATGAATCATATAAAATAGCTACAGCTTTAACAGATGGAATTTTAAACAAAGAATTGTTTTTAAGTGTTGTAGACATTGATGGATTTGTGTCTTCTCCTGAAAGAGAAATATCTCCAATAAGTATTTGAAGTTCCTTTACTTTTTCTTCTGGAATTTGTATCCATATTGGTTTCTCGGTAAATTCAAAAGAAGTAAAGACTGGTATTGAATTACCTACATCTATAGCAGGTTCTAAAATAGCAAATTTACCTTGTGTTGGAATATATGTATCCCCTTCACGATTGCCAATAAAAATATTATCTTTATCTGCAAATCTAAATTTGTAATGTAATTTATAAACAGCATTATTTTTATTTTTATTTTCTAAATATGCTACAGCATTGTATTTGCCAGGAACTACACGGAAAGATCGTGCCCAAAGCACTGCTACGTTATCTACTTGAAATGGACATGCGAGTATACACGAACCTCCACAATCGACACCAGTCTCGGTGCCATTTTGTTTATTGTCTTTACATGTAGGTGCCTGTGTAAAATGTGGATATAAAATCCAGAAACCAAAGATACCTATAATACATATAAATATTAAAAAATAAATGATTTGTCTTTTTAATGCCCAAGTCATTTTTTTATTGTAGCACAAAAAAGCTAAAATTTTAACTTATCTGTTTATACTAAGACTAATATAGTGTGAATACTATTCAGTGAAATTTTCTCTTTTCTTGAATAGATTTATTTGATCTCTATGTGAACGAAAGACATTTTCTGGTAAGTTTTCTAAATCAAACCAACGCCACTCTTCACAACGATCTGGTTCTAGAAGTTGCGGTTCACCCTTAACACCTTCTGCTATAAAACCTATTTGCATATAATGATTCTCTATTCTTGGTTGATTTACTAAATTTTCAAAAATAAACTTATCCGCCTTCATTCCTGTTTCTTCAAATAATTCCCTGGCTGCTGCATCTTGCAATTTTTCATTTTGTTCTAAATGCCCTCCAGGTAAACCCCAATCCCCAGCACCAAAAGCACCCTTGCGTTTACCAAGCAAAAGTTTATTATCCCGCACAATTATTATATTAATTCCAATATTTATTTGAAGCACTGAATAATTTTAGCACAAAAAACCTGATTGATAAATTAGGTTTTATTTATTGAGACTTTCAAACATTTTGTTCCTCGCGGTACGATTTACTAATCGCCTAGCGACTGCCTACTCCAGCTTGTGAGTAAGGATATTTATGTTCAAACATTTTGTCCTGGCGACTGCCTACTTTCCCCATAAAGAGTATCATCGGCTCTGTAGCGCTTAACTTCTCTGTTCGGAATGGGAAGAGGTGTGACTGCTACGACGAGTCACCAAGACAAAAGGTTCGAAACAATTTGAAATCCGGAAAGTGGAAGGTAAAGAAAGTAGATTAACTCTTTTACCGTTCCGAATGTAAGGGGTTAGAAATAATACAAAAGAATAGAATATTTACTAGAGCAAGTGGGTAGATTTGGGTTAGGTTGTTCTTGCAAAAGTTTTTTAATTCTTTCTTGATTATTCTTCATCCCCCTTGGATGAATTGTAAAAAACAACAATTGTTATTTTCCACTTTTCGAATTTCAAATTTTTTGTTTTTGTTTTTTTAATTTCTTCGAAATAAATCGAAGTGTGATTTCCAAATTTCTTAACAGGAATCGAAACATTAGTACTTCTCAGCTGAACGCATTGCTGCGCTTACACTTAAAGCCTATCAACCTGATCATCTCTCAGGGTTCTTAACGATTCCTAATCTTGAAGCTGGCTTCCCTCTTAGATGCTTTCAGAGGTTATCCATTCCCAACATAGCTACCGAGCAGTGCCCTTGGCAGGACAGCTCGTACACCAGAGGTTAGTTCATTCCGGTCCTCTCGTACTAGGAACAAATCTTCTCAAGAATCAACGAGTGCAGTAGATAGGAGACCAACCTGTCTCACGCATGATACCAACAATTACTTGTTGCATTGGACTATAACTTCATTCTAACGGAAGCTGATATGTGTTAGAACTGTTGACGATTAGTCTCTACGGGTCCAAAACTTTACGTTTGGGTTCCCTCGGTATTATCCGTCGCTTGCCAATTAAGACAAATGGTGGACTTCACCGATATAAGTCAACTTTAATCACTCGAATTAATTTCGCGTGACCGCCGTGATGTGATTGATTCTATCTTTACTTTGGGATTTTAAAAAATCCCGAAAATATTTTTTTTCATAAACAAAAATTTACCTCTGAGGATTCAGATTGCACAAAATTCACTTCTCCTCTCCGAAATTCGGAGAGGTCGGGTGAGGTTCTGTACGGTCTGAACCCAGCTCGCGTACCTTTTTAATTGGCGAACAGCCAAACCTTTGGCAGCTTCTCCACCGCCAGGATAAGGTGAGCCGACTGCGAATGGTCGGATCACTATGTTCTGGTTTCCCACCTGCTTGAGATGTACCTCTTACAGTCAAGCCAGCTTGTGCCATTACACTATCGGCACGGTTTCCATTCGCGCCTAGCTGACCTTTAAACCCCTCCTTTACTTTTTAGGAGGGTACAGCCCCAGTAAAACTACCCACCAGATACTGTCTCAAAACGTTTTTGCCGTTTTGGTTAGAACATGCCCTTTTAGAGTACGGTATTGCACTGTCGGATCCACAGAAACCGAAATCGCTGCTTCAAATCCTCCCGTATATTCTACGCAATAAAAAAACATGCTCAATATCAAGCTATAGTAAAGCTTCTAGGGTCTTTTCGTCTAACTGCACTTAGCCGGCATCTTCACCGGCATTGTATTTTCACCGAGCTGATCTCCGAGACAGTTTTCCAGTCATTACACCATTCGTGCGCGTCGGAACTTACCCGACAAGGTATTTCGCTCTTCTATACCTAAGAAGGACTCTATCTTCGTCCACCCGAAGGTTGGGACGCTTGACGCTGGTCTCTCGTTAGCCAAGTTTTGACTGTCTGTACATTACTGCACAGCAGGTAGCATTCGAATCGTCTAATAATTTTTTAATTTAATTGTTTACCTTTTTCTTAACGGTCCCAGTCATTCCAAAAACTTCTTGCGAAATTTTCAGAACCTTAGGACCGTTATAGTTACGGCCGACATTCACCAGGGCTTATATCACTCACCAATATTATTGCTAACACCAACGGCGATATTTGACCTTCTGGCATTGGTCAGGTGTCACCCCCTATACATCCTCTTGCGAGTTCGCAGGGAGCTGTGTTTTTGGTAAACAGTTGCCAGAAAAACTTTCGCTGCGCCCACACCACCAATTTTGAATTCTAAAATATTTTCTAAAATGCAAAATTGGTGTGTGGGAAGCCTTATCCCGAAGTTACGGCTGCTTTTTTGCCGAGTTCCTTGGAGATCACTCACTCGTTCGTCTTGGTCTACTCGACCTGATCACCTGTGTCGGTTTGCGGTACGGTTTCTATATATATAAGTTTAGAGATTTTTCTTGGAAGCGTGCTTTGTCCCATTGCCCCACCCGAAAGTGAAACTTTCCGCTTCTCTTGAATTTACCATTAAAGGTAGTGTACGGATTTTCCTATACAGCATTCTTAAGACACGAACTCAAATCCAATAATGAGCGAAACATACTACACTCCGTCCTCCCATCACTATATACAGAAGTTAAGGAATATTAACCTTATGTCCATCGAGTGCGGTTTTCACCATTCCCTTAGGACCGACTAACCCTTGGCTGATTGACATTACCAAGGAAACCTTGATCTTTCGACGTGGGGCGTTCTCAGCCCCATTGCGGTTACTTGTGCCAACATTCTTGCTTCCAAACGCTCCAAAGGCTCTCACGAGTCCTTCTTCACTGCAGATTGGAACACTCTCCTACCACTCCGTCCCGCCTTAGCGGGACGAAATCCTCAAATTCGGTAATATACTTAGCCCCAATTATTTTCGGCGCAGAATCTCTAGATGAGTGAGCTGTTACGCTATCTTTAAAGGATGGCTGCTTCTAAGCCAACCTCCTCATTGTCTGAGAAATTCCACCTCCT
>JAPLXO010000004.1 GCA_026396065.1 Candidatus Nomurabacteria bacterium | reverse complement strand
AGCCACGCGGAGCGTGGCGAACCCTTTCAGATTCAGGATTTTTTGGGGGGAATACATTTGTGTCGGCACTTCGTGCCGACCCCATTTCGGCTTCCGATTCCGATTTTCAATTTTGGCGGTGTTTGTTGGACAAAGTTCGAAACTATTTCGAGCAAAATCCAAACGATTAAAAATACTAATGCGGACTCGGCAGGGCGAAACAATTTGTCTGGGGTTTCGGATTCGCCCTGCCTCGACTGATTTCCCGCCCGCAGGAGGGGTCTGGGGAGGAATGCGGGCGGGTTTCGGACTGGGGGTTTTCGGAAAAAAATTCTCGGCTACAAAATCAGAAATAAAAAGTTGAATAAATCTCTTATTTATGCTATCCTTATTTTGTGAGCAAAGAAAGTAATGACTCATATTTCTATACTATCAAAAGTAGCATACTATGTCAACAATATCACAAAATATAAAAAGGGTGCGAACAAAACAAGGTTTAACGCAGGACGACTTGGCGAAAAAAGCCGATATTAAATACTCCACGCTCACGAAAATTGAGGGTGGTGTCGTTACAAAACCAAGCGTTCAAACAATCCAAAAAATCGCCAAGTCGTTAGGTGTTCCAATGGAAGAATTATTGAAATAATATGTCACTATTCAAGAAAAAATTAACAGAGCAAGAAGCCGCCTCTCATTTTGTCCTCTACATAATTAAAGAGGCGCAAGATGCGTGGCCAACTATTCATAAAAGTTTGTTAGATTCCTTCAAGGAAAAATTTGTCGTAGAGGACGAAAAAATGGCGGCTTTTGATTTGGCGCTTGCGGCTATCGCCCAAGATTTACAAGCGGTCAAAAATTTATTTCCCAAAGACCAAGCCGAGAGAATTGAAAAGTGGGTTTTGAAATGTATTGATACGGAAGATTATGGAGAATACGCAGTTGATGAAGTGAAAAAATATGGAGAAAAGTTTCAAAAGGATGTTCAAAATATAAGCACGGGTGGCGATCCTTTGAGTGCTATCCCTGCTCGCTTACTTCAACGCTGGTTGGGCAAAAACATCCAAAACTTTGATGTAGAAATGGGCGGAAAGAAAACGGGAATTATTAGTCCAGTTCTTCTGATGATGATTTCTAGTACTCTCGCCGCCTTTCTTGGAAGTTGGAAAAAACTAAAAGACGATTTTAATCTTGTTGAAGGCGACATACCGTTTGATGAAAACCTAAAAGGTCTTAAGGATTATACGCCCGAGCCAGTTGATAATAAGCCAGATGGAACTATTGAGTATTACGATGAAAACGGAAATAAAAAAGAAAAATGGTTGCCACCTGAACAGCTAAAGGAATTATTGAATAAAGGTGGTGCAAAAAGACTTTACAAGGTTCTTGTAAAAGGCCCTTGGGACGGCGTTAAAGAAACTCTTTGGGAATTATCTGACGACACAGTTGCAAAATTTGTTGATGAAAAAGATTACGCTTATGCAATTTGTGCCTACGAAAAAGGTGAACCGAAATATACTTTGACGAAAAAGAAAATGTGGGAACGAATGGACGAAGTGCAAGCAATAATAATGAATCCAAATTTATCAGAAGAACAACGGATAGAAGAAATTAAAAACTTAACTAAAAATTAAAATTATGTGGATAATTATTGTCATTGTTGGTTTAATTTTCGGACTATTTGCGTTTAGCCAAATTGTCTATCCTTTAGTTTCTGCTTGGCCACGAGCAAAGAAATTGGAACGAGAGGGAAAACTGAAAAAATCAATTCCTATAACTACTTTCATAATCGCACCAATTATTTGGGGTGCTTTGCTCGCTGGCTCAATTTGGCTAGTGAATAGTAGTTTTGCGGAATACTCAAAACTTTATTATATTGTTCTCGGTTTTATTTTTATTGTTGTTATTGCTCAAATTCCAAAACAAAACCGAGACCTTGAAGCTGATTTCAAGGATTCTTGGAAACAATATCTAAAAGAAGAATAAATTTATGTCTATACAACATCTTGAAGAAAAAATAGCGGGCGATCTAAAGTGGAATAAAGTTGAGGATATTCCAGATTTTCCTCTTGCAAATTTTGATGAAGTGAAGCGTGGCGTAGAAGCAAATAAATTTTCACTTGGTATTGATTTCACCACTTCAAATCAGCTTGCTCAATGGCTTTATGGTCAAGGACATAAATATTTCTTTTTGATTCTTGCTTCTACGCCAATTATTGTTGCGATTCTTTCAATAATTTTAGCAATCGTATTGAGCAACTACTGGCTTCTCGCTGGTATCGTTTTGGGATTTATCGGACAGTTGATGTCCAATCCATATAATCCCGCCAAAAATTTTTGGAAGCCAGTAGTTGGAATACTCTTTTTAGTTTTTCTCTATGGCTTGTGGCAAGGCAAAGAAACAATGACATACCTTTCCGCTTTCTTTGTTTTCCCTTTCTTCATAAATAACTATATTTATAGAATGAATCAGGGAAAACTGGAGCGCGTTGCGCTCCAGTCGGAAAAGATTTTCATTTATCTTTTCCAAAGCGGAAAGTTAGGTTTGAGAGACAATGCGACTGGTCAATCGCATTGGCATTCCGAAAACCCCCAGTCCGAAACCCGCCCGCATTCCTCCCCAGACCCCTCCTGCGGGCGGGAAATCAGCCGAGGCAGGGCGAATCCGAAACCCCAGACAAATTGTTTCGCCCTGCCGAGTCCATTTTATTAGTTTTAATCATTTGGATTTTGCTCGAAATAGTTTCGAACTTTGTCCAACAAACACCGCATCAATACATAAAAACCGACATATATTGTCGGTTTTTATGTATTGATTTAAATTTTCCTAGTATCTCTTGCTCAAAGCAGAGAAGACTATCCCTGTCATAACAGAAATTAATCCAAACAATAGAATCAATCCTGAAAATGCATAAGTAATCATACCCAGATGAAGAGCCGTAGTTAGAGCTGTAGCTGTAACCCATATATCACGTGCTGTATTTGGCATCATTACAGCAACACCCTTTGCATCTAATACAGGTTTACCTGCCAAATCAAGCTTTGGAATCTCTCTTGGCATTTCGGCATATGTTTTTCCACCTGTCATCTTAAGTGTATGCTCTCTTATTACTTCAGCTTGGGCTTTTAATGTCATTGGACCACTTACCAATTGATTTGGTAATGAAGAATCTGGTGAAGTTGTAATTTTTTCTTCTACTACATTTTTATGAGTAAAACTTATACCCCAAAGTCCACCAATAATCAATACGATTCCTGCGACGATAGCTAAAATAGATGATATCTTAAGCAATTTTTTCATATACATTTTATTTTTTTAAAAACATTAATTATTAATAATAAAACTTCTACTAATTTTCCCAAAAAACCTATAATTTTGGTTAGTTATCCCCAATTTTCTAAAAAAATTTTTTGGTAGTATACTAATCTAGCAGTCGCGAGATCAGACAACTAATATTATTATACGCTTTGTAAAAAAGTTGCCAAGAGCCATAAAAATTTATGCAAAATTATACAAAAAATTATTTCAAATATGTACTCGGATTTATTTTTTGTTTTTTACTTCGTCTAATTCCATTTCGTCCCCCCAATATCGAACCCTTACTCGCCACGCAAATGCCATTTGCAAAAACTTATGGAAAACTGGCGGGATTTATGTTTGGTTTCTTAAGTATTATTCTTTACGATATTATTACAGCCAAGGTTGGCATTTGGACACTCATCACAGCAACTGTTTACGGAATTTTAGGACTCTTCGCAACAATGTATTTTAAAAATAAAAAAAATAAAGCTTGGAATTATGCAAAGTTTGCAATTTTTGCCACTATTTTCTACGACGCAATTACAGGATTAACTATCGGACCACTTTTTTTCCACCAAAGTTTCACTGCCTCACTAGCCGGACAAATTCCATTCACGATTCTTCATCTCACTGGTAATATTTGTTTTGCGGTAGTCTTCTCTCCTCTCATCTACAAATATATTATTGAAAATCAAAAACTACCTGCCCGCAATCGCCTGAGCGAAGCGATGGCAGGCGGGGAAGTTCCAAATATTATAAAAATTTTAAATCCAAAACAAATATGAAAAACATAATGAATGCAAAAAAATATTCACCACTACAGAAAATACAAAAAAGAGATGGCACAATTGTTCCCTTTGATGAAAAAAGAGTAACACGTGCCATTTTTCGTGCCATGCAATCTGTAAAAGAAGGAGATGAAAGTAGCGCAGAAAAAGTGATGGTAAAAGTTTTGGATAAACTTCTTTTAGTTCAAAGAGAAAATAAAATTAAAAATTTTATTCCTACAGTTGAAATGATTCAAGATGTTGTAGAAAATGAATTAATAAATTCAGCTTTTGTAAATACTGCTAAGGGATATATTCTTTACCGACAAGAGCGTTCACTCGTTCGTGAAAAAGTAGGCTCTGTTCCAGAAGAAACAAAAGAGCTTTTTGCTGAAAGTAAAAAATATTTTCGTAATTCTTTAGCAGAACTTGTATATTATCGTACATATGCAAAATGGATTCCTGAAGCTGATCGCCGTGAAACATGGATAGAAACAGTAGGAAGATATATGGACTTTATGAAGGATAATATAAATGGAAAGCTTTCAGATGCAGAATATAAAGAAGTTCGTGAAGCTATTTTAAGCCAAGAATCCTTACCTTCTATGCGTCTTTTACAGTTTGCTGGTAAGGCTGCTAGAAAAACAAATGTATGTGCTTACAACTGTTCATTTATTGCACCTAGATGCTTCCAAGACTTCGCAGAGGTGATGTATATCTCAATGTGTGGCACTGGAGTAGGATGGTCTGTAGAAAGTGAAAATATTCAAGCTCTTCCACAAATTCAAAAACAAAATGGAAAGAAAGCAATTAATTATGTAATACCTGACAGTAAAGAAGGATGGGCAGATTCGTTTGCATTAGGAATGAAAACATGGTTTGAAGGTGGAGATATTAATTTTGATTATTCTCTTATTCGTCCAGCAGGTTCACGTCTGAAAACTATGGGAGGAAAAAGTTCTGGTCCTGAGCCAATTCGTTCTCTTTTAGAATTCACTCGTGAAAGAATTTTCCGTAGACAAGGACGACATCTTTCAAATATGGATGCGCACGATATTATTTGTAAAATTGGTGAATGCGTCGTAGCTGGAGGAGTACGTAGAAGTGCGATGATTTCTCTTTCTGATTTAGATGATGAAATGATTCGTGATTCAAAGAAAGGACAATTTTATTTAAATGAAGGACAAAGAATGCTAGCAAACAATTCTGCTGTGTATTTAACAAAGCCAAGTTCTACAGAATTTCTAGATGAATGGATCGCTCTTATGAAATCTGGTTCAGGAGAGCGTGGAATATTTAATCGTGGAGGATTAGCAAATACTTTACCAAAGCGCCGACTTGATCAATTCAAAGGTGGTATTTATCCAGCATGGGGTACAAATCCTTGTGGAGAAATTATTTTGCAATCAAAACAATTTTGTAATCTTTCAGAAGTAGTAGCACGTGCAGATGATACAGAAGAAACTTTATTAAAAAAAGTTCGTGTAGCTACAATTCTTGGTACATACCAATCAACACTCACATACTTCCCTTACCTTTCAAAAGAATGGAAAAAGAATTGTGAAAAAGAAAGATTGCTAGGAGTATCAATAACAGGTCAATGGGATTGTGCTCTTGTGCGTGATCCAAAAATTCTAGAAAAGTTAAAAAATGAAGCAGTTAAAGTAAATAAAAAATATGCTGAGAAATTTGGTATAAACCAATCCACTTGTGTGACTTGCGTGAAGCCGTCTGGAAATACTTCACAAACTGTGGACTGCTCTTCTGGTATGCATACTCGCCATGCTCCTTATTACATTCGACGTGTTCGTATTTCTACTACAGACGCTCTTTTCAAAATGCTTCGTGACCAAGGAGTACCTCATTTCCCTGAAGTAGGACAAACAAGAGAAAATGCTACTACATTTGTATTGGAGTTTCCAATTAAAGCCCCAGAGGGTGCTATATGTAAAGATGATGTAGATGCTATTGGACAGTTAGAACACTGGAAAGTCGTGAAGAATCATTATACTGAACACAATCCTTCTGTGACTATCTCTGTCGGGGAAGATGAATGGCTAAAAGTGGCTCATTGGATTTATGAAAACTGGGAAATAGTAGGAGGACTTTCATTCCTTCCCCGTTCAAACCATGTGTACCAGCTCGCTCCATATGAAGCTATTACAAAAGAGAAATACGAAGAGATGAAGGAAAGACTTGGCGAAATTGATTTCTCAAAAATTGTGACTTATGAAAGAGAAGATGAGACAGAAGTAAAGAAAGAGCTCGCTTGCGTAGGAGGACTTTGCGAAATTTAATTAAATAAAAAAATGCTATATACCAGAAAAGGAGACAATGGAACAACTAAAACTTTTGGATGCGATCAACGTATATCAAAAAGTAGTGCGATAGCCGAAGCCCTCGGCTCTATGGATGAAATAAATTCTTTTCTAGGTTTGGTAAAAGTAAAAGCTGCCACTTTAAAGGTGGCTTTTACTTTATCTGATCAAGAAATAAAACTTTCTGAGACTATCGACAGAATTCAGCAAGATTTATTTATCATTCAAGCAGAACTCGCTGGCGCTGATAAAACTATCACTGAAGAAAAAGTGAAATGGCTCGAAGAAATTATCGATGGCATCGAAAAAATGCTTCCACCGATTAAAACTTTTTTCGTGTCTGGTGGTACAGAGCTCGCATCACTCTGCGACATCGCTCGCACCATCGCCCGCCGAGCAGAACGCCGAGTAGTGGGTGTTGCAGAAGAGCAGAAAGAAAAAATCACCACCCAAAACCAGAATCACCACCCCGTCTCGGATTACCGAGACACCCCTCCTCCACAAGGAGGGGAAAAATCCATCAACCCCCAAACTCTCGCATACTTAAACCGCCTCTCATCAGTCCTCTACGCCTTCGCCCGCGCCTCAAACCATGTCGCAGGTATTACCGAAGAAGCCCCGAGGTATGAGTAAAATGTTACAACTTTATTATATTTAATTTTTATGAAAACAGAAGAAAGTCTATATATAAAAATACTAATTTGGGCATTTAACAAACCAAATGGTTTTACTGAAGTCCAATTATTTGATAAATTTAAAATTATTTCTGGTTCTACCGAATATTTTTTGTATTTAAAGTTATTTAAAGATGGAAATTCTTCGACTGGAAACCCAGCAATGATTGACCAGTTTGAAGTTAGAAACAATATTGGTTATTGCTGTTTAACTGACAAAGGAATGGCTTCCGCAATTGATTACATAGACTTAAAAGAAGCTAGAGAAAGTAGCAAAGATGCAAAAAAAATTGCGATGTGGTCTATATGGATTGCTGTTATTGTTGGTATATTCCAAATATTAACTAGTATTTATTAGTGGAAAAGAATATAATTAAAACTCAAATTTATGATTAAGTGAGAAATGATAAGTAGGTATATATTTCGAAATTTTAAAAAGTGCCAACCCCAAAAGTATCCTCCAACAAAACTTAATGCTGTAATAAGCCAAGAACTTGGTTGAACTAAATGAACCAAACCAAAAACAAGTGTACTAATCCATAAAGCTTTTTGTTTTCCCCAACGCTCGAGCCAAGTTATTAAAAGACCTCTAAATATTAATTCTTGAAGAAATACTATTATTAAAAGTGGTATTAGTGGATCTTTATCTGTAACCCAAACAGGAAGTGCTGAAAAATTAAAAAATACTTGCACTAATACAAAAACACTCGCACTAAACAAAAATACAGATAGCCATCCCTTGTACCAAGGTTTAGGAATAAACCCAATTTTACTCCATGGAATTTTTTTTATTACAAAAAATAAAATAAAAAGAATACCAAGCGTTATAAAAATAAATAAATTTTCCGATGTTGTCATTTTTAAATTATACACTAAAATCACTCATTGCTAGTGGGAGAAATCTGATATAATTAATTTCATGTCTAACAAAATCACACTCGATAACAAAGACCTTGAATTCAACGAATCATTTTTGCCTTGTTTGGTGATAGGAGCAGATAAATCTGGAGCTTCGTATTTTTCTGTCACTTTGGCTGGTAAATTAATACAGCAAGGTTCCAAGGTTATTTATTTCACAGCTTTTCCAATGGCGAAAGAAGAATTGTTGAATCAAATAGGAAATGAGAGAACTTTTGATGTGTTAAACGAGATAGATATTGCGAATATTCCAGAAGACAAATCAATAATAGTCCAAAGTGGAAACAAAGATTTGTGGACAAAAGTCATTCAAGGAATTAAGAATATAAATGAGTACATTATTTTCGTAAAAAATATAGAAGAATATGATAATTCTATTTTTGAAATTATTGGAGAAAATAAAAAGATACTTCTTTCTGGTGATTTAGATAATTGTATTTATAAAGAAAATTTAGTGCAAAAAGAATGGGTATCAAAAATAATTTTCACCGTGCCTAAAATAGATTTAAATATTAATATTCCAAACTTAGAAAAATATGAGAGTTATCTAGACTCTAAAGACATAAAAGGGGTTTTGAGATTAGTGAAGTAAAGAGTAAAAAAACAGGATAACTAATAATTATTGAGTAAGGACTCCCCTTGCTTAAAATCAGAAATAAAAAAAGATGAACGTTTTAAGTCCACCTTTTTCAAAATACTACGATCCTAACCTTCGGTAGCACCCGGCACGAACAGCGTAGTGTCTTTCGAGCTTATTTGTGAAGCTCTGATTTTTTTATTGGTTTCATAACAAGTATGAAAACAATTGCGATTAATACCTCCATGTTTCGATTTTTTTTAATTTAAATAATTTCTACTTACACCCAATTTACTACTTTTAAAAAGTTATGTCAAATAAAAAACAACCGCTTTATAAAGAGCAGTTGTCCGGAAGTTGTACTTCCAAATTTTTGTTTTTTGCTTCTTGGTACACTCCTACGAGTGCAAAGAAGCATGAGATTACTTGGCACCAAGCCAATACTGATGCATGCACTTCAAACATTGTATATGCTGATAATATATGTGTCAGCAAAAACAATATCCAACCGCTCATGTTTGTAAATCTTTTGTTGAATGCGAGCAAAAGCGTACCGATTGAAGCCATGCTAGTTAAAATAAATTGTATGATCAACAATGATGTCGTAATCGCTTCTATTAGAATCAATATACAAACAAAGAAAGTCAAAACAATAACAATTATTTTAAAAGTGAGGTTCCATCTGTTTAGCAAGTTTTCAAACCTACTTCCATTTTTTGTTACAGCTATAAGGTAGCCATACATCATTACTGGAATAGCTGTGAGATTACTCACAATCATAATCCAAAGATTTGATTCGTTTTTGAAAACCATTTGTATATACAAACAAACTGTCAGAATAATCATTCCAATGATTCCGTGTATCCATCCGCTTGGTTTTCTTTTTAACCAAAAGTACTTATTCGCCAATAAAAATATCGACGAAAGAATTTGTAAACTTTCCATATTTCTATTGTTTTTTTAAGTGAGTACTGATTTAATTATTTCAACCTCCATTTCTGAAGAACAAAATAATTAAATCAATTTCACAAAAAAACTATATGGCAAAGAGCTTTTACTAAAAAATAGTAGCATATTTATACGAAAACGTCAATTTTATAAAAAATTAGTTTTATTTTTCTGTAAATCTAAAGACTATTCCCGCCCCTATTACAAAAAGTCCAGCGATAAATATTGGCGCCCAAGGAGCAAAAACTACTGCTATTACTCCAGCTAGAAGTGGAGGTAATGATTGTCCTACAGAGTTTACAGAAGCCGAAATACCTAGCACCTCACCTCTTTTTGTAGGATCAATACGTTTAGTAAGAAGAGCAGAAAAATTTGCTTGTTGAAGACCGTTTGGAATAGCAAAAATTAAAGCAATCACGAAAATCCACCATGACTGTGTCGGTAATAAATACAAAAATAAAGCAATACCAGTAGCAGGATAAGCAAAACGTAAAATTGAAATATTGTCGTATTTTTTTGAAACAAGACGTACTATTACCAACTGAGTAAATACAATACATACTCCAAAATAGCCAAAAAAGTTTCCTACTTGGCCAACACTAAAATTAAACTTAGTGGTTAAGTAGACATTAAAAAAGGAAGTAAAAAATGCAAAACCAGCATTAAACAAAAATGATACAATCAAAAGATGACGAATTTCAACCATCTTTTTTGCTTTCATAATATTACCAATTGCGCCAAAGAAATTAATTTTTCTATCTTTATCGATATGCTCATTGGTTTCTGAAAAGAAAAAATAAATTGAAGCCAAATTTATCAAGGCCAAAATTCCAGCAAAGATAAATGGTATTGTCGCGCTAAACCATGGCACGAGACTTGGATCAGCGAGTTTACCTCCGATAAATGGACCGAGAATAAAGCCAAGGCCAAAAGCCGCACCAATCATACCAAAAGCTCTGGCGCGATTTTCTGGCTTCACCTGATCAGCGAGGGCTGCCTGTACTGTGGCTATATTCCCTCCTGTTAGCCCATCAAACATTCGAGAAATAAAAAGTAATGGGATATTTTTTGTCATTATGGCATATGCAAAAAGAAAATAACCGATAGCAGTTCCTAAAATAGAAATGAGTAATACTGGTCGGCGACCATATTTATCAGAAAGACTACCGAGTATTGGTGAAGCAAAAAACATAGCTATCGGGTACACAGCCATTAAAAATCCAAGTAAAATGAAACCTAGATGTTGCTGGCCCGGACCAAGCAAAAATGCCGGAGAACTCGGCTCACCGAGCAATTGTGGAATTACAGGTATTAGAACCCCAATACCGATCATATCTATTAAAATAGTTAAAAATAAAAACCAAGTCCTTTTTTGCATAGATATGCATTATAGATTAAAAAATGATTTTAAAGAAATATTTGCATAAAAATTTGTGTAGAGTATACTGGTAGAGCGTTTAACAAGTTAATATTTTGTAATTGGGGAAGCGAGGTGAAAATCCTCCACAGTGCCGCTACGGTAATCTAAATTATATTTAGAAAGTCCGAATACCAATTATAAATTTCGTCCCGAGCAGGAATTTTCATATTTCATTTTGAAATGTGGCACGGCAACTCCTCTCTGTAGGAGTTTTTTCTTTTTTAAATGAAAAATCCAAATAAAAAATACATAATCATTTTAGCAATTATTTTTATAGTTATTTTTAGTATTTTTATTTTTTCTTCACATAAAACAGTAGAAGCTCCAGAAATAAAAAACATAACCTTAAATACCTTATCAGGCACTTTGAAACAAAACTCCTCGCAAGGACCGTCCTTGCGAGGAGCACCTCTCCTTAATAAGGAGAGGGTGCCGAAGGCGGGTGAGGTTCTTGTTCCTTTAAACACAAACGTAATCACATTAAAAATTGCTGATACAAATATAAATTTACCAATACAAAATAATTCTAGTCTCTACGATATTTTATTGGCAGGGCAAAATGCTGGGCAGATAAATTTCACAGGGAAAAATTATTCGGGAATGGGATTTTTTATCAGTAGTATTGGAAATTTAAAAGAAGGAAATGGAAAGTATTTAATTTATTATATTAATGGCATAGAAGCGAATCTCGGGATTTCTTCTTATGTGCCAAAAGTCGGTGATGTTGTCGAGTGGAAATTAAGTGAATCATTATAAATTTATGAAAAATATAAAAACAAAATTATCGGTTATTATTCTAACAATAGCATTGTGTATTCCACTAACAAAAGTTTTTGCTGGTGATCCAGATATTATTCCACCAGTTATTTCTTTAAATGGAGAAGTAAGCATATCAATAATGCAAGGAACAGAATATATAGATGCTGGTGCTACAGCTAGTGATGATATCGATGGAGATATTACTATTAATATACAAACTTATAATTACGTAGATATGAGTATAGCTGGAGACTATGTTGTAAAATATTTAGTTTTTGATGCAGCAGGTAATCAAGCATCGGCTGTCCGAAACATAACAGTGACACAAGCTCCTCCAGCCCCTACAATAACTATTCACCTAGATATAGAGACAAACTCTCAAACTATTTATAACCAAGATATAAATGTAACAGCTTGTGACAGTGACAATACAGGAACACTTTCCTTCTCTGCTTACTGCGCAGTAAAACAAGCAGTAGCTACATCAGATTGGTCTTGGTGGGGAGACGACGCATTTCTTAATTCAATAAACAATGTTACAAACAATGAAAATAATAATGGTGTCTATTGGGGATGGTTTGCCAATTTGGAATATGGTCAATCAGCACTAAATAAATATATTTTAAATTCAGGAGATGTAATTCTTTTAAATTATGATATTAACCCGACAAAGATTTTAGTAGATAGTCTTACACCGACAGTTGGTGACACTATCACGATTACAGTACAAATTTTTGGTCTAGACTCTTCTTGGAATGCAGTATGGCTTCCATTTGAAGGAGCTGACGTATATATTGGATCAGAAACTTTTACAACAGACGCTGACGGAAAAGTTACCTATCCTACTACAGTGGTGGGTGATTTTAAAATCAAATCACACAAAGATGAATCACTCGATGCAAATCCAGTTATTATTTCAGTACAAGAAACAACACAGATCGACCCACCTCCATGTGGTGGTTGTGGTGGAGGAAATCCACCACCAGTAACTTTTAGTGTTCCAAATGCTGTAGCATATTTGATTGGAGTTCAAAAATCCGACGGTTCATTTGAAGAAAATGATATGTATACCGACTGGGCAAGTATCGGCCTCGTAGCTGGAAATGTTTCTGACTCTGTAAAAAATAATATTTTAGATTACATGACTGCTCACAATTCTGTGAGTTCAACCCTGACAAGCAACGAGCGTCACACAATGGCTCTTCTAGCACTAAATCAAAACCCGTATTCGTTTCATGGATCAGATTTTGTTACACCAATTGTAAATGCTTTTGATGGCACACAATTCGGTGATTCATCACAAATTAACGATGATGTTTTTGCTCTCATTGCTCTTGAAAATTCTGGCTACACCGTAAACGATAATATTATTTCAAAAGATATTGCCTATATTATTTCAAAACAAAAATCTGATGGCTCATGGGATGGTGGTATTGATATGACATCTGCTACTATTCAAGCATTGTCACAATTTTCTAGTATTGCTGAGGTTTCTTCAGCATTAAATGAAGCGAGTAATTATCTTTCAACATCACAAAATCCTGATGGTGGATGGGGTAATGTTGATTCTACTAGTTGGGCACTGCAAGCATCAAATGCAATAAACACTACTTGGACAAAAAATGGACATACTGGAATTGATTATTTAGCAAGTAATCAAATAGCTGATGGTGGAGTAACAAATAATTCTGTTCAATCGAATAGAATTTGGTCAACTAGTTATGCAATTCCGGGAGTATTAGGGAAAACTTGGAATTCAATTTTTCATACAGTTTCAAAACCAACACAAACACAAACTTGTGCTACAGACGTTACTCTTTGCCCTACACCAGATCTATCATTACCTAAAATAACATGTGAAATAGATAGCACTCTTTGCTCACCAAAACTAACAATAGAAGAAAAGAAAGTTGTTCTCACAAAAAATATAATAGCTAAGGTAAAAATTAAAAAAGAAAATAAGACAAACGCAAAACAATCAATAAAACAAGCTCAGCAAATAGAACCAATAAATTTAACTGCTTCAGTAAAAAATAGTGAGATTAAAATTCCAATAATTTTTTCTATTATTGCTTTAATATTTTTAATTGGAACTCTAATATATCGTTTTAGTAAAAAAACTAAATAGTTACAACTAGGTTATCTTTGTGGTAAAGTAAATATATGAATATAAAAAAGTATATTTCTTTCAACATTATTGCAATAGTTACAGCTATTAGCATAATATTAGCTACTTCTATACATTGGGATGAAGTTTTAAATAATATATTTTTGGTTATTTTTATAACCATAGTTGGATATATTTTCGGTGAATTGACTTGTCATTTCCATTCAAAAGGAAAAGGTTTTATTTTAACACTTGGAATTTTTATCTTATTCAACCTAGCACACAGCACTATAGATGGAATAAGTTGGAATAATAATATTATTGCGGTATTCCTTCATGAATTGGTTCGTCAGCCTGTATTATTTTTATTGTTATGGGGATTGTTAATACCATTTACAGAAATAAAAAAAGGGTGGAAAATATTAACTTGTATATTCTCAGTTTCTCTTGTGTGGATTGTCGGCTTAATATTAGGTGTTAGTATTCATGGTTTTGCAACAAAAATAGAAACTTGGCATGGAATCATTGAGCTATTAGTATTTTTACTAATTGGTGACTTGATACACCACCTAGTAGAAGAGAGTAAAAAAGATGGAAAAATAGAAACTTGTGACCATAATCACTAGTACAATGTTATATTTCATTGTTTAAAAATCTATATTTGATACAATTAAATTATATGGAGACATTATCTTGGTCAGTAATCGAATACGAAGAAAAAGGTAGAACAAAAGATTGGTTTTGGGCATTAGGAATTATTGTTGTAGCTGGTAGTATTGCTGCAATAATTTTTAACGATGGTTTTTTTGCAGTTCTACTTATTTTAGGTGGTATATCTTTAGGGATGTTCGCTTTAAAAAAACCAGAAATGATAAATTATGAACTCAGTGAAAAAGGTTTGCGAATTCAAGATCAACTTTACACATATAAAAATATAAAAATGTTTTTTGTAAAAACAAATGACAAGCCAACTCTTTTTATAAAATCCAACAAATTCTTTTTTCCAATGATTTCTGCTCCTTTAGGTGATATGTCACCAGAAAAAGTTAATGAGATAATGCGAGAAAATAATGTGTTAGAACAAGAGATGAAGGAACACTTTTCTGAAAAAGTGTTGGAGTATTTAGGGCTTTAAATTTAATCAACTTGGTTTTTTTATTAAAAACTGCTAATCTAGCAATATCCCCACGTCAAATCGGGACAAGGCTCTCGTCGTTCAATGGATAGGACGCAACTTTGCGGAAGTTGCGATGCAGGTTCGATTCCTGCCGAGAGCACATGAAATGTGCATGAGAAAAAGCAAATTTATTTGCTTTTGTGCAGGAAGCGAAAAGCTTTTCGTTGTCAGATTCTAAATCGGACCGAAAAGGTATACTGTTCCTGTAAGGAAAGATGTCCTGCCGAGAGCACAATAAACACTTGACTTTCTATGTGTAAATGCCAAACTATCAGTAATGAAGGTTCTTTGACATCTAGATCTTATTAGATAAAAAAATTACCTTGCTCTTCAATATTTGGAGGTTAAAGTAATTTTTTTACCTAGTATCATTTTAAAATAATCTCTAAATACCCTAATCATGAAAAAGTTTAACTTATTAATACCCGGTATCTGCCTAAGTGTAGGTGCGGTAGCATTACATCTGTATGTTATAGGTCCATTCTTAGATCTATATTTACCGATTCACATAATAGATTTATCTGTACTAGTAGCTGGTTTGGCTATGATTGCAGTAACTCTGTTGCGTAAAAAAAGTAGTGAAGAAAAACCACTGCTCGAAAAAATAAATACCGTAAATGGTATAACCAGACTAAAAGTTACTAAAAAAACTACTTTTATGAAAATAAAAGAAGCTTTAAAAGTAGCAGGCTACAAAGAAACAGTTCTTCCAATATTTAGCACGCCTGAAGAGGCAAAAGAAAAAATAGCTTTCTTTGCTGAAGAAAAAAAGAACAGACAAGTCTTTAACCAGCACAACTTGGTTATTACGTACTTGTTTTATCAATTAAAAAACGGAAAAATGGAAGTAGCCGCAGTCCGTTTTGGTAGAAAAAAAACAATAGTAAATCAGTTCAATTTAAGTAAAAAAATAGAAAGGACTGATTCTATGCACGTTCGGTTATTGGCTAATTAATTTAGTTAATAACCTATCCAATAATCCCTCGTCTGTAAAAAGCGGGGGATTTTTGAATTTTATATGAGTTTATTCTTCTTGAGTGAATGGTTCTCCTTTTGCCCAAGCTTTTAATATTTCATAGCTCGCATCACCACAGATAAATTTCTTAGTTTTAGTATTATAAAAAAATGGGACTCCTCCGCACATATCTTTGTCGAGTTCTTCAAGACGTTTTGCATTCTCATCATTATGCCAACATTCTATCGCATCTACTTTTATTTTTTCTTCTTTTTCTAAACGAATTACTAGCTCATGCATTGTGATGCAATGAGGGCATTCAGTTCCATAAAATTCCAATAAATGATTCATGGGTATATTATATAACAAAAAACATCCCAGTGGGATGTTTTTTGTTTGTTATTTAGCTAATTTTGCTAATCTAGACTTTCTACGAGCTGCAGTATTTTTCTTTATAACTCCTTTTTTTACAGCCTTATCAATAGCTTGATATGCAGTAGAGAGCATTTTACCAACAGCTGTTTTGTCAGTCTTGGCAATTTTATCTATTTTCTTAATTTCTTCTTTCATTGCGCGTCTTCGACGGTCATTTTGACCCTTCTTTCGAAGAGATCCTCGCATTGCTTTTTCAGCTGATTTTGTTATTGGCATATGTATCAATATACCAAAATTACGAAAAAATGCAAATTTTGCTATAATACACAAATGATAGGAAGTATAAAAGGAAAAATAATACTAAAGACAGAAAAGTTTGTAATCGTTGAGACAAATGGAGTTGGTTACAAGATTAGCCTCTCTTTAGATTCTTTAATTAAGATAAAAAATAATTTAGAAGTTTTTATTTGGATACATACAGTTGTTCGTGAAGATGCTTTAGATTTGTATGGTTTTATTGACAGAGAAGAATTGGAATTTTTTGAAATGCTAATAAGCGTATCTGGTATTGGACCAAAAGGTGCGTTAAGTATTTTAAGTGTTGCATCTATTTATACATTGCGACAAGCAATTGGGACAAATGATATTTCATATCTCACAAAAATTTCTGGAATTGGCAGAAAAACTGCAGAAAAAATAGTTATTGAACTACGTGATAAGTTTAAAAATGAAAAAGAAGGAACATTAAAAGAAGAGCTCGATGCACTAGAAGCATTAAAATCTCTTGGTTATTCACAAAATGAAGCACGTGATGCTTTGAAAAACGTGAAGGCCATAAATACTAACGACAAAATAAAAGAAGCCTTAAAAATGCTAGGAGGTGGAAAGGTGTAGACAGCTAAATTTTATCAATGTTATAATATAAATAATTATTAATTTTAAATAAAAATATATGGCAGATAATGATATAGCTAAATCACATTTAAAAGAAATCGTAGTAGTAATTATATTGCTTTGGATTTTTTGGTATTCAAGCGGTGCTAAACCTGTATCAACACCAAACCAACCATTTGTTACTGGTTCAGATTCTGGAGCTAAATAATTTAAATATTTAGTATTCTAAAAATAGCCACGCCGAAAGAAACTGATACATTCAGTGATTCTTTTTTTCCTTTCATTGGTATCTCAGCTATGACATCACATTTCTCTAATGTTTTTTTGTCTATTCCTATCACTTCATTCCCTACTAGGAAAACGTTTTTCTTTCCTATTTTTACTTTTTTATAATCAATAGATTTTTTATCTTGTTCTATCCCGATAATTAAATAATTTTCTTTCTTTAATTTAGTCAAAAGCGCTGGTAGACTTTTCTTCTGCTCCCAAGGCACAAATTCTTCTGCTCCTAATGCAGACTTTGCAATATCATTTCTCTTTTTACCAAATCTATCTAGCGGCGCCGGAGTATAGCCGGTAATATAAATTTTGTTTATCCCTACGGCATCAGAAGTACGAAACATGGCTCCGACGTTCTCAGTGCTTCGTATATTGTGTAAAATTAAAATATTTTCTTGATTTTTAGTCATATTTGATATATTATCACAATTACATACGTTTGCGCCCGTAGCTCAGTCGGTAGAGCAGCTCCCTTTTAAGGAGACGGTCGTTGGTTCGATTCCAACCGGGCGCACAAATTAGAAAAACTTCAATAGAAACTCTTCTAATGCTATTTCTGCATCAACTCCCTCTCCACGGGCTTTGGGTAAGATATATGAAATTTGTGAAGTGAAATTTTTAAGTTCTGTTTCAGTAAATTTGCCATAACTTTTTTTTACAAGCATATCTTTTGCTTTCCAAAACAAAACACCGACGAGTTCTTCAAGACCGACACCGAGATCCACTGCCTGGCGATAATGTAGCCAAAGGTTTAGTTTGTCTTTCGCGCCGAAATCATTGGCTAAAATAAAATTATCATATTTTTCTTTGGCTTGTTTCGGCAATTCATAAATATTTATTTCGGCACGAGCTTTTTTAAAAGCATCCAACACTGGCTTGTTTAGCTTACCAGCCATAAAGATAAAATCATTTCCCGACTCACTCATCACATCCAATTTAGACAAAATAAAATCTCGCATCTCTTCCCTCTCAAAAGCATTTTCAAAAAACACTGCGCATTTAGTAAAAAACAAACCTTGGGAAGACAAAAAGCTTTCCAATTGAAGTGGATCAAAGTCATTTTTGATGATAAAAAACTTTTCTACATTTTTTGGAAAAGTATTTGCAAATTTATCATAAGCAATTCTTTTTTTCTTTGTATCATCTCCAATAAAAAGATAAATCATAAATGAACAGACTTTTTATATTCTTTATATGCTTCTCCAAAATTTTTTTCAAGAAAAAGTTCACGCTTTCTTAAATAAGTTACTTTCGAGGTAATAAAAGCCAAAATAGTAAAAATTATAACAAAGAAAGCATTAATCAAAAATCCAAAACCAATCACTAGCAAAGCCAAGCCTAGATGTGTAGGGCTTTTAGTGAAGCGATACGGACCTTTATGAAATAATCTACCCTCTAAAACATTATCAATGTAAAAAGGATGAGAGATTTTCTGAGCCCAGAGAATTAAAATAGAAGAAAAAATAATTAAAGTTATACCAAAAAAAGTAGAAACACCGGAAGAAAAGAGTCTTAATGGAAAAATAAAATCAAAAATAAGACCAAATAATAACCCAAAAAAATACAAAGAATAAGAATGTGCCAAATGTAAATGCACACTCTTATGAGAATGTTCTTTTTGTTCTTGTTTTTCACTAAATGTTGAGTCCATATGTTTTAACTATACCACTTTAAGTAAAAGAGTAAAACTACTTCACTTCCCCAAAATTATCCCCTGAACCATAGTGCACTATAAGTGGAATATCACATTTATAGTGTAAAAATGATCTTTCTAGGACACCTTGCATTGCAGATAAAATTATTTTTTCTGCTTTATCTAAAACACTTTCTTTAATTTCATAAACGAGTTCATCATGAATTTGTAAAACGAGGCGAGCTTTATTTAGAAGCCCGGCTTTTTCTAAATCTTCATGTGCATAACGAATGGCAAGCTTAATAACATCAGCCGTGGCTGTGCCTTGAATAGGTGCATTCGTCGCTGTGCGCTCTGCCATCGCTTTTATAAAAGGAATACGAGAATTTATCATTGGAAACATTCTGCGTCGTCCAAAGAGTGTTTCAGTATAACCATGAGCTTTGGCAAAAGTTTTCACTTCTTCCATATATTCTTGAATACGAGAAAATTGTTGGAAATAATTATCATAAAAAGTTTGTGCTTCTTGCCTAGTGCCTCCTAGATTTTTACGAAGAGCAGATACTCCCATACCATAAATAATTCCAAAATTTATTACTTTTGCTTTTCTTCGCATTTCTTTGTCTACATTTTCCTCTGAAACTCCAAACACAAAAGATGCTACACCTGTATGAATATCTTTACCGTCTTTAAAAATTTCTGTCATTTTTTTATCACCAGAAAGCATTGCTGTGACACGGAGCTCTATCTGGCTATAATCAAAAGCTGTGAGCTTGTATCCTTTTTGCGCCGTAAAACCATGACGGATTCTTTGTCCTAGGTCACTCTTTATGGGAAGGTTTTGTAAATTTGGATCTTGTGAAGAAAATCTACCAGTCGTCGTACCATTTTGAATAAATTTGGCATGGAGTCGTCCGTCTTCGGTCACCATTTGTGGAATCACATCAATATATGTAGAAAGCAATTTTTGTATTTCACGATATTTCATAATCTCTGAAATAATAGGGTTTTCTTCTTCAAGTTCTTCTAACACGGAAATATTTGTGGAATAAGTTCCACTAGCAGATTTTTTCTTTGGAGACTTAATACCCATTTTTTCAAATAAAATTTCAGCAAGTTGTTTTGGTGAATTGATATTAAATTCCTGACCTGCTACCTCATATATTTTTTTGGTTAATTTATCTAGCTCTATATGATATTCTGCTGACAATTTTTTAAAATAATCTTGATCAATTAAAATTCCCACATCTTGCATTTCTTTTACTATTGGAATAATAGGTTTTTCAATTTCTTCATACACCAATGTGAGATTTTCCTTTTTTAACTTTTCAAAAACAAATTCTCGCGCAGTTTTAAAATCTTTTGTCTTAGCAAAAAGTAAAATATCATCGAGTGTGGGATTTGTAATTTCAGAATTTATCAACCAGAGTGCCACACTAGTCTCTTGTAATTCTGTTTCATCCACTACTTCTGTACTTTTTACTATTTCATCATTTTTAAAATCTTTAGCAAATTCAGCTAAACTTGTCTCCTGTTCTCCTTTATTAAAAAAACTTTTTAATCTAGAAAATAATGAACGAAATTCAAAATCAGCAAAAACCCTTTCGATTTTGGCTAAATCAGCATTTTCCCAAAAAGTTTTTTCTGGGAGCTTGAAATCGATCGGCGCATCACGACGAATCGTAGCCAAAGTTTTTGAAAACATTGCTTCTTCTTCATTATTTTTCAAAAGTTCTATCATGCGAGCTTTAATACCGACTTTCTCAAAAGCTTCTGGTTCTTTTTTCAATTTTTTATACATTTCTTCGAGTGTACCGAAATTTACAATCAAATCTGTAGCAGTCTTTTCTCCAATACCTTTGATGCCGATAATATTGTCAGACGGATCACCACGCAAACCTTTGTAATCAGGAAGTAAAAGCGGTTTGAAATTAAATCGGCTCACGACAGCATCTTCATCATATAAAATCGTGTCAGTAATTCCTTTTTTCAAAGTGTAAACTTGAACTTTTTTATCATCCACGAGTTGCATCGTATCCATGTCTCCCGAAGCGATAATTATTTTGACCTCACCCCCTGCCCCATCTCCTTGTAAAGGAGAGGGGGTTTTAAACTTCTCAACTATCGTCCCCAAAATATCATCTGCTTCAAAACCTGGTGCATCATAAATAGGAATATTAAATGCTTGGAAAATTTGACGTGAGCTGATGAGCTGTGCCACTAGTGCATCATCGGCCTTTGCTCGGCCAGCCTTGTATTCTTTATAAGCCTCGTGACGAAAAGTTTTTTGTGGAAGATCATAACAGGCAACAATATAGTCCGGCTTCAAATCAGAAATGATTTTCATTAGCATATTTGCTAGTCCATAAAGCGCACCCGTAGGTGCGCCAGAACTTGAAACAAAGTCTGGCAATGCATGATACGCACGATGAATAATCGCGTGAGAGTCGAGCAACACTAAAATTTTAGAATTATCTTTCGCCATTAGTCTCATTTTAGCACAAAAAAACGCCTTCTCTCTTTCGAAAGAAAACGTTTTAATGATATTGCTACACCAGAATCTCTGGTGTCTAATTTCTACGTCCGTAGTGACGGTTATCTCCACCATCACTACCATTATGATGATTTCCACCACCACAATTACTTTGGTTGTTTGTGTAAGGCACAAACGGATACTGTTGCAAGTAGTTATAATTCCAATAACTTGGACCACTTATTACAATACCTGCTTCAAGTATAAATCCAGCTGATAATCCAACTTGTGGAAAATAATTACGATTTCCGTAAGTTAGATTATCATAATACCAAAAACCTCTTTCCTGGTCCCAAATTGCTTTCTCTAAGTTTGGAGAAAAGTAGTCTGGGTCTGGATCTGCGCCTGAGTTGTGATACATGCCATCAGGGCTTGCAGCAGCAACTCTTTGTCCGTAGTCCATCAACACTGGTTGATTTTTTCTTTGACTGTTAGGAGCTTGATTTTTGTACTGTTTTTGATTTTGTTCTTCTTTCAAAGCTTCGTACATAGCTTTGTAGTTGTTGTCAGTCAAACCGTTCCCTTCTTGGTTACGGTTATTTTTCTCTTCACCACCTGTTTTGGATTTTGCACGTTTTTGATGTAAATCCGTGTCATGCAAAATGTTGCCACAAGGTTTTCTTAAGCGAAGCTCGTCCGTCACAGGAGTAACATAAACTATGTCACCTGTAACGACCTGCTTTGAAGTAAACCCTATTGTCTGTGTGCTGATATCAGCGCAAGAATTTTGCGCATGATCTTTAGAAGCATCAAATGGTCTTGCGATAAGACCTCTTAATTCAGAAACGACAGATGTTTCGGGTATGTCCCAATACTTTGCCATTTTACTTTTTACTTCTGAAGCGGACACGTTAAACGGCTCGGAATTATTATTTTCTATAAATCCAGCGATATCTTTTGCTGAATAATTAGGATAGTGACCATTCACCATTCTTAATAATCCTTTTCTATTGGTGTTAATACTCTGACCTACACATTCTTGTGTAAATAAAAGTGCGGCCATTACGCCTAAGGTAAACATGATTTTTTTCATTCTTTTTTTTATTTTATAGTTATTTTATTATTATTTTTAGTTGTTTACTCATCTCTCCAAAACATGAAGAAAAAAGTAAACAACTAAAATCAATAACGTATAAAAACTATATTTTGTCGAAGAACCTTTAACCTAATAAGTATAGCACCTTTTAAGCCAAAAGTCAAGCCCTTTATGCCCAAAATTGCCTTTGTTTTTAAGCCCTAAATACGCTATAATTCAAACACATGTCTTCTTTTAATGATGAAAAATCAAATAAACAACTAGACGAACTTTACAAAGAAGAGGAGGAGGAGCTAGTGCAAGTACTCGCAGAATCAAAATATGGCCTCCCCTATATAAACTTATCTAGTATTGGTATAGACAATGAGTCCCTACGTGCTATCTCTCAAGAAGATGCTCGCAAGTTAAACATTGGTCCATTTAAACTTTCTGGTAAAAATCTTTTTATCGCCCTTCGAACTCCATCTCCAGACTTAATAAAAAATTTAACAGAAGAAATGCATAATAAAAATTATGTACCGACTTTTTACATGGCATCTACTGCAAGTTTAAATAAAATCTGGAATAGATATGATGAAATCTCAATGGCTGAAAATTCAAGAATAGGTGGTATTGATATATCTGGAGAAGTTTTAATGGAAACAGCTGGAAAAATACAAAAAATGCAGGACGTAGAGGTATTAATCACAGATGTAATGAAGGAAGGACAATTACATAAAATTTCTAAAATATTGGAAATAATTTTAGCTGGTGCGATATCTATCAAAGCTTCCGATATTCACATAGAAGCAGAAGAAGATCGTTGTAGGTTGCGTTTTCGTCTTGATGGAGTTTTGCAAGACGTTATGTTTTTTAAAATGGATATTTATCATTTGTTAAATTCCCGTTTAAAACTTCTTTCCGGAATGAAACTCACAAATAAAACAGCTCAAGATGGTAGATTTGCAATTATGATCGGAGAAGAAGAAATTAGTATTCGTAATTCAATGATCCCTGGATCATATGGCGAATCAATCGTAATGCGTATTTTGGATCCAAAATCTATTCAAGTAAATTTGGAAGATATGGGAATAGAACCGTATTTATTTACAATAATCATGGAAGAAATCGCAAAACCAAATGGAATGATATTGGTGACTGGACCTACTGGATCCGGAAAGACCACTACTCTATATGCTTTCCTACGTAAAATTTATTCTTCTGAAATTAAGATAATTACTATTGAAGACCCAGTGGAATATCACCTCACCGGTATTACACAAACACAGACAGATTCAGAAAAAGGATATACATTCCTAGAAGGTTTACGTTCTGCCCTAAGACAAGACCCAGACGTAGTAATGGTGGGAGAAATACGTGATGCTGAGACAGCAAAAATAGCAGTGGAGTCTGCTCTTACTGGTCACTTGGTTTTCTCTACACTTCACACAAACAATGCTGCTGGCGTCATTCCACGTTTGATAGACCTTGAGGTAAATCCTAAAATTTTAGTTTCCGCTCTTTCCCTTTCCATCGCTCAGCGTCTAGTGCGTAAACTTTGCCAAATTTGTAAAAAAGAAAATGCTCCTACAGAGGAAGAAGCTAAAAGTATAAAAACAATCTTGGATGGTGCTGTTACGGAAGGAAAAGATTTAACAAAATATAAAATAGATATAAATGCACCAATTAAGCTTTTCAAGGCTGTGGGTTGTGAAAAATGTAATATGACAGGATATAAAGGACGAATGGGAATCTTTGAAGCAATACGCACAGATGAATCAATTGAAAAAATAATGCCAGCGAATCCTAGTGAAAGAGAAATTAAAAAAGTTGCTGCTTTGCAAGGAATTCTCTCTATGCGCCAAGATGGTGTGATAAAAATTTTAAATGGAATTACTTCTATTGATGAAGTACGAAGTGTGGTAGATCTACTCGAAGAATAAAAACAAAAAAATCCCCTAATGGGGATTTTTTAATTAGAAAATAAAAAAGCATTAATCTTTAAACAATCCTTTCGGAGCTAAGCTCCAAAAGTAACAGATCATTATAGGATGGTTCCAGAAAATAATAAATTAGAAACCAAAACGTCCTATGCAAAACTGTAGAACCGGGGGCTGATTGCTTAAAGATTAATGCCTTCCTTAAAAACAAAACGCCTAGTGGCGCTTCAAGAAAACCTTAACCTCGTGTAACTATTATACTATATACAATACGTAGCAAATGCTATAATGTGGATATGTATGTTGATAACATGTCAACACTGAAAGCATAGCATAACCAAAATAAAATGTCAAGTAAATTATTCGGAAATAAATCATAAAAATATGCCAAAAGATGAAAAAACCAATATAAATAAGGATGAAAGCCACTTAGACCAAACCTTGCGTCCTTCTACTTGGGATGACTATATTGGCCAAAAAGTAATAAAAGATAACTTGAAAATTCTTTTGGGAGCAGCAGAAGAACGCGGACATATCCCTGAACATATACTTTTCTATGGGCCACCAGGATTGGGTAAGACTACCCTCGCCCACCTAATAGCCAAAGAATCTGGACGCCAAATGAAGATAACTTCCGGCCCTGCTATTGAAAAAGTGGGTGATTTAGCGAGTATCCTCACGAACCTAGCCCCTGGCGATATTATCTTTATAGATGAAATCCACCGCTTAAATAAAATGATTGAGGAAGTCCTCTACCCAGCGATGGAATCCGGCGTACTTGATATTATTATTGGTAAAGGTCCTTCGGCTCGCACTATCCAGCTAGACCTACCACCATTTACACTCATAGCAGCGACGACTCGCGTGGCACTTATTTCTTCTCCCCTTCGCTCTCGTTTCTCGGGTGGAACTTTTCGAATGGAATTTTATAGTGAGGAAGAAATAAAACAAATCCTCCTACGCTCTGCAAAGATTTTAAATATTGAAGTGGATGAAGAAGCGATGGAAGAAATTGCCAAACGATCTCGTTTTACTCCCCGCACTGCGAACTACTTTTTGAAACGCTGTCGCGACTTTGCCCAAGTGCACAAAAATAAATTTGATCGTGAAACTGTAAAAAAAGCCCTCGCACTTTTAGAAGTAGATGAGCTCGGGCTCAATTCTGCTGATAGAAAAATTCTTGAAATAATTATTGAAAAATTCAATGGTGGACCAGTAGGACTCAAAACTATCGCTGCTGCAACTTCCGAAGAAGAAGCGACGATCGAAGAAGTCATCGAACCATACATGATCCAGCTCGGCCTCCTCGAACGTACTGCGCGAGGACGTACTGCGACCCGCAAAGCGTATGAGCATTTGGGATTTGAAATAAAGTAGTAAAAAAATAATAGTCCGACCTTATGGGGCCGGACTTTATTCATATCACTTTCCAATTATAATTTTCTTTTTGGATTTACAATCTCTTTTTTGCTTGCGATTAATGCAAGCTTTCTTTGATTGTCATCCACCTCGAAAGGAACTTTTGGATTTTTTCCTTTTGTGGCCGACTTCCACATCTTAGAAGTAGGCACTTTCTCTGAAGGAACAATCTGTCCTTCGGGAGACATAAAGAAATAAAACGGTCTTCCTAAGATTGTGCTTAGGTTCACAAGCAGATTACCGTTGCTTAGGGTTAGAGCTGTTAAGCTCTTCAATGTAAAAGGAACTTTTTTCATTTTGCTATTGTTTTAAATTGTTTCTATTATACTAGCATTTTATATGCTAAATGTCAAGCTGTTTAAGCTATATAAAATAGTATAATAACGAACATATGAGTCATTCACAGTGGGTAAAAAATAAAATGAAAAAGGAAGCAAATGGTAAAGATACACATAAAATCTTTACTAAAATGGTGCGCCTACTTACAGCCGAAGCAAAAAACTGCGGAGGAAACAGAGAAGCTCCAGGATTAAAAGCTGCAATAGCAAAAGCAAAGAGAGAAGGCCTCCCTACTGATAATGTTGACCGCGCAATAAAAAAAGCCAGCGAACCTTCAGCTCAAATGGATTCTATCACCTATGAAGCCTACGGCCCTGGAGGTGTGGGAATAATTATCGAAGTTCTCACTGATAGTAAAAATCGTTCAGCACAAGACATTCGTCACATAATGACGAAGCATGGCTTCGCACTCGGTGGTATCGGATCTGTAGCATGGAGTTTCACAAAAGAACTTTCACCCGAAGGTTTAGTTTGGAAACCAAATATGTTCACTGAAATAAATTCGGAAGAAGATGCTAATTTACTCGAAACAATAATAAACGAATTAGAAAACTACGACGACGTGCAAGAAGTTTTTACAAACGCCGAGTAAATAACCTCTATCTGTTATAATTAACTTATGAGAATTTTAGGCATTGATCCGGGGTTTGAAAGATTAGGTATAGCAGTATTAGAATCCCCCTCCGCTAAAGGCTACGGCGCGACACAGAAAAATACTGTCGTTTTTTCTGAATGTTTTAAAACTTCAGCTAAATTAGAATTCGCTGATAGGCTAAAGCTTATAGGTGAACAGGTTCAGTCTGTGATAAAAAAATACAAACCAGAAATCCTCGCAATCGAAACTTTATTTTTAACTACAAATCAAAAGACAGTTATGCATGTAGCCGAAGCGCGTGGAGTAGTAATATATGAAGCAATCAAAGCAGATTTAAAAATATTTGAAGCATCACCACCACAAATAAAAATAGCAACGACAGGTTACGGTAAAGCAGATAAAGAGCAAGTAATGCGTATGGTTAAAATGCTTGTAAATATAGACAATTCTAAAAAAAGTGACGATGAGCTCGATGCTATAGCAATAGCCATCACAGGCTTCGCACACTTATCCACAGTTTATAAAAAATAAGATTGCAGAAGCAAACTATATTTGATATAAAATAAGAAATTAAAAAAAATAATTTATTATCAAGGTCGTTTTAAAAAATTTCAAAATAAAAAAGTTTATATGAGTTATAATGATGAATTAAAAGATGATGAGGAGTTAGAGGTAGAATTAAAAGACATGGATTTGGAAAATCTTGGTGATGAAGAGAGTGAATTTGGAGGATATGGTATACCAGATGATGAATCTTGAGTAAAATAAAAAAATCCCCGTTGTGGGGATTTTTTTATTTTACTAAAATTTTTAAAAATCTTTTTTTACCGATCTTTAAAGTAAGATTTTCCAAAACTCTAAAATTTACATCAGTGATTCTACTATCGTTTTTTAAATCATGAATAGCATTTTGCTCTACCAGCCTGCGCCATTCCCCTTTTGAGCTTAAAATCTTTTTTAGAACTAAAAAATCTGCTAAGGTTTCACCAAAATTGCATTTAACTTCCTCTATTTCGTCTGGAATTTCTTTTTTAGAAAAAGTTTTAACAAAATTCTCTTGTGCTTCTTTGGCTTTCTTGGCTCCATGATAAATTTTTACAATTTCATAAGCTAAACCCATTTTAAAATCTTTAGGATTCATACCCTCAGTAATTTTTTTCTCAAAGTCTTTTATTTGTGACATTGGTATGTCTGTACAAAGCAAGAAATACTTTGAAAGTAATTCATCTTTTACAGACATTACTTTTCCATACATATCATTTGGTTCATCTACTATAGTAATAACATTACCCCAAGAAGTAGACATTTTTCTACCATCTGTACCTTCGAGCATTTGAACAGTCAAAATATCTTGCTCTGGCATACCATAATGTTTTTGTATTGTTCTACCTGCTTTAACGTTAAATAATTGATCAAAACCGCCGAGTTCTATATCAGATTTAACAGCGACACTATCATATCCCTGCATTAAAGGATAAAACAATTCACGCAAAGAAATTTCTTCATCTTTTTCTAAGCGGTCTTGAAAATTTCTTCTCTTAGACATTTGTTGTAAAGAAAAACTTTCTGCTAATTCTGAAATTTCTTTAAAGCCTAATTTTCCAAGCCACTTACTATTGTAAACAAATTCAGCTTTTTTAAGATCTATGATCTTTCCAATCTGTTTTTTATAATCCTTCATGTTTTCTTTTATTTGTTTTGTTGTAAGCATTGGACGCTTCTCTAATTTATCTGAAGGGTCACCAATAGTCGCAGTAAAATCACCAACAATTAAAACAGCCTTATGACCTAAATCTTGAAAGGCACGTAATTTGCGAAGTGGTATAGCTCTACCTAAATGTATTTTAGGACCTGTAGGATCAATACCAAATTTGACACGTAATACCTTACCCGACATTAATTGTTTTTTAAGATGTTCTTTAACAAAAATATCTTCTACTCCAGTAGAGAGTATTTCATCTATTTTTTTCTCATCAGTTATTACTTTCATACTCGTATAATAACATACAATTTGCTATGATAAAAGAATGAGGAAAAGGACAAGAAAACATAAATTTTTTAAAAATATACTATTTTTAGGGGCCGGGTGTTTTATGTTTATAGCAAGTATTGCTCTTATTTGGATTTCGACTATTAAAATTCCAGATTTTCATTCTTTTGAAACAAGAAAAACTGTAAATTCCACTAAAATATACGATAAAACAGGACAAGTATTGCTATACGACATAAATAGAGATGTAAAAAGAACAAGTATTCCATTTAATGAAATTAGTGTAAATATTAAAAATGCAACAGTAGCAGTCGAAGATTCTGATTTCTATAATCACAGTGGAATAAAAATTACTTCAATATTTCGTGCTGTAATTGCAAATATCTTTCATATTGGCAAAACACAAGGAGGTTCAACAATCACTCAACAATTAATAAAAAATACTTTATTAAATTCAAAAAAAACAATAAGTCGAAAAATTAAAGAGTGGGTATTGGCAATAAAAATAGATAATGCAATGCCTAAAGAAAAAATTTTAGAACTTTACCTAAATGAATCACCTTATGGTGGAAATGTGTACGGCGTGGAAGAAGCTTCAAAAATGTATTTTGGAATAAGTGCCATAGATCTAACCTTGGCACAATCTGCATATTTAGCATCATTACCACAATCTCCTACGACACTTTCTCCTTATGGAAAAAATAAAAAAAAATTGGATGATAGAAAAAACTTTGTCCTAAGTAGAATGAAGGAGCTTGGTTTTATAACACAAGAACAACATGATCAAGCAAAAAATGAAAATGTTACTTTCCTACCACAACAAACGGGTGGTATAAAAGCACCACATTTTGTTTTTTATATAAAAGATTATCTTGAAAAGAAATACGGAGCAGAGTTGGTAGAACAAGGTGGATTAAAAGTTACTACTACTCTTGATTATGATCTACAACAAAACGCTGAACAAATTGTAAAAGAGGGTGCATTAGAAAATGCAAAAAATTGGAATGGTGGTAATGCTGCGTTGGTAGCAATAGATCCAAAAACTGGAGGAATATTGTCTATGGTGGGATCTAGAGATTATTTTGATAAAGAAATTGAAGGAAATTTCAATGTAGCATTGGCAAATCGACAACCAGGATCATCTTTCAAGCCATTCATTTATGCAACAGCCTTTAATAAAGGATTTACTCCGGAAACAGTATTATTTGATGTACCAACAGAGTTTCAAACTACATGTAATGCATATGGAAAAGCAACAAGTGGACACAACCAAAAAGATTGTTATATGCCAGATGACTATGATGGAAAGTTTCGTGGACCAATGAGCCTAAGAAATGCATTGGCTCAATCAATAAACATTCCAGCTGTTAAACTTTTTTATCTTGCAGGAATGAAAGATTCGTTTAAAACAGCTGAAGATATGGGAATAAGCACACTTACAAATACAGGCCAATATGGATTAACACTTGTTATTGGAGGTGGTGAAGCAACTCTTTTAGATATGACATCAGCTTATAGCGTATTTGCAAACAACGGAACAAGAAATCCCTATATTGGAATTTTAAAAATAGAAGATAGTAGTGGAAATATTTTAGAACAATATACACCAAATACAAAAGAGGTTTTAACAAAAAATGTCGCATTAACTATTTCAGATATTCTTTCAGACAATGTAGCAAGAACTCCAACATTTGGTGCAAACTCTCAAATTTTAGTAAAAGACAAAGATGTAGCGGTAAAAACAGGAACAACAAACAACGACAAGGATGCTTGGACTATTGGTTACACACCAAATATTACAGTTGGTGTGTGGGCAGGAAATAATGACAATAAGCCAATGAAAAAAGGAGGTGCTGCACTCGCAGGACCAATTTGGAATAAGTTCATAAGTTATGCATTAACAAAATTACCTGAAGAAAAATTTGAAAAACCAAACACAGAAATTGATCCAGGAAAAGTAAAACCTGTTTTACGTGGAATTTGGCAAGGAAATGAAAATTTTTTTGTTGATAGCATCTCTGGTAAATTAGCTACAGTAAACACACCAAAGGAAACAAAAATAGAAAAAGTAATTAGTAATCCTCACTCAATACTTTACTGGGTAAATAAAAACGATATTCTAGGTCCAGCACCCACAAACCCATCTGATGATTCACAATTTGAGCGTTGGGAAATTCCAATACAAAACTGGTTAACAAACCATCATGTGAATTATACGTGGGTCAGCCAGTCTGAAATTCCAACAGGTTTTGATGATGTCCATATTGATGCAAATAAACCTGTAGTGACGATTATAAACCCAAATAACAGTATCCCTACACCAGCTAACCAAACAGTGAACTTACAAATTACTAGCACTGGTAGATATCCACTAGCAAAAATAGATATTTTTATAAATAATACTTACATACAAACAATAAGACCACCGTTTAACTTTTCCTTTACTCCTTCTGAACTGGATAACCTTATTAATGTAAATGAAATAAAATTAATTTCGTATGACACTGTGTTTAACCGCTCTGAAACAGTATCAGTTTTTAATGTTATAAATTAAAAATTTATCTTAACTCAGTTGGAGATTTTTTACCGAGTTCTTGTTGTAATTTTTCTAAAATTAAATCACGTTTAAGGAAAATTTCATTTTTATAGATTGGTTTTATATTTAGTTTTATTACACTGTTTTTTATTTCAATATCTTCCTGTTTTATTTCTACTTTTATCGCTTCGGAAATAATTCTACGTACAGAATCTTTCTTTAATCCTTCATAAAGGAGAGAGCTTTTAAAATGAAGTAATAAATCTTTTATTTCTATCATCTTATTTTATCTATTCATTGGCATTATAAGATATGTAAAGGAAGTATCTGATACACCAGAGATGACCATGGGGCGATTCGCTTGGTTTAGTTTTAAAGAAAGGCTGTCGGAATTAACAGAAGTTAAACAGTCTAAAAAATATTTATAATTAAAAGATAGTTCTACGTTTTCACCAGTCAAAGCAGCATCAAGTGTTGTGTTGTTTTCCCCAACGATAGAGTTTGATGAAGAAATTTCAAAAACTTTTTCTTTTGGTTTAATTACTAGATTTAATTGATTAAATTTATCTGAAAAGATGTTTGATAATTTTAAAGCACTCAGCAAATCTTGTTTTAAAATTATTGCTTCTGTTGTGTTTTCTTTTGGCATAATTTGTTTGTAGTCTGGGAAAATTCCATCAATTACTCTGGATGTAAAATAAACACCTTCAAATGCTATAGAAATTTGATTTTTATTAAAAAATACAGTCAAATCTCCTTTTATATCTCCAAAGATCCTTATAATTTCAGGAATGTTTTTAAATGGCAACAAAATACCAGAAACATCTACAATACCTTTTATTTTTACTTTTTTCTCTGCTAAACGAAAAGAGTCTGTGGAAACAAAAACCAAACTATCTTCGTTTGAATACACATAAACACTTGAAATTTCTGGTTTAATATCTGAAACAGCCGAACTGTAATAAACAGATTTTATGCCATCTACTAATTTAGTAGAATCTATATTAAAAGAATCCCCTGAAACGACTGGAATTGTTGGAAAATCTTCATAAGGTTGACACTTTAATTTTATTTTACTTTTTTTTGTTTTTATTATTATATTATTTTCAGACTCTTCAAGAATAATATTTTCTGTTTGAAAAATATTAGAAAAAACATTTGATAAGACAGATCCGGAAACAGCTATTACGCCCTCTTTTTCTATTTTAGCTGGAATTTCTATTTCCACACCGACACTTAAGTTTGTTGCCCTTAATTTTAATGTTTTACCTGAAGCTATTAAAAGTATAGAACTTAAAATTGGAAGTGTTAAATTTTTTCCAGTTACTTTTTCTACTTGCCCAATACTATTTTTTAATTTTTCGAAGTTACATTCTAGTTTCATATTTGTTATTCATTTAATTTCTAATATCTTCTTATATAAATTTATTATTACTATTATCTATGTTAATAAGTGTATAACTTTTTTTACCCTTATTAACAAATACTTTTTTGTTAATTTTAATTTTTTCTTCTTTATAATAACTATTTGAACTTTTAATTATTTTATCTTTTATTTTTTAATACTCTTTTTTATTAAACTTTATTATAATAATTATTTACACTTCTCAACACTTTTTCAACAATTATTTAAACAGGATTCTAATTTGTTCTAACTCAGAAACAAGTGACGCGTCTGTTTTTATTGAACTTTTTATTTTTAAATGTGAGTGTATTACTGTTGTGTGGTCTTTCCCTCCAAGTTTTTGTCCAATTAATGGGTATGAAATATTAAAATCTTCTCTCAAAATATACATTACAACTTGTCGAGCTTTCACGATTTCTTTTCTGCGTGTCTTTTCATAAATTTCTGCTTCTTCTAGGTTGTAAAAATCTGCTATTATTTTTACAATATCTTTTATCACAACACCCTTTTTGGGTTTTATGTTGTTTTTTAATAAGGTTTTTACCTCATTTAATGAAATAGGTCTATTTTTTAGTCTATATTGGCAAATAATTGTATTTAAGCTACCTTCTAATTCACGAATATTCCCCTGAATAGAGGATGCAATATATTGCACAACCTCTTCATCTAAGTTTATACCAAATTCTTGTAATTTAACTTTTAAAATAGCTAAACGAGATTCATATTCAGGCTCAGAAACATCTACTATCATTCCGGCAGCAAACCTAGATTTTAATCTGTCTTCAAGCCCTGGAATAAAATTTGGATGTTTGTCAGAAGAAAAAACAATTTGCTTGTTGTTTTCGTAGAATGTATTGAAAGTATGAAATAATTCTTCCTGTGTTTTTTCCATTTTTCCAATAAATTGAATATCATCAATAATTAATAGATCATATTTTCTATATTTTTCCTTAAAAGAATTTGCTTTATTATTACCAAATTGAAAAGAATTTACTAAGTCGGTAGCAAATTTTTCGAGAGTTATATAGTGAACTTTTTTATCTGGATATTTTTCTTTTACAGAATTACCAATACCTTGGATTAAATGTGTTTTTCCTAGACCAGTTCCACCATATACAAAAAAAGGATTGTAGCTCATTCCAGGTTTTGCAATAATTGCTTGTGCTGCTGCATATGCCAACTCGTTAAAAGATCCAACAATAAAAGAATCAAATTTATATCTAGGGTTTAAATTGTCCTCTTTGTTTATATTATAAAGATCTTTTAGTGGTAGCTCTTTGTTTATAAATGACGCGTTGTTTTGGTTTTTTACCTCTTCTTGAATCCCCTCAATTTTAGTAATTGAATATTCAACAGCTCTCATTGTGTCAAAGAAATCGGCTATGGTTTTAGTAATAAGTTTATGATATTTATTTTTTAACCAATCACGAACAAATTCATTTGGTACTCCTATATATATTATTCCAGCATCTTCTTTTAGAATACATGTATTTCGAAACCATGTACTAAAATTTGCTTTTGAGACATCATTTTCGATTTGGCCAAGGCAGTTCTTCCAAAGCTCTTTTGTATTTATCATATGCTATATTATAGCGACTTCTTTTTATTATGGTAGTTGTATAAACTTATTAACTATGTTTATAAACTGTTGATAACTTTTTTGTTTAACTTTCACACTTCTCGAGCACATTCTTGATTTATAAAGAAAAATATTATAGAATACATTTATGTCACAAACATATCAACCAAAAAAGCGAAAAAGAGCAAAAACTCATGGTTTTCTCGTTCGATCCAAGTCTAAAACTGGTAAAAATGTATTAAAAAGAAGACTTCAAAAAGGACGAAAAAAGCTTACCGTCTAAGTGTTTTACGTCTTTTGCTTTTTCTATGCTACCTAAAAAAAACAGAGCTGACCGCAAAACGGTTGAAAAAATCTTCAAAGAAGGAAGGTTTATTAATTCTGCGAACTTGTCTTTTAAATTTCTTTTAAATAAAAATGCCTCCGTATCACAAATTTCTTTCATTACACCTAAAACAGTGTCTAAAAAAGCTGTGGTTAGAAACTTATTACGTAGAAGAGGTTATGCTGTATTAAGAAAATATTTTTTAATACTCCCAAAAGGGTTGAATGGTGTTATTTTGTTTGGTAAAAACAGCGAAGGTGTTTTTGGTGGTAGAAAAAATAACTCTTATAATCCAATAATAAATCTTGAAAATGAAATTAAAATCATACTCAACAAAATTAATTAGTCTTTACCAAAAAACCTTATCCCCAGATCAGGGTATTTTAAGGCGTCTAGGTATTGTTAAAAAATCTGTTTGTGTTTTTTATCCAACCTGCTCAGAGTATACCAAAGAGGCTATAAACAAATATGGTATTTTAAAAGGAACTTTTTTGGGTTTTCGGCGTATCCTTCGTTGCCATCCTTGGCAAAAGAATCATATGGATCCATTAAAATAATTTTGCTTTTTACCTTTTTTCGTATAGAATGAGAAGATGTTAAATATTTGGAATACACTTCTCTATAAACCACTTTTAAACCTTCTAGCCGTAATAGTTTCTGTTGTTCCTGGGGGCGACGTAGGTGTTGCTGTTATTATTTTGACTCTTCTTGTTAAAACAATACTTATCCCCCTTTCACGCCGTTCAATTGAATCACAAGCCAAAATGAAGCTTCTTGAGCCAGAAATAGCGAAGGTTAAAGCTTCTGGTGCAAGTAAAGAAGAACAAGCAAAACAAACCTTTGAACTTTATAAAAAATATAAGACTAATCCATTTTCTGGTTGTCTTTTGGTTTTGATTCAAATCCCAATAATTTTTGCTCTTTATTATGTATTTTTGCGTTTTAATCAAGGTACAGGTTTTGATACAGCATTCTTGTATTCTTTTGTTAAAAATCCAGTTCATATTAACAATATGTTTATTGGTCTTTTAGATATTTCAAAACCAAGTTTACTTTTAGCTATTTTAGCTGGAGCATCTCAATTTTTACAGGCACACTATATGCCAAAACCACCAGTATCTGAGAAGAAAGATGGACCAAAATCATTTCAAGACAGTTTTGCTTCTAGTATGCAAATGCAAATGAAGTACATCTTCCCATTCCTTATCATCATTATTGCTTACAAGATTTCCGGAGCAATAGCATTGTATTGGATTACAAGTAATATGTTTACTGTCTTTCAGCAAATTCATGTTAATAGGAAGAAAATTAGTCTTGCTGTAGAAGTAAAATAATTTTTAAATTTATGAATCAACAAGAAATACAAAATTTAATAAAAGAAATTATTGAAAAAATGGATGTTTCTGTTAAAGAAGTTCTTATTTCTCAAGAAGATAATTCTAATACAGTTTGGTATTCTGTTGATGTTAATAATCCGTATCTTTTTACCAGTCGTGAAGGTGAAGCGTTGCATGCTCTAAATCATTTAGTTAAAAGAGTAGTTGAAGGGAAAGCTCTTTCAAAAGAAGAAGGTCAAGAAATTCATGAAGGAATTTTAATAGATGTTGGTGGTTTTCAAAAGAAAAGAGTTGATAATGTCAAAGCTATTGCACATATGATAGCTGAAAGAGCTCGTTATTTTAAATCTAGTATCGAAGTCGATCCTATGTCTGCTTTTGATCGCCGTATTGTGCATGAATATGTTTCAAATTCAAACGATTTAAAATCAGAATCTACTGGTTTTGGGCCATCTCGCAGAGTCGTAATTAAATATATAGGAGAAATTTAAGAACCTCACCCTACCCTCTCCTTGTTAAGGAGAGGGTTTTAGCTCCTTCTACTTTATAAGGAGAAGTCGTGGGATGAGGTGGATTATTTTAAATTAAGTTGCCAAAGGTAAGAATCTTTTTTGTTTACAAAAAATAAGAAGTTCTCGCTATCATCTAAGGCAAGTTTTATACCGTCTACTTCTTCTCCAGAAATTACAACAGGATCAGCTATTGTGGTAGCACTTTCATTTGTAGCATCAATTTTCCAGATTTGGTCTCCAAAAGAGATTATTCCTTGATACCAATCATCAGGATAACTAGCTCTATCTAAAGATCCTGGTACAGCACAATATATTTCGTCGCTTGCTTTTGTCCACACACATTTTTCTGGTAGTGTTTTTACACCGAGTAAATCTGAACGTCCTGTGTCTGTATTATATAAATATAAATTAATCGAATTATTTTTTGAGCTACTATAAAGGACCAATCTTCCAGATGGGCTTGTGTTTGTAGTTAATCCATTAATACTACCTAACACTTTTTTAAAATCCTTTTTTGAAGGGTCTATTGAATACATATAACCTGGTACATTAGTAGATGGTTTTGTGGTTAAAGTAATCATCTTTTCATTTGGCCATTGTGTAAGCCATTCAGTAAATGGAGAACTAAATATTTGTGATTTTTTATCACCAAGTATTCCAGATGATACACCAATAGCATTTTTATTTAAATTGAAAATATAAAATAATTTAGCTTTGTCTGGTGAGATACTCAGATCTGTAATATTTTCAGGCAAGAAAACACCTTTTACATCAGTATCAGCTGTGGTATCCCCTCCCAAGACTTCTTTTGGCAGGTTTCCTAGAAAACTTTCTATTGTAAGATTATCGTCTTTTAAATAACGCATCGCTACTGTACCAGAATTGTTTCCAAAAAATGCGTCATGCACTTTTGCAATAATTGTACTTGTAAATTGCCTCTCGTTTATATTATCTGCAAGATTTTGATAAATATTTCCAGTTTTTTTATCAACATATCTAACAGCAGTAATAAAAACAGTAGCTGGAGGAGTAGGTTTTGCAATTACTGATTTTTTATCTGTAGGTTTTAAACCAGTTGCTGTCGTTGTTGCAGTTTCTGCTGTCGCAACTGGAGGAATAATAGGAGCAACTTCTTTAAAAATTTCTTTATTATATACACCAAAACCAGCTACAGGGAAGCTTGAGATCTTTTGTAATTTTAATTTATTTACTTCTATTGTCGGTTTTAAATTGTCGGTTCCAAAAGGAACCAATCCACCAAGACCAGAAACATTTGCCGGAGGAGTATTTGTGTTTGTAGATGGCATATTTCCAACAGGGAAAACACTAGGAACTACGCTTTTTATAATTTGTGCTGGTTTTGATTGTGGAAATAATAAAATAATTCCAAACATTAAAACTGTTAGAGATACCAAGATTATTATTAAGATTGTGAAATTTTTTTTGGACATAATTTTAATTTAAAGCTGCTATTTCAGACATTTTTGTTCTTCCCGTAATTGTTTTTTGGTTTTGAGCAAAATATCCAATGATACTATTTAAATAATTATTATTCATTCTTGCTCCAGTACTATATATTCTTAAGTATTGATATAAAGATCCATTATAAGATTCAGATCCAAGAGCACAGGTTGGTTTACTTCCAATTTTGTAACTAGTTGATGTTCCATTTGCTACATTTGTTACTATATCACGTTGCGCTTTTATTCCATCTGCTAATGTTGGATATGTTTTTGTTGTTCCGTCATCTGTATTTCCTATATTTCCAGGGTTATTTGTCCTATATGACTTAGTGCCACCTGGTGGTGGTGGAACATCAGAAAATCCCTCAGTATAAGTTTGTGCAGTTATTAGTAATTTAATTCCAACGGGAATGTTTAATGGATCTCGTGCAGGTATGTATTTACTAACCATAGTAGGGTTTAGTGTTATATTTGTTCCAGTTGCACTGTCTGGGTTTGGTGGGTTTGTGTTTGATATACACAATGAATTATTTGATCCGTTTGAAGTATCTGTTGGCGATATACTTACTTGAGCATCCGGTATTCCACACAACCCAATATTTAATAATTGTGGATTTATTGTATTTAGTAACATATATGCACCAAGGGCGAGTAATAATCCAAAGATTGAATTGGTAATTCTCTCTTTGCCACTCTCCTTTCCTGATATTGCTTCCGTAGTCATATATTCTATTCCACCCATTATTATCATTATCATTGCTAATACAGCAGAGATACCAATAAATACTTTTATTAGTGCATTTAAATATGAAGCAAAACCAGAACATCCAGTGGTTGGATCTGGTGCAGTTTTTACGCAATTTGTCTTACTTGGATCAGAAGGATCTGGACTACATGTCTCACCTATTCCTGGTAATGGTGCCAATGGATAGTAATCAGTGATTGTGTTTACATGTTGTTCTGTTCCAGATGGTTCCACTCCCCAGTCATCTCCAGTACAAGTAATTCCATCACACATATATTGTAAATTTCCACGTGGTTGTATTGGGTTGAATGTATTGTAGGTTGTACCATCTGGTATACCATAAACTTTTAGATAATATTGGCAATCAAAACCACTTCCACCTACCCTGTGACAATTTGTTTCTCCTGGCCAAAGATTTGCTGTTATTGTTCCAGTGCCATCTACTACATATTTTAAATTTTCCATTTTAGCTACTTGGGTTACATCGTTTAGCCCAACAGTCCAATGTTCTGCGACAGCTATTTGTAGTTGTACACCAGTACAACCAGAAGTCTTTACTGTTACAGTAACAGGACTCTTGCCTTCACCGTTGTAATACCATTGCGTTGTTCCACCTTGGAATCCATACGGATCAAATTCAGCAGAAAGTACCTTACATGCTAATATTGCCGTATTTCTAGGCGTATATTCTATTAGTGACCATGGATCAGAACATTCTCCTGAACAATCGTATAACAATTTAGATTGTGGGTGTAAGTTTGGTGATAAAGGAGTAAAAGATCTATAAATTTCTACATCATTACCGAGGTTAGCATCTCCTGGTTTGTATACTGTTATATAGTAAGAACAGTCATTATTTATTCCAGCAAGAGAACCATTGCAAAGAGTTTCCCCCGGGCGTAAATGTATAGTTATTGTTTCTGTATTATCTACTGTTATAGGTAGATGAGATGGCATATGTGTACTAGTAGTTATAGTTGCTGGAACACCTGTATCACTTCCAATATCTTGGTCTAAACCAGTTGAAACACCAATTGATGTGATACTTACTTTTAATGTATCACCAGAACAATTTGTAGTATTAATTGTTATACCCACTTTGTCGGTATTATTTCCTATATTTGCTAGGCTGTACCAAGGAGTAGTCTGTGTGTCCATAAAACCAGCATGATCTGAAAAATTAGGTCCTGTTGTAAAAACAGCGCTAGTCACTGCACAGTTACCTGTAGCATTTGTGATAAATGGTGTAGCCATTCCACCAATTAAAAATATTGCCAAATAAAGTCCTAATATTATTTTTTTTGTTATTTTTTTAATCATTTTTAAAAATTAGCATTTATTGTCTTTTCTAAAGTTTGGAAAAGTGATCGCGCATTATTTACTGCAATTTTTATAACGGCAACACCCGATTGTGAATTGTTTGGTTTTATTGAAAGTATATTTTTTGGGTTTGGAGTGGCTATTACTTCCCCATTTAGTGACCAATCAAAAACCAATTCTTGTGAATTTATCATTTTTGGAGAAAAGAAATATGGTGCTACAAATATTGAATCACCTTTATTATTTAAATTAAAATTGTCTTTTAATGCATGATCTATGTCTACTCCAAATACAGGATCGTTTCTGTAAAAAACTATTTTTGGATCTGATCCTGTGACTGTAATACTTCCAGAAGTAGAATTCTTTCCTGTTATATCAGAAGCTACTACTTCTATTGTATTACTACTTTCTAAATAAGTGTTTTTAAAAATAAAAGAGCTTTTACCAAAACCAGAAGATTCTACTTGCCCATCATCATCTTTTGTCCAAGTATAAGACATTTGATCTGCATTAGCCCTATATCCACCAGACATCATATTTGGTATTGCTACTATTTTGTAATTTATTTCTTGTGAGGCCAGTGTTTTACCTCTATAAAAAGGTGGAACATAAGAATCATAAGCCTCCCAAAGCATATCTATGTTTGCAGAAGAAACTGAAATATTTTTTATTAAACTCTGGCCACCTGTTGTATATATTTTTGCTTCTATATAAGTGTTTTCACCAAACCCTCCCATTTCAAAAGTGAAATCTTTTTTACCTACAGACGTAATCACCTCTTTGCTATTTACAGACCAAGCAATGTTTGATTTATTTAAATCTATTGAAAAACTGCTCAATGTTACTTTTACAGTTTCGTTTGGTTTTGGAAATTCTGGAGAAATATCTATTGAAATGTCTGAGCTGGCTACTTGTGCATGTGCAGAAAATGCGAAAAAACTCAAAAACATTGCGAAACTTAGTATGAAAATCTTATTTCTCATTAAATACATTATATCACTTTTTCTTTTGTTTTCTACTTTTTCCCCACAGCCTCGGCATCTTCCAGATCAGCCTTGGCTTTTTTGATAGAAAGAATTTGTGATGGGTCAGATGTGATAATTTGATCTTCAGTATATGAAGCTATTACTTTAATAGCCACGTGTTTTGTACCGGCGAAGAATATACCTTCCCCTACTCCAGATTCAAGTAATAGATATTTTTCTTCATCTGTAAGGTTGAACGTCTTTTGTAGTACATCTATAGTAGATGGTGATTGTTTTAGAAGTATTTGAATAGAAGAGTTTGTTACAATAGGCACACCATAAGGAGATTTCATAAAGTCAGCCGCATCTTGAGTAATAGTAGCTAGCCCTAGGAAGTATTTTCTTCCACGTTTTGCGATACTATAAAGGAAAGAAGCCGTATCTTCAGATTTCATCATCCACCAAGCCTCGTCCACAACGAGCAATCTCTTTTTTAAATTTTTACGTACAGCATTCCAAATGAAGTGAGTAACAATATACATCGCAATTGGTTTCAATTCGTCTTCCATATCACGCACAGAAAAGACAATAAATTTTTTATTGATATCCACATTGGATGGTTTGTTTAAAAATGTAGACCAAGATCCACGAGTATATTTTACAAGTCTTTGTATGACACTATCACTTCCCTCCATTCCAGATAGAACCATTTCAAAGTCTGAAAGAAGTGGTGGCTCAATATTAGAAAAATCAGAATCAGGTGTAATATCTTTAATAGCATATGTTTCAGAGATAGCTCGGTCTACAAGTGAATCTTCTTCTGGAGTTAATCCTCCTAGCATAAGTCGGAAAAGTCCAACCAAGTTTATAATGTTTGAACGCAAGACATCTTCTGCTGTTTCATCTTCTCTTGGAATTGGTAAATCAAAAGGATTGATATGGTGATCGGAAGAAAGAGAAATATTGAAATATCTTCCACCTACGGCTTCTGCTAAATACTCGTATTCCCTTTCAGGGTCGATGACAATGACATCTGTGTCGAACATTAAACTACGCAAGATTTCTAACTTTGTACAATAAGATTTTCCAGATCCAGATTTTGCAAAAGTTACGGAATTGTAATTTTCTAATGAAAATCTATCAAAAATAACCATAGATGAATTGTGTCTATTTAATCCATATAGTATTCCTTTATCAGATGTTAAGTCGAAAGAAACGAATGGAAAAATACTAGAAAGTGGTTCTGAATTTAATTTTTGGTGAACACTCAAAAGATCGTTGCCTAGTGGAATAATACTCTTAAAACCATCATCTTGTTGGAATAATGCTGGTTTTAAATAAATAAGTTTTGATTCTAGAATAGATTTTATCTCACTTTCAATTTTAAAAAGTTCTAGGTCATTATCAGCATATATTGTGATGTATAATCCAACATCAAACATTTTTTCTTGTGCTTGCATCAAGCTGTCTCGAAGACCTTCGAGATCTTGGTTTGCTGTATCGAGCATTGGATCACGCACCATTCCTTTTGATTCACGTTCATTAATCTGACTTTGCACTTCGGCAACTTTCTTTTGAAATTGTCTTAAAGCTAGAGAAGTATCTATTGGGTGTATAAAAATTGCTACATCAAAAACTTTATCCAAGTTTATAATTGGAGAAAACCAATTTTCTGTTAGAAATCTAGGATAAGAAATGACAAAAAAAGTTCTAGCGATTTTATCCCCTAAGTTTAATGCTTTTGGTTCTATTTTTAAAGCTGAAGGAGCAATAATATCTTGAAGCTCCATAACAGCTGACTCATATATTTCTTGGGGTAGTACTGGTAAAACAGATGCTTTTACAGCATCTTTTCCGCTAGTTTTTCTTCCTAATAATTTATCTAAAATTCCCATATATTTATAACTGTTTGTTTTATTATAGCTTTTTTTCTTCTCCTTGGCTTAAATTTATCTTACCCTCTATTTCTCCTGGATTAAATACTTTATAAAATACTTCTACCACTTCTTCTGTACCAAGTTCTACTGATTTAATACCGCATCGTGCCAAACCTTGCTCTATCACACCTATTCTCTGATCAAGCTGAGATCTTTTTTCTTCAAAATCTTTTGTTTGAGCTTCCTTTTCCATTGCCTTGGTTTGTTTAGAAAAAAATCTACTAAAAATTCCTCCACTACTACTAGTCACCATTTTTTCCACACTATATGGAACTATGATGAAGAAATTTTTTGTCATTATGTTTGTGGTTTCAGTAAAATTTCTTATGAACTGCATATATTCCTTTGTTTGTATTTTAAGTAATGGTTCTGTCTGAGCTTTCATTCTGTTTTCTAAAAGAAGTAAATATGGTCTTATGTCTAGGCGTCTAGATTGCACTACTATTTGTATTGGAAAGTCGATTGTATTTAGAAAAGACTGGAATTGCATTATTGTAGCCTTTTGTTCTTCTTCAGATTTTAAAGAAAGGTTTGTGGAATTAGCTAAAACGATGGCTCGCAATTGACCATCTTTCATAACTACAATACCATCACGGACTTCCTTGATAGGTACAAACTCTTGAGTTGCTTTTGCTGATAATGCCATATAATTATTGTGTGTTTTTTAATTCATCTTCATTCCCCTTTTTTACATCTAATACATCTAAACTCCAAGATAAATCTTTTAATCTGCTTGTTCCAAGCGGTGTAGCACCTCGCATTTCTATTTTTTTATCTTCCGCTACTTGCGCTTCTTTTTCTTGATCTTCTTTCTTTTTCATTCTTCTTTTCCAAATGTAGAGTTTACTTGCAAAAGCATATTTGAAAGCTGATTCTATTACATTAAGGAAAGGCTTGTTGTTTATTTTATAAAACGTTAGCATTAAAGAAAGGCCTGCAAGTGGTAAAATTAAAAAAATAGCAAAATACCAAGGTAATGCTCTGTATATGACAAAACATAATCCACCACCTCCTGCTAAGTACGCAAATTGTCTAAAGGTAAATGGACCAAATATTTTATCTTCTATATCTAAAAATTGTGGTACTTTAAATTGCATATTAATTAGTTTCTAGGTTTTATTGTCTAGTTACTATTTTTCGTCATCTATCGGCATCAAGTACGGGTCAACTCCTGGTATTTTCGGTCTTGTGATTGTGTTTTCTTTTGGTGTAGATATCTCCATTTCAGCTAGATTTTTATTTGGAGTCAACTCTTTTATTTCTGTGTTTTTTGTCATATTACCTAGTGAGTACTCTGTCTTTGCTGTCGGTATTTGAAAGCTTCCAGAAAGTTTTGAATTTGATATTGTCGGTAATATTTTATTTATTGTTTCTATTCCTATTTTTGTTTTTACTTCTTGTTTATTGATCAATTCTGGTTGCTCTAAATCTTTTATCATATCATCTCTTTTTTCTGATATGTCACTAGCTACTTCTTTCTTAAAAGAAGCCGGGGTTATTTCTATTCCAGCTGTTTTTAAAATGGATGTATCTTCTTTTGTCTGTGTTTGATCTGGTGTAACTATTTTAATTGGAATTTTTTCTACAGGGATTTCTTTTGCTATTTCAGCTCTGTGTTTTAATAATTCTGTATTTTGTTTATCGGTAATTTTCATAAATTCATCACGAATTTTTTTGAAAGCGTGTTCATTCATGTCATTTACCAACTCTTGAGCTTCATTATCTGTAATTCCAAGTTTACTTTGAAGTTGTTTTGGATATTCTTTTGGGTCTAAAAGACCACAAAGAAGAAGCTCTGTTTCTATTTCTAGGTTTTCCAATTGGTCTAAATTAAAACCTTTTTTTGTTTTTATATCTAAGATTGCTTGTCTCCAATCAACATTGTCTATTGATTGTCTTGTTTCTTCTGGCAATAATGCCTTTGCCTTCTCGATCTTTATTTGTAATAAATCCATTATCATATATTTATTATATCACAAGGTTTCCCCTTGTATTTATTAATTTTGGTTCTATCATTGTTTTAGAAAATTGGCTATCACCAAAAACAGAATAATCTCCACCAGACAGTACAAATTTCATCCATTTATCCCAAGTAGGAATTTTTGTTTTTATGTTTTGTTTAATTATTTCAATTCTTTTGTCACTTATTGGTTTTAAAATTCTTTTTAATATCTTTTGTGTAATCTCTTCTGCTTCTTTTTTATTTATACTTACATTTTCTGCTATATTATCAGCTAAAGCTCCACTATATTCATATCTGCACAAAATCAGAACGATTTCCGTGGCTATTTTACTTGAATTTTCTTCAGGTATATTGTGTTCCTTTGCTATCTTTTCTGTTTCTAAAATCCAATCGAAAGATTCCAATGCTTGCTGAGAGTCTTTTGGTAGTGTTAACAATTGCTCTTTAATTTTTTGTTTTAATTCTTCTGTCATAAATTTGTTTGTTACTGTTTACTTTTTTACTTATGATGATCATCTGCTTTTACTGTTACTTTTGCTGCTGGTGCAGATACTGTCGGTTTTGCTGCTGGTGCAGGTGTTGGTGATGAGTGGCTTCCACCTCCACTAAACTGTGCCCTTATCTTGTTTGCAGACTCAGTATTTGCATCAGTACTTTCTCCAGAAATTACAGATATAATTTGATGAAGATCACTCTCTGTAGTAGTAGCATATACTTGTCTTATCTCTATATTATGTGTTTCCAGTATTAATTTAGCTTTTTTCTCTGCTAATTTTGCATCTTCAATTGGTTTTTCTGCTCTCTTTAGTTTTCCTCTGTTTCCGTCTGCAAGTGCCATTGCCGCCTTACCTGCATCTATTTTTGCTTGAGCTGCAGCTTTTCTTGCTGAGTCATTTCCTGCTGCTGCCATATCTGCCTCACCTGATGTAATAAGTTTCTGAGCATTTGCCATTTCACCTTTATTTCCGTTCTGTTCTTGGTCTAATCGTTTTAGTTCAGCTTTTTCTGTTTTCAATTGTTCCAACAAACCTCCTGGTTTTTCTTTTAATTCTCTTGCTGCATCTTTCTTAGATTGACCACCCTTCATTTTATTTTTAGCTGCTTCTAGTTCTGCTCTTAGTTCATTTCCCTTTTCACCATCAAGGTCGGCCTTAGTAAGTTTACCAAGTTGATCACTTACGACTTTTGCCTGTCTTTCTCCGTCTGCAATATCATTTTCTCCTTCTTTAATATCTTTATCTGCATCTGCTACCTTCTTCTCTGCATCTGCCACTTTTTCTTTCTGAGCATCAATAGCAATATCTGCATTCTTAATAACAATATTTGCTTGTCGGATTTCTTCTTGTACTTTTGGATTTGCTTCTGCTTCCTTCACAGCTGCTTGTGCTTTGTAAACATCTTGTTTTTCTTTACTATTTTCTCCTGCCTCCAAAGATTTTGCTCTATTCAACCTTTCTGCAATTTGTCTTTCTTTAGCTCCTGCAAAGCCACCTTTTGCCGCACTACCTACACCGCTAGTAAGTCCTGTTCCACGAACATCAAAGCTAGCCTTTCCACCCTTTTCAAACATTTTTCGTACAGCACCGCCACCCCAACCTTTTGCTTCCCATGTCTGCATCATTTTTGAATTTCCTAGTGCATTACTTGCTCTACCCAAAGTAGATCTAGCTGCTAATGCACCGACACCAATTGCACCACCGACTACTGCTCCACTGATAGCTCCACCAGCTTTTGCAAACATAGCTCCCATTTCTCCAGAATATTTTATTGCCAACTCTTTTGCTTTCATAAGAAGAACGACAATAATGATAAATGGTATTATCACATGCATTGCTTTATCAAAAAAAGTTGCGTTTGGATCAGCTGTGCCATAAGTTATTTTCTTTAATCCTTCAATGAAAAGTAAAATAATATAAAGCATGAATATAAATAATGGTGCTAAAAATGCATTACTCAAAAGTTCTTTCCACCATTCTTTGTGTCCAAATCCAGGGATATCAATAGGCATTGTGTAAGATGCAAAAGCTAAAGGAGAAAAAATCATAGATATCCAAAGAGCCACCACTCTACCTACAAATAAGAGCCCAACACTAAAAAATATAAATGCAATATAAACACAAAGTGCCGCAGCCAGTAATGTAATAAAAATAAACATACCTATTCCACCTGTACCGTCTGCGCTACCTACACTATGATATGACTCTTCATCAATTATGTCTTTTGGGTTGAATCCTGCAACAATACTAACAGAGATAGATTTTTGTCCTCCAGCAGCTCCCATGTTAGGATCTAGCGGTTTACCATTTTTATCTATATTTGTTATGTGATTGTAAAATACCTTTGCTAAGATATTTGATCCATCGATTATGACTTGAGTAAAAAATAAAGAAAAATTTATTAAAAGTGCGACGACTACAATATAACCAATCATTTTCTTTCCATCATGACCCATTCCTAATATTGTTTTTATTGCCACATACAAAAGGGCAATTATAAAAAATATATTTGCAATATCGCGTACCACAGCCCAACCAGTAGAAATAAAACCATTTGTATAAGACGAGCTATTCGTAGAATAATAAACAAAGAAATCTAAAAAATAACCAGCCAGTCTTGCAAGGGCTGCTGCAGGTACGAAAACAACATAGTATGTCAAAGCTGCAATACATCCACCAATTCCATCCCATCCATCTGTCAAAGAACAACCCAAACTATAACTTTTTGGAATAATTTTTTTACAGTTTGGTGGTGTTCCCTCTTGTCCTTGTGGGCAAGATTCTGTAGTTACTAATTGCGTACTCGTTAATGTAGGCGTGGATGCTGATTCAAAACAAGTTCGTACTGGTGATGCCCCTCCTACTACAGTGAGCCCATAATCACTAAGACAATCTGCTTTATTATTTGGTCCGACAATAGTATCTACTCCAGCAGCAGTATTGTATTCATACCACCAATCTACAGTAGAAGGATCTGCCAATGCAATATTTGTTTTTGATTTTACAGCAAGAATACCATTAGAATTTTGAAAAGTTGCAGAAATTGGTAATAAGAAAATGCCTAGTGCAATAAATGATATTACTATTTTTGCTACAAAATTTTTTCTCATTAAATTATGTATCTATTATACTATATTTATGTTTTGAAAGGAATTTATTTCTTTTTGAAATAGTACTCGTAGTCAAAAGCACTCTTGAAGTTTCTTGTAAGTGTAGATATACCTGTTAAATGGTTGTCATAATATTCATAAACAGCTAGACTACCATTTTTGAATCCTAATCTGTATGCAGCAATGTTTGCAATACTAACTCGAATTTCTCTTCCGCCTCCATTCACATAACCAAACATTTGTGCGAATGTGTGAGAAAGAATTCCAGCAAAGACGTTTAAATCATTTCCATCTCTATATCCGTACAGTTTTGCAAAAGGAATATTACCTACTATTTGTCTATAGAAAACATTTTCGATTCCTTCTTGATATCCCACCACATCATCTATAGGTGGAATAGCTACTGCACCAATAGCTGGTACTATTGTTCCCGGTGTTCCTAGCATTCCAGTTCTATTTCCATTTACAGATATTATTACTGTAGTCCCCCCTGTAGTAACTCCGTTTGTATTTGATCCACCAGTATTTACATAAGTTATTCCATTTACAGTCACAGTAAGTGTACCATCAATATTTACTCCTCCAGTAATAATACAATCAGTAAGTATTCCATTTGTGTCTACACATCCACTTATTGTTCCATTGTCAGCGATTCCCACACTTGGCAATGTGACACTGATGTGCACTCTTGTTGTTACTGTATCTTGGTTTGGTGTCCTTGCATTAATTGTAATATTGTAAATATTAATTTGACTTGCAACTGGTGTCCAAGAAAAATATCCAGCTGGAGTGAGTGTAGCATTTGTCGGTAATCCTGTAGCAGAATATGTGACTGTTTCTCCGTTTGATCCACAAGAAGTGACATTGAAAACATCTGTTTGACCCACTACAACAGATTGATTTTGTATTGGATTAATTCTTAATATTGGGCAGTCGAGTGGGATTGGTGTTACATCTATGGTAACAGTGATTGGTGTAGCATAAATAATTGTAGAGGTACTAGCTCCCATACTATTTACAGCATGAGCACTGGCACCAATTGTAAATGTGTAAGTACCTACTTGTTGTGTTGTAGTATTCCAAGAAAATATTCCAGATGAGCTAAGTGTAGCGCCTGCTGGTAATCCTGTAGCTGTATATGTCACAGCTTGTCCATTTGATCCACATGCATAAGCTGAAAATGATAGACCTGATCCTGCTTGGACAGTTTGATTTGGAATATTAGCCAATGTAAGTGTTGTGCATTGTGAACTATTGTCACCCCCTGTGCTACCATTATTATTTCCAAGACCATTCATAGCTGGAGCAACATTTATATGCACTATTTTTTCTGTTGCATCTTGTGTGTTTGTATTTGCATTTACTTTTACATTATAGCCAGTACTGTTTGCTTGATTTGTTGTAGGTGTCCATAAAAATAATCCAGCTTGCTGACTATATCCTGCTCCGTCTGGTAAATCAGTCATAGTATAAGTAACCACTTCTCCATTATCTCCACATACAGTTGCGTAAAAAGCTACGTTTTGACCAGCAGTAACATTTTGAGTTTGTATTGGATTAATTTTTAAGACAGGACAATCTAAAGGTATTTCTGTCACTATTATTTGTACTGTTACAGGTGCTGCATATTGAGAAGGAGTGTCAGCGCTAATAACAATTGCATAACTATCTACTTGATCTTCATCTGTATTCCAAGAAAATATTCCATCTGGTGTGAATGTGGCTCCACTCGGTAAATTTGTAGCACGATATGTGACAGTTTCTCCGTTTGATCCACAAGCATAAGCAGAGAAAGCTAAACTAGATCCAGCTTGCACGGTCTGAATACCTATAGCTGATAATGCTAATCTTGTACATTGACCTCCACCACCCCCTCCACCAGAACTATTAAATTGAGAAACATTAATATGTACAGTTATCGATACTGGATCTTGGGTAGGTGTACTTGCACTGATAGTAACATTGTAAACATTGATCTGACTTGCTAATGGTGTCCATGAAAATGCTCCTGCTGGAGTCAATACTGCTCCACTCGGTAAACCATTAGTAGGTAAATAAGTTACTGTTTGTCCGTTTGCTCCACAAGAACTCATATTAAAAATACCGGTTTGACCTAGGAAAATAGTTTGGCTTTCTATTGAGTTTATTCTAAGAGTAGAGCAATCTGGTGGAACTGGTACAACATCTACAGTCACAGTAATAGGTGCTGCATAAACAATTGTAGTAGTGGTAGCACCTGTGCTACTTACTGCATGAGCACTAGCATTAATTGTAAATGTATAAGTATTTATTGCTGGTATTGGTAGAGCTCCTGTATTCCAAGAAAATATTCCAGATGAGCTAAGTGTAGCGCCTGCTGGTAATCCTGTAGCTGTATATGTCACAGCTTGTCCATTTGATCCACAAGCATAGTTTGAAAAAGAAAGTATTGACCCGGTTTGAACTGTTTGATTTGGAACATTTGCCAATGTAAGTGTAGGGCATTGTGAGCTTTCACCTCCAGCATTACCATTACCATTATCAGATCCTAAACCATTACCATTATCGTTACCATTGCCATTATTATTGTCTAATCCAGAACCATTATCTAAACCAATATCATTTACCAAACCATCATCATTATTATAAACTGGGATATAAGTAGCACCATCTTCTGGTCCACCGACAATTACTCCTGGTCCATCTGGTTCAGCGGTTTGAAAATTTACAACATCACCATAATAAATAGGTGGGACGAGTACTCCATTTGTGTATTCTTCTGCTGCAGCACGAACATTGTATAGTGTGCTTGCTGTCAAGCTAGATAAATTTGCATTATATTCACCAGCACTTTGAGCCTGATTAAGATTTTTTGGTGTTGATATCCAGCTCGAATCTGTGTCTTTTTTATATTCAAACCAAGTTTTAATAGCTTTGTTTGAATTATAACTTCCGTTTAGATTTACAGAAGAAGAATTTACCACAAAAGGATCATCTGTATTTATAATTATTGATTGACATGTAGGATTGTTTAGCGGACAAGGAAGTGTAGTAAATGTTTGGACTCCTCCATACCTTATTTGAGGTGGTCTACCAGTGTTGTTTGGGGCATCATTTGAAACTATTGCACAATATGCATATTTTGTATTTGGTTCTAAATTATTTGCAGTACTGTTAGATGAGAAAGAAGTGTCTGGTATACTTTTATAAAAATCTGAACCATTTACCCAATCAGCAAGAGACACTTCCCTTGTGGCTACCATTTCTGAACCGAAAATATCATTACATGAAATTGGAGGAATTGTAACTTTAGAATAACGAAAATATCCAGAAGAATTACCTCCCCCAGTAACTGTTGCTGAGCCGTGAAGTATTGCAGAAGTATCAGTGACACTTTGTGCTGGTGCGTATGTGGTTACATTTGAAATATTTACAGGTGCATTGTTTTGATTGCCACCACCAGAACCACCAGAACCACCACCACTATTACCCACAAGAGTTGCTGTACTTAAAGGACTTGCACAATATGTACCGTATTGATTTGATGCGCAAAATCTAAAATAGTATATTGTGTTAGGTGTTAAATTAAAAAAAATATTTCCAAGAGTAATCGAGTATACTGGTGGTGCTATCATAGAGTATGATGGTAAACCAACAACATTTACATAGACTGCCTGCGGATTTAAACCACTAAGTAGGTCTGTCTGGCTTTGACTAACTTCAAACCAAAGATATGGATGTTCTAAATTTGTATTTATTACCGAGCCATGAACTTTCATTGTGGTTGGTGTTTGTTCAGTCGCGGGATCAGTAACGACTAATGGTTCACCAGTAGCATTTGCAATTTTATTTATACTTAGAGTTACAACTATTATTACAATCAGTGCTAATATTATTTTTTTATATATATTTTTCATTTTTTCTTTCTGTCTTTTGCTAACAAAGTTTTAATTTTCTAATACAAACCTAATTGATGTTCAAGTACATCTAATGTAACACCACTTGCATTTGCATAATCGGCATTTAATACTCCACTTATGTGTATTATTGTAGGACCAGAAGAACCGTCACATGGTGTAGGTTGCAGGTGCGTATCTGGATACGCTAAAACATATCCACAAAGTTCATTTACGCCTGGTCCACCAGGGAAACCGTTGAATGCAGCCCAAGATAATTCTGTCCAATAGTGATTATATGGAATAATAGCATTCATTGAATTATATGGTTCATTGTAATGGTTTGGATATGGATTAAGTTTGTTCCAATAAGCTTGAGTGTTTGTGTATGGAGTATAACTTCCTACGCCATCATAAAGGATTGAACCTAATGGATCAGGTAATGGTGCAAGGTGTCCGATACTGTTATAGTCATATAAAACAGGAAGTGGGTAAGGAAATCTTATTCCATTTAAAACTAATTGAGGTAATTTATTTGGATCTAATGCTGTAGCAGGTTTTGACAATTCTTGTTCACAACCTACAGAACCTTTCAACAATTCATTATAAATATATTTTTCTTTATCTATTATATCTTTTACAATACCATCTGCTTTTGCGATATCGTTACCTGTCATTAGGTCTGGGGCAAGTCTCGCAAAAGCTGAAATCCAAGGCTTCAATGCTGCCTCAGAAGCAGCACTTCCTGGTGGTGTATTTGGGTCAGCATTTATTGTAGCTATTGCATTTTTTACTCCTATTAGTCTCACTATTGTGTTATTTTTAGTAGCTATATTTGTCTTATTATTTTCATATAATTTATTGTAACTATCTAATGCTTCAAATTCTGTATTTGCTTCTCGTAGTGATGATGGCATTACTAATGGATTAAAGACGTTGTGTACGACTTGCAAAAATCCTTGGAATGCCGTATCGATAATATTTATTGTGTCATCATAAGTTTCAATAGCCATATCTTTATGTGCATTCAAACCTAGCATGTTTTGTATTTTTTGATGATAATATTTTCTTGCTTCTTCTTGTGAAAGAGTTACACCACCATTACCAAGTGAATATATAAGATCAAAGTTTACAGGTGTAAGTGTACCACTAAGATCAGCCATACTACCTGCAATACTAGCATCCAACAACCCTTTCATACTTTCTGCTTCCTGACCACCAAGCAATGTACCAATTTCCATAAAATTCATACCACCTACATCTACTATGTTGTCATCTTTCAAATTTTCTAGTTTTGTATCTGCCCCATCTTCCCATCCTGGGTGTGGTCCTGGGATACAAAAATCAAGCTGGTGTACTATTGGTATTAGTCCGTAATTACCAGTGAAATATGGAATCCCATTTGTAGGAATTGTAGAGAAAAGTTCTCTATTTTGATCTTTTAGTTTTTGTACAAATGTACGCTGGTCATCTATCATTGCTTGTGTGATGTCTGTACGTACATTGAAAGTAGGATTGTCTGCTAAGAAAGTACCTTCTATCTCGTCTGTTGAGAAATCTTTATCTGTTTGATCATAAGAAGTCAAAGAGTCTCCCTCGTTGTTTGAATCATCAGAAGATGAAGAACCAGCACCATCAATAAGTCCAGCATAACCTTGTTTTCTTTGCAAGTCACTTGTAAATTTGGTTACTACGGCATCTAATATAACCATAAGGGAATCATTCAAATCTTTTGCATCCCAGATATTGTCTGCTGCCCACTCACCCGTTTTTTTTGCAGCATTAGACACCATCATACCAGGTGTGACTGTTTCCCATTCAGCACAATGGCCATAATTTCCTGTGTGAGGAGTTCCTTCTGCTTGGAATTTAGCTTCTTCAGCTCTTGTAATTTTATGATTTGTTTCATATCTGGCTGGATCAGTGAGTTTAGTTCCGCCATTCATTGTATCTTCTTCTTGCATCCATTCTTTTTTACAACGATCCATATTTAAAAATCCTTGTGCATCTGAAATACTTATCCTTGCTTGTACTCCAGGTGCTGTGTATTCTTCTGTAGTACCTTTTGTTTTTTTAGCTATTTCTTCTGAAGCAATTAAATTAAAACTAAATGCATTATTACCAGGAGATTGAGTGAGGGCTGTCCATGCACCCCATCCACCATTTCTGAAATCAAGTTTAAATTGAGCTGGTGTATATCCACTATCTTCTGCCATAAGCCGAGCCAGGTTTGATTGTGCCCTAGTAGAAAAAGTGTTTTGAAGGGCAGCTATAGCTTGATTCCTCATAAAATCTTTTCCATATGGGAATAATTTTACATCAGCTACTACATTACCAAATTTTAATATTTCTTGTTGGCCTATTTTTTCTAGAAACTTTCCTGGATTTTGCACAAAAGATGGCTTGCCTTCATATCCAGTATTTATCCAGTTCACCATACTGATAGTCATATTCTTTAGAAGTAATTTTGCAATTAACTTACCAATACCATCTAGACAAAGCTGTTTTGATGACATTTTTTTTGTTTCTTTTGCAGTGTCTCCTGTATTGTCTGCTGTATCTGACAAAAGCTGACGATCAGTCTCGATAAGAGAGACTTTTATACTTTTAGAACCTACACCCAATTTTCCAGCAGCTTTACTTAGGGCGCTTGATGCTGTTGTTTTTATTTTGTCATTTAATTTTTTTGTAATCTTCTTTCCAAGAGCTGAATTTTTTATTTTAGCAAAAATGGCACCATTACCTACTCCTATGATGTCTCTACATCCAGGCAGTCTTACTATTTTTGGTGCTAGGTAATGTATATATCCAGCGATACCTTTTATGTTTGATTGTTCACCACTTGTTAAGTTAAAGGCATAAGCATCAGGTATTAATGCAAAATAAGGCATCATTACGATGTTTATTAAAAGAATTGAGTAAAGTATATTTTTAAATATTTTATTAATAGAAATCATTTAAGTTTGCAAAATTATACTTGTGTTGTTTTTCTAAATTCCAATACTTATTGTAGCATCTTTGGGTAATGTTGTCTCCAGAGCATTTGCTGCCAAGGTGAAAGCTTCTTCGTATTTTTGATATTCTGCAAGACCAGATACAGCTACGATAGGATCATTTATGATTTTTGCCATATGGCTGACACTTATGCCTGTGTTATTTGCACTATTTACTATTTTTAAATGATATGTAGCTAGGTCTGCTGGTACAGAAAGTGTCATAAGCTCTGATGCAAAATCTTGATAAGCTGTAGCAAAACTTTCTAATTCATCTACTGAGTCTGGTGTTCCTGTCGCTGAATACGTAGCCAAAGAGTCACCTAATATTTCTAGCTCTTTCCCCATACCCTTAGCTTGGTATTTATCATATGTTTCAGCTACTAAAAGATAATATTCTTCTCTCTGTGCTTGATCTCCACTGTCATCTTTTTTAATATCTTTGTCAGTATACTTATCTATAATAGATGGATTTACTAGGTTTTGCCCTAAAGATTCAGCAAAATTATTTACTAAGTTTACATCTACTCCTTCTGTAGTTTTCATTGCTGTAAAAGCAGAGAAAAATTCTCTAGAGAATTTTTCTGTTTCTGTAAGATTTACACCAGCAGTATCTTCCGCTGTATTTAACCCTTCTTTTTTCTTTGCTATATAATCTGCATCTGAAATACCATTAAATGTATTTGTATTATTTTTGTCTGTACCCCAAAGGTTTTCTTGCCAGTCTTGTATGCCATCACCATCTGAGTCTTTTGCTACAAGATCATTGATAGTGCTATTCCCAATGTTTAATAATAAAGAATTTTTTTCATTTTCTGATAAATATTTTGCTTTTTGTGATGCATGAAAGAAAAAATATAGTATTGTCAATACGACAATACAAATAATGCCTATTATTGCTATCTTTTTACTTGGTAAATACTTTGAAATTTTTTCTTTGTTAATTTGTATCATTTTTAAAATATAATTATGCAGTTCCGTTTGTCGTTGACATATCTCCACCCCCGGCTGATGCTGGAGATATGTATGGAGAATTACCAAAAAAGTTTATTGTGTTTAATTTTACTTGTACACTATCCCAAGGCTCATAGTCTTGTTGGCAGGTAATTTCTGTGGTACCCTGGTAAAGACCAATAATTATTTCTCCAGACTGTAGAGTATTTCCAGTTTCTGAATTAACATCAGAAGGTATAAAATAATCTTTTGGTTCACCTTCCAATTCACCCATTGGTGTTATTGTAATAGATGTACCTTCCATCATGCATGTATATTCTGCATTTTCATAACTTTCTATTTCTCTTGATACTAGTCCACTAGTTCCTTGCCAATCTTGTATTTCTCCAGCCATAAGCTGGTCAGAAGATCCACCGGTATCTCCACCTTCAGACGCATATACTTGGTCGATTTTTTTATGCACATTGATACCAATCATTAAAATGAAAGCTGTCAAAATTAAAATATAAAAACCTTTTTTCATGTAGTTATTGTACCATTTTTGTAATTTCAAGCCAATTGTTTAGTGTCAATTCTTCTGCACGAGATTTTATTGATATGTTTAACTTAGTTAATATACTGAGCCAATCTATTTTTTTATCAAATTCTTTTAAATTTCCCATTAACATTTTTCTTTTATGAGCAAAGCCAGCTTTTACTATTTTCCAGAATTTTTCTTCCAAAGAATTCCCCTCCCCCTTTGCTAAGGGGGAGGTTGGGATGGGGTGAAAATTATTTCTATTTATATTTGTGATAGCAATAATTGCAGAGTCTACTTTTGGTGCTGGTGAAAAATATCGTGCAGGCACCTTCATAATAATTTTTGGGTTTCCATATGCTTTTACGGAAATTGATAAAATACTTTCACTTCCATCACGGGCTACAATTCTTTTTGCCACTTCATTTTGCACCATTAATACCATTCTCTCTGGTTGATTTTCATCTGTTAAAAACTTTTTCAAAATTGCTCCGGTAATGTTGTATGGAATATTTGCGATAATTTTGTAATTTTTTATTTTTAAATTATATTCTAAAATATCTTCATTAATTAAAATCAGTTTTTTATTTTTTATTTCTTCTGAAAATTTTGTTTGTAAAAATTCTAAAAGGTCACGATCTTTTTCTACAGCAATAACTTTTCCTGCAACTTCCAAAAGTTTTTCAGTCAATGCTCCTTTACCCGGACCAATTTCTAAAATAGTATCAGCATTATTAATCTCACCAGATTTCACTATTGCTGTGAGTGCAGGAACTGATTTTAAAAAGTTTTGCCCTAATGATTTTTTTGCTTTGTGTATTTTTGTTTTATTTTCCATTTTATATATAAATAGTTTTTACATTTGGATCTTCATCCCCCTTTTCTATTATATCAGCTGGTATATCTCCTATGAATTGTGATGGTGTGTTTATTCTTCTTTCACCAAAAATAGTTCTAAAGTTTGCATATGATAAAAATAGTTTTTCACGTGCACGAGTGATAGCTACGTAAAAAAGTCTACGCTCTTCTTCGCTATCTTCTGCTGATTTATTTTCAGTATCACGCTGATTTGGGAAAAGTCCTTCTTCGAGTCCTGTGACAAAAACATATTTAAATTCCAGTCCTTTTGAAGCGTGAACAGTCATTAATTTAACAGCATTAATCTTTTCTGGTTTTTCATTGGTAATCATTATAGAATCTTGATCGGAGGCTAGTGATGCATCCTCAATAAGCTTTTCTACACCGAGTCCATTTTCCAAATTGTCGTATTTTAATGCAAGCGTAGCAAGCTCTTTTATGTTTTCTAGACGTTCCAATTCTTCTTCATCTCCGTTTTTTAATTCATCTTCTATACACGATTTTTTGATTATATATTTTATTACTTCTGATGCAGTCCTAGTTTGTATTTGTTCTTTTGTATCTTCTAACAATTCATAAAAATCGCGAATTTTAATTTGCATTTTTATTGGTAGATTTTCTTTCTCTCCAGCAAAAAGTTTTGCTAAAGTCGTCTTGCCTATTCCACGTGCAGGGAAATTTATAATTCTTTTTATATCAGATAAGCTTTCTGGATTCATTGCTGCACGCAAATATGCTAATGTGTCTTTTATTTCTTTTCTTTCAAAAAATTTTACGCCTAGAACTTGATATGGAATATTGTAACGTAGCATCGCTTCTTCTAGTACACGAGATTGAAAGTTTGCTCGATACAAAATTGCAATATCTGACCAGACAGGCAAAATATTTTCTCGAAAAGCGCGCATATTTCCCTGCTGGGAAATTGCTGTGCTCGGCTCGTCAGTCTGCGCAATGCTTTTCTCAAGAACATTTTGCCTGTCTGCTATTTCTAAAATTTTACATGCAATAAAGTCCGCCTCTTCTGTTTCCTCGAGAGCCTCATGTAATGAAATTTTTTCACCGACAGGATTTGAAGTAAATAAATTTTTATCAGGACGATATTTATTTTTCTTTATTATTGTATTTGCTGCTTCTAAAATATTTTTTGTGGAACGATAATTTTCTTCCAGTAATACTATTTTTGCATTTGGATAATCTTTTTCAAAAGATAAAATATTTTTTAAATTTGCTCCACGCCAAGAATAAATGTTTTGATCAGCATCTCCCACTACACAAATATTTTTGTGTTTTTCAGAAAGTAATTTACTCATTATATATTGAGCTTCATTTGTATCCTGATACTCATCTATATGTATATGGCTCCATCGGTCTTGATACATTTTACGAACTTCTAAATTTTCTTTTAATAATGTCGTAGCTTTTAAAAGTAAATCATCAAAATCTAATGCATTTTCTTTTAGTTTTTTTGCTTCATAACTTTTCCAAATACGTGCGACAATTCTAGGCAGATAATCTGTAGCATTTTCAAAATACTCTTCCATTTTTGTAAACTTTCCTTTTTCACGGCTAATAATGCCTTTCATTCTTTTTGGCTCATATTGCTTTGGGTCTAAGTCATTTTCTTTCAAAGCTTCTTTTATTATAGAAAGTGAATCTCCTTCATCTAATATTGTAAAATGTCTAGTGACACCTAAAAGTCGTGAATTTTCTTTGATTATATATACACCGAGTGAGTGAAAAGTAGATACAAAAGGTATAGTATTTTGCTCAATATTTCCTTTGGCATTTTTCTCAATTTCATTCAAAATTCTTTCACGCATTTCTTTTGCAGATTTATTTGTAAAAGTTACAGCCAGAATTTTATTTGGCTCTATACCAGTCTTTATTAAATTTACTATTCTATGTGTAATGGTTTTAGTTTTCCCAGCACCTGCTCCCGCGACAATAAGAAGCGGCCCATCAGTGTGAAGAGCCGCTTCTTTTTGTGAACTATTTAGACCTGCTAGATGTTCGTCCATGACAAACACTATAACATATTTATAACTTTAATTTTCTATAATCACTTCTGTGACCAGGTACTCCATTTATTCCTTTTTCAGAATAAGCTTTTTCTAGACCACTTTGCATATACTGTTCTACTGTAATAGGTGGTTTTCCTGATGCAGACTCACCTCTTGGTTCTAAGCCAGTAAGATCTTTCATTTTATGTAGATACTCATAATAAGGTACCATCCATTTTTCTGGTAAATCTGCTTTGTTCATTGCTAAGAAAGTTTTTGCTGGCACACCTCTTATATTCTTCCAAGAAGTACTACTCTTACTTAGAGTTTTTAATTCTTCTATATTGCCATGGTTTACAGGAAGGACATGTTTTGAAAGATCATCTGTTTTTACACCAAAGTGATTATTTTCATCTGGGGTTACCTTTAATCCTTTTGTTGTTTCAACAGTAGCACCACTTTTTGCACCACCTTTACTACTTCCTGTATTATCTTTTGCATGATCAGCAGGATTTACTTTTGGTGCTTTGTTGTATTTGTCCGCGTATTCATTCATTGTCATTACTCTTTCAGATGGTGTAGCATCTGGTGTGACATTTCTTTCTATTGCAGTCCTTTGGTCAGACATTTCTTTTGTGGCTTTATCGAAGAATCCCGTATCTTCAGCTTTAACATTTTCTACAGGAGCTTTGTATTCGAATTCAGATTCAGGCGTGTATTTTTCTCCAGTGAAAGCTAGTTGCTCTTCATCTGCAGGATAATTGTCGACTTCAGCTTGTTCTAGTACAATTGCTTTTTGTACCATTTCACTATTATGAAAATCTTTTATATTTTCTGCAGTAATTCCTTCGTGGCCAATGATACCAGTAGGTGTGTGAGCTTCATCTGGTAATTCATGCAAACCATCGGCATGCATTATTTTCAACCAAGATTTTGGACTTATTTTGTCTATATATGAGATTGCTGCACCTTTACCTTGTAGTGCTCCCTTATCCCACAATTCATCACTATGCTTTGATAATTTTTCAAGAATTTCGTTGAACTTTTCGTGATCTTTAATTTCGAGTATTCCACCTTTGAAGCTGACTGCTTTTGCAAATTCTTGCGCATCTACGCCTGCTACACTATTGCCTTCTGTGAGTTGGACCAAGTTTGCTGCAGTATTCAAACTCTTTGTAGCAAATTGTTCATCAATAATTCCACTTTCTGGCAATGGCATTTTATCTGCAGCAATTTCGTTGAAAGCAGTTTCTAGATTTGGTGGTACACCATTTTTTCCAAGTGTAACAGAGAAATCTATTTGTGCTCCACGAGGACCAGCAGCTTCTTTTGCTTCTGTCGCTACTGCCTCGGCTACCTTTTCTGCAGTCTTTGTACCTGTTGTAGTTGCTGCTGCTACTTTTTCTACAGTTCCTGTACTTGGTTCTGCTGTTATTTTTGCTTCATCAATTGCTTTTGCAAGTTCAGGTCCATTTAATGTGGACATATTATTTACTGTAGCACTGTCGAGCTTTGCAAATTTTTCTATTTCTTCACGAGAAAGATCTTTCAAAACATTATTTTCACTTAGTTTATCAGAAATTTTATCTTGCGCTTCTTTTGAAAGTCCTTCCAACTTTTGCCAGAAAGGATCGTCGCTGACATTATTTATTGCATCGTTGATTTTTGTAATGTCACTAATTCTTGAAATTCTATCAATAGAGGCACTATCAAGATTATTAAGTTTTGCCACACTTTCTCCTGAAAGGTTAGTAAGATTCTTTATTTGATCTGGTGTAAGATTATCTATATTTTTCTGGTCTAAATTGTTTAAAATAATTTGTTTTTCTTCGCCGGTCTGAATACCAGAAAACTTTTCTGCCATTTCAGCTGCTTGTGCTTCATCTGCAAGGTTTGCATTGTAAGTATCAGTTGAATCAGCAACAGCTTTTATTTTTCCAGCTTCACTAGCATTATATGCATCAGTAGAATCTGATACAGCTTTAATTTTTGAATTGTAAGTGTCAGTAGAATCTTTTAGAAGTTGTGCTTTTACTTTTGCAATTGCTTCTGCATTTGCATGTGCTATTGAATCATTTTTTATTTTAGTAGCTTCTTTTATAGCTTCTTCTGCATGTATTTTTGCTTCTTTTGCATCTTCTACTCCAGAAATTTTATCCCACATTTCTCCTAGCCACTTCCCTGTGCGAGTCATGAAACCTTCAGAAGTATCTGCAGGAGTATTTTCATTTACAATTTTTACAACTTCTTCTTTTTCTACAACATTTGCTCCAGCTACAGCATTTTCTGCATGACCTCCCCACCAGCCCATAGTTTCTCCAAACCATCGTACACCATAACCGAGTGTGGAAGCAGTAGCACCTACAATCATCCCTGTTTTTATTTGTTTCTTAATAAATTTTTCTTGCGCCTCATCTATTTGCTTTTCTTTATAAGAAAGTAATTTTGCTAATCTAGCATCAATATCTTCACGCACAGATTTTTCCATACTTACAGCATGTACCAATGCATTATTTATTCCAGTGATCAAATTCAATTGATTATTGAATGCAGATTTTGCTTCACCAAAGTTTACACGTCCATCTGTTATTTTGTCTTGTGTGTATTCCACTCTTCTTTTAATTTGGTCTACAAGGTTTGCTTCCAAGATTGCTAGCATTTCAACCTCAGTCTTATCTTCTCCTACACCAAATGTGGTTGGTATTTTATCTACTCGTACCTTACTTGAATTTTCAAATTGTTCCACCATGTATGGATATATATCATCTGCTGATTCTATCTCTTCTTTATTTCCATCTGTATCAAAAAGATCAACTTTGTTGTTAAAAAGCCATTCTGCTTGTTCTTTCAAAGTTCCAAGATTAGGATATGTAGTTGGCAATTTCTTTTCATATACGTGCTCATCTTCTGGAAATAGAGTGACTTCTCCATTAGATTTTACACTTGCTACTTTCATTCTTTTTCCATCAATTTCAATTATGTCGCCACCTTTTACCATTTTTACTACTGCATTAGGATCATTTTGAACTTGTTCCAATTTTCTAGATAAATCTTCCAATTTCTTTACTAGATTTTTTGCATCGACAGTATTTTGTGCTTCAGCACTCTCATCTTTTTGTCCATGACGAGCCTTCATTTGCTTTTCAGCCAATGTAGATTGTCCGCGAATTTTTCCTCGAATACCACCAAGAACTCCACCTATTACAGGTGCAGCTACAGCAGTGATTATTGTAGAGCCAGATGCAAATGCAGCACCCTTTGCCATCATTCTAGTACCGAATCCCAATCCTGCTAGTCCTACATTTGTAAATCCTTTACTACTAAATATTTTACTTGAAACAGTTTTTACCCAACCCATAGCGCTAGCATCTGCACCAAGCTGGTCTATTTCCTTTTGAAACTCTGGGTGAGTATTCATAAGCTGGTCCATTTTGATTTGGTTATCAAGAATACCAACTTCTAGCATTGATTTACCTTTTTCATCTGGTAATTCTCTTTTTATTTTTATATTTAAAATTTCTGCTTTAGCAGTCTCATATTCAGCTTTTGCTTTTTCATATTTTTCTCTGTTACCAGAATATGCCCATTTTACCCATTTAGATTTTGCTTCTGCTTGTCCCCATTCGTCTGGCATTTCACGGAATTTGTTTGCAGCCCAATTAAAATTAGAAACAGCCTCATCTTCCTCTGGTGTACGGTCTTGAATATTTAATTCAGCGTGATAACTAACTCTAACCTGATTCTGCTCTCCATTTTTACTAGTAGTAAATAATGTTCTTTCTTTTGCCATATTAGACAAAACTGAAAGATCTTCAGTGATTAATTGTTCTCCTTCTTCTGTCTCACGTAATTCTTTGAAAATTTCAGTCTCTAAATCTTTTAACTCTGTTATTTTTTTCGTAGTCTCTACAAGAGATACTCCACCCATTTTTATTTTATTTGCTAGGTTTTTTAGTTTACTATCGGAAGATACTACTCCACCAATTTTTGTTTTTAAATATTCTGAATATTGTGTCTCTGCTTCCGATTTTACAATGTCCACTACACGCTTTTTCAAGTTTTGAAGTGCAAATAATTTTTGTTCAATCTGAAGATCTTGAAATTCTTTAGGTAAATCTTTTGTGAGATTAAGCTCAAGAGTTAGAAGCTCCACTTCTTTTTCTACTATTACACTATCATTAAATGCTTCGTGAGAATTCAAGGTTCTAGTTCTTTTTGCTTCTTTTTGTTTATCTCCTAAGAGCAAGCTACTTTGTTCAGCTTTTAATTTCTTTATTTGTTTTTTTACACTTTTAAGAGATTCTTCTTGGTCATCATGGTCTTTTCCAATTAAAGTAGGTAAAGAAAATTCTAGAGTTTCTGACTCTTTCATTTTTTGGTCTATCTCTGCTGCAAGGGCAATCTTGCGTTTAGCTACATCATCAAATTTTGGTTTTTCCATAGTCATAAATTTATTTAGTTATAATTAATAATTATATCAAGCTTTTCATAGCTTTACACGATTTTATTTGTTACTCGAGCAGTATATAATATTTGACTGATTTTGTCAATGAGTAAAAAACAGAAAAGACGACTTTTAAATCGCCTTTTCTAGAATTCTTTTTGCTGCATTTCTCTTTGTGTCTATCCTCCCTATTTTCTGGTCTGCTTTGTTGAAAACTTTTCTATATTCCCCTAACGCATCTATTTTTTCTTTTATTTCTTTTTTAATTTTTTCTATTTCTTTTTCTTTCTTTGTACTTTTGTCTTTTTGGTATTCAGCGTTTAATTCAACTTGTCTCTTTTCAAGACGAGATTTCTCATCTTCCGTCTTTTGGATTATTGGCCTTGTCTCATTTGCTCTTTGTTTGAATATTTTTTCTTCTTTGTCGGCCATTTCTAGAATCATTGGGGCTATTTGTTTTGTCAGCCATTTTACATCAAATTTTATCCCACTATCTCTGCCTTTTTTATCTTGTAATACAAAAATTAATTCTCCATAATCTCCTTCAAAATTTGGAGAAATATTTTTTTTAAATTCTACTGAGTCTGCATTGATACATCCGTTTGAAAAAGGATTGTCTGAGGGTGTTAATGATTCCAGTTTTAGTGTTCTTGGTCCGAGTTCACCATGTCCTTTATATGTCTGATGTTCTTTTATAAATTCACTATTACCTAGTACAGATATTCCAAACATTGAGTATTGTAATTTTCCATATTCTAAGATGTCTTCTGGCACTGTGGCTTTTGATAGTAAATATACACCAGCTGGTGTCGTCATATTACCTTCATTATATTTATTAGAAGTATTTTGTGCATCACCAGGAGTTTTGCCAAAACCTACTGTCATTATGGTCATGAGTTTGTTTTCTCCATCGAAAATATATTCTTTCGCATTATCTTTATCTAAAATCATATATCCTCGGCCTGGTGTAGGATCATTTTCTGCGTAGTATTTATATACATCTTTTCCTTGTGCTGGCAAAGATTCATATAGTTTTTCATCGAATCTTATATTCACAGGTGGCATTTCTTTTTCTTTTGGAATTTCTAGTTTTATTTTAGGTTTTTTTACTATTACCTTTTTTATTAGAACTGAAATTTCTTTTTGTGTAGGAGTTTTAATTTCTTCATTTGTATTTTCGTTTTTTCTGTCTTTATATATTAAAAGTGAAGCGACTAAAATAGTCACTGCTTGCCCTCCACGCATAAACCACTTGAATCCTTTTCCACTCGCATCAAATTCTTTTATTTTTTCTTGTGTTACACCATATTCATTTTTTAAAATTTCTTTGAATTTTGCATCTCTTTCTGCTTCTGGAAAAGATTCTACACGAGCAGAAATATCCGCCATAGCTTTTTTAAAATAAAGTTCTGTTTTTTGTTTTTCACTTAAATTATTTGTATTTTCAGGAATCGGTGTTGGTGATGGAGTTGCTGCAAGGGGTACTGGTGGAGTGACTGGATTTGGTATTGGGATTTCTTGGAAAAAATCTTTTGGTAAAGATGAAATTATTTGTTCTGCTAAAGATTTTCCGTATGCTTTTTCTAAATGTTCAAAAACGTGAGCTTTTTTATCTTTACCTACAGGCAAAGAAGCCAAAGCATTTTCAATTTGCTTATTTATTAAAATTTGTGCACTTGCGTCATCTAATGTATTTTTTTTTCTAAAAATTTCCATCATTTCCATTTTAGCATAATTGCCTTATAAAAGATTAAGACCGGTTCCTTGTGGGGTTCCGGCCTTATTGTCGATGTTCGTCTTTTGGGGCTTAGCGTGCTCCCGCTTTGTGCTTAAATCCTTGTGGGATTTGGTCAACAAACTGGGCACTGTCGCTTTTCACATAGTATGCCGTGCTGTCTTTGTAGTTCAACAGCAGTTTTCCTTTTACAGGACGGTAGATGTTTCCTTTTGAAACAGTTTTTGCTTTTAGCAGCTGAGCATTTAAGCTGTCGATCTGCTGTACTGTTTTGTTTCCATAGGCCAGCAAATCTGTTTTTGCCTGTTCTGCTACTTTTGCTTTTTCTTCTGCTGCTGCAACTTTTGCTTCTGCGGCTGCGGCTTTTGCTTCCGCTGCTACTTTTGCATCTTCTGCATCTGTAATCTCTTTTCTCATCTCAGCAATTTTTTTGTCAGCTTCAGCTACTGCTGTTGAGGTTTTTTTGTCAGAAGATTTGCTTTTTTGCGCGTTGCAAATTGTTGCTGTTGTGAACAACACTGCGATAATTAAAATTAATTTTCTCATTGTTTTTTGTGTATTAAATATATATTTTTTGTTTTTGATTCCTTTACTGGGAATCATCAAGGTTAAATATACGATAATCTGTATAAGGAACACTTTAGAAAGAAGAATTTCCGTCCAAGGTGTTCCCTACACCACAAAAACAATTTATTTAAAGAACATACCCTACTCTAGATAGTATAGCATTATCGAAGTCATTTGTCAAGCACTTTTAAACCTTATTTTACTTGGTCTTTTTGTTGCCCTAAATTTTAAACACAGGGTTATTAACATGTCTATTGACTAAGGTACCCCAAAGCGGTACCCTTAATATATACAGATTAGATGGACGAAAGACATGGCTGAAAGCTAGAAAAGACTATATATCTTATGAAGAATACTCAATTTAAAACTGCCTTAGCCATTTTTGCCCTTTTTGTGTTGTTTGGGGTTGTTTTTGTGTCTACTCGCACAGCAAATGCTAGTTTTATTTCTAGTCTTGGCCTAAATACCGAGGTTTTTGCTAGTGATTCTGTTTCAGACAATACTAATAGCTCTCAAAATACAGCATTGGAATCAAAAATCTCACCAATGTCTATCGTAACTGATTCAAAAGATAAGAATTCTGTGAAGTTGGGAGAAGAAGTAAATATAAATAATAACTCACTAGTACCAAATACTAGTGCAATGGGTCAAAATTCTGACCAAGCTGATACATCAGCCGATGAAATAGGTGTATATGTTGTTAGAAAAGGAGATAAAATAGCTGATATTGCTAAAATGTTTGATATTTCTGTTAATACTATAGATTGGGCAAATGAACGTAAAAAAGGCGCTCCTTTAGTTGAAGGTGAGCTTTTGCTTATTCCACCAGTTTCAGGAGTAATCCATGTAGTCGCAAAAAATCAAACCTTGAAAGGTATTGCGAAGCTTTACGGTGTAGATATAGAGGATATTACTTCTTTTAATGATATTGGAGATAAAGGTATTCTTGTGGGGGATGAACTCGTTATCCCAGGAGCTGAAGTTCCAAATAGTGTTTCTCAAAGTAAAAAAGTAAAACAAGGTGGACGTTTACCTTCAAATAAAAATAAATCTCAAATGAGATCTAGTGAAGGATATTTCGTAAATCCTCTTCCTGGATGTGATACTACTCAAGGAATACATGATGGTACTGCTGTGGATCTTAGTTGTCATGTCGCTGGTACCCCTATACATGCCGCCGCAGCTGGAAGAGTGATTTTTGCTAGATATGGTAAAAATGGTGGATTTGGAAACTTGGTTATCATTTCACACCCAAATGGAATGCAGACATATTATGCACACCAATCAAAATTAAATGTCTCTATTGGGGATAATGTTTACCAAGGACAAGTAATTGGTTTTGTAGGTAACACTGGTCACTCTTTCGGAAATCATTTACACTTTGAAGTACGTGGAGGTTGGAACCCAGGTTGGGATAAATCTTGGGCAAAAAATTAGTTTTGAACTTTAGGGCGATATTGTATCGCTTCTAAAATATGATTCTTCTCAATCTCAATAGAATTTTCCAAGTCTGCGATCGTGCGGGCTATTTTTATGACACGATGATAAGCACGAGCAGATAGCGCGAGACGTTCTGAGCTATCTTCCAAAATTTTTCTTACTTCGTCTGAAAGTTTAATAAGCGATGTTAAATCTTTCACATTCATTTCACTATTTGAATTTATTTTTCTGCCAGCTTTTGCAAATCTCTCTTTTTGAATTTTTCTAGCACTCTCTACTCTTTCACGAATAGTATTACTTTTTTCTCCAGTACCTTCTTCGCCGAGTTTTTTGTAATCTATATTACTGACAGTGATCCATAAATCTATGCGATCCATAATTGGGCCTGAAAGTTTTCTTTTATATCTATCTAAATCATTTTGTTTGCAGATACAGGCTTTTTGTTTGTTGCCTTGGTTGCCACATGGGCAAGGATTCATGGCTGCGACTAAAATAAAATTGGATGGAAAAACAGCTGTACCTTTGGCGCGAGAAATTGTGACTATATTATCTTCGAGTGGCTGACGCAAACTTTCCATTACTCTTTTATCAAATTCTGGAAATTCATCAAGGAATAAAACTCCACGATGTGCGAGAGTAACTTCACCTGGTTTTGGAAATGTTCCTCCCCCGATGAGTGAAACATAAGATGAAGTGTGATGTGGTGCACGAAATGGTGCATTTTTTACAAGCTCTCCACCGTTTGCTCCTACAATGGAATGTATTCCTGTAATTTCTAAAACTTCATCAATACTGAGATCAGGAAGAAGGCCACTAAATGCTCGCGCTAGCATTGTCTTTCCTGTACCGGGCGGGCCTGACATAGCTATGTTGTGTCCACCTGCAGCTGCAATTTCCAATCCTCTCTTTGCACCTTCTTGTCCGCGTATATCTGAAAAGTCTGCATTAGTAATTATCTTTTCAAAAATTATTTCTGTTTTTGGTTGAACATTTATTTTCTTTTTTGTTTTTCTAATTTCATCGTCGTCTTCTTCTAATTGAATTTTACTTTCATCAATATGATCAATCACCTGTTTTAAATTATTCGCACCGAAGATTTTTATTCCATCTACGAGTGCTGCCTCGAGAGCATTTTCTGTTGGTAGGTAAATTTCTTCAAAACCTTGCTTCTTGGCTTCTTGGACCAGTGGTAAAACTCCACGAATACTTTTCAAATCCCCATTGAGTGATAGCTCACCAAGGAAAATTTTATTTTCCGGATTAAATTTTATTTCATTTGTCGCTAGTAAATATGCCACAGCAATACCTAGGTCAAAATACGGTCCTTCTTTTTTTAAATCGGCTGGTGCTAGAGAAACAATAGTTTTCTGATTTTTACTTTTTGGTGATTCATAACCAGAATTTTTTAAAGCGCTTCCGACGCGGTCACGACTTTCATCCACGGCTTTGTCTGGAAGGCCGACAATAGTGAAAGCATTCAAACCGCGAGAAAGGTCGACTTCGATGGTAACGATATTTCCAGAGAGTAAATTTATTTGTGCAGAATAAACTTTTGCGAAACTCATATAATTTAAATTATAGCAATATGTTATTTAAAGTAAAATAAAAATACCCAGTTATGGGTATTTTTATTTCTTAACTTTCTAAATGCTTCTTACAAGTCTTTGCTGCTGGGTTTGCTTCCATTCGGGCTAGTTCGATATCTTTTCCACAAACTTCGCACCTTCCGAATGATGCTTTGTTTATATTTTTAAGTGCAAATAAGATATTGTTTAGTCTGTTTGATAAATCTTTAATCATAGAGCTTCTACTTTCAAAATCTTCAAATCTATCAGCTTGGTCATTTTGGTCGGATTCTGGAAAATCTTGTGCTTCTGGCTGTGCTTCCCACTCACCTGTCTCTGGGTTTAATTTGCCCATATCCTTCATTTCTTCAACGAGTAAATCCCTTTCTTTTTCTAGCTTCTCTTTAATTTTTTGTTTATTTAATGGCATATCAACATGATAGCATTTCAGTTTTTTTTCGCAAATTATTTTCTAATTTGTCCTGCAGAGAGTCGCAGCATGATTTCATTCACGGCTTCATCATTTGCGATCACTATTACAGATGTGTCGTTTGCAAAAACATATTTTAATACTGGTTTACCATCATTTGTATTTAAGACTCTGGCATTTTTGTTTCCTACGACTTCATCCTCAAAATCTTTTGTTAGTAAATAATTTGTATCAATATTTGTAGGAGTTCCAAAAAGGTCACCAATATCACTAAACATTTTATTTTCCCAAGCTTTTATTCCAGGGAAAACATCTGTAAATGAATTTACTTTTATTAAAATAAATAAATCTTTTGTATTACCATTGAAAGCTCCAATCATAAAATTTTCTGTAGTATAGTCGCTCATTTCAAGTGGAACGTTTGCCTTGATAAGTTTTATAAACCTTTTTAGTCCTACTATTTGTTGTCCTTCTGTTAAGTATATTGCTTCAATACCACCATTTTTTACAATTGTGTTTGATACTCCACTTTTTATTTTTTGAATGATTTCATCTTTTGAAAGTCCGTCTACTGGTAGAAATTGGCTTTTATCAGCAAAAATTAATGGTGTAGATTGTGTTTTTAGTGTGATAGTAAAAATCTTAGCACCAAAATTTGCTAATAGAAAAAATAAAACTACAGCAGATAGAATTAAAACACCGCTTACTATCATTAGAACTTTATTTTTTTTAGATTGAGGGGAAAGATTTTCTTGCTCTTCACCTATTTGTTCTTGTTCTTTAATTATTTTTTTAATTAAATCACCTTCTACATGGTCCATAGCATATGCTAAATCTTCCGCATATGTTCTAGTAACTCCACTTTTTTGAGGAGCTTCTATTTCTGTAGATGGACTTGATTTTGGAATTTCTTTTTCGTTTTCCATGTTGTTAAACTTTTGGTTTAAAGAATGTAGGATCAGCTTCTTTTATAGATAGAGAAGTTTTTCCACGGACAGGATCGATGCCGATTACTTTTACTGGCACGATCATACCTTCTTTTATTATATCAGCTACACGTTCTACACGGAAAGGTGCAATTTCAGAAATGTGAACCATTCCGTCTGTGAAATCATTTAATCTTACGAATGCACCGAAGTCTGCAATTTTTACTACTTCACCTTGTAAGATTTCTCCTACTTTAAATTCGTGTGTCATTTCCTCGACAATCTTTTTAGCTTTTCCTGCAGAGCCATCACGACCAGTGAAATATACGGTTCCATCATCTTCAATAGTTACCTCAGCGCCACTTCTCTCTTTAATATCTTTAATTATTTTTCCACCAGAACCGATGACTCCACCGATTTGGTCAGGTCTAATTTTAATTATCAAAATTTCCGGAGCATTTGGAGAAATATGATCACGAGGTTTCGCAATTTCTTTTTCAATAGTATCGAGAATTGTGAGCCGAGCTTTTTTACTTTGCGCCATTGCTTCAGAAAGAATTTTTATTGAGACACCATCGACTTTCACATCGAGCTGTATCGCTGTGATTCCTTCGCGTGTTCCTGCGACTTTGAAATCCATATCACCGTGGTGATCTTCTGGACCTTGGATATCTGTCAAAATTTTGTAAGCATTGTCATTTTCATACATCAGTCCCATCGCGATTCCAGCGACTGGATTTTTTATTGGTACACCAGCATCCATGAGTGCGAGAGTCGACGCACAAATACTTGCTTGAGAAGTAGAACCGTTTGATGCAGTCGATTCAGAAACAATACGAATAGTGTAAGGGAAAATTTCTTTTTCTGGTAAGACCATCATCAATGCTTTTTCTGCTAGTGCTCCGTGTCCTACTTCGCGACGATTTGTGAAACCACTTCTTCCAGGTTCTCCGGCAGAGAAAGGAGGAAAATTGTAGTGATGCATAAATCGGCGTGATGCTTGCAAATCCATTCCATTCACTTCTTGCTTGTCATCTGGGCCACCGAGTGTGAGTGCAGAAAGCACATGTGTACCTCCACGATAAAATATTCCTGAGCCGTGTAAAATTTTTGAAAGTCCTCCGGCTTGTGCATAGAGCTCACGCACTTCATCCATTGCGCGACCATCGGCACGGCGATTTTCTTTGATTGCTTTTTCGTGAAGCATATCATTTTCTGTCTCATCAAAAATATCATCCTCGAGTTGAAAATCTTTTCTATCACTGCCGGCGTATTTTTCTTTTACTAGTTCGTTCCAGATAGAATGCAATTCATCAATCTTTGCTTTCCCTGCCCCTGCGAAAATAGCAGCTTCCATTTTTGGTAAAATATTTTCTTTGAATAATGTGACAGACTCTTCACTAATTTTGTCGTGAATTATTTCTCTTTTTGTTTTTCCGATTTCAGCTTGGATCTTCTTTTGGAAATCTTCTAATTTTGTAACTTCTTTACTTGCTGTTTCTAATGCGAGTGTCAGCTCTTCTTCTCTTGCTTGGCGAGCTGCAGCCTCGATCATATTTATTGTTCCCTCTCTTCCACAAACTGTTAGGTCAAATTTGTAAGGATACTCTTCTTGTCTTTTTGTAGTTGAAGCATTCACTACTAAATTATCGTCATCATACTTTCCAATTCTCACACAACCAATCGGTCCCTTCCATGGAATATTTGAAACGACGAGTGCGAGTGATGCAGCATTCACAGCTAGCATCGCTGGATCATTGTCATCACAAGCAATAACAGTGACAATCACTTGCACTGCATGACGAAGATTTTGATCGAAGAGTGGACGGATAGTTCTGTCGATAACACGAGATGCGAGGATCGCTTCATTTGATGGTTTACCTTCACGACGAACATATTGTGATCCGAGGATTTTTCCTGTCGCATAAAATTTTTCTGCGTAATCAACTGTGAGATTAAAAAATCCTAAACCTGCTTGCTTGTCTTTGCTCATACAAGCTGTCGCTAATACTATAGTCTCGCCGTATTTCAACATCACACTACCGTGTGCTTGGTCAGCTAGATCTGAAAAAATAGCGGTCATAATTTTTCCACCGATTTCTACTTCGTACTCTTTTTTTTGCATATTTTATTTACCCCTCCCTGACCCTCCCCAAATCAAAGATTTAGAGAGGGAAAGAAAAAGTTTAGTTTATCTCCAAACTAAAGTATTGTTCTTTACCATGAGTGTAGTCGAATGGCGTTAATCGACTTTTGGTGAACATTACTGTGTGTTTGAAGACAAACTGATTAACTGTTAAATATATTGATTATACTAGCATTTTGGGGTTAAAAAGTAAAAACCTCGTCTCATTATAAATGAAGCGAGGTTTTTAAAATAAAATAGCATTTAGTTTAAAAGTTCTTTGTTGTTAATCAACCTTAAAATATTTCTTGCTAAAAATATTTGTTCATTGGAAATAGAAACTTTAAAAGTCGCTACATTACAATAATAGTTAATTTCGTGTCCCTGGTAAATATTTCCTCTCTCTTCTCTGCTAATAAGAGGTATGGGACCAATAGCACAAAGTGCCAATGTATATCTATCAACTAATTCTTTATTCTTACCATTGTCGTAAAGTATTCTGTGTAAAAACCATTTAATAATATATTCTATATTACTGTCGTGGTGTTCTATGTGTCTGTTGCATCCATAAAATTTTAATACACCTTTGTTGATATCTTTATATATAGCAAGTAAAGCACTTTGACTTTTATACCAAAGTAAAATTTCATGCAAGCCAGGAGAGTTAATAAATTGATGAAATAATTGAAGTATTTGCCTATTAGTCTTTTTGTCTCTTTTAAAATCTACCTTTTCAAAATTTATTGGATCTTTTCTGTTTTGAATTCTTTTTAACAAATCTTTTTTTGAAATATTTTCAAAATCTGTAGGGCCGTTTAGTATTGTCATTTTATTTTTTATTTAGTTGTTAGTAATTATTTTTATTAGGTCATCTTAACTTACTATAAAATAAGCAAAGAAAACCCAATAACTATAATTTAACAAATTTTTCAAATAACTAGATTATTTATATAATAACTTATTTAAAGAAGTTTTGTCAAATAGGAATACAAAACACAACCCCTAAATCCCCTTATCAGGGGACTTTTCTTGCTAATAAAGTTTAGTAATTTATTTACTTAATTGAACGAAGGTTTCCCTTCCTTGATAAGGGAAGGGTTAGGGATGGGTTGTATCTTAATTTGTATTTATCCTCTTCACCAAATCTTCCAAAACAAATTCAGAATTATTCAAAATCTCATCATTCGTATATCTTAAAATTTTCAATCCAAATTTTTGTTTTAAAATATTATCGCGTTCCTTGTCTCGAGCTTTTTGAAACTTATGAATATCTCCATCTATTTCTATAATGAGTTTTAGACTTGAACAATAAAAATCTACAATAAAGTTATCAATTGGTTTCTGTGTTGTAAATTTAAAATTCTTTAATTTTTCACTTTTTAAAATTTTATTCCAGAATTTTATTTCAGCTTCTGTTTGTTTTTTACGAAGTTCTTTTGCTCTCAATATTAATTCCTTGTTATACGGAAGAAATTTATACTTTTGCATTTTTGAGTTTAGCCCCTGACAAGGGGTTGGGGTTGTATTTGTATTAAAGTCCCTGATAAGGGATTTAGGGTTGTATTAAAAAATTGTATTCTGTATTTTGTTCCCCCTGATAAGGGGGCTAGGGGGTTGTATTTAAATTCTATTTCCCTCCACCCCCAATCAAATACTTTCTAGGATTAACAGATAGGTCGACGAATTCGTCAACGACTTCTTTTAATTTTCCTGAAGTTGATTTTCCGAATGAAGCGACTTCGACTTGCACACCGATAGTTTGTAAATATTCTACGAGTGGAATAAAATCCCCATCACCAGAAACAATGACGACTGCATCGAGCTTTGGCGCCATTTTGATCACATCCATGGCGAGGCCGACATCCCAATCTGCTTTTTTTGCACCACCAGCAAAGATTTGTAAATCTTTTGTTTTAGTTTCAATTCCGATTTTATTTAATGCTTCGAAAAATTTATTTTCATCCCCTGCTTCGGTCGTGATGACGTATGCTACCGCACGCACGAGTTTGCGTCCTGCTACTACGTCTTTCAAAATATTTCCGAAGTTCACGCGAGCGTGATAGAGGTTGCGGGCACTATGATAGACATTTTGTGTATCGATAAATACTGCGACGCGTTGTTCTTTGTGTTTTATTATTGCCATATGTTTTAATTATATACTATTTTCTTGCCGTAAAAAACAAAATCCCCTAATGGGGATTTTGAAGTTTAAGCTAATTCCATTTTTTTCATTATTGAGTCGTACGCAGCCTTGTCTTTTCGTTGTAGGTATTTCAGGTGTGTTCGGCGATCGGCAACCATCTTGATAAGTCCACGGCGAGAATGATTGTCTTTTTTGTGCTTCTTCAGGTGCTTTGCTAATTCGTCTATTTGTGTAGATAAAATAGCGATTTGGACTTGGGAAGAACCCGTATCTTTATCGTGTTTTTGGTGCTTTTTGATAACTGTTTGTTTTTTCTTTGTTGCTAACATGTTTTTCATACTAGCATAAGCTCTGAACTTTTGCAAGTTTGAGGTTTTTATCTATAAAAAAGAAAATACCCCGTTTTTGGCGGGGTAGTTTTCAAAAATAATTCCTTCTACAGAGATCAATTTGATATTGAATCTCCTCCTTTGTTACTTTTGCTAATTCTTCTTTTGTCCTATCTTTTACTTTTATGATTTCTTTGTTTACCATAAAAATTGGTCCAGGTACAATGAACAGGTCTTTTTTGCTACTTACTTCAAAAGCACCGATTACAGAAACTGGAAGAATAGTCTTGTTGTGTTTGGCTACTAACTTAAATATCGCCAATTTAAAAGGAAGCATTTCTCTTGTAAGGCTTCTTTCCCCTTCAGGACAAATGAAAAGATGATATTTCCCTTCTTGCAAAACTTTTTCCATTTCTTTGTAAACTCTAACCCAATCACGTGGGTCTTTTCTGTTTACACCAATAGCATTGTTTCTTTTTAACCAAAACCGAAGGATTGGTATCCAAAATAATTTTTTGGCGACTACAGGTATTCCAAGTTCACCGTTGAAGTAAATTGTCGTTAAAATAATATCGAGTCTTGATGTGTGATTTATCATCACAACCATTTTCTCACTATTTTTAGGAAATTTTCCATCAATAGTTAACTCACCACCAAATGCCCACAGAAGTTTTTTGCAAATGAATGCAAATTCTTTGCCGAGCATTCGGCCATTGTCTACCAACATATGCTGAATTGTGATTGGTAAAGCAATAAATAAAACGACACCCATTACTAATGAGAATCGGTAAAAGGTTATTAAACTTTTCATAATTAATTAGTTTAAGGGGTTTATATTTGTTAAAGAATTGTATTTGTAATTTACATCTATATATAGAGTAAGTCAACCTATCTATGTCGCACAATATTTTGGTTAATTTTGATATACTATATATATGGCATCCGAGATAGAAAACTTAAAAAGACAATTTTTAGAATATTTGGAAATTGAAAAAGGTTCCAGTATTAAAACTGTCGAAAATTATGGGCACTACCTCACTCGGTTTTTTGAATATACAAAGATACAAAATGCGAAAGAAATTACCGACCAAGTTGTTCGTGAATTTCGTCTCTGGCTGAATAGACAGTCTACTGGTAATAATAGAGCGACAGGAAAAACTTTATCTAAAAAAACTCAGAATTATTATTTGATAGCACTTCGTGTATTTTTAAAATTCTTAGCAAAGAGAGATATCACATCCCTCCATGCTGACAAGATAGAGCTCGCCAAAGTTCAAGAGCGATCCCTCGACCTCATTTCCCCCGCTGAACTTACTAGATTATTAAATGCGCCGAAAGATAATGATTTGAAATCTCTCCGTGATAAAGCAATTCTCGAATTACTTTTTTCTACGGGTCTTCGTGTGTCAGAACTTTGCTCTCTCACTAGTGATTTGGATTTGAGTGTAGATGAATATTCTATTCGTGGAAAAGGTGGAAAGGTTCGGGTGGTTTTTATTTCCGAAGATGCACGAAATGCAGTGAAGGCGTATTTAGCAAAAAGAAAAGATATGAGTGAAGCTTTGTTTATCCAAGTCGGCAAAGAAGTGACACAAAAAACAAAAAATAAAAATGGTGATGATGTTTTCGATACGAAAGCTCTCACTCGCCGATCGATAGAAAGAATTGTAAAACAATATGCCACGATGGCTGGTATTTCAAAAAAAGTTACCCCGCACGTGGTGAGGCACTGCTTCGCCACTGATTTACTTTCAAATGGTGCAGATATCCGGAGTGTGCAAATGATGCTAGGGCATTCCAATATCGCTACTACTCAAATTTATACTCACGTGACTGACAAGCAACTTCTCGAAGTCCATAAGAAATTTCATAGTAAAAAATAATTAAGTAGACAAAAAAACAGCCATACAAAAGAGTAGGGCTGATTTTTATGTTTGGGCGGATAGTTGTTAGATTTCTCTAAAACATTTGTAATGATTAAAAGAATCATTAGCTTGCACAGCACGAGAACTGTGCAAGCCTTTGACCCAACAATCACAATCAATCAACTACTAACCCTTATATTTTTATTTCTCACTTTCGTAAGAAAATTGGTTCAAAAGAACAAATCTTTTAAGCCATTAGCTCCCCGCATATCTTCGCGGAACATGCAGGAAGCCTTTGGGCATGAAAAAGATTACACATTAATTGTGCTCCTATTTTTTACACTAGGCAAGAGCAAAAGTGCATAACTCACCCCTCTCCCTGCCCCCTCCCCATTTTCTGCAAAAAATGGGGAGGGGAAAATGCTTTAGCATTGGGGTGGGGTTATGCTATTATAGCTATATATGACAAAGATAATTTCTTGGAATACAAATGGCTTACGAGCGACAGCGAAGCAAGGACACCTAACCCCTCTATTTAAAAAATACAAGCCAGATGTTTTGTGTTTGCAAGAAACGAAAGTCGAGCCAGATCAGTTACCTGTCGATGTGCGAAATATAAAAGGTTATGAAAGTTATTTTTCATATTCAAAATTAAGAAAAGGTTATAGTGGAGTTGGAATGTATATAAAGAGTGAATTAAAACCAAAAGAAATTTTTTACGGTATGGGCATTAAAAAATTTGATGATGAAGGTCGTATAGTCGGTGCGAAGTTTGAAGATTACACTATTATATGTGGATATTATCCAAATGGTGGGTCTGGTCCGCATCGCCTTGAATACAAATTAGAATTTTACGATGCATTTTTGAAATTTATTTTAAAACTTCGCAAAAATGGAGAGAATGTTATTTTTTGTGGAGACATCAATACTGCGCATGAAGCCGTCGACCTTGCTCGACCAAAAGCTAACGAAGAAAATACCGGCTTCCTTCCGATAGAACGTGCATGGATTACAAAAGTAATAAAAAATAAATTTATAGATATATATAGATATTTAAATCCAAATAAAAAAGATGTGTACACATATTGGGATCAAAAGACTGCATCACGAACTAGGAATGTGGGCTGGAGAATTGATTATTTTTTTATAGATGAAAAAATTATTCCTAAAGTTAAAAATACAGGAATGCTTTCCGATTATATGGGTTCGGACCACTGCCCTATTTATCTTGATTTAAATTAAAAGTTATATTGTATTTATATTTTTAATGAATCAAATTTGACTTATTAAAATATACATGCTAATATACAAATATATCGGATAGTCCGGTTATTTTTGTTTCAATAAACAAAAATTTAACCTTTTAAAAAAGAATAGAAAAATCATGGCAAAAGTAGCACAAACAAAACCTAGATCCAAAAGGTACAGTAATTTGGAAAGAGTAATTCATCGTAGTAAAAAAGCGGTAAAAAAAGCAGTAAAAAGTTTTAATAAAAATTTTGGCAGAGAAGCTGTCACTAGAAAAATTACTGCAACAGTAAAAAAAGTCACTACATTGTCTCCTGGGCAGGTAGAAGAACGTTTCAAAAAAGAGGTACAAAAAAGACCAAAACTTGATGCTCATCTTCTTGCCCTTGAAGCAAGAGATGGGTATAAAGAAGCTTATGCTTGGAAAGTAGCAATTGCCAAGTTTGGTCCAAAGATTGCCAAAAATGTGAATGGAGAATGGCAGGATGCAGCAAAATCACCAGTTCCTGCTGCTAATCTTTTTTCTAAAAATGCCAAAGTGGCATTACCGACCAAAAAAACCAGCGCCTCTTCTGTAGATAAAAAAATGAAGAGAGTAGTGTAGAACTACGCACCCCTATTAAAAAACTTATCCCGCTTAATCATTAAATTGATTGGCGGGTATTTTTTTTCTAAATTTCGATTAAACTCAGGCTTTCTTTGCCAAACCATTTATGGGCGAGAAATTCTATATTTTTTGTTTTGTCCGTCACAAGAATTTTTGCTTTTCCATTTTTAGAAAGTTTGTTTTCTACTTCCGTATGTCTTTGTAAATAGTTTTTTAATTTTTTTGGGATTATTTCGTCTTGAGAAATTATTTTAATATTCTTTGGTAATATTTTTTTTATTTCTTTTTTATATATAGGGTAATGCGTGCATCCCAAAATAAGTGCATCTATTTTTTTTGCTAAAAGAGGTTTTAAATATTCCTTAATAAAAGGTAAAGCATTTTTATTTTCTCCACTTTCAGCTAGTGGTACTAGCATTGGTGCAGGATTTTGAAAAACTTTAGCATTTTTATTTACTTCTTTTATTTCTCTAGGGAAAGTGTTTGAAGATACTGTAGCTGAAGTAGCGAGGATACCAATTTTTTTAAAATTTATAGATTCTTCTGCTACTGGAATTATTACACCGAGAATTTTTTTGTTTTTATATTCAATTTGCAATTCGTGCAAAGCTTGAGCTGATGCCGTATTGCAAGCTATTATTATCAACCCGCAATTTTCTTTTTCAAAAAGGTATTTCACAGCTTCACGAGTGAATTCCAAAATCGTTTCATGGCTTCGGTTGCCATATGGTACGCGCTTTGTGTCCCCTAAATATACATAGTCATATTGTGGTAGAGTCTTACGAATAGATTTCGCTATCAATAACCCCCCTACCCCTGAATCAAATATACCAATTTTCATATTTTTTATATTAGCATAAATTAATTAATTTTTAATTTCAGAGTCTAATCTCTTTGCCTCTGCCCAAGCGAGTTCATATATTTTTTTCATCGCATCGGCAATTTCCGCTGATTCAATAATGATGCCGAGCTTTTCTCGCCACGATGCGATCATTACTTTGTTATCGTAGATATTTATTTCAGGAATAAAATTGCACATATCTGTCGGCACGAGTGCTGTCTCACGCATTTCTGCCTTGTCGAAAATTTTTCTTTCCCTTCCCGTTTCACTATTTGGCACCACAGCACGAATAGCGATTCCTTTTTTTGCTCGGCGTTTATAGTATTCAGGGAAATATCCAGGTAATCCTGCGTGCATATTTTCTACACTTGCATATGCTCGAATTGGTTCTGTCGAAGTTAATGTATCTTCATATACTTGTTTCAAACCTTCCTTTCCTTCGTAAAATAAAACTTTTGGTCTGTTTACTACATTATGAATGGATTTTAATTCAGGAATTATTTTTTTTGCTTCGTTTAATTCACTTTGCCTTCTTTCGAGTTCTTCGGTAATTAATTTTCCGACATTGTCTGGAGATTCCGCTACATATTCTTGTTTCGGTTCTTTACCAGAAATACTGATAAGATTTTTAGATACTAATCTATCCAAAACATCATAGCCTGTCGTTCTATTTAAAAATGCTTTTCGAGATATTTGTGAAACTGTTCCTTTTCCGAGTTCAAGGAGTGCGACATACATCACGATTTCGTTTTCTGAAAGACCTATTATTTTGAGCTGTTTTTCAATTGGGGACAATTCCTTTTTCACTTTTTAAGTATATATTGTTTGCTATATCTGTGTCAAGCTCATCCCACACTATTTTTAATACTTCTATTATACCTTAATATATATAGCTTGTTCTGATACTTTATGACGAATATCCTTGACAAATATAGTGCATTAGTATATACTTTAGTAATTATGATTATAAAAAATTGTAAAAGTTGTGAAAAGGAATTTGAAATACGAGATGCAGACCTCACTTTTTATGAGCAAGTGAAAACTGCGCCACCTCTCTACTGCCCTGATTGCCGTATGGCAAGGCGATTGGTTTTTCGTAATGAAAGGACTTTTTATAAACGTCCCTGTGGTCTTTGTGAAAAAGATTTTATTTCTGTTTATGCGCCAGAGTCTCCATACAATGTATATTGTTACGAATGTTGGTGGAGTGACAATTGGGATCCAAAAAGTTTTGGAAAAAATTATGATTTAAACAAATCTTTTTTTGAACAGTTTAATGATTTAGTAAAAGAAACACCACGCCTAGGCATTATGATTCACAACAATGTCCGCAGTGATTATACAAATGGCTCTGCAGAAAATAAAGATTGTTATTTAATTTTCGCCGCGGATTACAATGAAGATTGTTTGTATGGAAGATTGTTACAGAGAAATAAAGGCTGTGTGGACTGTGCATTTTTACACGAATCAGAGCTTTGCTATGAGACTATCGATAGCCGAAAGTGTTTCAAGTGTATGTATTCTGAGCAATGCCAAGAATCTAGTGATTTACTCTTCTGCTACAATATGCGCAATTCAAACAATTGTATTTTCTGCACGAATGGACGCAATGTTTCAAATGCTATTTTTAATGTAAAATATTCTAAAGAAGAATATGAAAAGAAAAAAGCAGAGATTTTTTCTAGTTATGAAAACATCGAACAAGCCAAAAAAGAATTTGAAGAATTAAAAAAGGAGACAGTTAGAAAATTTGCTTGCCAAACAAAATGCCATGATGTCTCTGGAGATTATTTACATAATTGTCATCAAGGTGTAATGCTCTATGATACTTATGATGCAAAAAATTGTTCTTATATGACCGACTCTGAAAATCCTACAGATAGTATGGATTGCAATAATTATTATTATAAATGCGAATTTAATTATAATATTATGGGTGCAATGCAGTTAAGCCGATCTAAAAATTGTGTTTTCGTTTTCTATTCTACTGACTTAGACTATTGTGATAATTGCTATAACTTGACAAATTCTTTTGGTTGCACTGCTATTCGAAAAGGAAATAATATGATTCTAAATAAAGAATATTCAAAAGAAGAATATCTTAAATTAAAAGAACAAATTGAAAATCAATTAAAACAAGATGGTACCTGGGGGCAATATTTTTCTCCAGACATTTCTCCTTTTGGTTATAACGAAACATTGGCTCATGATTTATTCCCTCTCACAAAAGAAGAGGCATTGAAGCGTGGATTTTCTTGGCAAGAAAAAACTACAGGCACCTATGGTAAAGAAACTATTAAAAAAGGTGAAGTGCCAAACAGTATTGAAAACGTAGATGATAATTTTTTAAATGAAATTCTGGTTTGTGAAGAGTGTGATAAAAATTTTCGTATTACAAAAATGGAACTCGACTTTTATAAGCGAATGAATATTCCACTTCCACACAAAGATTTCGAATGTCGTCACCGTGCTCGTATGGCAAAAAGAAATCCGAGAAAACTTTATCCAAGGTCTTGTATGTGTGAATTAAAAAATCATATTCACGGTGAAAATCATTGTGATGTAAAGTTTGAAACTTCATACTCCCCCGACCGAAAAGAAATAGTCTACTGTGAATCCTGCTATCAACAAGAAGTTTCATAGCAATAAAAAACTCTTAATAAATTTATTAAGAGTTTTTTATTTCACCACATACTTCTATGGTATTATATGTGTATGAAAAAAGTAATTATCGTACTTATTTTAGTTTTTGCGGGATTAATTGTTTCCCAGCATTTCTTTGGTAAAAAAGTGGTAGATCAGGCTATTCAAATAAATAAAATTACTCCAAAAACATTAGACATTGGTAACCCTAGACTTGCAGTAGAAATAGTTGATGCTGATGCAAACAACGATTCTATTTTACATGATGTAAAAGTTTTAGATAAAAATACAAATAAAACTATCTTATTAAAAAAAGTTGATGCGTATCATATGATCATTAATTACGTAACACAAGATGATAAATACATTATTGCTGACCTTGGAACTTCACTTGTTCGTGAGACGAAAGTATACGACTTAGATACTGGATTAGAAAAAATATCTTTTTGTAACTTGGGTTTCGGGTTTGTTAATAGAAATATTATTTACACCGATTGTACGATTGATAACAAATTTCTTATAAGAGAAAATATAGTTGAAAATGGTGAGTATAATCCAATTATTTACAAGCTAAATATTGATACTCTAGATAAGAAAGCAGTACTTATATCTGATGATTTACATAGATATTTCTTTGATCAGCATCCGAAAAATGCCTACAATATTACTATTACTTCAGTTGAAAAATTTTCTGACTGGGCTGATGTCTCAAAATGGAAACAAAGCCATATGACTATTTAATAAATCCACTATAAGTTATTTTTTCTCTGCTCGTTTCCAGACGAATTCAAATAACATATTCATCATGTCATGCACCATTTTGTCTTCTATGACTATAGCGATAGGGTTTTGCTCATCGAATTTTACTATAGAGACTTTATTATGATCAAACATCGTCATTTCTGCTGAGAATGGGAAAAGTTGTTCTGGGATAAAACGTAATTCTGGACGAATACTTCTCTTTACCTTGCTATAGATATCTTTTTGGAACTGGTGACTGTAAGGGCTTGAAGAGGTTACTCCTCGTGCAGTTATACCAATACGCGTCTTTTCTTTCTTGTAAAAATTAAATACTTTCTCCGGTAAGAACTTTGTAATGTATTGAACATTCGCAAAAGCAGTCATTCTATATGGCTTTTCGACTTGCACATGGCGTAGATATGCCTCGATAACTTGTTCTTTTCCTTTATAGAAAGAAACTTTTGGGTTATCTGCTTTTGCAAAGAGTTCCTCGAGCTCAGGCATCATCTTAATCGCAGATTCTTTGGCATTTTCTGCGCGTTCAATTTGATAATCCATATACCTCTTTAATTTATTCAATGATTCTGGCTGGTAAAATATTTTTTTACCATGCTCAATCTCTGTCGCGAGGCCTTTAATTGAGAGCCCAGTGAGTATTTTATATACTGTGCTTCTATTGAGGCGTGTTTCAGTGGCTACCTTTGAGGGGTATGCGCCTTGCGAGGCGAGTAAGTATAAATATACTCTTGCCTCCTTATCAGAAAGCCCTATTTTTTGTATTTTTTCTATAATCTTTTGGTTCATTTTTGTTACTTTAGACGAACAAATTTGTATTTATTACAAAAAAGCCTTATATATCAACATATTTCTAATATACTCATTATATCAAAAAATAAATATATTGCACGGTTGATATCTTTATATCAGAACAGCAATGTTGCTGTTCTTTAAAAATTATATACAATGAAAAGTTATTTTACTTACGCACCAGTTGCCACTGTTTCGGGCAAAGAAAGAATAGAAACAGTTGTGAAAATGTTCCGTTTGTTTTTGGCTCCTGATGAGCTTCAAGAACTTAATTTAACCCTTAATTTCTATTTTTACGAAATGGAAAAGAAGCCAAAAGCAAAGTTCATTATTTTTTCTACTGTTAGAGGAAAAGGTTTTGGTTTTGGTATTTTCACTGATAAAGAAGTAAAAGAAGGAAAAAAGATTTCAAAAGAACAAAAGTTTTCACACGAGTATCTCACTATTGATGAATTTATTTTTAAAATTGTAAAGTATTTTAAATTAAAAAAACGTCAGTAGTGTTATGGAATGCATTTGTAGCTAACAATTGGTAGAGCTCCAGAATTAGGATCTGGGTAAGTCCTGGTTTATTCTATTTGGTCCAAACAAGTAGTGTAGATTCATGGTGTATGGGTTCGAGTCCCATCAAGTGCACGCATCAAAAAACCGACTCAGATTTATTCTAGTCGGTTTTTTTATTTTTTGATAAAAGTTATATTTCTTTTAAATAAATAAAATTGTGCTAGTATGGCTGTATAGTTTACAGAGTTATTTAACATATTAAAAAAGGAGGAACCTTGGAAAATTTAAAAAACTGGGTTCTGTCAAACCTTAAAAAAATTGGCATATTCGGTATTGGGTTTGTAATACATAGGATGATAAATTTATCATACGGTTTGATCTTGTGTCCTTATATTGTTTGTCATTTTAGTTTTTGGTGGAGTATTTTAGTTTTGTTTGGAAGCTCTGTTGCTCTTTTTGTTATAACTATTTTTGTTTATGACATAATAAAAATCGACTGGCTTTTAATCGAAGCACTCAAAGAAGCACAAGAACAATCAACAACTATGGAAAAACAAAATCCAATTACTAAAGCTATTGGTAAATGGGCAAACAAAGGTAGATATATATTACTAATTTTCTTTTTGTTTTGGGACCCAATGGTAGTAGTTTTGTATTATCGCAATGGATATTATTTATATAATGGAATTCGAACTCCCCGAGTTTGGATATTGGCTGTGTTAAGTTCATTTTTAAATAATCTTTTGGCGGTAGTAGTCTTGTCCGGATTTTTCTATGGACTAGAATTTTTAAAACATTTTTTCTAAAAGAGTCGTTCATTGTGACAACAATGGAGACTCTTTTTTTTATTTCGTTACACCATGTTTTTTGTGTAATTGCAAAACTTCTTTTTCTTCGAGTTCCTCTTTCTTTTCTTTTGCTTTTTCTCCGAGAGCTTTGAGGTCTGTGTCCGATAGAGAATTTAATTTAGCCACACGGACATCGAGGTATTCACGGACATTTTTACTCGGGTCATCAAGGACTTCTTCCAATAAAGCATTTAAAATAAAGCCCATTTTAGGACCGGGTTTTATACCGAGTTCATTCATTAGAATAGTACCATCTATTTTTAATTGTGAAACAGAGATAGGATCACGCAAGCATTCTTCGATCATTGCATGATATTTGCGAAGTCTGTAAGGAGCTTCTTTTTTCTTCATACCGACACGGTCACATTCGCGAACTTTCATTAAATCCCAAATATTAGTTTTCCCCACATTTACAATTACTCTGCGCACAGCAGAAAGTGTAATCGTTTCTGTGTCAGAGAAGAACATATGATAGCGAACTAATTTTTCTACTTTCTCTGAAATATCTCCAGGGAATTTTAATCGCTCCATTATTTTTTTTACCATTCGTGCACCGACGACTTCGTGTCCGTAGAAAGTGTACTTCCCTTTTCCTCCAGCTTTTGTGCCGTCCCATCTGCGGGTGCGTGGCTTCCCTATATCGTGAAAGAGCGCAGAGAGCCTTATATCTAAAGGCTCTTTTTTATCTGCTGCGTGTCCGAGCGCGTGCAAGATATGTTCGAAGACATCATAAATGTGTTCGCCTTTTTGTTCACAATTAATTCCTTCTTCGAGTTCAGGAATAATATGTTGCAACAATTTTAATTTTGAAAGCATACCGATGCCTGTCATCGGATATTTAGACATAATTATTTTTGAAAATTCATCACGAATTCTTTCAAAAGAAATATTTTTTATTAATGCAGAGTTTTCCACAATTGCAGAAATTGTCTCGTGAGAAATTACGAAATCCAATTCTGTGGAAAACCTCACAGCACGAATTAATCGCAAAGCATCTTCATTAAACCTTTCTTTTGCATCTCCTACTGTACGGATAGTTTTATTTTGAATGTCCTTTATACCTTCAAATAGATCTACTAGGTGTCCTTTAGAATTTAGGGCTAATGCGTTTATAGTGAAGTCGCGTCTTTTTAAGTCATCTTCTATCCTTTGACTGAATTTAACCTCGTCTGGGTGTCTTTTATCGCTATATAAGCCTTCTATTCTATAAGGTGTCACCTCAATTATGTCGTATTTGGTTTCTTGTGAAACATCCTCCCCTGTTGTTTCACGAATAACACACACTCCTACTGTCCCGAACTTGTTTTCATAGATAGTTTTCTCAAACAAAGGTATTATTTGCTCAGGGGTCGCATTTGTCGTAATGTCCCAGTCTTTTGGTTCCCTTCCGATGATCATGTCTCTAACACATCCACCGACTAGGTACGCTTCAAAACCTCCTTTTTCTAAAGTAGTTAAAATATTTAAAACCTTTTCAGGTACTTTCCCTATTAAGTTCTTTGTAAGTGTTTCCACTTTGCTAATTCTTCTTTGTGTGCGGCTAGGGAGAATCGAACTCCCGTCTCATCCTTGGCAAGGACGTGTTCTACCACTAAACCATAACCGCTTTTATCTTAACTCTTAATATTGAAACCTAAACGTAGCTCGGTGGCATGATAAATCACTAAACCATAAACGCGTGGCTAATTTATAAAATTTTATACATGTATTATATACTTTTTTATTTCTAATGCAAAATTATTGATTTACTTAATTCTTTATTTAGCTTATACTTATAAGACATTTACTGCACCCGTAGTGAAATGGATATCATGCCTGCCTTCGAAGCAGTTGTTGGGGGTTCGAATCCCTCCGGGTGCACATTTAAGTACTAGCCTAATCAGCTCGGATTCACAACGAAATCAATTCAAAAACTTAGCAAGTTGTCCTTTTGTTTATTCCTTATTTTGTAAGGATTTTATCTAAAACTGTGGATAACTGTGGGGGTATTGTGTATAAAGGACATATATTTATCTGTTTATTTAAGTAGTTAATTTCCATTCTAGCTTATATTATAAAGACATTTTATATAAAAGACATAAAAACAGCTTTTTTATAGTAAAGTGTTTCACGTGAAACACTTCAAAGGTGTTATTCATGAAACATTTTTGATATTTTTATTAGAGTAGTATAATTATAGTAATGCCTAAAGTATTTACTTCTGAAACACAGAAGATAGGGGAAATGGGAGAAAATATTGCTTGTAAGTTTCTCGTGAAACAAGGTTTTTCTATTCTAGATAGAAACTATACTCGAAAGTATGGTGAGATAGATATTGTAGCACAGGAGGGAAGTCGGATACATTTTGTGGAGGTTAAGGCTGTGACACGAGATCTAAGTGTTAAACGTGAAACATTAGATCAGTATAAACCAGAAGATAATATGCACCCTTGGAAGCTAAAGCGTCTCTCAAGGACAATTCAGACGTATTTAATAGCTAAAAAAGTTCCAGAGAACGTAGAATGGCAGTTTGATCTGATTGTTGTCTTTATGGACATGAAAACAAAGAAGGCTAGAGTAAAAGTGGTCAGAGATGTAATTTTGTAGTAATATATTGTTGTGTCTATAGAAAATAACAAAAAAAATACTGGCCCAGTTCATTTTTTAGGCACACCTATGAACGAGCATATAGGAAAACTTTCTGATGATTTAATACCTTCTGATAGGGGAGAAAGTACAGATCCTACTAAAACAAAAAATAATTGGAAAAGGGTAATTGCAGGAAAATTGAAAGAACTTGATGATTCAAACGAATCAATTCAAACTAAATTTCAAAATTTAAAATTCATTATAAATTTATTTGGTGTCGGTTCTCGTGGTTTTGATAAAGAAATTTGGAATCAAATTTCTCCTTTAATACAGAAGGAGAGTGAACTAGGGAATATGGATTTTGATTCGCCAGATTTTGAAGTTGAATTAAATAAACTTAAAGACGAAGTAGAAAAATTTTATCCTATTTATTCTACTTATTTAGATAATTTAAATAAATAATTGTTTTTTTGCTCAAATATGTTAAGCTTGTTTTGTAACGGGCTGTAGTATACCGGTAGTACACGTGTTTTGGGAACACGTTGACTGGGTTCGATTCCCAGCAGCCCGAACTAAAAAACAAACAGGTAAAACCTGTTTGTTTTTGTTTGGGCTGGAGAAAGCAAATTGATTTGCTTTTATTGGGATATCGAAAGGCTTTTCTGTACGAGCGTAGCGAGGTAGAAAAGCACCTGGCTATGTAATAGCCGATTCCCAGCAGCCCGACTTTTAAAACTAAAAATCCCGCAATTGCGGGATTTTTAGTTTAGTTTTTATCGCTTTCTTTTTCGTACTGTTCCACTAATTTTTTTGCTGGAATAAATTTTGTATCTATTTTTTCTAATTCTTCTTTTAGTATTTCTTTAAATTCTGTAGTTGCATATTCCATCATTGTATCCATATAAGGTTTGTAATCACCTTTATTTTTATATGTTGAAAATTTATAAAATTTAGTAAAACTGAGTGGTTTTAGTGTGCCTGTTATATTTTTTTCTGCAATCTCTAAAATATCTTTTTTTGTTTCAGGATCTATATCTTCAAATGTCTCAGCTTGCTGAGCTTTTAAAATTCTTTCTTTTCGTGTTATTAAAGGTTTTGTTTCTAAATTTATATTTTCATTCATGTGTATATTATACACCCCATTAATCCAAAAGTCAATATTAAACAATCCATCTAATACTTTGTCAAAATATCTGGCTTTTTACAAATAAAATGCTAATATATAACTATTGCGGGATTAGTTTATCGGTAAAACAACAGTTTTCCAAACTGTGGTGAAGAGTTCGACTCTCTTATCCCGCACAAAAAACAAATGAGCCGAGGCATGTCCTCGGCGATTTTGTTTTGTGATGGGGAAGTGAGGAGAAAGGCGGAGGCGGACGCGCCGAGCCGGGGTCGCATAAAATTTCAGTAGAAATTTATAAGTGACCGACTCTCTTATCCCGCACAAAAAACAAAATCTCCCCACACCATTTTCACGGTGAGGGGAGTTGTTGGGAATTATCCCAGATAGCTTTTTAGCAACGGTATGTTTGGTTGCTTTCTAAGGCGTTTAATCGCCTTTTCTTTAATCTGCCTAGCTGATTCACGAGTCAGATTAAATTTTGACCCAATTGATTCAAGCGTCCAGTTAATACCTTCGTCAAAGCCGAAAAATAATTTTAAAACTTCGACTTGGCGTGGGTTTTTAAGATTCTTGAGTGCTCGCTCAATTTCTTTTTTTAATGATTCATCTATCAAAAAAGTTTCTCCTGTGGGAGTTGCTGTGTCTGACAGGGTGTCCAGTAACGTGTTTTCTTCATCGATAGGGGAGTCAGCTAAAATTGTCTCCTGTGAGAAATACATCGTATCAGATATATCTTCCTCATTTTTTCCTAAGATAGCTGATAGCTCTTCAGTGCTGGCCTCATAACCGAATTCTTTAATAAAATTTTCTTTTGTGTCCTCAATTTGTTTTTTTGAGGTAATTTCATTAAACGGTAACCTAATGATTTTTGTTTTTTTCATTAATGCATCACGGATAGATTTTTTAATTTCCCTTGTAGCGTGCACTTTAAAAACAAAACCCCTTCTTTCATCAAAGCTTTTTGCCGCCTCAATTAAGCCTAGGTTGCCTTCATTAATTAAATCTTGCAATAACATTCCTTGTCTTTTAAACTGATCTGCTACCGTTTTCACTAAACGTAAGTTTGATTTAATTAATTTTTCTAACGAAAGAGCGCTCCCGTTTCTGATTTCTTCTGAAAGTTGATTTTCTTGCTCAACTGTCAATTTTTCTTCCTTTTCTATTTCCTTGAGATATTTAGGAAGAGAGCCACTTACGTTAGTAAGGCTTTTTGATTCTTCTTTTTTATTTTCCAATTTTTATTTTTTTTGTTAAAGATACAATTTGTTACCATTTTGATAACCATATCGACACATATTGTACCATGTTTATTTATAAATTGCAAATGACTTTCATATATCAAAAACATAAAAGCCCTCCGCTTTCGCTTTGGGCTTTTACACTTTGTCTCGAGACAAATACTATTTAACTGCGTCTTTCAAACCTTTTGATGCACGAAACTTTGGAACCTTTGTAGCTGCTACTTTGACTTGTTCTCCAGTTTTTGGATTACGAGCCATTCTAGCTGCACGAGGTTTTACAGAGAAGATTCCGAAGCCAGCGATTGATACTTCACCACCTTTTTTCATTGTGCCGATGATTGCATCAAACATTCCACTTACGATTTCTTCAGCTGCTACCTTTGTACCACCCATTTTGCCGTGTACAAATTCAACTAAATCTTGCTTATTCATATATTTAATTTGATTATTTTTTAATAAAAATCTTTCGACCTTGCCCCGATTTACGGTGGCTAATTTACCTATACATTATATATCAAGGGTTTTTTTAGGCAATAGCTTTAATACTTTTTTTTATTTGACTTTTTTGTGAAAAAACGTAAAGTTTTAATAGAGTATAGATCTTGTTCTTTTAAAAATGGTTATTTTAGTTGAAATTACTTTGCCTATCAACTTGGTGTGTGAAGTAATTTTAACTAAGTTTCACCTAAATAAAAAAAAATGAAAAAATTCAGAAAATTAAAAAAAATTATCGTTAAGGTTATGACGGTAATAGCACTTCTACTAGGTATTGGTGGCGGCATACTTCTCGGACTATTTTTTGCAAGTTTAGCTGGTTGTATTAAACCTCCAAAAATGATAGATAGTATTCAAAATGAAGAATGGAAAATTGTAAAAAAAGATACAGCTTTCCAGATAATTCAAATTGAAAGAATTATTTTACCCGACAGTATAAAAACATTTCGTTACAAGAATCCAAAAACGAGAGTAGTTTACATTAGGGATAAAAAAAATCCTACACTAGGATTTAACAGATATAGTAGAGAAGTGCAAACTTTTAATACTATCGGCTTGAATGATAAAACAATAAAAGGAATTCACTTTATTGATTTATCAAAAGCACACCAAATTCCAAACAAGGAATTTATTTGTAAGAATAAAAATAAACTTCATATTCTTTGTCGTTTTGATAAAGAATATGGATGTTTTATCTTTACAGAAAAAATAATGGATAAAGGTGATCCTGAATGGGTTCAAGATTTTAACACACATAAGCTACTCCTTGGATTCCTAACTGTTGTATTTGCAATAATTATTTTTAAATTATTGCAAATGGATTAAAAAAAGACCTGTTCGTTTTACGATACAGGCCTTTTTTTTAACTTTTCTATCTAGCGTATTCTATGATTCTACTTTCTCGGATCATAGTAACCTTGATTTCTCCAGGGTATTTCAATTCTTGTTCTATTTTATTTGCGATTTCACGAGCCATGAGTTTTGCTTCAGCGTCGGAAACTTTTTCTGGGGTTACGAAGATTCTCACTTCACGCCCTGCTGCAAGAGCATAAGATTTTTCGACACCAGTGAATCCATTCACTAATGCTTCTAATTCTTGTAAACGTTTCAAATAGTTCTCTACAGAGTCACGTCGAGCTCCAGGACGACCACCAGAGATAGCATCAGCTGTCTGTACGATTACTGATTCAATAGTTTCATAAGGATAGTCTTCATGGTGAGATTTCATTGCAGTGATGATGCGTTCATCAGCACCAAACTTTTGAAGAATACGCATACCGATTTCAATATGTGTGCCTTGCACTTCGTGGTCGAGAGCTTTACCAATGTCGTGCACTAGAGCTCCAGCTTTTGATATCGCTACATCAGCACCGAGTTCTTCGGCGAGCATTCCAGCTATGTGTGCCATTTCTATAGAGTGTTGCAAGACATTTTGCCCATAACTTGTTCTGAAGTAAAGGCGACCAATAATAGCTACGATACGAGGATCAAAGTTGAAGATTCCACATTCGTAAACGGCTTGTTCTCCTTTTTCTTTAATAATTTTATTAATTTCTTCTTTTGCTTTTTCAACCAACTCTTCAATTTTTGCTGGTTGAATTCTTCCATCAAGAATTAAATTTTCAAGTGCTACGCGAGCTACTTGTCGGCGAATAGGATCGAAAGATGAAATTACGATTGTGCCTGGTGTGTCGTCTACAATAAGCTCGACTCCAGAAGCACGTTCGAAAGCACGGATATTTCGTCCTTCTTTACCGATAATCTTTCCTTTTATTTCATTGTTTGGAATTGTGATGACTGTAGTCATTAATTCTGAAGCAGTACTTGCAGCAAGACGTTGAATAGAAGTGGAGAGGATGTCTTTTGCGCGACGGTCGAGTTTTTCTGTAGCAGAATTTTCTAATTTGACCATGCGAACTAAAATATCTTCTTCATATTTTTTTTCAATGTCTTTCAAAAGTTCTTCTTTTGCTTCTTCTGTCGTCAATTTTGCAACTTTTTCTAATGCCAGCATTTTTTCAGCTTGCGCGTTCTCAACACGTTCTTGAATCTTTTTTATATCTTCTACTTTTGATTTTATATTTTCGACTTCTTTATCTATTTCTACTTGGCGCGCGTCTAGAAGCTCATCTTTTTTGATAAGTCTTTTTTCTGTTTCTTTAAATTCTTCCGACTTCTTTTTTTCTTCTTCTTTTAATTCTTCTAGAGTAGCCTCTGACTTCTTTTTTGCTTCATCTAAAATTCTTTGTGATTCTTCTCTTGCTCCGACCATCATATCTTTGATGTCGATTTCGATAGATCGCTTTTTACCTAAAGCGATGATCACTCGGAGATAGTATCCTAAACCAACTCCGAAAAAGAGCACGCCGGCCCCGATCAAAAGTTTTATTGTTAAACTCATAAGCTTGTGTCAGCTTATAAGAACACACCGCTATATTGGGATTTCCATTTTGTAACTGAGTAAATTTTTGAAAACTTTTAAGCCCTTCATAATATATGATATATTCCTAAAAACCAATTTAAATAAAATTTGTAAATCTCACATGTTTAATATAACAAAATATTTCTTGTTTGTCTATGGTCTGAAAATAGTGGATTTTACCTTGTTGACAAAAGCCATCCTTTGATGTAATTTTATAAAAAAAGCCCTTCGACAATGAGTTGTCTATATTTCTCTATTTTACTCACTTTCCCAGTTTCTTTACGGGTATTGAGAAAGTGAGTAAAAAAAAGTTAGTATAAACATTTTTAAAAAAAACAAAGTGAAAGAAACAGACACAGTACCGGTGCAAGACACCGAAGCAGCGAGAGCTGAAGAAGTAATTACAAAAAATGGAGTTTTATTGAGTCCGCTCAAGAAAAAACTGCCATTTTGGCGTCATTTTGAGACCTTATGCGCAACTCCAAGAGGTTCTTGGAACGAAGGCCCTATCGCCTCGGTGATAGAGGACCTGGCTAAAAAAAATGGATTAGAAGTAATCAAAGACAAGTGGAATAATGTCTTGGTTACGGTTCCTGCCTCAAAAGGGTTTGAACATATTCCATCTGTTTGTCTTCAAGGCCACATTGACATGGTGGAAGTGAAAGACAAGGGGTTAAAAAAAGAAATTTTCCCTATTGAACTTTTTTTCAAAACGGAAAATGTTTTAAAGGCAATCGGCACTACTTTAGGTGCTGACAACGGAATAGCTATTAGCTACATGTTGGAAATTTTGACTAACCGCGACATAGAACACGGTCCACTTGAGCTTTTATTCACTGCTACCGAAGAAGTTGGCCTTGTCGGCGCAATTGGATTCGATTTTAGTTCGATTAAAAGTACAAAATTTATCAACCTCGATAGCGAAGAGGAGGGTGAATTCACGGTGGGTTGTGCTGGGGGATCAAGAATCAATGGTTTGTTTAAACCAAAATTTATTAATACTCCTAGTGGGTATTGTAAATTTAATATTGAATTGTCCGACTTTGTCGGTGGTCACTCAGGGGCTGAAATTCAGAAAGAACGTGGGAATGCTATAAAAGACCTTGCCATAATCCTAACTGATTTAGGAAAATTCAACATGAATACTCTTGGTGAAATTAAGATGCACCTTGTAAGTTTTTCCGGTGGTGAAAAAGACAATGCTATACCGGTGTCAGCAAAAGCTACAGTAGTGCTACCGGAAGAAGACGCTGAAAATTTTTTGGAAATACTACAAAAACAGTTTGAAGCTGTGAAGATGGTGTGGCCAAAAGAGCCGATAAAAACTGAAGTTGCACGTGTAGGCATTATTCTAAAAGAAAAAATGATGGACGAAAACTCCACCAAAGATTTTCTAGAAATACTGATACAGTTACCACACGGGGTGAGATCTAAACAAAAAGAAGATAAAAAGTTAGTTCAAACATCAAACAATCTTGCAATTGTAGAAATGAAAGGACGCAAGATCGCTATCTCTTGCATGTACCGTAGCTCTAATCAAACCCAACTAAAAGGGATTGGTGAAATTATTAAAGGCATGTTCCATTATTACGGAGCTAAAACAAAAATTAGTAGTGGTTATCCTGGATGGATTCCACAGTTTGATACACCATTGTTAAAAACGGCTGTACAACAGTGGGAAGTAATGTTTGATGCGAAACCGGTTGTAACAAGTACTCATGGAGGACTTGAGTGCGGAGTTATTTCAAACAAGTTGAAAGGTGTTGAAATAATCTCTTTTGGGCCTACGATGGGGGATGTTCACACTACCGGAGAATGGGTAGACGTGGATTCTTGTGAACGCGTTTGGAAGTATTTATTGCTTTTACTTAAAAGCATATAATTCTTCAAAGAATATTTTTTTTAAAACTCCCTGCAATTTATTTTGCAGGGAGTTTTTTCATTTTTATTAGCATTTTTAGAATGATTGACATTTCGTAGTATTTGATGTAATTTTATAAAAAAAGCCCTTCGACAAGTATTTTGTATTTATTGTTTTTAGTCGAGATATTATCAGTGTTCCTTTGATAGGGAATTGTGATAATATCTTGAACTAAATTAATAATAAACAATTTAATATTTGAAAAATGAACAGCAATGAAATTTTACCAAAAGTTTCGCTACATAGTGCGAACACTAGTATTTACGTATTCGGATCACAAAAAAACTGGTTAAATAGTTTTTGGAATCTTACAGACATTCACAGAATGTTAAACAAAGAAAAAATCACAATCTGTTATTTACCGAGCACTTCAGATTTTCTGGGCACATTGAGTGATCCAGAAGCATTCGAAGATGCTGGTTTCAGAAATGGTTTAAGTTTGTGGACGTTACCTACTGAAGGGTTGCTGTTACCAAAAGGTACAGCTGTGCTTTTCCGGTCAGCAGATTGCCCGACATTAGTTTGTCGTGATTTGGAAAAAGGAGAAGTATTTACTTGTCATGCAGGATTAAATTCTGTGATTGATAAGAAAAAAATCCTAACAGGAAAAACTGACGAATCATCACCACGTATTCATGACGGTGTAGTCGGCAGTTTGCTGGATCTTTCTTTGTATTCTATCGAAGACATTGAAATTTCCTTACATTGTGGAATTAGGCATTCCAGTTTCATTTATGACATACACGATGAGGTGCATGGAAAAAATAATGAAATTATTTTAGATCACCTTATCAATAAATATGGTGAGGCTAGCGTACCCATGGGTAAAAAACATGGAGGAATTTCCATTAAAAACATTATTAGTGCGCAGTTCGAAGCGTTTGGTATACATAGTGAAATTGTATATGACGACATAGATACTGCAACTGATAAAGATGAAGATGGAGAGTATTCATACTGGTCTCATTACCGGTATTACCACGAAGACGAAATTGCTTCGGGGCGAAATGGTGTACTAATAATACACAAGTAGTAAACAATTAAAATTTGTAAATCATGACAACAAGAATTGATGTAGGAAATTATGCTGGTTTTAAGGAACTAGCAAAAGAGCATGGAGGCAGTAATGCCCCAGAACTTAAATCCGCAATAAATTTCGTAAAAAATACTGAAAAACCACAAAGAGGAGTAGAGATACACGCTTTGTTTGGTGATAAAGAAGAGGTTACGATAATTTATCAGAACTTATTTCCACTTGAAGGTGCCTTAATTAAGGTAAAAGATTCAGTGATAGTGAGTTCTATTCACATTGAAGAGTTTTACAAACTCTTTTCCCACTTAAATAAGATTTTCGTTTTGATTAATGAATAATCTTTAAAAATTATAAAAAAACTTCCTGCAATTCATTTTGCAGGGAGTTTTTTAGTTTCATTTTTTATTTTTCTTTTATTTAGGAGTCGCTTTTGACTTTGTTACTATTTCATCGATGATGCCGTATTTTTTGGCTTCGTCGGAATCCATGTAGAAGTCGCGTTCGACATCTTTTTCTATTTGAGCGAGGGTCTTGCCAGTATTTTTCGCAAGGAGTTTGTTTAAATTATCACGAGTTTTCAAAATGTGTTTTGCAGAGATGGCGATATCTGTGGCTTGTCCTTCTACGCCACCTAAAGGTTGGTGAATCATGACTTCAGCATTTGGCAAAATATATCTCTTGCCTTTCTTTCCAGCAGAGAGGACAATAGCTGCACCTGATGCTGCCATACCTACGCAAAATGTCGCGATGTCTGGGCGAATGTGATTCATAGTATCAACGATGGCCATAGTAGAAGTGACAGAGCCACCAGGGGAGTTCACATAAAGGAAAACATCTTTTTTAGGATCTTCACTTTCTAAAAATAATAATTGAGCAATAATAATATTGGCTGTGTGGTCGTCTATTTGTCCTGAAAGGAAAATAATACGATCACGAAGTAAACGAGAGTAAATATCATACGCTCGCTCACCAAATTGGCTTTTTTCTATAACGGTTGGTATTAACATAACTCAATAATATACTTAATTTTATTTCAAATCAACCTCCTTAAAACCAAAAACGCAACCCGTTTTTGGTAAAAGGATTGCGTTGGCTATTCATTGAATAGCAGAAATTCTTTTTGTTCTTTTATTTCCAAGTATTTTTCAGGACTAACAGTCCGTTTACTTGAATTTACTAATTCATTATGGCCGAGACCATATTCTTGTGTACCACAAATAGTACAGAATCTGTGATCGATTTCATCGATATCAGTCTCTATTACTTTCTTGTGTCCACACTCTTTCCGTAATTTTTTTATTAATTCAATTCTCTCTGCATTTTTTTCCGGAGAATTTTTCTTGAAGAGACCTCCTATTTTAGTCGATAACTCTTCTAATACTAATGAGTTTTTTCGCATTGTTATTTCTTTTAATGATTTGTACTATATATATCAATTAAAATTTTATCAAAAAAAGCTTATTTAGTCAAAATAAAAAAGGTCATCAAGCTAATGATGACCTTTTGAGAAATTGTCGTGTCCTTCGGTTCAATTAAAGTGTGATAGACAAAAGATACCATCCAGGTGCGGTGTATTCTACCAATACCGATTTTACGGCCTAACTGCTTTACACTTCTAACCAAGACCAACTCATGATGAACTATGAATTATCGAAACTGACGATAAAAACTTCCCTAATCATAGCTACTCCAAACTATTTCCTAACAAACGACGGTCCGTTTGTGGTACTTGTTCTTTTTCGGAACGAGAATAGTTTCACTATGAAAGCTTTCGACAATTATCCTGATTAAATTCTATTCTGATTATAATAATTCTGCAAGTGAATATTTGTAATAAAAAATCCCTCACTTTTATATATTTTAGTGAGGGATTTTGATGTGATGTTGGAATTTCAGCTTGCTGAACCCCAACTTTTACCGTAGTCATCTGGCTTTAAGTCACCTTTTAATTTTAGGCGGATTAATCCTAGAATCCAGTACGGTGAAGTAGCTACTACTGCTATTATTATAATTATAATAATAATAACGATTGCTACTCCGAAAATGATTTGTTCTCTAATCTTTTTCATCTTTTTTACTACCCAGCCTTTTCTGGGGATCTTTAAACTATTATTTAATTTACAAAACAACAAAAAATCCAGCTTGGTAGCTGGTTTTTTTGTTCAAGTAAATTCTTTTAGAGTTTATTATTGAGCACAAAAATCAACCACCATTAAGCTGGTAGGGGGTACGGGTAATACGTTGATTTTTTGTTTTCTTAACATGTTCATATTATAGCAAAATTATATTTATTGTCTATTGTTGTATTTCTAAGAATTGGAAAACTTTTTCATTTGTTAATACGTTTTCTGTATGCATTCTAGCACTTTCCGGATCCGCATCTTTGTATGTCTCTAAAATATGAGAAACTTCGTGCTCGATGTCTTCTTCTGCTGGTTTTATATTTTCCAATTTAGCAATATTAGCTAGAACTAAAGAAAGTCTGGATCTTTGCTCTGCATCTTTTCTGAAATCTGCACGAATTTCATCAATTGTCTTTTTTAGGTGAACTAAATAATCTTCAAATTTCAAACCCATCTGTGCTATGTCACCCTGCATTCTGTGAATGATTTTGTCAGTTTCTGATTTCACTAAAATTTCTGGTAATTCCATTTCTGATTTTTCAATGATTGCCTCAATCATTTTTATTCTTGTTTTTTCTTTTGATTGATTTGTTTTTTCTAGTATCAAATTTTCTTTGAGTTTTTTCTTGAAATCATCAACATTTTCAAAAGGTCCCATACCTTTTACAAATTCATCATTTAGTTCTGGAAGTACTGGTTCTAATTCCTTTTCTCCTTCTTTTGCTTCAGCACCTTCTGCTACTTCTACTCTTGGTGCTCTAGATTTTCTAATATCTAAAATTACTTTTTCTACTTCATCACCTGATACAACAATATTTTTATCCTCTTCTGGAATTTCCTTTAAAACCTTTTTAGCAATTTCCTTATAATCAGCCATTTTAACTTCTGGTAAAATAGCAGTTTTTATATTAAATCCGAGAGGATTATTTCTAGCTAATTTAGTAATCATTATTTCTGGTCGTGAAATAGCGTCAATTTTATTCTCATCTAAAATTTTTCCATAATTCTCACCAAGAGCCATTTCTGCCATTTCTTCTAGAATTTTTATTTCTGGAACTTTTGATACTAAGATATTTTCAGGTACTTTACCTTTACGGAAACCATCTATTTCTAAATTTTCACCAATTTTTTTTAAAGCCTTAGTATAATAGCTCTCAAAAATTTCAGCTTCCAATTCGCCCTCTATTTCAACCATGCTTTGTGGTAATTTTTTTATATTTATTTTCATATTCCCCATATTATATTTATTGCTCTCTTTTGTCAAAATTAAAAAATCCCCTTTTAAAGGGGATTTTTTAATAGAAACTTTTTATAGGTTTTTATCTATATTATTTAGATCTATATTATTTGTTTCATTTTCTAATGTTGAAAATTCATCTGTAGTAGATTGTGTTTGTACTGTGGCTGGAGTATTTTTTTGGTCAAGTTTTTGTTTTACACTTGTTTGATAAAGGTAAACTCCACCAATAATTAACAATACTATTATAATTATTGAACCTATTAATGCACCATTTGATTTTTGTTCCATGTTATTTGATTTGGTAAAATCACGCTTAGCGTAATTTAATTAATAATAATTATTGAGTCGTTGTGGGTGGAGTAGTCGTTGAAGCTGGTACTACAGGAGTATTTGCTAATCTTGCTAATTTAATTGCAGTGTTCAAATCTCCTCTTGATAGTATCAATGAACTTTTTATATCATTTATACTTAATTTGATTGCTGCAAAAGCTTCTGCTGTCATTGTAGTAGGTATTGTAAGTGCAGCTAATTTTGTCTTTGCTGTTTCTAGATTTGTTTTTGAACTAGCTAGTGATGTTTGTGCTGTTGTTACATTTTTCCCTGCTGCACTCATCTCTACTAGTTTTAGAGAAAGTCTTGCTTGAGCTGATTCTATATTTGAAATAGCATTTGCTAAACCTTCTGTTCTTACTTTTTCTGCTTCTTCTCTCCAAGCACTTTTCTTTTCTTCAGTTTCTTTTTTAAAAGCTTCTTTTCTTGTTTTTACTTCAGTTTCAAATGATAATTTTTTAGCTTCTATATCAGCTTTTAGTGCTACTTTATCTGCTTCCAATCCTGCTTTGAAAGTAGCTCTTTCTTCTGGAGTTACTTCTCCATCAGCTTTCATTGCTTCAAATTCAGCCTTTCTCCCATCTTTAAAATCTTCTCTTTCTTGTCTTACACCTTCTCTTAAATCTCTTCTTTCTCCTTTAATATCGCCACGCAATGCTTCTCTAGCATCTTGTATACTATTTCTCATATCTTTTCTATCTTGTTGCACTTGATTTCTATTTTGTTCTTGCTCGTTACCATTATTTTCTGCACGAGTGACACCAGATACACCTAAAGTCATAGCTAAAACTAAACTTAAAATTAAATATTTTTTCATACAATTATTTTTAAACTAATAAATTACTAATAAACCGACTGTACTTTCTATTATACACTAATATATGCCGTTTCAAATGTGCAAATCTTACAAATAAAAATCCCTGCTACATTTCTGCAACAGGGCTTTTTAGATAAATTTTTACTAATTTTTCTTTTTTGATGGCTTGTTTTTTAGGCCATCGATTGAAATTGTTAAAGTTTTCACAGTAGGTTCTATTGTAGCTTTTGGGCCAAATTGTTTACCTATTGTTTCTATTAATTCTTCGACTATTTCCTCTTTTTCTTCAGGTGATCCATTGTTTATCCTTATCCAAACTTGTGTTTCTCCAAGATTTTCAACATTTAAACAAATTTCTCCTGGTTTTAGGGTTTTATCTCCCTTTATTTTGTATTTTGTTAGACGCCGAATTATTCGGCAAATTTCATACGACAAATATTTTATAATTGTCGCAGTGTTTTGTATTTCTGCTACCGCCATGGTTTATTTTTTGAGATTAGTGCATTATTACACTTTCAAAGACTCATACTTTATATAAGTACTTGAAAGTGCAATAATATTTCCCAAAATTTTTTTTTCAAAGTGCCAAAATCTATTTATATATAGCATTTAAAAGACAAAATGTCAATAAAAAAATCCTTAAATTATTAAGGATTTTTTTGTTTTACTATTCTAATTTTGGAGCGTATTCATTTTTATATTTTTCTTCGCATTCTTTGAGGACTTTCATAGCTTCATCTGGTCCGTAGAAAGTCTCTACTACTCCTGTGCCTGGTTTCTTTAAGAATTTTATATTTTCCCAGAAATATTTAGTCTGTGTTTTAAAGTATTCACCTAGGTCGTCGACATGTTTTATATGGTCAGAACGTCTGTCGTCATTTAAAACAGCTATGATTTTATCATCTACTTCTCCACCATCTACGAATTTCATCACACCAATTACTCTAGCTTCTACCAATGATCCCGGTACGAGTGGCTCTGTAATGTTTACTATTTCTACATCGAGAGGGTCGCCATCATAATCCCAAGTCATTGGAATTGCCCCATAAGTAAATGGATACGAAAGGGAAGAGTAGCCGACACGGTCGAGTTTCAATTGACCAGACTCAGTGATAATTTCATATTTATTTATACTGCCTGCAGAAACTTCGACAATTACATTAATAACATTTTTACTTTCATCTGCAAATGCTGGAAGCACATGCAAAAGATTGTACATAAACTTCGAAGGTTTTTGATTTATATTTGCCATAGATTTTAATTATATGCCTAAAATTATAATCGAGCTAGGGCGGAGGGTTCCCCTCCGCCCTCGTTGTTATTTTTAAATTTCTAACCATTCAAAAAGTTCTTTTTTATGATCATTTAGTTTTCCAAAATAATTTGGAAATGGATTTTGATTTACTATATTAAAATTTAAATTTAAATACTCTTCTAAGCTAGAATATTTATAATTAAAAACATAATTTAATAACTCAGCAGTATTTCTTTTTTTGTTTTCTTTCCAATTTTTATCAACTAATTTTGCTGGGTTCAGGTGTATATAAGAATAAAGGTATTTCAAGTAACGGTCCGTGTTTACATGAATTGATTTAAATACTCCTTCGTATAGTTTTCCTGTTCGTTTGTATTTTTTATTAAAATACATTGTGTATGCAGTTAATAGTTTAAGCATGTACTTAGAAATTCCACCTTCTATTTTTTCGTAACCTAAAATATGAAAATGATTTGGCATTAAACAGTACGCTCCGATATTAACTAAAGTTTCCTTGCGATCAAAGTTTTTACCAATTTTCCTTAATTCAATACTTTTGCTCGTATTACAAATATGCATTAAAAACAAGAAATGTTCATAATCTTTCTTTTCTAAGAATATTGTTCTTTTTTCAGTTCCTCTATTATATAGATGATAAAATTCATTTATTGCAAAAGATTGTTTTCTTGTAGACATATATATTTAGTATAACAGAGTTTAGGGCGGAGGGGAACCCTCCGCTGTCTTGCATTTTTGTGGGGGGGGGTTATAATTACAATATTATTAAAAATAGGTCAAATTATTAAATTTTATGCAAAATACTATTAAAAAGTTTTTAGTCGTTAGTGCTGGTGTAGTAGTGGCTAGTCTTGCGGTCTTTGTTCTTCTCGGTGTTGCTAAAGATTCTCTCATTTTACAATCTAGTCAGACAGCAACAGTAGTTGGAAGTATTCCAATAGTCCCTCCTACTCCACAACCTTTTACTTATTGTCTTAATGGTTCTTGTCCTCCAGAGTATGCTTCTCTTGATGATTGTTATGCAGCTGGAGGTACTTTTCAAACCTGTTTAGCAAATCCAATTAATCCTCCTTTACATACGGTAACAGGAACAGGAGCTACTCAAGCAGGAGCAACATTAACATTAACTACAGCACAGACAAAATTTCAAAATGATTTTAAAAAAGCTGTTCTTGCTTTTGATAAAAAGCAACAAGTTGAAACTTCAACCTTTTTATATAATTGGTATAATCGTTCTATTTCAAAAGGTGTTTCTAGTAATGGAGATCTTAAAGCACCAAATGGTGGATTTTGTCGACAATTTGCTATTAATTTATGTGGTGGTCGTCATCTCTCATATCCAGATTATCTGCAATGTATTGATGATGAAGTTGCCGCTTGTACAAAAAAACTTGGTGGTAACAGATAAACTTAATCATGTTTCTTTTGAGACAAACAAAAAATCCCCAACTGAATGGGGATTTTTTGTTTGTCTTTTTTAGAATTTTATTTCTCTTCTGCAACCTTATGTCGGAGTGTTTCCCTCCGACATTTGTTTTTATTTTCAGTTATCCACGGGGGGGTTGTAATTTTTGAAAATATGGTATTATTTAGTATATGAAAATATTTATAAATATCTCGAAGTTCTTATTAATAATGGTGTTGGTTTTGAGTGGAGCGAAGTTTATTTACGCGATTCAACTTGGCTGTACTACAAATAGTACAGAATATCAAGGCGTGCCAGAAGAATATGATGATGGCACTCCTAAGGTAATAGTATGGTCTTGTACCAATGATAATGCAACGTGTTCATTAACCCATGCTGGCAAATGCTCAGAAGTAGGAATGCCTTCTTATAACGCAGAGGACGCCCACTCTCTTGGTAAAGAGGGATCAATAAATGCTGTTAAAGGAGGCCCTCAAAGGTGGGGTAATCCTCATAGAGGTGTTATTGCTTCACCTATAACCATAAACATGTCGATGCTCAATCCATTGCCTCAATTATCTTCTATACCAAACAAATATACATCACTTTCTTTTCCTAATCCAAGTTCTATTTTAAATGATAGTGGTACCGGATCTGTAAATGTTTCTGGTTGGCCATATGATTTAAACATACTGCAGCCATTTTTGGGTTCTTTTCCACATAATGATCCATTTATTGTGGGAACTTCAAACTCAACATCAGATGCAGATCCAACTGAAATTGACTCAAAAGGTTTTATTCAAGCGAGTTATAAACTTCCAGCAGGTTTCGGAGGAAATGAGAGCTTAGCTTGGCCACCAGATAGTTTATACACGCATTCAAATATCTGGAATAAAGCCCTCAGTTCTATATTTGAAGCATATAAAGAAAACAATCAAAATAATGCAAAAGAATATCCCATAACGTATTGGTCCCTTGGCAATCCAGCGGAATCTATGCCTTCAATGCCGGTAACATTAAAATGGAAACCCTTTTCTCAGCCAGCAGGCCAGCCAGCAATAACCGGGCACCATTTACATATTGTCGCATACAATGGTATTGATGGATTACCTACCGGTTTACCTAATGGAGGAATCGATATTGTCTTACCAGTAACAACTTTGAGCTATACATTCCCTGGATACGGTCTGAACACTTATAACTGGTCAGTGTATCCAGTAGATCAGCAAAATGCTAGAGTGCATGGTGATATGATTTTTCATGGCAGTGATGGATATTCTGCGAATCCATTTAATATCCAAGTTCCATCATACAGTACTACTCCAGCACACCCAGGTGACCCACGTTATTACGACTGCTCTGTAAATGTAGGTCATATATATTTCGCTCGTGGAGGAGCAGATGTCGGCACGGGAACCCCTCTATGTATTGGTGATAATGGATATTATTTTAATGGAAAGCCTACAGGTGGATATCGTCCTGGATATGAATTTATCTCTTGGAAAAAAATTGATGCAGCGAGGAGATATGAAATTCAATTTTCTGATGCACCTTTTCCAAACTCGACACCCTTTACAGACTTAGCAACATTTAATTTTACCAGTCCTGCTGGTGGAGTTTCTCAACACACTACAAATGTCATCAGTAATGATATGTACCCGACTGCTCCTTTAAAAATGGATGATGATTTAATCAAATGGAAACCCGGGTTTCAATATAACTTTGCTTCAAGCCCAGGGGCACAGCTAAGTCAGGCAACTATTCCCGGAGGGAATAATGCTAATGGTGTACCTTCGTATGTGTACATATATTGGAGAGTGAGAGGTATTGATGAAAATAATAATCCTGTATATGTGCAATATTATCAAGACGGAATTATAGAGGTTCCTGCTCCTCGTGAACCATTCTCATTTTATTTCCCAGTTTGGAACAAGTCTGCTTCTGCCACCGCATATGTTCTAGATGTAGCTGAAAATATTGCTGACTTAGATAAATTACCAAATCTTGATGCGTCACCTACCATTACTCCAAATACAACAGGAACGACTACACAGATTGGTGGCATAGGAACAAACACTCAAACAACTCAAACTAATACTGCAAGCCTTGCAATAAATGGTAGTGGAACCAGTACGACACAAATAGGCACAGGAGAAGCACCAGACCAATATTCTGATCTATATGTCACCCGACAAATCATTCCAAATCAAAATTATGATTCCAGAAAAATGGTGGTTAATAAGTTTAAAGATATTTTAGAGTGGAGTCGAATTTCTGATATAAAAGTGGCATATGCAAATGGATATTACACCGAAAATAATAAATATTATCCCTATAATCCACCAGATCAACCATATGATTATGCCAATGACGATCTGATCAGACAAAATGCATTCCTGACTGGTCTATATGACTACGATTCCAACATAGACGACTTCTTCCCTAAAATGACTACACTTACTGGTATGAACATAACACCTCAAGCAAACAATCAGCTTGTATTAACATCTGGTATACCTTTGATAATTATTAATCAAAGTACTGGTGGAGCGGTGCTAGGCATTTCACAGAATCCATCCAAAACAATATCAACGCTTTCATTCGGTGGTACTAAAGGAGAATATAAATTTGAAATAGTTGCTAAGAATTATGGACCTTCTTGGGAACCAAGAAAGGATCTTCATTTTGGTTCTTTTGGTCCTGTGCCCGTGATTGCTAATGGTAATTTAACAGGTAAGGTTTCTGTAGAACTTCCATTGCTTGTACCTGGCCAACAATATTTCTGGCGTCAGAGATGTTTGAACGACCCAGATCCTCTCAAAGAAAATGCCGGCGCTACTAAAATGACCTTCTGCCAATGGTCTCCAATCCAATCATTCATAGCTCCGACACTTACCCCAGGATCAATCACCGTTAATCCTACTACATCGAAAAAACAAGTAGCTCCTACTAATGCCACCTTTAAAATTGATCCTAACGCTACAAAAGACACCATTGAACCAGAATATTCTTTCACTACAACAGAATCAAAAACTGATCAGACAAAAGCATTTCCTAATGCAAAGATTCCAAAAGACAAGATTGATCTTTCTCCACGAAAGGATCCTACTGGAATGACTGCTGGAACATTCAAACAGAGAAATGAATTGCGAAAGACTTTAATGAGATCATATGATGCTTTATTGAAAGCGAAGGAAAGTAAAAATGCTGATACTATTGAACAAGCACAGGTTAATTATAGTAAAGCCGTCAAAGCAGCCGGAGCATTTATATTATCTACGAAAGATGGCCGTCTAGGAGCGGCGGCAGTGCAAGGAAATATTTTCCCACCTACTACTGTGGCAGGATGGGCATTGAATTTGTTAATAGCTCTAGTAATCTTTATGATTATTCGAAAAATATATTTCTATTTTAAAATAAAGAAAAATATTCCGAATGATTTAGGGAAGATGTAAAGAAGTGAAATACTAAAAAGCCCCGCCGTAAGGCGGGGCTTTTTAGTTGTGAATTGTGTTTAGAATTTTATTTTTCTTCTATGACTTCTTCTGCTTCAGGAGAGATTTCTACTTTTTCTCCATCAGTAGAGGCTACTTCTTCACCGCCTTTGCCTTTAATATCGATTCTCCAACCAGTGAGCTTTGCAGCGAGGCGCACATTTTGTCCTCCTTTACCGATAGCGAGAGAAAGCTGGTCTTCGGCTACTTCTACTACTGCCTTGTGTTCTTTCTCATTTATTTCAATTGAAAGAACTTTTGCAGGGGAAATAGCATTTGATACAAATTGTTCTGGATCAGTAGACCAAGGAATAATATCTATTTTTTCATTTCCGAGTTCGTTAGTAACTGTATTTACACGAGTTCCTTTTTGACCGACACAAGAACCGACTGGATCAATATGATCATCATTTGAAAATACTGCCATCTTTGAACGACTTCCAGCTTCACGAGCGATACTTTTTATTTCTACGACTCCACTAGTGACTTCAGGTGCTTCTTGAGCAAAAAGTTTTTCCAAGAATTTTGGATGTGTACGTGAAAGGCGAAGGTTGATACCACGTGGACTTTCTTCTACAAGGTATAAATAAGCACGGATTCTTTGTCCTCGACGGAAAAATTCTCCAGGAATTTGTTCTTCCGCAGGGAGTACACCAGTAGCACGGTTGAAATCAATATAAATATTACCTCTTTCAATCTTTTGTACTACACCAGAAATAATTTCTCCTTCTTTTGTACCATATTCATCCATGATAGATGTGCGTTCTGCTTCACGAATTCTTTGAATTATCACTTGTTTTGCAGTTTGGGCAGCAATACGTCCATAATCTTCTTTTTCCTCTAAAGAAAAAGCTACTTCGTCGTTTAATTCAACACCCTTTTTTATTTTTTTTGCATCTTCAAGCATGATATGGTGCTCAGAATTAAAGCGAGTACGCTCATCTCCTTCTTCTTGTACAGAATATTCTTCTTTTTCATTTTCCTCTTCTCCTTCTTTTGGAATGCGCACGATAGATTCATCGACAACGATTTTTACTTGATAAAAATCTGTCTTACCTGTATCAATATCAAATTTTGCACGTATGATTTGCCCTTTCTTTCCATAATCTTTTTTATATGCAGCAGCCATTGCTTGCTCTATCGCTTCGATTATTTTTTCTTTTGGTATTTTTCTTTCTTGCTCTAATTGTTCTAGAGCTGACTTCATGACTTTTAGATCTAACATGTGATTTTGCAAATCACGTCGCGTAAGTCCTTTTAGCGCGACGCTCTTTATTTTATTATATTAAATTCGACTATTAAATTTTTCCTTGCCCGCCTATTCGGAGGGACTAAAAAAGCCCGTTTGTTAACGGACTGTACCCAAATACTACTCTTTTTGTTTTTAAAAGTCAAGTTTTCCACTAATCTATTGTTTCTTTTTTAAAAGTCTATATAATTATATATATGATAAACAATAAAAAGGGAATAATCTTTGTAGTTATTTTAGTAATTTTTATTTTTATATTAATTTCTTCTTTTTTTATACAAAAAATTGTAAAAGAAAAAGGATCTTCCGGTGTTAATTTAACCGATGCACAAAAAACTGCTATTTTAAATAGTTTAAATAATAATTCAAACAATACTCCAATCTCTAACTCTGATAAAAAATCAATTCTTACAAGTTTGAATTCCGGTGTTGTTTCAAACAAACCTTTAACAGAAGAGCAAAAAACAGCTATTTTGAATTCGCTTAATAAGCAATAAAATGAAAAAAAAATATTTTAAAATATTAATTTTACTTCTAGTCATTGCATTAGGTTCTTTTTATTTATTTAAAACTAATACAAAAGCAGCATCTGCTCCTTCGACTGTAGCATTAAGAATTTTTGAAAATAATAACCCAGGTAATAATGCTATTCATGCTGTTACAAACACAATGCCAACACCCCCAGCAATATCTTTACCTTTTAGTATTAATCCAGCTAATGGTATCACTATACAATGGGCTGGCGAGGATCCATCTACCCTTGATTATCGTAGTTGTGTCGCAAGTTCAACAAATAGTGGATCTACAGCATGGTCTTGGACAGGTGGAGATAATAATGCAATATTAAATCCATTAAATTGGAGTACTCCTGTTATTGATCATCCCACAATCACAACGAAATATTCTGTTAGTTGTGTTAGTTTTTTTTCTAATGTTTATTTTTTAGCTGAAATTGAAGTAACTCCAGGAACTGGAACTGGTACAGGTGGTTCAGGTAGTGGCACTGGTACAGTAGGTGGTACTGGTGGTTCTGGTACTGGAGGAACACTCGGGACAGGGACAGGAACAGGTACAACTCGTAATAAAATATATGGTTGGGCTTGGTCTAGTACTGTTGGATGGATAAGTTTGAATAATTGTACTGACCCAGCAATTACTGAGACATGTACAGGAATAAATTATGGCTTAGATTATGATATTGTTTCTGGTAATATTACTGGTTTTGCTTGGTCAAATCTTGTCGGTTGGATTCAATTCGGTCATCTTTTTGGTTTTCCTAATTCTACTATTTCTAATAATAATACATCAGATGCAAAAATCGATTTGAATACAGGTGTCATTACTGGTTGGGCTAGAGTTTTATCTCTTGTAAATCCAAATGACACAGAAAGTGGTTCTGAATGGGCTGATGGTTGGATAAGTCTTTATTCAAATTCCGTGTCTGCTCGTTATGGAGTAGCTTTTAATATGATAACTGGTAATCCAATTCCTCGTTCTTTTGCTTGGGGAGATAAAGTAACAGGTTGGATAGGTTTTGATGCTGCTAGAATAATAGCTCTTCCACAAGAGGAAGTTAATTCTTCTGTTGTTCTAAAAGCTATTGATGGTACTACAGCTAATAATATATCTACATCTACAGCTTCAAATATGGGAGTAAATCCAAATTCTGATTCATTGACACTAAGTACTGGTAGTAATAATGTAAATTTGTATTGGGGAGCAGAAAATGTAAATTATGCTACTTGTGTAGCTATTAGCTCACCTGTATCTAGTTGGAGTTGGAATAATCCTAGCAACCATGCTACTTTGACAATGTTAGGTGGACCTATAAATGATATTTTAACTACACCAACTGTCTACACAGTTTCTTGTAAGAGTTCCGATATTTTAGGTACTATTATTTCTGCAAGTATAAAAGTAACACCAGTTGATCCGATCATAATAGAGACATGTCCAGATGGTCAAACAGGTACACCTCCAAATTGTGTGGATGCTGGTGGAAATAATCCTCCTCCAGGAGACTTAACTTTTTACCCTGATTCAAGTACAGTGTATCCATCTTTAGATAATAATGGTGACCCAATTTTAAATTCTGGCCAATTGACTTATAAAGCAAAATTAAATTGGATTAGTGTAAATCAAAATCTAGTAGCCTGTCAGGCAAGTAGTATGCCTATTACTCCATCATGGAGTGGCTTGGTGAGTTCTCCTACAGGAGTTCCTCAACACTTCCCAGTAGATGTGCCAGCTTCACCTACTACATATTATTTGAGTTGTAAGGACAATGTGACTGGTTTACCTTTTACATTTACACCATTCAACGTAGTAAGAAATATTCCAGCAGAATCCACTACATTCACTTATACAATACCCGTACCTATTACTCCTGGATTAGCAAGTTCTGATTACTCTACTACTTTGTCTTGGACTACAACTAACGTAAAAACAAATTCTTGTTCTGCTTCTTCTTCTGTAGCTACAAACTGGACAGGTGGTATTAGTAATAACAATAATCAAAGCAGTGGACACCAAGCAGGTGTAGTAGTTCCTGTTGTACCTCCACCACCAGCTACGACTGCTTACAACTTTGATTGTATTGGACTTTATACACATGCTACTATTCATAAAGTTTTGAATTTAAACAAAAATAGTCAGCCACCAATCCTTAAACACCCAAGCTTTATTGAAAGATAAAACATGGTATAATTATTATTAGCAAAAATTATTAAAAAACATTATCAATTAAAAATTATTAACAACCAACAAAATTATGAAAACAACTAACTTAATGAATTTAATGAAGGTCGCAGTCTTAGGAATACTTTTGACATTCGGAGTAGCATACATTCATGCTCAAGGTACTGGTACTGGAAACTCTTGGACACCACCTACAATGACACCGCCATCAGGAAATGTGGATGCTCCTGTAAATGTGGGATCATCATCACAGATTAAATCAGGAAGTTTGAATGTCAGTCATAATTTTAGTGTTGGTTTTCCTAATAGTGGATCAATGGTCACAATTTTTCCTCTTGCCGGTGGAGGGGTAAAACCCGTCTGTGCTGATAATGCTGGAGTTTTGGTTGTTGTGAATTGTAATACTATTCCTTCTGGAACTGCTAGAGATCAAACCTTGAGATGGTATGAAGGTACTGGTGTTACAGGCACTTCTCCTAGTAGATGGATGCCATCAAGTGTAATAACAAATGACGGTACTGATGCAAAAGTAAATGGAAGTTTTAAAGTAACAAATAATGTTGAGATAGGTACTAGTGGAGCACAACCAACAAATTCTTTGGCTGTAAATGGAAATATTGAGGTTAGTGGAAAAATAATAAATAATAATCTTGCAAATAGTAGTCCTGGGCACCCAGTGGTCTGTGCTCTTCCAAATGGAACTCTTGTTTTGACTAGTTGTGATACTGGAACATCTTTACCAAGTGCTACAACTTCGCAGACTCTTTATTGGAACGGATCAGCATGGGCATCTAATGGTGTAATTAATCAAGACAATGTAAGTGCTACTATTCATGGAAACACGACTATTGGTGATACAAGTGCTCGTAAGGTTTTCACAGTAAATGGAACTTCTGAACTTAAAGATGACGCAAATATCGAAGGTGATCTTAAAGTTGGAACTATAGCTTCTCCAACCAGTTTAAATGTTTTAGGTTATACAAATATTGGTCATTTAAATGTACCAGCTTGGAATAATGAAGGAGATTTAAATGTGACTGGTGATACAAGATTTAATGTTAATTCTGGAAATACAGTAATAGGAGACAATGGAGGTAACCCAACAGCGAAATTAACAGTTAAAAGTTTGTCTGGAGGTGCTGTAAATAAACCATTATGTGCTAGCCCAACAGGAGAGTTGACTGCTACTTGTCCACCTATTGATATAGGAACCACTTTACCAGGTGGTAATTATGGACAACTTTTAACTTGGGATGGAAGTAGTTGGGTTGGTGGTGTTGCCGGACTTAATAATGAAACATTAAGATGGGATACCGGTTTAAATAATGGTAATGGAGGTTGGAAACCAACTTGGTCAATCAGTATAAATGATGATATTGGAAACGAAAGTGCTACTTCAAATGTTAATTTTAATGTTGGTAGTGGTAAGACTTTTACTGTAAACGGCCCTTCTAATCTTAATGGTCAGCTTACTGTTGGTCAAAATAATACAGCATTCCTAAATACTATTTATGGAAATTTAGATATTGGTCAAGGAGCAGATGCTAATGCTTCTACTCACATATTTAATAATTACGGAACTTCTAATTTAAAAAATCATGTAGTTGTAGGCGTTGATGGATTGAACCAAAATTACGATATGTTGACAGTATATGGTAAAAATAATCTAAACGGTGTCACAAATATTGGAAGATTAAATTCTAACGATGCTATCCAATTAAACGGAGATACTACAATAGGTGATAGTTCAAATAATACAAAAGTTTTAACTGTAAATGGTACTCTTAAGTTACCTAATTTACAAAATGAAAATAGTTTATGTACAAGTCCAAATGGAACAGTAATAACTTGTGGATCTGGTACATCAAATGGTGCTGTCGGTGGAGGTTTGCCTGCTGGTGCTGGTACTCAAGTACTGCGTTGGGATGCTAGTGCAAATTTAAATACTGGTGGATGGGTAGGAACAGGTGGTGCATTAAGTGCAAGTACTACAGCAGTAACAATTTCTGGTCCAGGAGGATTAACAATTTCTGGTCCAGGAGGATTGAGTCTACCTGCTGCAGGAGGTTTAACAGTGAGCGGTGCAGGAGGATTAACTGTTAATGCAAATGCAAATATTGGATCAGCGAGTGGTGTTAATACTGTGACTTTAAATGGAAATACTATATTAGGTGGCGGAACAGGATCTCAAACTGTTAAAATTCCAGATTTACCTGGTGCTGGTGTTCGGCCATTATGTGCAGATGGATCTAATTTTATTATTACTTCTCCTGGTTGTCTTTTGCCTGGTGTAGCAGGTGGAGTTTTACCAGCAACTGTATCACCTGGAAACGTACTTACCGCTACTACAAACGGTTGGTCTTCACAAACACTACCAATACCTTCAGATGGTGTCACTGAAGGTGATACATTAAGATGGGATAATCAGTTACATAAATGGGTAGTATCTACATTACTTAATGATAATACTATATGGCAAGGTTCTCATACTAATACGGTTTGGAATAATGGAAATTCTGCTATTCAAGGAAATGAAAGTGTTGGAAATCTTGTTTCGTCAGCAATGGGTGCTGGAGGAAAATTGACAATACGTGCTGAAGGAAACTCGATGTTGGATGAAAATTCTAGTCATCCTTTAGTAATTTATGGTGATCATCAAGCTCTTCTTACTGGTGTTACTAGTGGTACAGGAACTCTACCTCAACTTTATTCTGGAAATTCATACATACAATCAGTAAGACCAGGTCTTTTTATGGCACCACTTGTACTTAACCCAAAAGGAGGAGAGGTAAGAGTAGGTTCTTCTAACACTTCTCCTGCTAAGCTATTTGTTCATGGAGATGCAGAAATTGGAGATGCTAATGCAAGTTCATCAAATGTTCTTAATGTAAATGGAGGTATTATTGCTACTTACACTGGACAGACTTATTCTGGAAATATTACCGCAGAAGGTAATTTGTCTTCAGGCTCACTTACACAAGCTCCACCATCTGGAAGTCAATATAATTCTCATGGTCAAGTTTGTTATACAGGATCTGGTCTTCTTATTCAATGTCCACCAGTTCCACATGGTAATGTGCCAAACATTAGTACACCTGGAACTCATACTTTTACAATTCCATCTGGTGTTTATACTATAAATATAGAAGCTTGGGGTGGTGGAGGTGGTGGTGGAGGTGGATCTGGGGAAGGCTTTGGTAATTTTATTCCTTGTTATGGTGTCTGTGGAGGAACTTCTGGAAGTGGAGGAGGAGCTGGAGGATTTAGTAAATTAACCAATGTTAATGTTACTCCTGGAGACATCTTAACGATAAATGTAGGATCGAAAGGTCTTGGTGGAACTGGAGGTTCTTCTGATTACAATGCCACATCTCATCCGGCTACTTATTTTAAAGGTTACGATGGTTACGATGGTACTGATACAATAATTACTTCAACTGCTTCAGTATTACCAATATTAACTGCTTTTCATGGAGAAGGAGGTTTGGGTGGACTTTATAATAATGATGCTTATAGTTGTCCTCCTTTAAATGGTGATACTTGTATTTATGGAGGTTTGGGTGGTTTAGGGCAAGGAATGGGATCTAATGGTCAGAATGGTGGAGATATAGGTAATGCATTTGGTGGCAGTGTTGGTTCATTTTTTGGAAGTCTTGCTGGTGGATTAGCAGACTATCCTACTTTCGGTGCTGGTATTTATTGTGGTGCTTATCCATCTAATTTAAACAAAATTCCTCCTGATGTCTTTTCTTGTCAGGATAGTAATGGTAATAGTACTTATATAATCGGTGCTCATGGTGCAAATGGTATTGGTCATGGTACTGGTGGAGGTGGTGGTGGAGCCGATTATGCACGTGGACACGGAACTCAACTTGGAGGCGCGAAAGGCGGAGATGGTGCTAATGGTTATGTATCTATCACTTACTAATTAAAAATAAAGTTTTTTAAAAAACAAAGCGGGGCCGAAGGCCCCGCTTTGTTTTTAGTTTTTCTTTTGAAAGTTATTTTTTTAATATGATATAATTTATATTATGATACTCGATGATGAACAATTAAAAAAAGCGATTTTAGATTCAAAGCTTGTTTCAAAAATTGATCTTGAAGAAGCTTGCAAAAAAAATACTGATGGTAGAAACAAGTTATGTGATGTTTTGTTATCTGAAGGAAAAATTTCCGAAAAAGATTTAAAAAGAACACAAGCTTTTGTTTTAGGAATTCCATTTGTTGATTTATCTAATACAAAAATAGATTTCAACGTCTTGTCTCTTATTCCAGAACCTATTGCCCGTAATCACAATATTATTACTTACAAAAAAAACGATAATATAAGTCTAGAAGTGGCAATGCTAGATGTAGAAGATCTTCCTGTTATCGAATTTATTAAAAAAAAATCAGGACTTAAAATATTACCTAGATTGACAGATACACCATCTATCAAATTCGCTTTAACTCAATATAAAAAAAGTTTAGAAGCAGAATTTGAGGGTATTATAAAAAAAGAAGCTGGAACTATAAAAAATAATACAGAAACTAGTACTGTAGATTCTACAGAGGATTTAAAAAAAATGGCAGAAGATTTGCCAGTAGTTCGTATTGTCGATTCAATTATTTCTCATGCTATTTTGCAAGGTGCGTCTGATATTCATATAGAGCCAGGAGAGCACGATCTAGTGGTTCGTTATCGTATTGATGGAATTTTACATGATGCAATGACATTAGAAAAAGAAGCTGGTAGTGGAATCACCGCTCGCATCAAAGTGCTTTCTAGTTTAAAACTTGATGAAAAAAGATTGCCTCAAGATGGACGTTTCAAAATTGAAAAAGATGGCCAAAAAACTTCTTTCCGTGTTTCAACTTTACCTACTTTTTATGGAGAAAAGACAGTTATGCGTGTACTCAATGAAACTTCACATGGTTATACTTTGGAAGGGCTTGGTTTTCATGGAGAAGGATTAGAATTAATACATAGCTCTTTGAAACAACGCACGGGTATGATACTCGCTACTGGTCCTACTGGTTCCGGAAAGACTACCACTCTTTACACTGTGCTAGATATGCTAAACCAACCAACAGTAAATATTTCTACTGTTGAAGACCCAATAGAGTATCAAATGCCTAGAGTAAATCAAACACAAGTAAAACCAGAAATTGGTCTCACTTTTGCAAATGGTTTGCGCTCTCTTCTACGTCAAGATCCAGATATCATAATGGTAGGAGAGATTCGTGATGGGGAGACAGCTGGGCTCGCTGTGAATGCATCTCTTACTGGGCACCTTGTGCTCTCCACAATTCACACCAATAGTGCAGCAGGTGCGATACCTCGCCTTATTGATATTGGAGTTGAGCCATTTTTAATTGTTTCAACAGTGAAAACAATTATCTCACAAAGACTTGTAAGAAAATTGGCATCAAATGGCACAAAATATTTTATGACATCTGATGAAATTAAAGCACTTGGTAAACTTATAGATTTAGATAGAATGCTTGGATTTTTAAAAACAGAAAAAATAATTGGACCAGATGACACTTGGGATAAAATTCCACTTTATAAAGTAGAAAAAAGTGAAAAATCAGAAGATGGCTACAAAGGGCGTCTTGGTATTCATGAAGTATTAAAAGTTTCTTTGGCTTTAAAAGATATGATTATAAAAGGATCAAGTACAGATGAACTTGAAATACAAGCAAAAAAAGAAGGAATGATGACAATGCTTGAAGATGGAATTTTTCAGGCAGTTCGTGGAATGACCACAATTGAAGAAGTGCTCCGCGTTGTTTCTGAATAAGAGACTTGTCCCGTATTAAATTTTTGATTAAAATAAATGACTATTATAAATAAAAACTTAAAATTTTAATACTGGGATGTTTTTTACTTACAAAGCAAAATCAAAAACAGGAGAAATAATAGATGGATCTATGGAAGCTGTAGATCGTTTTGCTGTTGCACATGATTTAAAATTACAGGGCCATATACCACTTTTTATTTTTGATAAAAATAAAACATCATCTTTACTTTCTTTTTCCTTTGGAACTTTATTTGGGAGCGTGAAAGTAGCCGAACAAATAATTTTTACTAGAAACTTGAGTGGAATGCTGAAAGCAGGACTTTCAATTTCTAGAGCAATTTCTGTTTTAGAAAAACAAACTACAAACCAATATTTTGGAAATATTTTAAACTCAATTCACAAAGATGTAGATAAAGGAGAATCTTTTTCTGAAAGTTTAACAAAATTTCCAAAAGTATTTTCTCATCTTTTTGTTTCTATGATAAAAGCAGGTGAAGAATCTGGTAACCTTGTAGGTGCTTTATCAGAGATTGGTATGAATTTGGAAAAATCAAATTCTATTACAAAAAAAGTAAAAGGGGCATTGATGTATCCATCTGTAATATTGTCTGCAATGGTTTTGATTGGTATTTTAATGTTTGCTTTTGTTGTGCCGACATTAGCTAAAACCTTTATTGAATTAAAAGTAGACCTTCCTTTTTCTACTCAAATTGTTATAGGTATTGGTACACTGTTTTCTCAACATTTATTTATGACTTTTCTAACCTTGATTGTGATTGTAGTAGGAATGGTTTATTTTTTTAAGGCAAAATTTATGAAACCAATTTTTGATAAAATTATTGTACATTTACCTTTAATTGGTACTTTAGCAAAAGAATTAAATACTGCTCGTACTGCACGCACGCTCTCTTCCCTTATTTCTTCTGGAGTACCAATCACTAGAGCTATAGAAATTACAGAAGATGTAGTACAAAATCTTTATTATCAACAAATTTTACAAAAATCTAGAATAGCTGTTGAAAAAGGAGCACCATTTTCACAAGTTTTTAAAGAAAACACAAATTATTATCCTGTTATGGTTGGTGAGATGATGGAAGTCGGAGAAGAGACTGGAAACTTGTCACAAATGCTACTCGAGATTGCATCTTTTTATGAAGAAGAAGTTGAAAATAAAACAAAAAATTTATCTACAATTATTGAACCTATTTTAATGGTAATAATTGGTGCTGGTGTTGGTTTCTTTGCAATTTCAATGATCACTCCACTTTATTCAATAATGGATAATATAAAATAATGAATAATTTTAAAAAAGGATTTACCTCAATAGAAATGATTGTAGTCTTAGGGATTATTGTTTTATTATTTTTAATTGTATTACCATCATTAAATAAAATGCGAGAATCGCAAACTTTTAAAAATACAGCACAAGATGTTTTTTCTTCTTTAGATAAGGCCCGTTCACAAACATTGGCTTCAGTAAATTCTTCTTCTTACGGTGTGCACTTTCAATCTGACAAAGTTGTTATTTTTACAGGTACTACATATAGTGGAAGTGCCATTACTAATGTTATTGTAAATATTTCTACACCGATAACTATTTCAAATGTTACAATCGGTGGAGTGAGTAGTACTAGTGGAGATATTTATTTTAATCGTTTGACAGGCGAACCAAATCAATCAGGTAGCGTTACCTTATCTGCAAATTCTGTGACTAAAGTTATCACAATTTCAGCTACTGGTTCTGTAAGTATAAATTAATATGAAAATTTTTTTAAAAAATAAAAAATTTCAAAAAGGATCATTATTACTTGAGATAGTCATTGCCGTCTCTATTATTACTCTTGCTGTGATTGGTTCTGTAGCTGTATCACAAAAAGCTGTTTCTCTGTCTAGGCAATCATTACATCAATCACAAGCGGCGTTTCTTTTAGAAGAAGGAGCTGAGTCTGTTAAAATTTTTCGAGATAGTAATACTTGGGCAAATTTTTCAAATATATTTACACTTGGAAATACATATTATCTTTCTTTAAATATTCCAACTTGGACCACCTCATTACCCACCACATCCAGTGGAAATACCATAGGAATTTTTACTCGTAGCATTGTTTTGTCTAGTGTTTGTCGTGATGCATCTAGTAGTAATATAATTACTTGTGGTAGTCCAGTTGATGCTGGCACAAAATTAGTTATAGTCACTGTTTCTTGGTCAGAAAATGGATTAACAATATCTAAAACACTTTCATTTTATATTAATAATATTTTTTCATGATTAATAAACATTATAAAAACCAAAATGGTTACAGTCTAATTGAAACAGTTTTTTATATTGTATTATTTTCTATTCTTTCATTGGCGGTAATAAATGCTTTAATATCAATGACTAAATCTTTTACAGAGACGGCTACTCATGCAGAACTTATGCAAGTCTCACCTGTAATAGAGAGGATTACTCATGAAATACGTCAAGCTACCAGTATTACTTCAATAACTAACAACAATACGGATTTACTACTTCAAACCACTGGCACAAACACTAGCGTAGAATTTTTACTCTCCGGAACAAATGTTCAATTAAAAGAAAATGGAGCTACAACTGGAAATTTAAATACACCAGATATTGCTATTACAGGATTAACTTTTACACAAATTACTAGCACAAATAGTAAAGCAGTTAAGGTGGATATTTCAGCTCGATATTTAAAAGATAAACAGGCACGTGAAGAACATTTTTATGATACAGTTATCTTGCGTGGTAGTTATTAGATTTATGAAGAATTTTTTTAAAATTAAAAAACTAAAAAGAAATGGTGGACAAGTGATGATAATATCTCTTGTATTTTTCCTTTCTATTTCTGTTGGAATTATAACTGGTTTAGTATCTCCATCTGTGCGTGAATTTAGAATTTCTAAAGACTTAGTACAATCGAGACAAAGTTTTTTTCTGTCAGAGTCAGGTGTCGAAGATGCTTTTTATCGTTTAAAAAATAATTTGTCAGTTAGCAATTTATCTTTACCATCTATAAATGGAGGTACAGCTACAACATTAGTAACTGACTCTGGTTATAATGGGAAAATAATTTCTTCTACAGGAGATTTATATTCAAGACAAAGAACAAACAGTGTTTCTGTTTCAAGTGGTTTGGGAGCTTCTTTTAATTATGGTGTGCAAGCAGGTGAAGGCGGAATACAATTAAATAATAACTCTAGTGTGACAGGTAGTGTCTATTCAAATGGTCCAATAACAGGAGGTGGAAATATTACAGGAAGTGCCACTTCTGCAAATTCTCCAGCTCTTACTTCTGATCAATCAAATGGTTCTGGAACTCCAGATTATGATATTTCTTTTGCTAATACTACAGGGACACAAGATTTTGCACAGAGCTTTCAGGTAAGTACAACTTCTCCTGTAAACAAAGTTCAACTTTATTTAAAGAAAGTTTTATCTCCAGGAAACTTAACTATCAGTATTAGATCTGATTCTAGTAGTAGTCCTTCTGCTACTGTAATAGCGTCAGGTACTCTTTCTGCATCTTTAGTCTCTACGAGTTATGGATGGATTAATATTCCTTTTTCTACTAATCATCAGCTCGTAGCAGGTACAACTTACTGGTTAGTTATACAACATAGTGGTACAGTCTCTGCCACCGCTTATTATAAAATTGGGGCGAATAGTAATGGTTATGCAAATGGTATAGGTAAAATTGGAGCACTTCCTAGTACATGGAATGCTACTACTCCAGCTGGGCTCGATATCTTCTTTAATCTATATTTAGGAGGTTTGGTTGGTTCAATAAACGGAGTTCATATAGGTACAGGATTAGTTGGTAATGCTTATGCCCATACTGTAAGTAGTGCTACGATTGCCGGTACAAATTATTGTCAGACAGGAACAGGGAATAATAAAGCTTGTAATACAACTCTTGCTGATCCAGTCTCTATTTCAATGCCAATTTCAGATGCGAATATTGCAGATTGGAAAACTGCAGCGACTGCAGGAGGTGTATATACTGGAAATATTTTAATTGATGGAACTAATACAACTTATTCTGCTAGAAAAATTGTCGGTAATTTAACTGTACAAAACAATTCAACACTTTCTTTTACGGGAGTGATATGGGTTACAGGTAATTTAAGTGTAAATAATAACGGAGTAATAAGAGTACCAACTAGTTTTGGAACTAATAGTGGAATTATTATTACAGATGGCACTATCGATATATCAAATAATGGATCCTTTACTGGTTCAGGTAATGCATCTAGTTTTGTAATGGCACTTTCTACTTCAAATTCAACTTCAGCTATTACTGTAAATAATAATGCTGGAACAGTAATTCTTTATGCTGCAAATGGGACTATTAATATGAATAGTACAGCTGAAGCAAAAGAAATTAATGGTTACAGGATTGTTTTAGGTAATAATGCTAATGTCACATACAATACTGGTCTTGTAAATCAAAACTTTGTGAGTGGTCCTACGGGAGGATGGAATATCTCAAATTGGGGTGAAATATGATATAATTTGTCCTATGAATAAGAAGATAATCATAGGGAATTGGAAGATGAATCCAACTTCACTCAAAGAGGCGGTGAAGCTTGCTAAAGCTTCAGATAAAAATGGCGCAGTATTATGTGTACCATTTCTTTTTTTAAATGAAGTAAAAAAAGTTTTAAAAAAAGCAAAACTTGGTGCGCAAGATGTTTTTACCGAAGTTTCCGGCACATATACAGGTGAAGTTTCAGCTGAGATGCTCTATAGTATTGGTGCTAGGTATGTCATCATTGGCCACTCTGAAAGGCGAGCAATAGGTGAGACCAATCAATTAATTAACAAAAAAATAAAATCAGCTTTATCTGCTGGGCTTTCGCCAATTATTTGTGTTGGTGAAAAAGAAAGAGATGAAAGTCATGGTTATTTAAATATTGTAAAATCCCAAATCGAAGAATGCTTGTTTGGAATTTCTAAAAATTCAGCCTCAAAAATAATTATTGCTTATGAACCTGTTTGGGCACTTTCAACTACAGCAAATAGGCACGATGCAACATCTGCAGATTCACAAGAGATGGCAATTTTTATAAAAAAGATTTTAGCTGACATTTTTTCTCCACAAATTGCTCATGAAATGAAAATTATTTATGGTGGATCTGTAAATGAGCGTGACGCAGAAGATTTTTTGAAAAATGGTGGAGTCGATGGTGTTTTACCAGGAAGAGCCAGTCTTGATCCTAAAAAATTTCAACAAATTCTAAAAATTGCAGAGAATATATGAAAAGTATTAAAGAAATAAAAAATTTAAAAGGTAAAAAAGTTTTAGTAAGAGTTGATTTTAATGTCCCTATAAAAAATGGAAAAGTTGAAGATGATTTTCGTATTCAGAGAGCATTACCTACAATAAAATTTTTACAAAAAAGTGGCGCAAGGATAATTTTGATCACACACCTTGGGAAAGGTGGGGAGAGCCTGCTTTCTGTTTCAAAGGTTTTAAATAAATTTATCAAAATTAAATTTATTCCTGAGATAATTGGTGAAAATACTACAAAAATGGTAGGAGTAATGAAAAATAGTGATGTAATATTACTTGAAAATTTACGAAACAATGAAGGAGAAAAAGCTTGTAATAAGATATTTGCTTTAAATTTAGCAAAACTCGCAGATATCTATGTAAATGAAGCTTTTCCTGTATCTCATCGCGAAGATTCTTCTATTGTTTTACTTCCAAAACTTTTACCATCTTATGCTGGATTACAATTAGAAAATGAGGTAAAAAATCTTTCAAAAACTATAAAGAGTCCTGTACACCCATTTCTTTTTATTTTAGGTGGAGCAAAATTTTCTACTAAAATGCCATTAATTAAAAAATATTTAAAACTCGCCGATTTTGTATTTGTTGGTGGAGCATTACTCGATGATTTTTTGAAAGTTGAAGGTTATGAAATTGGAAAGTCCTTAGTCGATGATGAAAATTTTGGTATTAAAAAATTGTTGAAGAATAAAAAGTTAATTATTCCTGAATATGTTTTAGTAAAAAACTCTTTAGGAAAATTTGTTCAAAAAAATGAAAAAGATATTTTAAAAGATGATACAATTATTGATGTTGGAGAAAAATCAGTAAAATTACTCGAACCTATTATAAAAAAATCAAAATTAATTCTTTGGAATGGCCCACTTGGTAAATATGAAGATGGAGGGGCAGGAGCAACTAAAGAGATTTTGAAAATGGTAGCAAATAGTAAAGCTGAAAGCATTCTCGGTGGCGGAGACACTACTGAATTGATAGATGAATTAAAATTACAAAATAAATTTTCTTTTGTATCTACTGGTGGAGGATCGACTTTGGATTTTCTTGCAAATGGAACCTTGCCAGGTATCAAAGCATTAAAATAATTTTATAATAAAGCAGTTTTTATTTTCTCTGCATTTTCTTTTAGATTTGTAGCATCTCCAGGGACTTCAGGCCAAACCCAAACATGGGAGTGGTAGACTTCTTCCCCATATATTTGACTTCGTACTATATCAGCATTGAAAGCTTTCTTTTGAGCTAACGCTATTTTTTTTACAACTTCAAAATATTCTCCGATATTTGGTACATCCCAAACAAAACGATAATGTTTTTTTGTGACTACTTGTGTATGTCCGGGACCGAGAGGGCGGATATCTAAAAATGCTAAAAAGTTTTCATCTTCGTAGACTTTAGTACAAGGAATTTCTTTATTTATTATTTTGCAAAAAATACAGTCGTTCATATATCTTAATTATATGCTAAAATCAGATTTATGACCAATACTGAATTACTAGAAAAATTACTAGAAAAAAGGGGTATAAAAGGTAAGGAAAATATAGATAAATTCTTGAATCCAAGTTTTGAGCGAGATATTCTCGACCCTTTTTTAATGCGTGATATGGAGAAATCCTGTGAGCGTATTTTGTCTGCCATACAAAACAATGAAAAGATTTTGATTTATGCTGACTATGACTGTGACGGAATTCCGGGAGCTGTTATTTTAAATGATTTATTTGAAAAATTAAATTACAAAAATTTTGATGTATATATTCCACAGAGAAATTCTGAAGGTTATGGTTTAAATTTGCCAATGATTGAGCAAATGAAAAATGATGGAGTAAAAATTTTAATTACTATTGACCTTGGTATTACCGCTGTAGAAGAAGTCGAAGAAGCACAAAAGCACGGCATCGATGTGATAGTGACGGATCACCATTTACCTCATGCAGAAATTCCAAAAGCTTTTGCAATTTTAAATCCAAAGTGTGACGATTATCCAGAAAAAATGCTCTGCGGTGCTGGGGTAGCTTTTAAGTTGGCGCAAGGAATGGTTCGCGCAGTGTCTCGTAATTTTTTGCCTGCGGAACTCGTTTCACTCAAACAGTCCTCGGCTACAAAATCACAAGATGCTGTGCTTCCTATGGCTGATGGCTGGGAAAAATGGCTTCTCGATATGGCAGGGCTCGCAACACTTTCAGATATGGTGCCACTTCTCGGAGAAAATAGAGCGATAGCGTATTTCGGTATGAAAGTTTTAAAGAAATCCCCACGTCCAGGACTAAAAGCACTTTTACGAAAAACAAAAATTGCACAAGAATATCTAACGGAAGATGACATTGGTTTTATGATTACTCCGCGACTCAATGCTGCATCGAGAATGGATGATCCGCGCAGGGCTTTTGAATTGCTTGCGACGAAAGATGTAGCCGAAGGGGAAACACTTGCGAACCACCTCTCAAATATAAATGATGAAAGAAAAAATCTCGTAAAAAGTATTATGCGAGATATAAATAAAAAATTTGAAAAAAGAGAACACACAGAAGTCATCGTCATTGGTAATCCTGCATGGAAAGTCGGAGTGCTCGGGCTTATCGCTGGGAAAATTACAGATGAATATAAACGCCCAGCTTTTGTGTGGGGACGCGATGAGAATGATGTTATAAAAGGTTCTTGCCGGTCTGACGGCTCTGTATCCGTCGTAGAACTAATGACTGAGACAAAAGAACATTTCACTGAATTCGGAGGGCATGAAGGCGCAGGAGGATTTTCTGTTCACAATGATAAAATTCATTTTCTCGAAAATGCTTTATGTGAAAGCTTTGTGAAACTCACCCCCACCCTCCTCCCCCTTGGCAAGGGGGAGGTGCCAACGGCGGAGGGGGTCTATGATTTAAAATTAACTCTTGATGATGTCACTCTTCAAAAT
>JAPLXO010000011.1 GCA_026396065.1 Candidatus Nomurabacteria bacterium | reverse complement strand
TGCGAAGCAATTTTTGCGGGAGGAGGATTCGCAAAACCGAGACTAATTTTTTTGAAAAGTTTTTGGGTTTGGCTTCCGCCCCGCAGGAGGGTGCGGGAGGAATGCGGGGCGGAAATTCTTTTGGTTTTTTGGCGGGGGCTACTAGAAAAAATACCCATAAAATGATAAAATCATTTTATGGAAAACTTGGAAGAAAAGTATCAATCAGTCTTGAAAGACTGCACCGAAAATGAAAATATCATTGGCTTTTTTCTTGGTGGCTCACGAGGAAAAAGTAATGACTTCATTACTCAAAACTCTGATATGGATGTGTATGTCATTTTGTCCGATTCTGCACCGAAAGAAGTAAAAGAAAAAATCGAAGGTTATTTATCCGACTGGTTTGAAATCAGAGTTTTGAGTTTAACCGAACTAAAAAATCATGCCAACTGGGGAAGCAGTCACGAATGGGATAGATACAATTTTGCACACAATAAACCAATAATTGATAAAACTGGCGAGCTAACAAAAATTATGGAAGAAAAAGGAACTTTGCCAGAAAGTGTAAAATTGTTAGTTATAAAAGATTCTCTTGATGCTTATATAAACGAAGTTTATCGCTCCGCAAAATATTTTAGAGATGGAAAAGATACAGCGGGATATTTAGACGCTGTAGAATCTTTACCTTTTCTTATGACTGCACTTTATGCACTTGAAGGACGACTAAAACCATACAACAAATATTTTGAGTGGGAACTTAAAAATTATCCTCTAAAATTTTTGCCTTTTGATACGGATGAATTCATTGCTGATTATTTGGATATTTCACGAACTGGAAATTTTGAAAAACAGGCAAAAATTTTCAAAGCTGTGAAAAAGTTATTTATTGAACAGGGATATAAAAATATTTTTGACGAGTGGAAGATTTACTATTTTGTCGGGGATGAAAAATAATTTTATGACTCTCGACAAAACAATCAAAAGAAAATATTTTCTACAAAACTACGATCCAAATTGGGGAAAGAAATTTGATGAAATCAAACTTCTTTTGGAATCAATATTTGGTAGTAAAGCTCTAAAAATTGAGCATGTTGGAAGTACCTCAATTACAGGAATGAAGGCAAAACCGATTATTGATGTTTTGGTGGTTGTAGAAAAAATGGAAGAATTTTTAGAGCAAAGACAAAAAATGTTTTCTCTTGGTTATGAATGGGGAGAAAATTATATTGCACCTAATACACAACTCTTTTTCAAAATGGCTGATGATGGAAGTAAAACAGAGAATATCCATATTTGCGAAAGTGGTGAACCAAAAGAAAAGCAGTTTTTGGTCATGCGAGATTTTTTTCGCACTTTTCCAGAGAAAGCAAATGAGTATTCTGATTTGAAAGAAAAAAATCAAGCATTACATCCTGACGATTATCCCGCATACAGAGAAGCAAAAGCTCCTTTTTTGCAGAAAATGGAACAAGAAGCTTATGAATGGAATGATACTTTAAATAAATAATTTATGTCTCACTATACACTTTGCGCAGTAGCTCAATTAGAAACAAGCACTCAAAATAAATTTGAGGAACTATGTAAATCTAAGCAAGATTATGTTGTAGATTTTTTTACTAAAAAATTTGAAAAGCCACTTTCAAAATTTGATATCAATAATAATGATACTGGAAAATTTGACGCTTACGGTATTATGGATGTAATACCAACAAAAGAAATGTTAAGTGATTTTGAAAATTGGGATAAAATACCCCAAGCAATTTTACTACCCAATTTAGAATGGATTGAATGCGAAGAATGGTTTTATTCTGTCAGTGAAGAAAATCAAAAAGATTACGATAAATGGGTAAACAAAATTAAGGAAGTTTTATCTAAATATCCTAGTTCTTTGGCAATTTTGATTGATTGTCACATCTAAATAGAAAAACCTTTATACTATAAGTTAAAATCAGTAAATTTGACATAAGCATATAATTATGCTACTATGTGTCTAGGTTTTCTACTCCTACCAAATAGTAGATATAGGGTGAATTGAGTAACTCCCAGAATGGCAAAAGCAAAAAAATTATCTCGGCATCGCACGTTGCGGTAAAATTCCTTTACAAATGAATAGTATAACAAAAATCGGAAAAATGTATCTGACGAAATATTTTTCCAAAAAACCGACTTTTATTAAAGAGCTAAATCAAAAATGGTTTACAAAGGTTATTTTTTCCAGCAAACCAATTGAACTCTCAATTACTACTGATTTTAATTTTATTCAAGCACATCCTCTTAACTATCGCTTTTATAAAATTTGGTCAGGTGAAATTGGTATGCTTTCGTTGGAGTTGAAAAAAGACCAAACTTTATTAAAAGGTATTGTAAGAAAGTTGAATAAGTTACAAAAAGAAGATGCACCATCGCACATAATTGTGGGCGAAAGCACTACAAAAGACGGCATCATACCAGAGGTAACTACTACTTACACTATTTATCGGTTGACTGATTTTCAAGAGCTTTTGATTTCCAATGATTACTTATTTCCTTGCATCGACAAAAGGGATAAGAAATTACGAGAAAAATCTGAAAAAGAATACTTGGAATATCAAAAGTATTTAGAGAAGTGCAAACTTGAAGAAGAAAAAAGTCTTCAAGAATTTGACGAGGCAGAAGATGAAGAATTACGTGATCAACGTCAAGAACGCTACAATTTTACTATTGGCGATTTAGATTATGAGAAGCGTGATGACGGTATTCAATGTTAAAAAAACAAACCCACCAGTAGAAAATCTACTTCGGTGGGTTTTCTATTTATCCAAGGGAGCAAAATATGCGCGCGAATGGGTGGGATAGTCCGCCTGTACTCAGGCGGACTGGGTCAAGCGCATTTGCATTTCGCCTCGGGCATTTCCGCTATGAGCGTCCATGGCTAAAGGATGAGCGCCGAAGTTATATATCTCACAGAAGTTTAGTAGCGAAAGCGACACCACGAACATAAATATGCAAAGCGTAGAGTGGGGATGGCGAGGGCGGAACTTCTCGAGAGTAATCTCTTCGAGAAGTAGCCCGACCCGGGGAGAGGAAACTTCCTCTCCCCAAGAAGCGTGAGCTTTGCTCACTCATAGGCACCTAGGCGCGAGTAGCCATAGCGGAAATGCCCGAGGCGGATGCCGAGGGTGCATCCCCTTTAGACTTGGACAATCACATAGCAAAAGAAATGACCGAGACAATTTTGATTCTGTTGTTTCTGAATTTTTAGCCCCCGCCAAAAAACCAAAAGAATTTCCGCCCCGCATTCCTCCCGCGAGTCCGCTGTGTATTAGCGTTTTCCCGCACTTCTGCTTCAGCAGAAGCTCTGTGCTTCGCACAGAGGCGCTTCAGCGCGCGGGGAGCGCTAGTATTTAGCTTTGAAAAAAGTTCGCGCAAATGATACAATTACATCACAAAAATAATGTTATAATCTCTTTGTGAAAAAGATTTATAAATTACTAAAAATTATTATTGCGCTACTCTTGATACCTTTTTGCATTAGTTCTATATATACAATAGGGGAAGTAATTTCTTATAATAATATATTAAGTATAACTTATGCCATGATAGTAGTTGGTATTTTTGTTTGGGTATTAGTCTATCATTTTTTTCCTGAACCTAAACGGTTTTATATATTAGGGCATGAATTAACGCATGCAATATGGTCTCTATCTTTTGGAGGTAAAATAAAAGGAATAAGTGTAAAATCTACTGGTGGAGAGACACTTATCACAAAATCAAATTTTGCAACTTCTTTGTCTCCATATTTCTTTCCTTTTTATGTTGTATTAATAATATTTATTTTTAGTATAGGAAATTTTTTTTGGAATTGGAATAGTTATATATTAATATTTTATTTTTTAATTGGTTTTTTGTATGCTTCTCATTTGACTTACACTTTTAAAATATTAAAAATAGAGCAACCAGATATAATAGAGCATGGCTATTTGTTTTCAACTGTAATTATATTCCTTGGAAATATGATTGTATTATTAATTGGAATAACGTTGTTCAATTCAAATATAAATGTATTAAGGTCCTTAAATTTGTGGATAGAGCATTCAGTTAAAATTTTTGACTCGTTGAAGTCATTATTTTTTTAATATCAAAAATAGCTTTATTTTGTTGCGGAGGTGGTGAGATTTGAACTCACGATTAGGTTTCCCCAATGCCGCTTTTCGAGAGCGGTGCCTTCAACCACTCAGCCACACCTCCTTTTATTTTGCGTTCAAGTAAAGGTAGATATCTTCTAGAGCTTTTACACCATCACCAGCAGCGATGTTGTTTTGATGATAGAGAATATTTGTGCAATCACCAGCAGCCCAGATTCCTGGTACTGAAGTGTGATTAGTCCAAGGATCAATTTTGATTCTATTTACTTCATCCATTTCTATTAACCCTTTCACAAGCGAAGTATTTGGTATTTGTCCTATTTCCACGAAAATACCTGTTACTGCTAACTCTTTAGTTTCTTTTGTATTCTGGTCTTGATATATTAAACCCTCTACAAATTTTTCACCTTTTACTTCTAAAATATCAGCATTAATTATTGTTTTCATTTTTGGATGAGAAAGTACTTTGTCTACAGTTATTTTATCTGCACGAAATTCATCTGTTCTATTTATTAAAGTCACAGAATTACAGTATGCTAGGAGTTGTGCTGCAGATTCAAACCCTGCATTTCCTCCACCTATTACAGCCACGTCTGCACCAGAAAAAAGTGGTCCATCACAAGATGCACAGTATGTAATACCTTTATGTTCTAATTTATCAGCATTTATTGCTTCGAGTTTTCGGCGTCCACTACCTGTGGAAATCAAGATTGTTTTACCTTCAAATTCCGTATCCGCATCTGTCTTTACAGAAAATGTGTTTTCATTCTTGGCAACGCTCAAAGCTTTTTGACCGTCTTTCACTTCTAAATATTCACCAGCATTTGCAATTATGTGCTTTTTGAAATTCTCTCCGAGTTCCATTCCACCGATTTCCGGTGTACCAATCCAGTTGTAAATAGTTTCTGATACTGTTGATTGCCCACCAAATTCAGCAGTGATAAAAAGAGTTTTTAATCTTTTACGTGAAGCATAAACAGCCGCTGAAGTACCAGCAGGACCACCTCCTAAAATTATAAGATCGTAAATCATTTGTCTATTATATCAAAAAAATTAGTAGAACCTAATTATTCCTTCTTTTTATTTCTTCTGAAGAAAGCAGGTACAGCACTCCAATCATCAGAGGCATCATCATCTATGATTATTTCTTCTTCTACTTTTACAGGTTCTTTCGTTACTTCGAGTTTCTTTGTAAAGTCATTTGTATCAATATTTACGTTTAAATTTGGTACACTATTATGAATTTCTTTTCTATCATCTTTTCTTTCCTCTTTCTTTTCTTCTTTACGTTCATCTTTCTTCTCTCTATCTTTTATGTTGTTATTATTTTGTAGTATTCCAAAAAGTGGCTTTGTGTTATTGCGTGGCATATCGGCAGGGAAGCTAGTTGCTATTACAGTGACCTTGATTTCACCCTTTTTTAATTTTTCATCACGAATAGTTCCAAATATAACTTTCGCGTCTTTATCAATTGATTCAGTAATGATTTTTGCAGCTTCTTGTATTTCATGAATAGTAAGGTCATCTCCACCAGAGATAGCAAAGAGAACTCCTTTTGCACCATTAATAGAGACTTCAAGTAATGGTGAATTTATAGCCATAAATGCTGCTTTTTCTGCACGCTTTTCGCCAGATGCAGAACCGATACCCATAAGAGCACTTCCTGCGTCAGACATTATCGCTTTGATATCTGCGAAGTCGACGTTGATGATTCCGGGGGTTGTGATCAAATCAGAAATTCCTTCGACAGCTTGGCGAAGAACTTCGTTACAAACTGCGAAAGCATCTTTTACATTTGTGTTTTTATCTGCTAATGCAAGTAGCTTGTCATTTGGGATTACTATAATAGCATCTACTTCTTTTGCCAATTCTTCTATTCCTTTTTCCGCAATTTTCATTCTATTTGCTCCTTCAAAGAAGAATGGTTTTGTGACGACAGCTACAGTGAGGATGTCTTGTTCTTTCGCTGCGCGAGCTACTATCGGTGCTGCGCCTGTGCCTGTGCCTCCGCCCATTCCGCAAGCAATGAAGACCATATCAGAACCTTTGATAGTGTCTTGAATTTCAGCTTTTGTTTCTTCGGCAGCTTTTTTACCAATTTCAGGATTCATCCCAGCGCCGAGGCCGTGAGTGAGGTTTTTACCAATATGGATTTTCTTTTCAGCGAGAGAGTTGTGTAGGTCTTGAGTATCGGTATTCATCGAGATGAATTCCACACCCTTCACCTTGGAACTAATCATATGGTTCAAGGCGTTTTTACCTGATCCTCCGACTCCGATGACTTTAATTCGAGCAAATGTTTCTATATCTGGGTTTACTTTTGGCATATGATTTTGCAAATCACGTCGCGTAAGTCCTTTAGGCGCGACGCTTTTTAACGTTAAATTAATTAATAAATTAGTATCCCTCTATAATAACAGAAAATAAAAAAAAGCAAAGTCATGCTTTTTTAAACACGTATTTACTATTTGTAAAGTTTACGGTAAAAGCTGTTTGAACATTGATTTTATATTGCCTTTTATATCTTTTACGAAACCTTGCAGTGAACTGTGAGGTTCATTGTTTGAGCTATTTTGACCCGACATACAAAGCCCTAGAGCCACGAACCATGCGCTGTCGCGCACTTTTGTTTTTGTATTTGCAAAAATTTCAGAACCACCGACGCGTGAAGGAAGGCCGAGTACACCTTTGGATAATTTTTCCAACATCGGAGCCGAAGAAGCCGAACCTCCACCAGTGAAAATAATTCCAGCAGGAAGCAAACCATTTCTTTTTATTTTCTTTAAATGATTTTCAATAAGTTCAAAGATATCTGAAAGTCGTGCTTCGATTATTTCGTCGAGTTTCTTTTTTGAATGAGAACCAAATAGCGGACCAATTTTTAATTTCTCTGCTTCTTCTAGTGGAATTTTTAAACCAAGTGCAATGTCGTTTGTAATATCTGAAGAGCCGATAGAAAAAATATGTAGTGATATTGGTAAACCATTTTCAAAAGTAGCAATAGAAACTGTTTCTGATCCGATATTTACAATTGCACAACCAACCATTTTTTGTTTGTCTGTAAGAGCAACTTCTGCAGAAGCTATAGGTGAGGCAATAGCTTCTATCGGCTCTACTCCTGCATCAGCTACAGCGCCTAGTAAATCTTCCAAATGCTGAGAAAGACATGTAATGAAAAGAGTTTTTACTTCTAGCTTTATTCCACGTAGACCTTCAGGATGACCCAATACTTCTTTTTCGTCTAGTTTGTATGAAATAGGAAAAGTATGAATTATTTTTTTATTACCAATATTTAAATTATCTTCACTTTCTTTTATAGCTTTTTTCACGTCGAGAGTGGTCACTTCATTATCAGCTTTTGAAATGATAGCTGAACCATGGCTGATTTCAGATGAAAGAGTAACACCTCCTATCGATACGAATGCTCGACGAATTTTAATACCAGAAATATTTTCTGCTTGAGCTACTGCATTTTTAATACTTTTGACAGCTTCATCAAAATTTACAATATATCCATGACGTAAACCTTTAGTTTCAGTTTGGCCAGTGGCAATTATTTTTGGAGTTTTTTCATTTTTTGAAAACTCAGAAACAACTACGCGTGTAGTCGTGGTACCTATATCAATTCCTACTGAGATATTTCTGATCATATTTTTTTTCTAATGATTCCATTATACTACTATGATCGTATCCTTTCAAATGAAGCATTCCGTGGATAACTAAAAAACCGACAAATTTTTGCCAAGTCTTGTCGAAATCTTTGCATTGTCTTTTGGCTACGGCGACACAAATGAAAATTTCTCCTTCCTTTTTTGAAAGAGGGAAAGAGAGTACATTTGCTCCTTTATTTTTTTTCCTGTAAGTGCTATTGAGTTCTTTTGATTTTTGTTCAGTGATGAAGACGAGGGAGAGGATATAACTTTTCCCTAAGACAGCATTTTTCATTTCAGAAAAAGGCAAGCTTGGGAGCTTGCCTTTTGTCGTGTTTGTCAAAGAAAAATTTTCTTCGTTTCTTTTCATTTATATTTATTTATGACCTCTAGTCTTTATTACGAGCTTACCGAGTTTGCGTAGTTTTTCAGTAGCTTTTCTTTTGTTAATTCTCTTTAGTGTAGCGGCCTTTACTTTCACTTTTGATTCTTCGCGTTCGTTGTAGCGATTGTTTTTAACTTTATAAATGATGCCAGATTCTTGAATCTTGCGTGTAAAACGACGAAGAACACTTGCGTTGTTTTCGTTTGGGTTTTTATTTACTACTATAATTGCTTTAGCCATATAAGGTATAGCTTAACATAAAATAATATAAAAGCAAACTTAAATTTATAATAAATCTTCAGGGTCGACGTTTATGAGGAAAGATGGAGGGAAGGCAGTGAGTTTTTCGAGTAAGTCAGGGTTGATGGAAGAGCCGGAAGAAATTTGAGGCAAGGACCATTTTTCTAAATCAATTTTAATTAATGCATTGGTCACATATTCACCTTTGACTCGAGATACAAAACCCGAGAAAACTTCTGGATTGTAATTTTGCAAAAGGTGAATTAATCCATTTTTTGTTTCTAATGTTTCACTTTTACTATTTGAATACGAAGTGATTTTTATCATTCTTTTCCACGGCGCGTAATTGAATTGTTTTCTGTCTTCGATTTCCTCACGAATGAAGCCGAGCAAATTATTTTCAGTAATTGCTTTGATGGCTGGATCATTTGGGTTTTTAGTTTGAATAATTAATTTTTTCTCGGTGATATTTATGATAGAAAGAAGTAGCTGAATTATTTTTTCACTCATTCGGAAATTCGGTATACTCCAAAGTGAATCAAAAGAAGCGATGACGGAAAGCGGAACTTTATTATTTAAATAAAAGAAAGCCATTTCTGTACCGATCATTATATTGCCTTGTCCTTCTTCAAATTCTTTGGCTATTTTTTCTGCACCTTTGGCTGTCTTGGCTGAGTTTTTATCTAGTCTATATATAGGTGTCTTTTTAAAATGGCTTTTCAGCTCTTCTTCTATAAGGTCTGTGCCGATTCCAAGCGGAGTGAAATTCCAACTATTACAAATTGGGCAAGTAATCTCGGAATCTTTTTCCGTGTGACAACGGTTACAAAGGAACATTCTTTTTTCTCCACTTTTACTTTGGTAAAGTACGACAGGTGCCGAGCAATTATCACAAAGTACTGGTTCGGAACAATCTTTACAGACAGTGAGAGTAGCAAGGCCTTTGCGTAGAGAAAAAACAAAAACATTTTGTTTTTTCTCTAATGCATTTTTTATTTCTTCGAGAGCTTTTTCTGAAACTGCTCTGAACTTCTTTATTCTATCTTCTTCTTCTTTTTGTTCAATTTCTTCTTTTTCTTTTTTTGTATTTAAAATTTCTATTTTTCCTTCGAAATTCATTCTGAAAGAAAGCGGATGAATTTCTATTATTTCATTTGAATTTCTTCGTTGTATCGTTTCGAAACGAAGCAATGTGTCAGCGAGGATTAATTTCGCGCCGATTTCTGAAGCGAAAATTTCTGCGAAAGTTCTAAAATCTAAAAATGGTCGATACGCCATTTTGTATGCTGGTGAACTTTCAGATTCTAGTATCACAGTGCCTATGTCCTCACGAGGTATAGATAATACGCCATAAGTACCAAAAATAACCACTGGATGAGGGGACTGTACTATTTTACCAAAGACATCAAGCTGTTTTTTAGGACTTAGGCCACTATGAAAAATGAAAGAAAAATTATCTACACCTTTAGCTAAACTTTTTGAAAATAACTCTACGTCCTTTTCTGTAGGTAAAATAAAAACAACTGACTTTTTTTCCGCGAATGAAGTACGAATAAGAGTTTTGTAAAAAGAAATTCGATCTTCAAAACTTGCCTGAAAAAGATTTTTCTCTGGTCTGATTTTATTTTGTAAATTATCTTTTATAATTTCCTTTTTGCTTTCATTTTTAAACTCACTGATCTTATCATAATTTTCTCGAAAGCTTGCGGGAATCAAAGTCGTCGCTGTCGTACCTTTTTGGGCAGCAAAATATTTCGCAGTATACATTGCCGAGTGCAAAAAACTTTCTCGAAAAACAGAATTGTCTTTCACTTCAATTATTTTTTTTAAATTGAAAGACATTTGCTTTATATCACTTTTTGTAGCTGATGCATCTTCAGCTAAAGCTACAATACCTAAAATTTCTCTAGCGCGGAGTGGCACGCGTACTATGTTGCCTTCGGTTACATCTTTGGCAGTGAAATAAGTCAAATCTTCCTTATATATACCTTTTGCTAGAGGAATGACAGTGACGATTTTCATATTTTCAATATAACATATTATGTGCTATATTTCTTTCATGGGAATTTTTTCAAGAAAATTAGGAATCGACTTGGGGACAGCAAACACTCTAGTGTATATGCCTGGTAAAGGCATTATTTTGAATGAGCCTTCTGTCGTAGCTGTTTCTGAGCACGATAATAAAATTCTAGCTATTGGTTTTGAAGCTAAAGACATGATCGGCAAAACTCCTGATTCTATTATTGCCTACAGGCCAATGAAAGATGGAGTCATAGCAGATTATAGAGTGACTGAAGCAATGCTTCGCTATTTTATAAATAAAGCGATGGGAAAATTTAATTTATTCAAACCTGATGTGATGGTCTCTGTACCTGCGGGTGTGACTTCTACAGAGCGTCGTGCAGTCGTCGAAGCAGCTATCAAAGCTGGAGCAAAAAATGCATATGTCGTGAAAGAACCAATTCTTGCAGCGATCGGTGCTGGAATTCCAATTTATGAATCGAAAGGTCATATGGTTGTGGATATCGGTGGAGGTACTACGGACGTAGCTGTGATTTCTCTCGGAGGAATTGTCGCTTCCACTTCTGTAAAATGCGCAGGAAATAAAATTGATCAAGCAATTGCCGACTATATAAAGAAAACTTTTAACCTTGCAATCGGAGATAGAACGGCTGAACAAGTAAAAATACAAATTGGGGCAGCAGTGCCACTAGAAGAAGAACTTCGTGTCACAATTAAAGGACGTGATTTTATCCAAGGTCTTCCTCGATCTGCGCAAGTTTCGACAAATGAAATAGTAAAAGCCATTGATGCTGAATTGAAACAAATTGTGAAAGCTATCAAAGACGTTTTGCAAGATACTCCACCAGAACTCGCTTCTGATATTATTGATCATGGAATAATAATGACAGGAGGTTCTTCAATGCTTCGCAATTTGCCTGATTTGGTGTATAGAAAGACAGGTGTGAAAGCCACACTCGCTGAAGATGCACTATATTGTGTAGTGAATGGCACAGGTATCGCCTTAAATCACTTGGACGTATATAAAAAGACAGTTTTAAGTAAAAAATAATGCTTAAAGACTATTTAAATAAAGAAAACTTACATCATGCGCATTTAATAGAAGGTAATAAGGTTGAAATATTATCTGAGTTATTTTCTTTTTTAAAAGAAATAAATGTAGAAATTTCTGGAAATCCAGATTTTCATAATTTGTCATATGATGTTTTTAAAAAATTAGATGCTGACCAATTAAAAAGAAATTTTTCTGAAAAAGTTTTTTCGATTGATAAAAAAGCAAAAAAAGTTTTTGTTATTTCTGCAAATAATTTTTTACATGAAGCACAAAATAGTTTGCTCAAGATTTTCGAAGAGCCGAATCCTAATACACACTTTTTTTTGATAGCCCCTGACCTGAGTGTTTTCTTGCCGACAGTGCTTTCGAGATTTTATGTAATTTCTACAAAAGGTGAAATGATAGACGAATTGAAAGAGGCGGACAAATTCATCAAGATGAATTTGTCCGCCCGCCTAGAATATATTAAAGATTTAGTAAAAGGGAAAGATGACGAAGAGGAGAGTGAAGATGTTGAAGTAGTCGTTGAATCTCCACGAGCTAAAGCTTTGAAATTTCTTTCAGCTTTAGAAAAAACTCTTTCAAAATCAGATTTAAAAAATAAAGTTCAAGTTGTTGATCAAATATTCAAAGTCCGTGAATATCTCCGTCAACCAGGTTCTAGCACGAAAATACTGATGGAATCTGTAGCTATTGTTTTATAAATTTTTAATTTCTGCTATAATAAATTTATGCAATACAATTTTTCAAATTTTAAGAATGAATTAAAGAAGGTTAATGATTACTTAGTAAAAGAATATTCACAAGTTCACACTGGTCGTGCTTCACCTATGATTTTAGACGGTGTAAGCGTAGAAGTATATGGGGCATTTCAGCCTATTAAAAATGTAGCTTCTATTTCTATTGAAGATCCAAAAACTCTACGTATTAATCCTTGGGATAAAGAAAGTATTAAAGCAATTGAAAAAGGAATAGCTGCTGCTAACCTCGGCCTTTCTACTTCTATAGATGATGCAGGAATGAGAGTAATTTTTCCACAGCTTACAGCAGAGACGAGACAAAATCTTGTTAAAATCTTAAAAGAAAAACTCGAAGAATCTCGCATTGTTGTACGTAAAGAAAGAGAAAAGATTTGGGAAGAAGTAAAAGCTCGTGAACTCGATGGTGCACTCACTGAAGATGAAAAATTCCGAGCGAAAGACGAACTTCAAAAAATTATTGATGAAGCAAATGCTATGCTAGAAGCTTCTTTTGAAAAGAAAGAAAAGGAAGTGCTGGGTTAGAGAACTCCCTCTCCTTTATAAGGAGAGGGCTGGGGTGAGGTAGATTTATGAATATACTTATTTTCTTTATTATATTGTTAGTATTAGTTTTAGTTCACGAATGGGGACATTTTTTCTCTGCGAAAAAATTTGGAATTCGTGTTGATGAATTTGGTTTTGGTTTTCCACCAAAAATAGCTAGTATAAAAAAAGGAGAGACAGAATATAGCTTGAATGCTTTACCTCTAGGAGGATTTGTAAAAATTTTTGGTGAGAATCCTAATGAAGAAAATACTACTGGACCTGATGCAAGTAGAAGCTTTGTAAACAAACCACGTTGGCAACAGGCCATTGTTCTATTTGCTGGTATTTTTATGAATTTTGTTTTAGCTTGGGTGCTATTTTCTATTGGTTTTATGTCAGGACTTCCTACTTCGACTAGTGGTGCACCAGTAGGGCAAGAGTTAAAAAATGTTCATTTAGTAGTGCTAGGTGTTTCTCCAAAATCTCCCGCAGAAATTGCTGGTTTGAAATCAGGAGATAAAATTATTTCAATGCTTTCTTTTGATGGAGACCTAACACAACCAAATCCAGCATCATTAAAAGAATTTGTTTCGAATCATGAAGGTAAAGACATTAGCTTATATTTTGAGCGTGAGGGTGAGTTAAAAGATGTAGTCCTTCAACCAAAAGCAGGAGTTGTTGATGGTAAACCAGGTATAGGTATTTCTATGGATACTGTTGGTATTTTAAAGTTACCATTTTTCTCTGCAATTTGGGAAGGTTTTAAATTTGATTTATCTGTTACGAAAGCCACTATCATTGGTCTTTTTGATTTACTAAAAAGTATTTTTGTCGGCAAAGCAAATCTTTCTGATGTCACTGGTCCTGTAGGGCTCGTAGGTGCTGTGGGTGATGCATATCATGGATTTGGTTTCGCATATCTTATTTCTTTTGCTGCGATGATTTCTGTAAACTTGGCTGTCATAAATTTGTTTCCATTTCCAGCCCTCGATGGTGGAAGATTACTTTTCCTACTTATTGAAAAAATAAAAGGTTCACGATTAAATCCAAAATTTGCAAATTATGCGAACATGATTGGCTTCTTTTTGCTTATTTTACTTATGCTCGTCGTGACTTATCATGATATTGTGAAATTGTTCTAATTTTTATACAATCAAAAGATGAATAGTGAAACCCGAAACTGTCAGAAATGCAAAAACAACTTCAACATTGAGCCAGACGGTTTTTCGTTTTATGAAAAATTGAAAGTGCCAGCGCCGAAAGTATGCCCTGATTGTCGTTTCAAGCAGCAGGCTGTATGGAGAAATGAAATGTCATTATATACTGGCAGAGCATGTGACTTGTGTAAAAAAAGTATTGTCACAATGTATAATCCAAAGTCATCATACAAAGTGTATTGTTTAGATTGTTATAAGAGTGATAATTGGGATCCAAGAAGTTTTGCTAAAGCATATGATAGTAGTCGTTCTTTCTTTGAACAATTAAATGAATTATTGATCAGTGTGCCAAAGGCAACCTTATTTGATGCTGCTGGGTATGGGTCAAATGTTCGGAGTGATTATACAAATGCTAGTGCTGCACTTAAAGATTGTTATTTTTTATTTAATAGTGGTCCAGCAGAAAATACTTTTTATTCTCGCGGTGTTGATATGACGAATGATGTGAGTGATGCGTATTTTTGTGTTAAAGATGAACAATGTTATGAAATTTTAAATACGCATGAGTGTAATACTGTCGTGTGGTCCACTAATTGCAGAAGTTGTGTAAATTGTTATTTCTGTGAAGATCTTTCAGGATGTACTGATTGTTTTGGTTGCGTTGGCCTTCGCAATAAGTCACTTCATATTTATAATGAAAAAGTTTCAAGAGATGAATTTGGAAAATTTATGGATGATTTTCGTGGTTCGTATAAACGACAACAAGAAGAAAAACAAAAATTTAATAATTTTAGACTTCAATTTCCCAAAAGAGAAAGTCATAATATTGGTACGGTTAATTCCAGTGGAGATTATTTAAGTAATACAAAAAACGTAAAACATTCTTTTGAAATTCGTGTCGGTGGAGAAGATGCAATGCATTGTTTTGCTTGTAAGGCGCCAAAGGACTCTGTCGGTGTTTTGGGTTATGGGGTAAAGTCAGAACTATTGCTCGAAGTTGTTTCAACAGGAAATTCGTCGAGAGTAATAGGTAGTTATGCTATCGACAATTCTTCAGATGTGCTTCATTCTTTTTCTTGTCGTCCCAACAACAAAAAACTCATCGGCTGTGATTCCATGAAAAATGCAGAATATTGTATTTTAAACAAACAATATACAAAAGAAGAATACGAAAAACTTCGTGAACATATTATTAATGAATTAACAGAAAAAGGTGTCTATGGACTCATGATGCCACCAGAGCTTTCTCCTTTCGCCTACAACGAAACCATAGCCCAAGACAACATGCCACTTTCAAAAGAAGAAGCTATTGCACAAGGGTTCAGATGGGAAGACGATGTTCAAATGACTAAAGGAAAAGAAACACTTTTACCCGAAAATATTCCAGATCATATTAAAGATATTGCAGACGATATTACAAAAGAAATATTGAAATGTGTTGATTGTGAACGTAATTATAAAATTATTGAACAAGAACTTCTTTTTTATAAAAAAATGACTTTACCGATTCCACGTAAGTGTTTTTACTGCAGACATAAAGATCGTATCGTCCGTCGTGGACCGTATAAATTCTGGCAACGGAATTGTGCACACTGTAACAAAGAAATTACTACAAATTATGCACCCGAGCGCCCGGAGATAGTGTATTGCGAAGAGTGTTACCAGCAGGAGATTTATTAGTCATGGAAACAAAAAACTGCCAAAATTGTCCCGATTTCTAAAATTTAAAAATGTTTTATATTTACATATTAAACTCAATAAAAAATGGTAGATATTATATAGGTAGCTGTGAAGATATTAACATTAGATTATCTAGACATAATAAAGGTTTAGTAAAATCTACTAAATTTTATCTACCATGGAAAATAGTATATACTGAAGAATATAAAACATTATCTGAAGCACGAAAAAGAGAATTTCAGATAAAAAGTTGGAAGAAACGTTCAGAAGTTGAAAAATTAATAAAACATTAAATTTTAAAGAAATCGAGGATCCACGATTCTGATAAATCAGAATCGGGACAAAAAAGATATGGAACATCAATCAGAAAGTAAAATATGTCAAAACTGCAAGGGTACTTTTGTGATAGTACCAGAGGACTTTTCATTTTACGAAAAGATAAAAGTTCCACCACCGACATTTTGTCCTGAATGTAGAATGATACGAAGACTGTTAAATAGAAATGAGCGTGTGTTGTTTAAAACAAATTGTAAATTATGCGAAAAACAAATATTTACTATATATCATCCCGATAATAATTTTATTATTTATTGTTCATTGTGTTATACATCTGACAAATGGGACCCACTTAGTTTTGGACAAGATTACAATTTTTCTATTCCATTTTTTAAACAACTTTCAGAGCTTCAAAAAAAGGTTCCTAGAAAAGCTCTTCACGAGACTATGTCTGAAAACTGTGAATATGCAAATTATGTTTTAAATTCAAAAGATGTATATCTTTCTTTTACATCAGTAGATTCAAATTGGATATATTATTGCAGAAGTGCAGATAGATCAAAAGAATGCATGGATTGTTACAATATTATTGATTGTGAATCTTTATATGAATGTATTCAGGTTTCAAAAAGTTATGGTTCAAGTAATTTAATTGATTCACATTCATGTGTAAGCTCACATTTTCTGTTTGATTGCACCAATTGTACTGATTGTTGTATGTCGAGTAATCTAAAAAATAGTAAATATATTTTTAGAAACCAACAACTTACACATGAGCAGTATTATAAAGTTATTAAAGACCTAAATTTACAATCTAGAAAATCACGTGATAGTTTAAAAGAAGAGTTTGCTAAAGTGGTAAATAATTCAATTCATCGATTTGCACATATTATTGGATCTGTAGATGTTGTAGGTGATAATATTTTACGTTCAAAAAAATTAAGAAATTCTTTTCATGCTACAGAATCAGAAGATTCAAAATACATTATGCGAACAGTAGGTCTTAAGACTTCTTATGATGTTTTTGGCTCTCTTCAGGGTGAATTATTATATGAGGTTCATGGAGGAGGACGAGGTTCACATAATTCTCATTTTATAGCTATTGGTAATGCGACTGTTGATTCAGAGTACACTGATTTTTGTACAAATGTGCAAAATTTATTTGCCTCTATTTCTATTGATAAAAAATCATATTGTATTTTAAATAAGCAATATACAAAAGAAGAATACTTTAAACTTAAGGAAAAAATTATACAACATATGAAAGAAATGCCTTATATAGATAAAGATCGTTTGGTATATAGTTATGGTGAGTATTTTCCTAGTATTTGTATTCCTTTTTCATATAATGAGTCTGCTGCTCAAGAATTTTTTCCACTTACCAAAGAAGAAATTATATCTAAAGGATATTTATATAGAGAAGCAGTAATAAATGATTATGACGCTACAATATTTAGCGAAGATATATCAGATGAAATAAATGATCAAAAAATATGTAATGAAACATTAGAATGTAAACATAAAAAAATATGTACTACACATAGGTGTACGGGTGTTTTTAAAATTACTGAAAATGAATATCTTTTCTATAAAAAATTTAATCTTCCAATACCAAATCTTTGTCCTAATTGCAGACATTACGAGCGTCTAATTTTTGTAAGACCACCAATACTTTGGAGTCGACAGTGTATGTGCGACAAAGAAAATCACGGACATCAAGGAAAATGTGAAATAGAATTTGAAACTACCTACGCTCCCGACCGACCAGAAAAGGTGTACTGCGAAAAGTGTTATCAACAGGAGATATATTAAGAGTTATAAATATCAGCATACTAGTATAATAGTATAAAAACAAAATGGATTATCAAAAAGAAAATAAAATATGTCAGAATTGTAATAATGAGTTTCCAATATTTCCTGAAGATTTTTTGTTTTATCAAAAAATTGGTGTACCAGCACCGACTTGGTGTCCATTTTGTCGATTTATTCGCAAATTGACGTTTATCAACGAACGGTCACTTTACAAAAGAAATTGTGAAAATTGCAATGAATCGACAATCTCAATGTATAGCACTGATACGACAATACCTGTGTGGTGCGTGAAGTGTTTTTTGAGTGATGCATTAGACGCCCGAGATTATGGCAGAGAGTATGATTTTTCGAAAACTTTTTTTGAGCAATTCAAAGAATTAAAGTATCTCACCCCACATCGTGCTCTCGATCAAAATGAAAGAAATGGCGAGGGCTGTGAATATTCAAATTATTGTTACACTAGTAAAAATGTATATTTATCTTTTTTTACTTCTGCTTCTGAAAATATAAAATATTCTAGATGCCATTTTAAAAATAATAAAAATTGTGTAGATTGTTTTACTATTGAAGATAATGATCGCGGATATGAGCTAGTCCAATCTAATAAAAATTACAATTCGTCTTTTTTAGTGGAAAGTAGCCAATGCATAGAATCACAATTTTTATATGATTGTTCGAACTGTGTAAATTGTTGTCTATCTTCAAATTTACGAAATAAAAGTTTTGTTTTTAAAAATCAGCAACTTTCACGTGAAGCGTACAAGATTGCAGTTGATGAATTAAAACTCGATACATATTCTGGGCAATTAAATGCAAAAACTTTATTCAAAGATATTGCACAAAAAGCTATTCATAAACACGCGCACATCAAAAATTCTGTAAATGCAGTAGGGGACTTTATAGAAAATTCAAAAAATGTTTATCATTGTTACAGTTTGGCCGAATGTGAAAATGTTAGATATTCACATTCAGCTATAGCGACTACTAAAGATTCTTATGATTTACTCTTTACAGGAAGACTTCAAGAATCTTATGAATCAACAGTAGCAGGTCGAGGTGGTAGTCGATTAGTTTTTTCTCTTAGTTGTGGTGGTACAAGTAAAGATTTATTTTATTGTGATAGTTGTCGGGGTTGTTCGGATTGTTTCGGTTGCGTTTCTTTGAGTAAGAAACAATATTGTATTTTAAACAAGCAATATACGAAAGAAGAATATTTTGAAATGATTGAAAAAATCAAAAATCATCTAAACGAAATGATATATGTAGACTCAACTGGAAGAAGATATCCTTTTGGAGAGTGTTTCCCGACAGAGATTTCTCCTTTTGCTTACAATGAAAGTGTGGCTTTTGAAGAAAATCATCTTTCAAAAGACGAAGTGCTTTCTTTGGGTTATCGATGGAAAGATATGGAAGCTAAAGCATATGCTTCGACCATATCATCTGATAAGTTGCCGGAAAGTATCAATGAAGTAAATGATGATATTTGTAATGAGGTTGTTGGTTGTCCAAATAATGGCGATACAGCCACACAATGCACCTCGGCGTATAAAATAACAGTAGATGAATTAGCTTTTTATCGACAAATGAACTTGCCGTTACCGAGGTATTGTCCAAATTGTAGATATTATCAGCGTCGTGTATGGGAAAACCCTTTTAAATTTTTTCAGCGAGAATGTATGTGTAATCTTTCTGGTCATACTCATGAGGGAAAATGCCCGAATCAATTTGAAACTACATATCCTCCAGATAAGCCAGATGTAATTTACTGTGAAAAGTGTTATCAGCAGGAGATTTATTAATATATATATTATGGAAAATAAAAAATTTGGCTTAGATAGTGTTGTTGGTAAAATTAGTGAAAACAGAAGAGGTAAAATATTTGAAAATGTAAAAAATTCTTTCAATGAAGGCTATTTAAGTTCTGAAATGTCATTGAATTTACTTCAATTTGAGATTAAAAAAGATGAAAAGTTACTTAAAGACATTGCTGAAGCAAACGAATTAACTAGTAATTATCGAAAAAACTTCCGTGAAGATATATTTGATATTCCAGAAAAAAATATTCACTTTCTTGATTCAAAAAATTTAGGTGTAAATAAAACAGGATCTAAAAGTAATTCACAAGCATATTTTAATACTTTTGAACAATCAATTTTTCTTCAAAAAACTGATAGTGAGATAGATGATTTTGGTTCTTTGGTTCATGAAATGAATCATTTTAAGTCACATAACAAATTATTTATTGGGAAGGAGAAATATTTGGGTTTATTTAGTAAAGAAATAAAAGGTGTATACAGAGGAGGTCTTTCATTATTAGAGACTGAAAGCAAACAGTTACTTTTTAGTAATTTAAATGAGTCTGTTACAGAAAAAATTGCAAATAAAATTCTTTGGGAAAAAACAAAACTTTCTCTTACAAAAGCTGAGTTAAGTATGATTAATACTATAACAAGGGAAAATGGTGTACGTCCTGAGAATGTTTTTAACATGGATATAGAAAAATTTCGTAAAGGAGAAGTTTTTTTATCACAAACTTCATATTTTAAGCAAATAAAATTTTATGTTAAGTTGGTTGAAAAAATTTCACAAAGACTACAAAAAACAGAAAAGGAAGTAGAATATGAATTTGAAAAAGCATATTTTACTGGTAATTTAAATAAATTAGCTCATTTGGTTAACGAGGCTTTAGGAGATTACGCTTTTAGTGTATTAGCAAAATTAGATTACAAATTAGGAGACCTTGAACAGTTAGAGCTATTTATTAATTCTAACTAATAAAATTTATGAATACAAAACTTATACATGAAGTGCGGGCGGTGAAGAGTAAGAAAGAACTCGAGAATATTATCAAAGCGCAAAGGATAGCCGAGCGGGTTTTGGAAGATGTGAAAAAAGAATTACATATAGGTGTGAAAGAATTAGAAATTGCGAATTTCATTAAAAATTCTTTTGTGAAATACGGTGCGCCGATTTTGTCATTCCCACCGATTGTGGCTTTTGGTAAAAACTCTGCAAATATTCATCACGAGCCGAGTGAAAGTAAGTTAAAAAAAGGAGATACTGTGATGTTTGATTTTGGAACAACTGTGAATCATTATTGTTCGGACATGACACGCACTTTTTTCTTTGGAGAGCCAAATGCTAAACAGAAGAAAATTTATTTAGGAGTATTGAAAGCGACAGAGCTAGCAATGGCGAAAATTGCTAAAGGAGAAAAGAAGGCGGGTGTGGTAGATAGCACTGCCCGAAATTTTTTGAAGAAAAATTTCGGGCCAAAGAACTTCCAACACGGACTCGGTCATGGTGTCGGCACAGTCATCCATGAATGGCCAAACTTCAAACCAAAAAGCACTGACATTTTGCCAGTTGGTTGTGTAATGACAATAGAACCCGGACTTTATTTTAAAAACTTCGGCGGTGTGCGCATCGAGGATATGATCTTAATTACTAAAAATAGCTACACAAATCTCACCAAAGTGCCCAAAGATCTAAAAAGTGCAATTCTAAAAGCTGAATAAAGCAGAAAGCTTGTTATTTATAAATATGTATGCTATTATTGGTTTATTAGCCCGTCGGCTTTTTTTATTTATTAAGCTTAATATTAGAAACAATTTATGGAAATTCGAAACATCGCAATCATCGCACACGTGGACCACGGCAAGACAACTCTGACTGATGCTTTAATGAAACAAAATGGTGGTCTTCAGGCTGAAGGTGTTTCTATGGACTCAAACGCTATTGAAAAAGAGCGCGGTATCACTATTTATTCAAAAAATACTTCTATTCAATATAAAGGTACAAAGATAAACATTGTGGATACACCTGGTCACGCCGACTTCGGTTCCGAAGTTGAGCGTGTTTTGCGTGCTATCGACTCTGTTTTACTTCTAGTCGACGCTGTCGAAGGACCAATGCCACAAACTCGCTTCGTTTTGAAAAAGTCTCTAGAACTTGGTTTAAAACCAATAGTCGTGATAAATAAAATCGACAAACCAGCAGCCGACGCTCACCGTGTTCACGAAGAAGTTCTAGAATTATTTTTCGAACTCGGTGCTACAGATGAACAAGCAGATTTTCAGACTATTTATGCAGTCGGACGTGAAGGTTGGGCGACAAGAAATTTAGCAAATAGAGCAGCCGACCTTTCTCCGCTTTTAGATATGATATTAGAAACAGTTCCACAAGCTTCAGGTCATGATGATGATCCAGCACTAGCGCAAGTATTTAATCTAGGTTACGACAATTTCCTTGGACGTATGGCTGTAGCTCGTATATATGGAGGAAAATTAACTTCAGGAGGACAAATAATGGTGAAAGGTATTCATGGTACTCGTAATGGAAAAATTACAAAAATGTTTAGTTTTGAAGGTATCAATAGAAAAGAAGAAGCTGTTGCAAATTCTGGAGACATCGTAATGATCGCAGGTATTCCAGATATTTACATTGGAGAGACGCTTTGTCTCGATGCAAATACAGAAGCTCTTCCAAGTATTGCAATTGATGAACCAACAATCTCCTTAAATTTTCTTGTGAACGATTCTCCGTTCGCAGGTAAAGAAGGAAAGTTCGTGACGTCTCGTCAGATAAAAGAACGTCTAGAAAAAGAACTCGAAATCAACGTAGGACTTAAAGTAGATTTTTCTCCAGACCAAGGCACAAATAATTCCGGCCCAAGTTTTTTCAAAGTTTACGGAAGAGGCGAACTTCACATCGCAGTCTTACTTGAAAATATGCGCCGTGAAGGTTTTGAAATGCAAGTCTCTCAACCAGAAGTAATTATCAAAGAAGAAAATGGTCACAAGATGGAACCATTCGAAGAACTTGTCATCGATGTTCCAGAAGAATTTTCTGGAAGTGTTATTGAGAAAATTGGTAAGCGTCGCGGTGTTATGAAAGACATGACATCAAAAGGACGAATCCAAAGAATCACTTTTGATTTACCGACTCGTGGACTTTTAGGTTATAGAGGTGAATTTATTATCGATACAAAAGGTGAGGGTATAATGTCTTCACGTGTCACAGGTTTTCAGTCTTATGCCGGAGAAGTAAAGAAAAGAGAGTATGGATCTATGACTTCAATGATCGCTGGTAAGGCTGTAGCTTTTGCTATTGCAAATTTACAAGAACGTGGTATTATGTACATAGATCACGGTACAGAAGTATATGAGGGTATGGTTATTGGTAATGTACTCAAAGGTGAGGATATGGCTGTAAACCCTATAAAAGGTAAGCAATTGACAAATATGCGTGCATCAGGAACTGATGAAGCTATCGTTGTTCGACCTCCTTTTACCCTTAGTATTGAACGTGGTTTAGAAATTATGAATCATGATGAGTATTTGGAAATTACTCCAAAGAGTGTTCGTCTACGAAAAAAATATTTAACAGAATTAGATAGAACAAAAGCAAATAGAAAAGAGTAAAATATTTGACTTCCTTTATAAATATGTGTAATATGAAAGTATAAGATTTTATTATAAATAAAAAAAAATTATCATGTCAACAATATCATTTAAACCAAAACAATTTACAAAGAAAATAACTTCACATCTTCAAGATCGTGCGAGTGACGTTATTATGAACCGTTTTGGTTTGACTACTGATGCTGAAAAAAAGACACTCGAAGAAATTGGTAAGAAATATGGTATTACTCGAGAAAGAGTTCGTCAAATTGAAGATGCAGCTCTTACTTCAATAAAAAAATCAGAAGCTTATAAATCAGAACATGCTGTTTTTGATGAGTTAAAACAAATTATAAATTCTTTTGGCTCAATTGTCGCTGAACATGATTTGCTTCCTCATATTGCAAAAGATCAAGCTACTCAAAATCATATTCATTTTTATTTAGTATTGGGTGATGCTTTCAAAAGACACCGAGAAGATGATCATTTTCATGTTCGTTGGTCTGTTGACGACACAATGGTTGAAAAAGTTCACGACGGATTAAAAAAACTTTACACTTCTTTAAAAGATGAAGATCTTATTCCTGAAACAGAAATGATAAAGAAGTTTTTAGATAATTTAAAAGATGTTGCTGAACAATATAGAAATGAAGAAGTTGCTCGTCGTTGGCTTTCTATGTCAAAAAGAGTTGCAAAAAATCCACTAGGTGAATGGGGTAAAGCTACATCACCAAATGTACGTACTCGTGGAGTCAAAGACTATGCATTTTTAGTAATGAGAAAGCATGGTTCACCAATGCATTTCAAGGAAGTAGCAGATGCTATAACTCATACTTTTGGAAAAAAGACTCATTATGCTACTTGTCACAATGAATTAATTAAAGATTCTAGATTTGTTCTTGTTGGACGTGGAATGTATGCTCTTGCAGAATGGGGATACAAGACAGGAATTGCTCGTGAAGTTATACGCGATATTATAAAGAAAGAAGGACCTATTTCTAAAGAAGATGTAGTAGAAAAAGTAATGAAAGAAAGATACTTTAAGAAAAATACTATTTTAGTAAATCTACAAAATCCAAAATACTTTAAAAAGAATAAGAGTGGTCTTTACGTTCTAGCTTAATTGCTTTTGTTTTATCTATTTTTGTATTAGAATATAGAGGTAATGATTCATTCGTTATTTCAACTTGGTTTTAGTCTTATAGGCGCTCTTTTACCGCTAGGTGCTACGGTTTTTTTAGGTTGGGTTGCTTGGATTTTTTGGAGACACTATGTTCAGCAACATTATCTTTCTGGAATGATATATGTTTTATTGGAAATAAAACCACCTCGCGAGGTTTTACGTTCTCCTAAGGCTATGGAATTATTTTTTACAAATGCCTTATATCATTTGAGTGTTAAAGGTTTACTTGAAAAATATTGGCTTGGTGCTGTATGGTATTGGTTTTCTCTTGAAATTGCTTCTATTGATGGACAGGTTCATTTTTATATTCGTGCACCTTCACGTTTGAAAGGATTAATTGAAACTCAAATGTATGCCCAATATCCTCAAGCAGAAATCACAGAAGTCGATGATTATACTTTAGCTGTTGATAAAATTTCTCCAACAAGTGATTGGAATTTATGGGGTTGTGAATTTAAATTTGCTAGATCTGATGTCTTTCCAATTAAGACATATATTGATTTTGGTTTAGATAAAGATCCTAAAGAAGAATACAAAGTAGATTCATTATCTCCAGTTATTGAACTTTTTGGTTCAATTGAAAAAGGTGAACAAATGTGGGTTCAGTTAGTAGTACGTGCAAATCAAAAAAAATATCATACTAAGGGCACTTGGTTTAAAAAACATGATCTTGTTACTGAAGCAGAGCATGTTATCAGTCATTTCTCTAAAGAATTTACTAATGTTCGTGAAAATAAAACAAAAGAAATACGTCCAGCACCATGGCATACACCTGTTATAGATGCTATAAATAAAAAAGTAGCAAAGCTTACTTTTGAGTGTGGAATAAGAGCTTGTTATGTAGCAAAAAAAGAAGCTTTTCAAAATAATAGTCGCAGAAATTTACGTTTAATCTTTCGCCAATACTCTTCTCCACAGTTAAATAGTTTTGATAGATTTAATTCAACCCAGTTCGATTATCCTTGGCAATATACAGAAAAATCATTGCTTCAATTAAAAGATAGAATGCTCGAAGAATATAGAGAAAGAGCATTTTACCATCTTCCTCTTAGGCATGGTATTCCTATACCTTGGCCACTTTCAATATTTTTGCCAAAATATTTTCACCACCATCCTGTAGTTTTAAATACAGAAGAGTTGGCTACAATTTTCCACTTCCCAGGACAAATCCTCAAAGTTCCAGGTCTTGAACGTGTTGAATCTAAAGAAGCTTCTCCACCTACAAATTTACCTACATAATTTATGGATCCTATTCCTACTGAAGAAAAACTAAAAACATTGTCTTTTCCAAGTTTCTTTCACTTGATTATTGTGTTTATTTTGGTTGTATGTTTTTTAGGATATAACTTTTTATTAAATGCACCAAAAAATTTTCCAATTGGGTATATTTTGACTATTAATCAGGGTGAAAGTTTACATAGTGTATCTTTACAATTAAAAGAAGCAAATATTATACATTCTCGGACTGTTTTTGAATCTATCGTCATAATTTATGGAGGAGAAAAAAAAATTGCCCCAGGAGATTATCTCTTTGAAAGAAAGGTTGGAGTTTTTGAAGTAGCAAGTAGAATAGTTGGAGCAGATTGGCATTTAAATAAAATTAAAGTTACCATACCAGAGGGTTTTAATAATAATGATATTTCTCAAATTTTTACTACAAAGTTAATCCATTTTGATGGAAGTATTTTTTCAAAATTATCACAAGGAAAAGAAGGATATCTTTTTCCAGATACATATTTTTTCTTTCCAAAAGCAACTGCGGAAGATGTGGTAAATATCATGAGTGATAATTTTAATAGAAAGATTAGACCTTTTGGAAAAGAAATTATTAATTCTGGCAAATCTGAAAATCAAATAATAACTATGGCCTCATTGATTGAAAGGGAAGCAAAAGGAGATTCTGATCGTGGTGTAATTTCTGGAATTCTTTGGAATAGAATAAATAAAGGCTTAGCGCTTCAAGTAGATTCTGCCCCTAATACATATAAAACAAAAGGTTTACCAGCTAGTCCAATTTGTAACCCAGGAATTCCCTCTATTATTTCTGCAATTCATCCAACACAATCTGAATATCTTTTTTATTTGCATGATAAAATAGGTAACATTCATTACGCAAAAACTTTTACTGAACACAAAGCTAATATTAAAAAATATTTAAAATAGGATGCGCAAACATAATCTAGCTTTTATCGATATAGAAACTACGGGACTTGATGTGACACGTCATGAGATTATTCAGATCGGTTGTGTCATTGTCGCTCCAAATATGGAGGTTGTAGAAGAATTTGAATTAAAAATAAAACCAGAACACATAGAAAATGCCGATAAAACAGCCTTGAAAGTAAATAAATACAATGAAGAAGATTGGGCTTTTGCTTATACACTTTCTGAAGCAATGAAAATACTTTCAGAAAAAGTAAAAGATTGTATTATGGTTGGACAAAATATTTCTTTTGATTCTGCTTTTTTGGAATATAATTTTTTTAAAACAAAAGTGGAAAATACTTTTCATTATCATAAATTAGATACCATATCTATGGCTTGGGAGAAATTTCATGGTGATGAAAAATTTCAACACTTTTCACTTCGAGAAATGTGTAAATATTTTGATATAAAAAATGAAAATGCACATACTGCTCTTTCAGATGCTCGTGCAACTCTAGAGCTTTACAAAAAGCTGATCGCTATGTAAGCTAATGTTAATGAAGAAAAAACAAACAGTTTTTTTGGGTATGTCTGGAGGAGTGGATAGCTCTGTCTGTGCTGCGTTGCTTAAACAGCAAGGTTATGAAGTGGTAGGAGTCTTTATAAAGACTTGGCATCCAGATTTTTTGGTATGTACAGAAGAGGATGAGCGCCGCGACGCTATGCGCGTCGCGGCGCATCTCGATATTCCATTCCTTACTTTTGACTTTGAAAAAGAATACAAAGAAGGCGTAGCTGATTATATGATTTCTGAATACAAAAAAGGGCGAACTCCAAATCCAGATGTCATGTGTAATCGCGAAGTTAAATTTGGCGCTTTCCTTAAAAAAGCACTTTCTATGGGTGCTGACTTTGTTGCGACAGGACATTATGCACAAAATAAAAACCTTTCTCTTTTAAAAGGAAATGACATTACAAAAGATCAGAGCTATTTTCTATGGACATTAAGACAAGAACAAATCAAGCATATTATGTTTCCAGTTGGACATTTACCAAAAAGTGAAGTGCGAAAACTTGCTCGAAAATTTAAACTCCCAGTCGCCGAGAAGAAAGATAGTCAAGGAATTTGTTTTTTGGGTAATGTTGATATAAAAGATTTTTTAAAACATTATATTGAGCCTAAAATAGGAAAAGTTTTAAATGAAAAAGGGGAAGAGATCGGTTTTCATGACGGGGCAGTTTTTAATACTCTTGGAGAAAGGCATGGTTTTACTATTACAAAAAAGGGCCCAAATGATAATCGATATTATATAATTGAAAAAGATATAAAAAAGAATATTTTGATTGTTTCTCAAAATAATTTAAAAAAAGAAATGAATTATTTAAATGTAATAAAACTTGAAAATATAAATTGGATTTCACAAATTCCAGAAGAAGGTAAAACTTATCAATCTCAAGTGCGTTATCATGGAGAATTTTTAAATTGTAAATTATTAAATATTAAAAAAGACTCAATAGAAGTTATTTTTGAAAAAGGTGTTTTGGTCGCTCCTGGGCAATCTGTAGTATTTTATAATGGAAATATTTGTATTGGCGGTGGTGTAAAGGATTGACTTTTTTGCTAAAAAAAGATAGTATATTCCGATGCAACAAAGTGTAAATTATATAACAAAAGAAAAAAAAGAGGAACTTTTAAGGGAATTAGAAGATTTGAAAGGTCCAAAACGTAGAGAGTCTATTGATAATATCGAGTCTGCAAAAGCACTAGGTGATCTTTCTGAGAACGCAGAATATCATCAAGCCAGAGAAGATCAAGGTAAGTTGGAAGAAAGAATTTTAAAAATTGAAAGTATTTTACGAGATTCTCAGATAGTTTCAGATAAACGTGGAGATATTGTTGAAGTTGGTTCTACTGTTATTGTTCAAAAGGAAAATACTAAAGAAAATAAAACTTATATAGTAGTTGGTTCTGAAGAAGCTGATTCAGCCGGTGGTAAAATATCAAATAGATCTCCATTTGGTGAAGCACTCTTTGGTAAGAAAAAGGGTGATAATGTCACTTTCAAAACTCCTACAGGAATGGTAAACTATATAATAGTAGAAGTTAAATAAGTTCTACTTTTTATATTATGTCTTCACTTGAAGAAATCCGAGAAACTAGAATAAAAAAACTTGAACTTCTGAAAGAGAAGGGCTTTAACCCATATCCAGCAGAATCAAAAAGAGAACTTTCTCTAGCACAAGCAGTGGAAGATTTTTTAGATTTAGAAAAATCACAAGAAGTGAAATGGGTCTCAGGAAGAATAATGTCTCTCCGTGGACAAGGGGCAATAGTATTTGTAACTTTAAATGATGGTACAGGTACTTTTCAAGCGTTAATTAAAAAAGACTCATTAGAAGAAGAAAAATTTAATCTATTTGGTGAGATCGTAGACATTGGTGACTTCATCGAAGTCCAAGGTTTTTTCTTTACTACAAAAAGAGGCGAGAAGACAGTTGAAGCAAAAGATTGGAGAATGCTTTCAAAGAGCTTGCTTCCACTTCCAGAAAAATGGGCTGGTTTACAAGACACCGAAGAAAGATTTAGAAAGAGATATTTAGAAATTTTAACTGATAAAGAAGTATCAGATCGTTTTATTCTGCGTTCAAAAGTAATAAAAGAAATTAGAAAGTTTTTTGACGATTTAGGATTTTTAGAAATTGAAACACCAATATTAAAAAATAAAGCAGGAGGTGCAATGGCAGAACCATTCTTAACGCATCACAATGATTTAGATATTGATATGAAACTTAGAATATCACTTGAAATAGAGCATAAAATGCTTATGGTGTGTGGTTATCCTGCAGTTTATGAAATAGGAAAAAACTTTAGAAATGAAGGAAGCGATCCTACTCATATACAAGAATTCACAATGATGGAATGGTATTCTGCTTATCGTACACTCGAAGAAAATATTACTTGGACAGAAAATTTGCTTAAATCTTTGGCTAAAAATGTCATAGGTAAAAGCATTTTTACTGTTTATGATAAAGATGGTAATGGAGTCGAAGTAAATTTTGATACAGTTTGGCCTAGAGTAAAATTTGCAGATTTACTGACACAATACGCTGGTGTTGATATGCGAAATATTTCTTTAGAAGATTTACAAAAAGAAGCTTTGAAGTATGGACTAGGTAATGATGAAATGAAAAAAATGGGACGTGCTAATCTTTTGGATTTTGTATATAAACACACAGCTCGTCTTAAATTAATCAATCCTACATTTGTGACTGATTATCCAGGAGATTTGAAACCACTTGCAAATCAAAATGATGATGGTACTGCAAAAGCTACACAATTAATTATAGGTGGAGTAGAGGTCACAAATCAATATTCAGAATTAATAGATCCATTGAAACAAAGAGAACTCCTAGAAGCTCAAGCAAAAATGAAAAATGCCGGGGATGCCGAAGCTATGGAACTCGATGAAGATTTTATTACTGCTATGGAATATGGTATGCCACAAATGACTGGTTTTGGTATGGGTATAGATAGATTGATCGCAATATTTACTGAACAAAAAAATCTTCGCGAAGTTATTTTATTCCCAATAATGAGACCTAAATAATAATATTTTATTTTTCACAAAAAACCCTGCTATAAGCAGGGTTTTTTGTTTATAAGTTATCCACAGACTCTTTGTATATTATGTAGCAAAGTGGGATGAAGTGGTTTATAATATATATCAGGTGGGAAAAAGTGGGAAATATAAAAATATGCTAATCGGCGAATACATACATACAATAGACGAAAAAAATAGAGTTTCGCTTCCAGCGAAATTTCGTAAAGAAATGGGTAAGCATGTAATTATCGCACCAGCTCCTGACCAATGTTTGTTCATTTTCAGAGTGGAAGAGTGGAAAAAGGTTTCCAGTCGTCTGACCGACAATGAACACGAACTTTCTTTTTTGAAAGCCGATAAAAGAAATTTCAATCGTTTCATGCTCGGTCGTGCTAGTGATGTAGAAGTAGATTCTATTGGAAGAATTTTAGTCCCTGATTTCTTGAAAGAAAGAATCGGATTAAAAGGCAAAGCCGCATTAGTCGGAGTAGGAGATAGAGTTGAAATTTGGAATGACAAAGCATGGGAAGCTTATAAAAAAGATAGTGAGAAAATGGCCGGAGCTTTAGCAGAAAAATTAGCGGGTGATAAATAAATGGAAGAAAAAATAAACAGTGTTCACAAGACAGTTCTTTTAAATGAAACAGTTGATGGATTAAATTTACACGATGGGTCAATCGTTGTTGATGGAACTTTTGGTGGAGGAGGGCATAGTGCTCTCATTTGTAAGAAATTTCCAAAAGTCACAATTATTGCAATTGATCAAGACAAAGGTGCTTTTAAAAAAGCAGAGAGTAAGTTTCAAGATTTAAATTGCAAAGTTCTTTTTAATAATAATAATTTCCGAAAGATTGATACAGTTTTAGAAAAAGAAAGTATTAAAGAAGTTCATGGAATAATTTTAGATTTAGGTCTAAGTTCTGATCAATTAGAAAATTCCGGACGAGGATTTTCTTTTATGAAAGATGAGCCATTGCTCATGACTATGAAGGAAAATCCTTCTCCAGAAGATCTCACAGTTAGAGATATCGTAAATACTTGGGGCGAGGAAAATCTCGCAAACATTATTTATGGTTATGGTGAAGAACAATTCTCGAAGCGTATTGCCAAAGGTATTGTAGAAGCAAGAAAAGTAGCAGAGATAAAAACTACTTTTGACTTAGTAAAAATAATCCAAGATTCAGTTCCAAATTTGTACAAGAAAGGACGAATCAATTGTGCTACAAAGACATTTCAGGCACTCAGGATAGCTGTAAATGATGAATTAGGAGCTTTAAGTCAAGGATTGACTAAAGGAATAGAAGCATTAAAGAAAGGTGGCAGGATGTCGGTAATATCATTTCATAGTTTAGAAGATAGAATTGTTAAAAGATTTTTTAAAGAAAAAGAGAAAGAAGGAATTATAAAAATAATTACAAAAAGACCAATCGTAGGAAGTGATAAAGAAATTAAAGAAAATCCACGATCACGAAGTGCAAAATTAAGAATTATAGAGAGATGCCAAGCATGATTTTACTAAATCAAATATGACAACACAAACATTAAAACTAAATAAATTTAATACAAATATTGTAAACAATAATAATTTAGAAAAAAGAGTTTTTAATACGATACTTTCTATTATTGTTTTTCTTGTTTTGTGCTATATTCTTTTGTTGGGTAATATTGTTTGGAATATTGTTGCTAGAAAAAATCTCGAAGTAAATGCTAGAAATTTAAGTACGGAAGTTAGTTCTTTAGAATTAAATTATTTATCATTATCCAATAAGATTGATTTAAATTTAGCACAGTCATTAGGCTTTAAAGATGTTACAAAAGTTTATACTAGTCGTCAAAAATTAGGAAGTCTTGCTAAGCTATCAAATGAATTATAGTTTTTTAAGTAGAATAAAAATTCTTTCTTTTTTTATTTTGCTTTTTGCTTCTGCTCTAGTCTTAAAACTTTTTTGGGTACAAGTAATACATAAGTCTTCATATAGTGATAGAGCAGATAGACAATACGTTACTCCTTCTTCAGATATTTTTGAACGAGGGACTATATATTTTACACGTAAAGATGGAACACAGGTCTCAGGAGCTGTGCAAGCTTCCGGTTTTAAATTAGCAATAACTCCTAAAGACATATCTAATTCAAATGAAGTTTTTAAACAATTATTATCTATCATTCCAATAGATGCTAATTCTTTTTTAACCTCAAGTTTAAAATTAAAAGACCCATATGAAGAAATTTCAGATCATCTTACTAAAGAACAGGCAGACATGATTACTTCTTTAAAACTTTCAGGTGTAAATATTTATAAAGAAAAATGGCGTTTTTATCCAGGAGGAGACATGGCTTCACACGCTCTTGGTTTTGTTGGTTATCAAGGAGATCAGCTTGCTGGACGTTATGGACTCGAAAGACAATATAATAATGTACTATCAAGAGGTATTGATAATCCATATGTAAATTTTTTTGCTGAAGTTTTTTCAAATGTTAGAGATTCTCTTTTTCATAACGATGAACACGCCGGTGATATTTTAACTACAATTGAGCCGTCAGTAGAAAATTTTCTTTCTAATAAATTAAAAGAAGTACAAGATAAATACAATGCAGATTCTATCGGTGGAATAATAATGAATCCTAAAGACGGATCTATCTATGCTATGGATGCAGAACCAAGTTTTAATCCAAATGATTTTTCAAAAGTAAAAAATATGAAAATTTTTTCCAATCCAATAGTGGAAAATGTTTTTGAATTTGGTTCAGTTGTAAAACCATTAGTAATGGCTGCCGGGCTTGATTTGGGCGTTGTTACATCTGATACTAAATACAACGACAAAGGTTTTGTAATAGTAGATAAGAAACAAATAAATAATTTTGATAAAAAAGGACGTGGACTAAATACAACAATGCAAGATGTTTTAAATCAGTCTTTAAATACAGGAATGGTTTATGTTTTTCAACATTTAGGTCGTGATAATTTTCGTAATTATATGAATTCTTATGCAATTGGTGAAAAAACAGGTATTGATTTGCCAAATGAGACTAGTGGCTTAATTTCAAATTTAAAGAGTCCTCGTGATATTGAATATGCGAATGCATCTTTTGGGCAAGGTATTGCACTTACACCTATAGAGATGATAAGAGCACTCGCTGCACTTGGAAATGGTGGCAATCTTGTTACTCCACATTTTGTAAAAGAAATTAAATATAATGATGGAAGTACAAAAGAATTAATTTACTCAACTCAGCGTGTTAAATTTTCTGAAAAAACAGCACAAGAAATAACTAGGATGTTAGTTACTGTTATGGATAAATCATTTCAAGGTGGAAAGGCTAAATTTGATCATTATAGTGTTGCATTAAAAACTGGTACTGCGCAAGTTGCTAGAGAAGATGGTAAAGGATATTATGAAGATAGGCACACCCATTCATTTTTTGGATATTTTCCAGCATATAATCCAAAATTCATTGTTTTTCTTTATGCTGTAAACCCAAAAGGAGTTCCTTATGCTTCACAAACTTGGGGAGATCCATTTTTAGAAATAACTAAATTTTTATTAAATTATTACGAAGTTACACCAGATAGATGAAAAATTCATTCAAAAAAATAATTTCCTTTATTTTAAAAGTTGAGTGCAAACTCGTTCTTTGGAAATATAAACCAAAAATAGTAGCCATTACTGGAACTGTAGGTAAGACGTCTACAAAAGATGCTGTTTATGCTGTATTGTCTCAGTTTTATTTTGTTAGAAAAAGTGAAAAAAGTTATAATAGTGAAATTGGTCTTCCACTAACAATATTGGGTATTCCAAATGGTTGGAATGATCCAGCTACTTGGTTTTTAAATATTTTTAAAGGAATTTGGCTTTTTATTTGGCCACACAAGTATCCAGAGTGGCTTGTGCTTGAAGTTGGCGTCGGTAAGCCGGGTGATATGAAAAAAACTGCATCTTGGATAAAGACAGATGCAGTTATAATTACAACCATTGGCACTACACCAGTGCATATAGAATTTTTTAATTCGAGAGATCATTTAATAAAAGAAAAAAGTGGTCTTATAGATACTTTAAAAAAAGAAGGAGTTTTGATTTTAAATGCTGACGATGAAGCTGTACTAAATATGAAGTCTAAAGCAAAACGCAGAAGCGTTACTTATGGATTTCAAGAAAAAGCCGATGTCGCTGGATCAGGTGATCAAATTTTTTATTCTGAAAAAGGTGAGCCGACTGGAATAATTTTTCGAGTAGATACTGGAGGTAGTAGCCTACCAGTTTTTATTGATGGTGTTTTTGGTAGAAATCATATTTATGCTGGTCTTGCTGCACTCGCATTCTCTTTTGGAGAAAAATTAAATATGCTAACAGCTGTGAATGCATTAAAAAATTATGAGCTTCCACCTGGTAGAATGCGTTTATTAAAAGGAATAAAAGATTCTATGATTATTGATGATACATACAATTCATCTCCTTTTGCATGTGAAGCAGCATTGAATACTTTAGGAGAAATAAAATCAGAAAAAAGAAAAATAGTAATTTTAGGTGATATGCTTGAACTTGGAAAACACACGGAAGATGCTCATAAAAAGATAGGGGAATTAGCTAAAGAGAAAGCTGATATTTTAATCACTTCTGGACCTCGTGCTAAATTCTTTAAACAAGGTGCTTTGCAAGCTGGAATGAAAGAAGAAAATATTTTTGAGTTTTTAAATTCTCTTGAAACATCTAATTTTGTAAAAGATTTTATAATGAATGGAGATATAATTTTAGTGAAAGGTTCACAAGGTGCTCGTATGGAACGTGTGACCGAAGTTCTATTACTTGATCAAAAAAGAAAATCTGAGCTTTTGGTTCGTCAAGATGAAGAATGGTTGAAACGCTAGTTATTTAAGCTATTGACTTTTGTTGCTTTCTGTACTAATCTATTAGTAGTTTTTTGTAATAGTCATAATAATATTAACTAAAAAAATATATATAGAGATGTATCAACCTATTAAAGTGCTCCATGACATTAATTGGCGTGGAATAAAAGAACCCAAAGATGTTCTTATCTTAATGTATCTTTTTTTGATTAAGGAGATTATGTCATCCAAATCATTAAAAGTTATGGGAAAAACTTATAATATGGATCCTGTTCTTGGTCCTATATTAAAGCAAATATTCAGCAAAGAAATGGAAACAGACAATTTAAAGTTTGCTGATTATGATCAGACTTCTGACCATAGTACATTTCTGGTATTCTTTTTAAGACAGGCATTTGCTGTCCCAAAAGAAGGATTTTATCCATTAGAGTTTGATGAAAAAAAAGTATCTATACCACTTAATAAAGACATTATTAATATTGGTAAAGGGTATTATCAATCTGTATTAGATATGGGCCCAACCCAGATTATGGGTAGTGTTATGTATATGGAAGAAAAACTTGTACCAATGTATTGCAACATGTTACAGATGGATGTATTTAAAATGAATAATCCTCCAAAGTATGTAGTAGCATTTAAAAAGTTTATACATGTTCATGTAGAAACTTATCGCAGATCAATGGGTAGTGATCCAGACTTGATATCTGCCATGGATCCAATAACCTATTCTTTTGAGGAACAGTATGAGTTTCTGTTCGGCATGTTTCAAAAAGCATTTCCGGAATTAATTTCCGAATATGTTTAAAAATCTATTTTTATAATACAACCCATCCCTAATCTGTAAAAAGATTAGGGATGTTTTGCTTTTAGTGAACTTTGACTTTATTCTGTATTTATACTACAATACTGTTAATTTATTCGTTGTCAAAATAGATTAAAACAAAAGGAGTATTTTGCGAATCTATTTCTAGGTTCTCGGAATACTCTTTTTGTAGAGTTATAAATAAAATTTAACTTAATCTAATATATTGAAACCATGGCAATAAAAACAGTATTCTTAGGAAGAAATTATTCTGAAGAAATTAAAAGACTACACTTTATAAACTGGAGTGGGGTAAAAACGTATGAACAGGTAGTAATTTTAATGTATTTTTTTGTGGTACGAGAAATACATTTTAGTCACAATTTATTGTTAGCCTCTACAATATCTGGTAGTCAAGAAATTCTTGATTTAATAAATATTGAAAATGGAACTAACAACTTAGTTTATTCTGATTATTTTCAATTTGGAAATCACTCGGAGTTTCTTATGCATTTTTTGCATAAAAAAAATCATTATCTTTATACAAAAGACGAATATGTTTTGGAATTTAATCCAAGCCACAGTCAAAAACCTATTAGTATAGAGCAAGTACTTACTGCTCGTAATTATTACATGGCTGTTACTAGAGCAGAACATAATAAAATATCTGTTCAAGCGTCTATTCAAGCCTCTGTAGCAATGAATTTACTTCTACGTGAGGAAGATCTTGGTCCAATGTATGTAAATATGTTGGAACAAATTCCTTTGTTTAAAGAAGACTTACCACTAGAACTCGTTGGAGCTTTTAAATATTTTTTACAAAAGCACATTGAGTTCTATCACAAGCCAGAATATCGTTCTGACTTGTCTAAACAAATAAAAATTGTTCCAGATACTGGATACTTTTATTTGTTGGAATGGAATTTATTTCAGAAAGTAATTTTTGGAAAATATTTCTAATTTTTTTATCATCAATACCTCCTGTCTTTTCATTAAGACGGGAGCGTTTTGTTTTTATGTCTATAATAATTGACTTTTAGTTTAAAAAGTATAGAATGATATGAAAGACCTTTGTAAAATAACGTTAATTTATTGTTAATAAGAGAAACTTCTAGGGAATTTAATTTTAAATTCTTTAAAAGTTGCTCTTATTAAGGGATTTAATTAGAAACAACTGCGACTGTAACCAATCAGTCAATTTCCTGCAAAAACTTGGAGAATAGATAAATAATTAAATTTTAAAAACAATCAAATTAATTCGTTAAAAAAAGTATGAAGAAAATAATCATGGCGTTAATATGCTTGAACAGCATAACAGTAGTTTTTGCACAAAAAACTGTAACAAAAAAGTTTGGATCAGTTTCTAATCGACAACCAGCCCCACCAGCAAAGGGGAGCTTAAACTATTTAAAAATTGAGGCTGTGAAAAGCTATTCTATTTTTAGAAAAGATTCAATATTGTGGGATTCAGTTCTTTCGAAAAGAATAGAGCTAAAGTCTCAAATAAGAGAAGCTAAAAGAAATCATTTGGTTGATGACGTTAAACAATTGAAGTTGTGTTATGTTGATACATATAACATAACTTCAAAACAAATTAAAAAGGACGTAGTACGAGCTGTAAAAAAAGCTAATACTGATAAAAAGAAACTCGATAGGGTATTGTCTAACGATGATTCACTTTCATTGATGTCTCTTCTTTTTAGAAAGATAAACCATAGTTAATGGTTTCTTCTTATTTTATTAAAAGGTTTACAGCAGTGATGTTGTAAGCCTTTTTTTATTTGGTGACTCTAAGTAGTGCAAATTGGAACCTGATTGTATGGCAGGTAAGGGGGTTTTCACAATTTTACAACTAAGAGAAATGCGCATAATTTGGTATAATTGCCTTATGAAGAAAAAACTACTCATTAACTGGGTATATTATCCGCCCGTTGGACATGCAGTTGAAGCCCTAAAACTTGCCAAGGGCTATTCGCTCGCTAACAAAAATCTTGATGTGTATTTGTTACTCAATGCTGATACGCCGACAGAGCTCGCAGACGCATGCCCATGGATTAAGAAAACATATTCTATTTCAACTGATGATGTTTTCAAGGACGGCGAAAAGGCAAAATGTCTCCAAAAGATTCCAAAAAATTGGGATTATATTAATAACGATAATCGAGCAGGTCGACTAGTAAAAGGAAACGACAGGGTAGAGTTAGTAAAAACTCAAGAAGTATTACAGAAAATATTTGTTGCCAAGGACGACAGCATTCTGCCTTTCGTGCGCAATCCAAAAATTATCCTTCCTATTCCAATAAAAGCAAAAACATTTGCAAAGAAGTTTAAGCATCGTGGTCATACAATTACTATCATGCTTGGAGGTGCTAAAGGATTAAGGCAAAGTCCTTCTGTCGAAATGTGGCTTAAAATTTGTTTAGCTTTAGAACAAGCAATACCAAATCTTAAAATTTACTTTACTGGTATTACCAAAAATGATCACCAAAGAACTTTCACAAAAGATTTTACTTTGGATGACATAGAATATTTGATTAAGCATCTTAAAAACGCAGAATCTGCATACAATATTGGTCTATGGAATCAGATAGCGTTGATAAAAAAATGCGATATATTTCTTTCACCGCATACTGGTTTTGCATTTCTTGCTTTTATTGTTGATACGCCATGGTTAGAAATTGCTACCTGTCGTTGGCCATTGTATTTCGTAAATGATGTGCCGTTTTACTCGGTTCTTCCTAAATGTAATTCATATCCATCTCGTGATGATAGAACTAAAGAATGTGACAAGCTCTTGAGAGAGGGTAAAAGAGTGGCTTGTGTTGCTGATGGTCTTATTGAAAAGAAGATTCCAGAAATCGTTAAAGGTGCAAAATTACTTCTTGATAAAAGCTTTACCTATGACAAGGCGATTAAGTTGCATTTACGAAAGATAAGAAAGGATTACGATATACATAGATTCCCGTCTTTGGAGAAGCTAAGTAGTGCAAATTGGAACCTGCTTGTAAGGCAGACAAGGGGATTTAGGGAGTTTAGGCAAAATAAAATCGCTTAACTAAAAAAGTTAAGCGAGAGTATTGTGATATGCGTTTTACGATGAGGTAGCATGTCGGGATGGTTAGAACCTTTGTAACTTTTAAGACTCTACAATAGTCTCTTGCTGTTTCAGTATTTTTTCATAGTTTTTCTGGCAGTCCTGAATTAGAGCTTCGTAAAGGTTGTTTCCTTCATAAAAGTTCAAGAACTCACGTTGTTCGTAACATTTGTTCCATTTCTCTGTTGGAAATGTAGCGTAGGTTGTTGTATTAACTTCAATAAACAAATCTCTATGGTCATTCATTATAAAGATAGTTTCTTTGTTATTTAACATCCTATCAATAATCTTTACAACAAAGCATGTCAAGGGAATTAAACGGTCTATTTCATCATTAGTATTTTGAAGAACCTGAATAGTTAAATATGGGTTTACTATAAAAAAGCTAAGACCCATAATATTTTTAGCTACTTGGTAAAGGGTTTCCTTACCAAGTTCTTCTTTGGTTGTTATTAAAAAATCAGGGTTATTCTCTGATGCTCCAATAACATTACCTACTACGATTTTAGCATCTTCAAATCTTGATGTAGTACCAGATTCAATTTTTGAAGTAAATTCTTTCCCGTTGATGTATGTACGAGCTACATTTTTCTTACTATCTCTTGCATCTAATGCAATTCTGTAAAGTTCTTCTGCTGAGAAGATGAAATCTTCTAATTTATTGTCGTTTTTCATTTTATATAGATTAATTTAGTGATTATTAGGTTATCTTTACTGCTAAAAATAGAAGCAAGGAAAACCCAACAATACTAAATATCAAAATATCAAAAAACTCACACCTTGGCTAGTATAGCATATTTAGTATTAAAAGTCAAGTGTGACCCCACAGAGAATCGAACTCTGATTCCATCCTTGAGAAGGATGTGTCCTAACCGTTAGACGATAGGGCCGATTTTATTTTTCTTGCGATATACTTTCTTCCAAATCCACTTTTAAAATACTTTTCTCTTTTTCTTGCATTTGTCAACGTATCTACTTTTTCAAAATAAACTAACTCGAGTGGTGTACGATATTTTGTCGCTGTAACCTCTTTACTATTATGTTGCCTTATTCTTCTTTCAAGATTATCGGTTAAACCATAGTATAATTTGTTATCCTTTTTACTTTTTAATACATATATAAAATACATATTTATTCTTGTCCCAGCCTGCTCCCGACTAACAGGAGGGCTGGCAGGCTAACCGTTACCTGCCCGCTCCCGACCTACGGGAGGGCAGGCGGGGACGATAGGGCCATGTGCTAACAATATATCATTTTTCAACTAAAAATCAAAAAGACGCCACGGATATTTTCCAGTGAGCGTCTTTGAGAGATTAGAAATTTTGTTTTTTAGGTCAGTTCTCTCACCAAAGTGTGAAGAGGTGAATTGCTTTGGAACTTTTTGAGCAGTTCATCTTTATGCTCTTTTAAAATAGCCCAATTTTTTTTGATTAGATTTTCACGGTCTTTTTGATCCGTGTTTCTATCAATCTGTTTTAATAGTGCATTTGCATTATTAGGATGACTTTTTCCATTGTTGTTGCGATTTTTTCCCATCTTCGTTTAGTTTTAGTTTATTATTTTATTTATTACTCCGTTAATTATTTAGCTCAAAAGCCACAAAGCTACTAAGCTAAACAATTAACTAGTTCAAACAATCAAATATGTCAAAGAAGCAACTAATTCAAATTCTATAGTTTTAATAATTAAGTGTCAAATTAAGTTATACACCTTTAATCTTCTAGATTTGGTTTAGTTATTTCGAGTAATTCTAGCTCTGGTGAAGATCCAGCTATGCGAAGCACGTCTTTATCTATCTTTTTTAATTCTTTATTTGAAGCATTGTAATGATTCACTACGGTGCCTAGTGCATTACCTAGCTTATTGTGATATTCATCATAAGATTTTAAATGTTTACCAAGGTCTTCCACTTTTTTAATAATTTCTTTTGCAGATTCTTCTATTTGCAAAGCTTTCAAACCTTGTAGTACTGTCTGCAAATATGCGAGGAAAGAAGTAGGGGAAGTAATGATTACTTTATATTTTCCAGCAGCGCGTTGAATTAAGTTTTCTGCATTTTCTTCTACAGCACCCACTTTGTTTATTAATAGATCATAATATATGGCTTCATGAGGAATGAACATGAAAGCAAAATCAGTGGTGCCTTGTTGTGGTTGTACATATTTTGAAGTTTCGGTAATACGATTTTTCAAATCATTTACAAAAACGGTCTCTAATCTTTTTTTCTCAGCAGGATCACGTTCTTCTACCATTCTATTATAATTCTCGAGAGAGAATTTTGAATCGATAGGAATTATTTTATCTTTCACGAATACCACAGCATCGACGATAGTGCCATCTGGGAAAGGGTATTGCATTTGATAGCTTCCAGGAGGCAACACATTTTTCAAAACTGTTTCCAAATAATATTCGCCGAGGATTCCACGTTGTTTTGGATTTTTTAAAATATTTTCTAGGCTTTGTAGCTGATCGGCGAAAGAGATTACTTGTTTATTTGTCTCATCTAGGCGAGTGAGGCGTTCTGTGACATCACGGATTATTTTATTTGATTCACTTGAGTGAAATTTCAAGGAATCATTCATTTGTCTGTGTGTATCACCGATCTTCGCATCTACAGTGCGAGAGAGTTCGTTTATCTGTGTGAGTACGAGTTGAAGCCCGACGTCTTGATTGGTATTTGTATCTTTCTTTTTATTTAAAAATAGGTAGACGATAAAACCTCCACCTATTACTCCGATTATTATCCAAATTATGTTCGACATAGCTTTATTTTAGCAGGTTTTAGTGCATTTATATGCCTTGACAAATAGTATTGATTGTGATATACTTCTTCAGTAAATTGCCGCGCCTGCAACAGCTATGCTGTAAGCATTGCGGGCAGGTACTTTGAAAAAAGTGTTTTTTAATTCGTTACTACTGATTCTTTTTTGTTTGCGACTTTGTCGTTGGCTGGAAAGAATCAGTAGTAATAATCAGTAATAATTAAAAAACCAAAAAGAAAAATGAAAAAACTAGTATCAGTACTAGCCTCTGTTGTCTTATCGATAACAAGCTACAGCAAAACAGAAGTTTCAACTGTCGTTACCATTGAAACAATGAATGTAAATTTTAGTGCAGCAGATGTAAATGCAAAGTGGAGATTTAAAAAAGCAGACTCCATAAATGTAACCTACAGTGCGTTCAATGAAACAATTCAAATGCCCGTGATAAATTCGCCAAGCACTATCACATATTTTGGAGCAAATGCACTAAGCGGACAAACCATTTATCATATTGGCGGACTTTCTCCTAATTGTGAAATTACAGCAAAGGTTCACATTGACGTATTTAGTGAGGACGGCCTTACAATGTATGAAGATGTTGTAACCTTCGTTACCAACCCAGTTGCAAGAATATTTGTAAATGCGCCAAAAGCAGATGAGTCTCTCGATGTAAATTCTTTAGTAAATGGTTGTGTAAATAAATTCTCAAATCAATACGAGGATTTAGTATTAACTTATAATAAACCTCAAAAAGAGGTAAATAAGGCTACCATTGGCAATGTAAACGCTAATAAGGTAATTTACAATAAGTTAGTTCACTCTCATAAGACTGGTAAAGAAGAGGGTAAATACAGTTTCACCGAGGTGGAGTACACCGATAGCACATCAGATTTTTCAGTAACCTTTTATAATATAGAGGGATATGACGCTATTTACTTGAATTGTTCTTTTGGAAAAGACAAAAAAGTAAGGGAAATGTATATCACTGAAAAAACACAGAATGATTTGGATGATATGTATCGGATAAATTATTCTTTCAAAACAGGAAAAAAACCTGTTATTACTTATAAAAATATTAATCAGCGTCTTCAAAAGAAAGAAAGGCGTTGGATTAAAAAACCAAAAAAAACAGATCTAGAAACATTAATTAAACATTTGAATATGATTTGTAATTATTCAAACTTTTAATAAAGTTTTTTAAGATTCATTACTAAGGCCACTTTGTTAGTTCAAAGTGGCTTTTTTTATTTCCCTAAATAATGTTTTAGTGTATAAATCCAATCTTCTTCAATAGTATCACTTTGGAGTTTTTGGTTATAAAGCCATTCTAGATATCCGCGGTCTGTGCGAGCGATGTCTTCGAGGTTTTGCCCCACATATTTACCGAAATTTATTTTTCTAAAAATACTAGGATGTGAAGATATTTCTATCATTTTTTGTATTGCAGTGCTTTCATCTACATTGTCAGTGTCCATTATTTTTTTCAATAATCTTTCAAAAAGTTTTTCGAGTACCATCACATCACCCATAGCGTCATGCGCTTGCGCCTCGATTTCGATTTCTAAAAGATAGCGCAAGTATTGCAGATTGTATTTTTCAATTTTTCCTTCAGTGTCGAGCGCACGAGCTACACGTAGGGTACATATAAAGTTCGCTACAGGTATGTCTTCGTTTTTTAGTATAGCAATATCAAAAGGCGCATTGTGAGCTACAGCTATATTGCTGGTGTCTTCAAATATTTTTTTTATTTTTTTATAATCACCACTTTCTTTAAAACTAGGTTTATTCTCGATCATTTTATTTGAGATATGGTGTACAGCAGAAGCTTCAGGTGGAATTTTCTTTTCTGGCTTATACATGCCAGAAAATTCACCTTCATTATTTTTATAAGCAATTTGGCACAGAAAATCCTTTTCAGTATTTCCAGTAGTCTCTGTGTCAAAAAATATAATGTTTTGCATAAATTTTATTATATCATATAAAAAACGACCTCACCCCTAACCCCTCTCCTTATTAAGGAGAGGGGAAGACTTAGTAAAGAAGTCGGGGTGAGGTGCATTTAAAGGCTATATTTGATATACTGTTTATATGTTACAAGAACAAATTAAAACAGGCATAAAAGAATCGATGATGGCGAAAGATACTGTAAAGCTCGAGACTTTTCGTGGTATTTCAGCGGCTTTTACAAATGAATTAGTAGCAAAAGGACGAAAACCACAAGATATACTTACAGATGAAGAAGGATTGGGTGTGATTACACGTCTCGCAAAACAAAGAAAAGATTCAATAGAACAATTTGCAAAAGGTGGGCGTGAAGATTTAGTAAAAGAAGAGGAAGCTCAACTAAAAATCCTAGAAGTATTTTTGCCAAAAATGATGGATAAAGATGAAGTAGAGAAAATTGTGAAAGCTAAAAAAGATGAACTTGGAATTATTGATGCTACAAAAAAGGGAATGCTAATGTCAGCTGTGATGAAAGATTTGAAAGGCAAGGCCGACGGCACAGTGGTAAAAGAAGCAGTTGACGGACTGTTTTAATTTATATGCATACTATAAAACTTCTAACTTTTGCATTAGAGAATCATCATACATTGGCATATGTTTTGATTTTTCTAGGTCTTGTATTTGAAGGAGAAGTTACTTTAATAGCCACTGGAGTACTTGTATATCTAGGTATACTTAATTTTTGGTTTTCTTTGGCTTTTATTCTTGTGGGAGGAATTTGTAAAACTTTTATAGGATATTATCTTGGAAAAATTCTACACAAAAAGTGGAATCATACAAGATTTTTAAAATATATTGAGAAAAAAGTTTCTTATGCTATGCCTCGTTTTGATCAAAGACCATTTTGGTCAATCTTTTTCTCAAAATTTATTATGGGGGTGAACCATATTGTAATAATTTTTTCTGGATATAAAAAAGTACCACTTAATACATATTTAAAAGCTGAAATCATTTCTACATTTATTTGGGCCCCTGTATTATTATCACTTGGATTTTTCTTTGGTTATACTGCTATCAATATCACTAAAGAAATTGGCCAATTCCTTCTCATTGTTATTCTTTTATTCTTAGCATTTGTTTTATTTGATAAATTGGTCGGTGTATTTTATGAAATTTTCGAAGAAACTGATTATGAAAATAAATAAATTAATTACACATAATGGTACATTTCACGCTGATGATCTTTTTGCATGCGCAACACTTTCTATTTATTTAGAAAAAAAAGGTGAAGACTTAGATATTATTAGAACAAGAAATAAAGAAATAATATTATCTGGAGATTATGTATTCGATGTTGGGGGTATCTATAATCCAGAACAAAATAGATTTGATCATCATCAAGTAGGTGGTGCAGGAAAAAGAGAAAATGGTATTGAATATGCGTCTTTTGGTCTTGTGTGGAAACATTTTGGAATGGAATTATGTGAGAATAATTTAAAGACATGGAAAAAAATAGATTCTAAATTAGTCGCACCTATAGACGCGGTTGATAATGGTATAGATGCTTTCGAGCCAAAATTTAAAGATATCATGCAATATAATAGTGAACAAAATTTTTTAATTTTTTCTCCAACATGGCAAGAAGATGAATCAAAGATAGATGATATTTTCCGTAGTGTAGTATTAGACGTTGTTAAGGTTTTAAAGAGAGAAATTGAAGTTGCTAAATCAGATACACTAGGTGTTGAATTATTGGAAGGTTCGTATTCTTCTGCAATTAATAAAAAAATAATAGTATCTTCGACTTCATTTCCTAGATATTTATATCAGGAAACACTTTCAGGGTTTTTAGAACCAATTTATTTTGTATATCCAAGTAATCATAGCGATACATGGAAAGTAGAAGCAATATCTAAATCACCAAATACATTAGAAAGTCGCAAACTCTTTCCAGAAGAATGGAGAAATTGTTTTGATAATAGTTCAAAACTTTCTGAAGTTACTGGTGTAAAAGATGCTTTATTTTGTCACCGTAGTGGTTTTTTAATGACAGTAAAGTCAAAAGAAGGAGCATTAGCATTAGCAGAGTTAGCTTTAAAAAATTAAGAATTAAATTATGGCATTCATTGATGAAATAAAAATACACGCAGAAGCAGGACATGGAGGAAGTGGGGTGGTTCGTTGGCGTCAAGAAAAATTTATTGCTAAAGGTGGCCCTGCAGGAGGCGACGGTGGACGCGGAGGAAATTTTTATGTACAAGCTGTGCGCGACGTTCATATTCTTTCAAAGTATAAAGCTAAAAAAGAATTTTTTGCTGGACGTGGAGAAGATGGAGGAAGTAAAAGTCTTCATGGAAAAAATGGGGAAGATTTTGTTTTAGAATTACCGATCGGTTCTATTGTTACTAATACCGCAACTGGAGAAAAATGGACTCTTTTAGAAGAAGGACAAAAAGAATTACTTTTGAAAGGAGGTTTTCATGGTTTTGGAAATGAACATTTTAAGCGTTCAACTAATACCACTCCAAAAGAATGCACACCTGGTAAAGAAGGTGAAAAAGGAGATTTTTATATTGAGCTTGAGCTTTTTGCTGATATAGGTCTTGTAGGTGAGCCAAATGCCGGCAAGTCATCACTTTTGAACGCTATTACAAATGCAGGAGCAAAAGTGGGTGATTACGCTTTTACAACTTTGGATCCAAACCTTGGAGATTTTTATGGTTACATAATTGCTGATATTCCAGGAATTATTGAGGGTGCAAGTGAAGGTAAAGGTCTTGGTGTAAAATTCTTGCGTCATATCAAACGTACTAAAATGCTGGCGCATCTTGTGTCTTTTGAGAATGAGGACATGATGAAGACATATAAAGGAATTCGTAAAGAGCTAGGAATGTATGATAAAAAACTTGAAGGTAATGAAGAAGGACTTTCAATAAAAGAAGAAATAATTGTTTTAACAAAGACAGACCTTATAGAAGATAAAAAAGTTATAGAAAAAACAAAAAAACAATTTGAAAAACTCGGTAAACAGGTTTTTGTGCTTTCTCTTTATGAAGATAAATCAGTTAAAGAATTTATGGATGAATTAATTAGAATTTTTAAAGCAAAATAAATGAAAATTTCAAGGTCAACGTTAATAATGATTTTAATTTGGGTATTAGGTTTTACTCAATTTTTTGGTGGACCCTATATTCTTTTTAGAATTATTTTTTGGATTATTCTTTTGCCTTATATTATCAGTGCTATACTATTACTCTTTGTATTTTTTAAAGCAAAAAAAATTATAAATAATACTACTTCCTCACAAACTAATTCTAGTGAAACTATACACGTAGAAGCTACCATTAAAGAATAAAAAATTTTATGATAATATAGATATATGGAAAAGAAATCAGAAATAAAATATTGGACGACAATAGGTTTGGAGATACACGCGGAGTTGAAGACTACTACAAAGATGTTTTGTAGTTGTAAGAACGATCCCGATGAAGAAAAGCCAAACGTAAATATTTGTCCTGTATGTATGGCACATCCGGGAACTTTGCCGGTGGCAAATAAAAAAGCCATTGAAAATGTTATAAAAGTCGGTCTTGCACTTGGTTCTACTATTGCTGACTTTTCAGAATTTGATCGTAAAAATTATTTTTACCCAGATATCCCAAAAGGTTATCAGATTTCACAGCATAAATATCCAATAGTTTCTGGTGGTCATCTTGCTGGAATGGACCTTACACGTATTCACCTAGAAGAAGATACCGGAACGAGTAAACACGACAAGGGGGATTACACTTTAGTTGATTTCAATCGTGCTGGTGTTCCACTTATGGAGCTCGTGACTGAAGCACATACTTTTGATAACCCAGAAGATGCGGCAAAATGTGCAAGTAATTTCGCAAAAGAATATCAGCTCTTACTTTGGTATCTAGGAGTATCTGAAGCTAATATGGAAAAAGGTGAAATGCGCGTAGAAGCGAACGTCTCTATTTCACCAGATAAGGATAAAAAATGGGAAGCATATGTAGAAGTAAAAAATTTAAATTCTTTTAAGAGTGTAGAAAAAGCTATCAAGTATGAAGTAGAAAGAATGACTGAGCTTTTTGAAAGTGGAAAGGAAAGTGAAATCGTAAAAGAAACTCGTGGTTGGGATGAAAATAAACAAAAGACAATTTCTCAGAGAAAGAAGGAAAGTAGTCAGGACTATCGTTATTTCCCAGATCCTGATTTACCAAAAATGAAACTCCACGTTGCTTTTGATTTAGAAGCTATGAAGAAAAATTTACCAGAAACTCCAGCACAGAAAAGAGATAGATATAAAACAGCTTATGGAATCAAAGACGAAGATATAGAAGTCTATATTAATGATTTAGAACTCGGAAAATGGTTTGAAGAAATCATTGTAGAACTCAGTGATAATAAAGATTTGGCAAAAGTTGCTTCAAATTATATTACGACAGATTTTATTGGTCTAAGGAAAAATAATCCTGAAATTAAAAAGCCTAGCGCTTTCAATTTTGCTGAACTGATTACATTAATTTTTGAAAATAAAATTTCTTCACGTGCTGGAAAAGATATTTTAGCTATGATGGTAATTGAAGATGCTGGTCCACTCAAGATTGCGACAGAAAAAGATTTACTTCAGAAAAATGATACAGGCGCACTCACTGAAATTGCTCAAAAAATAATTACAGGAAATGAAAAAGTAGTCGCTGACTACAAAGGTGGTAAAGAAGTCGCCCTTATGTCACTCGTCGGTCAAATTATGAAAGAAACAAAAGGCTCCGCAAATCCCCAAGTCGCTAAACAATTGCTCATGGATCTGTTAAAATAGAGTAATGATTAAAACATTACGTGAATATATAAAAGAAGCGCAGGAAAAACATGTCGCTATTGGGCATTTTAATATTTCAAATTTAGAAGCATTACATGGTATTTATGCTGCAGCAAAGAAATTAAATTTACCAGTCATCATTGGAGTCTCAGAAGGAGAAGAAAAATTTGCAGGACTCGAAGAAGTTTATGCATTAGTAAATGAAATTCGTACTCGTGATAATTATCCGATATTTTTAAATGCAGATCATCATGCATCTTTCGAATCAGTAAAGAAATGTATTGATGCTGGTTTCGATATGGCTATTATAGATAATACAAAGCTTCCTTTCGAAGAAAATGTAGCCATTACAAAAAAGTGTGTAGATTACGCACGTGAAGTTACAAAAAATACAGGAAGAGATATTTTAGTAGAAGCAGAGCTCGGCTTTATCGGCTCTGGTTCAGTGATTCGCGACAGTATTCCAGAAGGTGCTGGAGTTCTCACAAAGCCTGAAGATGCGAAGAAATTTGTAGACGCTACCGGGATTGATTTATTTGCGCCATCAGTAGGGTCTATTCATGGACTTATAAAGACAGGCAAGCCACATATCGATGCAGTACTCGTAGGTGAGATAAAAAATATTACAGGTATACCACTCGTGCTTCATGGTGGTTCAGGTCTTCGTGATGAAGATTTTACAAACGCTATCAAAGCTGGAATTTCAATAGTACATATAAATAGTGAAATCCGCCTCGCATTTAAAGAAGCTGTAGAGAAAACAATCGCAGCAAATCCTACAGAAATAACTCCAGCAAAAATATTACAACCAGCAGTCGATGCTATCGAAGCTGTTGTAGAATCAAGATTAAAATTATTTAATGGAATAAATTAAAATTATGAAAATTCGTACAATTGAAATTTTGTTATTAGTACTATTTATACTACTTTCATTTTTTTATTATACTTTTGATTTTGGTGCAGGTAATACTGATAAAGTTTTTATAACTATCACTACTTTTTTCTTTTCTATTTTTACTGGATTTTTTATTACACGCCAAGGGAATCGTTATACAAAAATAAGAGAAATAATTAGTACTTTTGACGGAAAAATGTCTTCCACTTACCGTGTAGCTGGTAATATTTCACCAATAGTTCAACAAAAAATAGGAGCTTTGATTAAAGATCATTATGAAAAAATATTAGATACAAAAAGATGGGATTATCATTTTATAAATAAATCAAATACTATTTCTGGTGTACATAATGTTTTAGAAGAAGAAGTTGGCGGAGTAAAACAAGAAAGTTTACGTAATCAGTCTATTGGTAGAGTTCTTACAAATATGGGGGATTGCCAGGTTTTACGTAAAAATATGGTTATGATTTTTCAAGAGCGTATTCCAGGTTTCCAATGGTTTTTAATATGTTTCTTTGTATTGATACTTTTAGTAGCTATAACAGTTATACCTTCACATTTGTTTTTACTTGGCTCAGTATTAAAATCCGCTTTTGTTATTTCGATTATTTCTGTAATAGTTATTCTTCATAATTTAGACAACTTACATTTATTTGAAAACTTTATTGGAGAAAATTCCGCCAAAGATGTTATTGGAATAATTAACGGAGAAAAATAATATGTTTTGGCTAATACCAATTTCTGCATTAATTGTTTGTGAAGTAATAGCAGATATTTTTGCAAAAGAATATTCATTGAAAGGACATTGGTATTTGTGGCTTTTTGCAATACTCGGATATATTGTTGGTAATGCTTTTTTCTTATGGGGTATGCGTTCTGGTTCAGGTCTTGCTCGTGCGGGTATAATATTTTCTGTTGGTTCCGCGATTGGTGTTGTAGTTCTTGGTGTATTAGTTTATGGTGAATCAACAAATAAAGTACAAATCGCTGGTCTAATTCTTGGAGCATTATCATTAATATTAATCTTTTGGGAATAAAATTATGAAAGACGACATACAAAAAATAATAAAAGGGGAGGTAGATGATGGTGATGAAACACTTAAAAAATATTCGCATGATGCGAGTATTTTTGAAATTCGTCCAAAGTTTGTAATCTTTCCTAAAGATAGTGAGGACGTTCAAAATCTAGTTAAATTTGTAAATAAAAATAATGAAGAAGTAAAAAATAAAGGTCTTCATGAAAAAGGTGATCTACTTTCTATTACTTGCCGTTGCGCAGGGACAGATATGTCTGGTGGAGCTATCGGTGAATCTATAATTTTAGATTTCACTAAATATATGAATAAATTGGTAGCTTTTCCAGCGAAAAATTCAAGTCCATTTGCTCTTGGGGATATAGGGCAGGGGGTTGATAATTCAAATTTTTCTCCAGAACTTTATATCACCGTGCAACCTGGAATGTTTTATCGAGATTTTGAAAAAATTACCTTAGAAAAAGGGTTTATTTTACCTTGCTACACTGCATCAAAAAGTCTAAATGCTATGGGTGGAATGTTTGGAAATAATTCTGCAGGGGAGCGAACATTGAAATACGGAAAGACAGAAGACTATGTCGTAGAAGCCAAAGTAGTTTTTGCTGATGGCACAGAAAAAATTATAAAACCTATTTCTATAAATAATATTTCAAAAGAAGATGAATATAGTAAAAAAGTTTATGATTTAATAAAAAATAATGAAGAAGAAATAAATCTAGCAAAACCAAAAGTGCATAAAAATTCTGCTGGGTATTATTTATGGAACGTAATTTCTCCCTCTCATTTACAAGGAGAGGGTCGGGGTGAGGTTCTTAATTTTAACTTAAATAAACTCCTAGTAGGATCTCAGGGTACTCTAGGTATTGCGACTGAGATTACTTTCAAATTAGTAAAAAATCCAAAGTACTCAAAATTGGTTGCTATTTTTATGACAGATTTGGAACCACTAGGCAGACTCGTAGATGAAATTTTGCTTCTTAATCCAGAGACATTGGAAACATATGATGACAAGACAATGAAGCTCGCTGTACGATTTTTTCCAGATTTTTTAAAGACGAAAGGTTTTTTTGGAATGATAAAATTTATGTGGTCATTTTTACCAGAGCTTAGAATGATGATTGCTGGTGGTTTCCCAAAAATGATTCTACTTGCTGAATTTGCTGGAGATAATGAAGAAGAGGTAAATTTTCAATGTTTAAAATTAAAAGAAAAAATAAAACACTTTAATTTAAAAGTTCATATAACAAAATCTTCTCTAGAAGCAGAAAAGTATTGGAGTATTCGTCGAGAAAGTTTTAATTTGCTTCGCAAACATGTCGCCAACAAAAGAACAGCACCATTCATTGATGATATTATTGTACGTCCAGAATTTTTACCAAAATTTATTCCTGAATTAAATAAAATTTTAGGTAATTATGATATTACATATACGATAGCGGGGCATGCAGGGGATGGGAATTTTCATATTATTCCACTTATGGATTTCACTCTTCCTGATACTGCGAAAATTATTTTAGAGCTTTCTGATAAAGTTTATGATTTAGTTTTGCGTTACCATGGCTCTATCACAGCAGAACACAATGATGGAATAATTCGCACACCATATCTAGAAAAGATGTATGGCGAGAGAATTTACGACTTATTTAAACAAACAAAAAATATTTTCGATCCAAAAAACATTTTTAATCCGGGCAAAAAGATAGGTGGTTCCAAAGAATACATAGCCACTCATCTCGCCATCGAGCACCCAAAACCTCATCATGGGGTATAATTACTTGCATTTTTTATCTTTTTCTATATAATAGGTTTTATGTTTGTAATCAAAGCTAAATTAAGAGACCCAAAGGCAGATGTTAATGCCCTAAGAAAAGCCGGAGATATTCCAGCTGTTTTTTATGGTATGGGAAAAGATTCAACTTCCATCACTGTTTCTTCCGTTGAATTCAAGAAAGTCTGGCACAAAGCAGGTGAATCTTCCACTGTAAAAATCGAATCAGAAGCTGGAAATGTAGACACTCTTATCCATGAAGTTCAAGTTCATCCTGTCACTGACGAACCAATACACGTAGACTTCTTAGTAGTTGATATGAACAAGAAAATCAAAGTGCACGTACCTCTAGAATTCGTTGGAATTTCTCTCGCTGTAAAAAGTGGACTTGGTAACTTAGTAAAAGTTCTTCACGAAGTTGAAGTAGAAGCTCTTCCAAAAGATCTTCCACACACTTTAGAAGTAGATATTTCAAAATTATCTACACTTTCTGATGTCGTGCTTGTTTCAGATATTAAACTTCCTACAGGAGTAGAAATGATCACTCCTCTCGAAGAAGTGGCTGTAAGTGTGATTGAACAAAAAGAAGAAAAAGAAGAAGTCGCAGCTCCTGTTGATCTATCTGCTATTGAAGTAGAAAAGAAAGGTAAGAAAGAAGAAGAAGTTATCCCAGCTGCTGAATAATAATAAATTCTATGTTAGAATGAGAAGTATGGTAAAGAAATTTTCCATACTTTTTATTTTTATTATAATTTTTGGATTTATGGTTCGTACATATAATGTGCGGGCTGATTTTGATTGTTTAACACTGTCTACTTCCTCTACTGTTGATCAAAAAAGATTTTGTCAAAATGAATTAGATCAATTAAATCAACAATTAATTGAGCTATCAAATCAACTTTCGAATCAAAAAAAGACAACTGGTAGTTTCAAATCAGACATTGATTCATTGACTAAACAAATCAATGCTTTAAAGGTAAAAATAAAAGCTAGAACTTTAGCTATTGCAACTTTAAAGGTTTCTATATCAGAAAAAATAACAAAGATAGAGACTTTATCTGAAAAGATAGATAAAGAGCATCAGTCTTTAGCCCAACTTTTACGCAACACAAATGAATTTGATAATGAAAATATTTTACATCTAATTATTTCTGACAATAGCATTTCCAGTTTTTATAGTGATCTTGAGTCTTATGATTCTATAAAAAAAGCTGTGAAAACTTCAGTTGATACTATCAATGGTATAAAAACTCAAACTGAAATTCAAAAAACAGATTTACAAAAACAACAAGATGCACAAATAGATGCAAAAGCCCAACTCGAAGCAGCACAGAAAAAAGTTTCTCAAACTCAAGCCGAAAAAAAACAACTTCTAGCTGTTTCCAAGCAAAAAGAATCTGATTACCAGACAGTTATCTCAGAAAGAGAAAAACGCATCGCCGATATTAAGTCCAGGCTCTTTTCTTTGGCTGGTGGTTCACAAGCAATTCGTTTTGATGTAGCTTTGGGATACGCCGAGGATGTTTCTAGAAAAACAAATATTGATCCAGCATTTCTTTTGGCAATTATTACCCAAGAGAGTAAGCTTGGTGCAAATGTAGGACAATGTTATTTAAAAGATTCAAATACAGGAGCAGGTGTTGGAAAAAATACTGGTACAAAATTTTCAAAAGTCATGAAGCCAAGCCGTGATGTAGGTCCATTTATGGATATTACTAATAGTCTTGGTTTAAATGCTTTTGAAACTGCAGTTTCTTGTCCTATACCTAGTGCTGGAGGTTGGGGTGGGGCTATGGGTCCTGCACAATTTATTCCAAGTACATGGAAATTATTTATTTCTCGTATTTCAAAAGTTACAAATTCTAATCCACCAAGTCCTTGGGACCCTGAAGATGCTTTTACCGCGTCTGCTTTGTATCTTACAGACTTAGGAGCAGTTGGAGATAGCACTAGCGCTCAAAGCCGGGCAGCTTGTAAATATTATGGATCTGGAGGAGCTAGTTGTTCTTATAGTAAGAGCGTGATAGCCTTAAAAAATAAAATACAAGGTGATATAGATTATTTAAAACAGTATGGAGTTGCTAAAAACTAATCTTTGTGATAAGCTATTTGAGTTATGAAAAAAGCAATACATCCTAAATATGATATAAAAACAAAGGCAACTTGCGCATGTGGGGCTGTTTTTGAAGTTGGATCAACTATGCCTGAAATTACTGTGGAAATCTGCAGTCTTTGCCATCCTTTTTATACTGGTAATGATAAGGTTCTAGATACAGCTGGACGTGTAGAACGTTTCAACAAGCGCCGAGCTGCTACTCCTAAAGCTAAGAAATAAGTAAAAAGCCGTGCAAGTACCTTTTAGGGTACGAAATTTTCTTGGTAGAAAATTTCTGAAGTTCACGAACCGTCGTTCGTAAAAACACCCTAAAAAATACTTGCACGGCTTTTTGTGTTAAAATAATTTTATGTCATTCGATATTGAAGAATTAAAAAAGAATCATCAGACTAGTTACCTAGCTAGCGTTTTAGAACGTTTAAATAAAGAAGAGGTTGAAGTTCGAGAAATGCTAGATGGCGACGACTCATTGCATGAGATGGCATCTACAGAATTAAAATCTATTCAAGAACAACGAGAAACCATAGAAAAGCAAATTCAAGATATTTTAGATAAAGAAAAAGAAGAAGAGGAAATTACAAATGAAATTGTTCTCGAAGTTCGTGCTGGTGCAGGTGGAGATGAAGCGTCACTTTTTGCATGGCGTCTCGCGCATATGTATGAAGTTTTTTGTGCGAATAAAGGATTCGACTGGAAAACAAATTATGAATCAAAGAGTGATGTCGATGGATACAAAGAAGCAAGTTTTGAAATAAAAGGAAAGGGTGTATATGAACTTCTTCGTTATGAAACAGGCGTACATCGTGTACAAAGAATTCCAAGTACTGAAAAGAATGGCCGTGTACACACTTCGACAGCTTCCGTCGCAGTATTGCCAATTAGAAAAAAAGTAAAATTTGAAATCAATCCTGCAGATTTAGAAATGGAATATTCTCGTTCTGGAGGAAAAGGTGGACAGAATGTGAATAAAGTTGAGACTGCAGTACGTTTAATACACAAGCCTACAGGGCTCGACGTGCGTTGTACTTCTGAGCGTTCACAATTAAAAAATCGTGAAAAAGCAATGTCTATTCTTACTGCAAAAATCCAACAACTTAAAGAAGAGGAAGAAGCTAAAAAATACTCAGGTGAGAGAAAAGCACAAATAGGCACATCTGATCGCTCTGAAAAAATTCGTACTTACAATTTTCCTCAAGATCGTGTGACTGATCACCGTATCAAAAAATCTTGGCATAATCTTCCAAAAATAATGGAAGGGGAAATTCAAGAAATTGTAGATGCAATCGCGTCTGGTGAGACAGGGGATGAAGACGATGAATAGCATTGCTTTTTAGTTATTTGTATGCTATATTTTTTTGGTAGTTTCTCAAAGCTTTTTTGTGTAAATTGTGAGTCGCGAATTTTGTGCATCAACGAAAAAACAAGCGGTCAGGGTATCTACGTTTTATAAATAGTTTTTGCCTGATTTTTAAAAAACAGGAGAAATAATAATATGGCAACAAAGCTATATGTTGGTGGTTTACCTTACAGTACTACTAACGATGAGCTCTCAGCTCATTTCGCAGCCGCTGGTGCAGTTACATCAGCAACTATTATCATAGACAAGATGTCTGGTCGCTCAAAAGGTTTCGGTTTCGTTGAAATGTCATCCGACGCAGAAGCACAAGCAGCTATCGAGATGTTCAACGGTAAAGATTTCGGAGGTCGAAATCTTACAGTGAACGAAGCTCGCCCTATGGAAGCTCGCCCACCAAGAACAGGTGGAGCAGGAGGTTATGGTGGTGGTGGAAACAGTGGTGGTGGCTACGGTGGTGGAAACCGCTCTGGTGGTCGCCGAGAATACTAATCTCTTAGATTTCTCAAAAACAAAAAACACTTCAGAAATGAGGTGTTTTTTGTTTGACTTTGTATTTTTTATATGTTAATCTATATTTAGTATTTTATTGTTCCTTGAAAAAAAGTTTTTTAGTTTAATAAATACGAGGTCAGCATTTTGGGTGCTAATTTTTTTAGTTTGCAAAATGCTGATCCCGTATATTTTTTTATATACGAACAGTCTAAAAATAAATAAAAAAATAATTAAACCAAAAAACAAAAAAATTTATGAAGAAAAAACTATTTATCATCGTGTTATTATCAGTAATAGCAATTTGTCTTTGCAAAGGGCAAACAATTGACTCAATTAATTTTACGTTACCAATTCTTTATCCTGTGCCAAACACAGAGTGCCACCACTTAATCGCTGGTGATTTCTTTAACAATGATGGCAGAGATGACATTATTGCACCTACAAATTACGATGCAGGAATAAATGATTTTCAAAATCGTGATTACAAGCAGAACAATCTAGGTGTATTGCAAACGCCAGTAGTTAGTACATATGTACACGATAATTGGTATGGTATAACCTCGGTAATGTCCGGACAAATGGATGAAAATAATCTTTTGGATTTTGGTTACACAGAGGGTGACTCTGTACATATTAAATTTCAAAACAACTTCGGAAGCTTAAATTCACAACTTGGTTATTATGTTGGACCATTTGTTCAGGTTGGAACATTTGGTGATGCAAATAATGATGGTAAAAATGATATAATAGCATCACTTTATAACCAAAATATTTTTGTTGTCTTGGCTGGAGATGGACATGGTAATTTTTTATCACCAGTTCATTACTCAGCAAATTATTCAGGATCTGTTTACCAAGACATAGAAATAGGGAAGATTAATAGTTCCCAAAATCTTGTTGCGAAAATAACATCTGATGATACAATAAGCATTTTTAAAATTAATGTTAATTGGACGCTAGATAGTGTTATGAAATTTAGTTTACCTATTGGTTCAATAGCGCATTCGATAGTTATTGGAGATAATAGGCTAGTTGCTAGTTATGAATTAAATTCATTTCATTACATAGATATATGGAATGATTTGAATGGCACAAGTGCCGACTCATCTTTTATTGTTCCCGGTGATGCTGGTTCTGTAAAAATTGCACACTTGAATTGTTCAAGTAGAGCTCAAATTATTGAACTTGCTAACAATGTCGTAAATATTGTGTCTCAAAACACAATTTTTCAATTTCCTGTGCCTTCAGCTATTGTATGGGATCACGATGATATCACAACAGGTGATTTCAACGGAGATGGGAAGATTGATATTGCCACTTATGACTTTTACACAGGAATGTATATTTTACTAAATACATCTTCCTGTAGTGGAACATCAGTAAATGTTGCTGATGTTGAAATTCAGAATATTAAAGTTTTTCCATTATTATGTTCAGAAATTTTAAATGTTCAAAATGTGAAAGTTGGGGATATTTTAACTATTACCGACATTACAGGAATAGTTGAAATGAGAACAGTATTGCAATCTAAAAATAATGTAGTTGACATAAGTCAGCTACCTGCGGGAAATTTTATCATAAATGTTGATGATAAAAAAAACTTCAGAATCATAAAACAATAGTGTTTTATGCAATCATACAAAAGGCTTACAGAGATAAATCTCAGTAAGCCTTTTAGTTTGCCCTTTTTTACTAAATTTGTTATATTTTAAGTGACCTTTTGAAAGAGGTTTGTTATTTTTATGTGAAATTAAAAGGGAATGAGTGTGTAGTTCAGTGGTAGAACGCTGTCCTGATATAGAATACGATATAAATGGTTCGTTCGTCAAAAATGAAAATGTATTATTCTTTGCGTGAGTGTGTAGTTCAGTGGTAGAACGCTGTCCTGATAAGACAGAGGTCGATGGTCCGATTCCATCCACACTCACGGAGGGCGGAATATATTTTCATTTTCTGACTCTCTGCCATTTATAAGACAGAGGTAGATGGTGAGCTCGGGATAGGGACCCGAGCACAAGGCCGGAGTGCGACGGCACGAGGCATGGCTCGAGTAATTTTTCAGCAGAAAAATATACAAGAGCGATTCAATTTATATACACATGGAAGAAAAGAAGGTACAATCAAATATGTCCATATGGAAGCCAGTGATGGTTTTTTATGCTAAAACGACGTCTTGGATAATTGCACCACTTCTTTTAGTAATTATTTTAAATAAATTTTTTTTTAAAATTGAGACAAATGATAAACTTTTTTTAATTTTGCTGGCACTTGGTTTTGGAATTAGTTGCCGAGGAATTTATAAAGAAATTAAAAAATATAAAGATAGTTTAGATAAAAAATAAAATGGAAACTGAAAATCAAACACAAGTCAATACAGAAATAGAAGTAGGCGTAAATCAACCAATACAACACGAAGTCACTATTTATGCAGAGCCAATTTTTACAGTTGGTAAATTTCAAATTACAAATTCACTTATCACTTCATGGCTTGCAGTTTTGATCCTCGTTTCTTTTTTTATTATCTTACGAAAAAAGATGAAAAAAGTTCCAGGTAAAATGCAACACATTTTTGAAGTGATGATGGATGGTGCGCTTTCACTTTGTGACCAAGTTACAAATGACAGAAAAATTTCTACAAAAATATTCCCGCTAGTTTTCAGTCTTTTCCTTTTTATATTGGTAAGTAATTGGCTCGGTTTGATTCCAATACTTGGCTCTTTTGGTTTCACTGCCACAGAAGGCGCAGTGCGTACATTTATTCCTCTTTTCCGTTCAGGCACAGCTGATATAAACACTACTTTAGCCTTTTCTTTGATGGTTGTAGTAGCTTCAAATATCTTTGGTATAATTTCAATCGGCATATGGAAAAGTTTCAATAAATATGTTAATCTAAAGGCGCTCGGCTCTATATTCACAAAAGTGCGCAAAGAGCCGACTGTTCTTATTGTAGCTCCTATTACATTCTTCGTTGGCATATTAGAACTCATCGGAGAATTTGCAAAAGTAGCTTCTCTTTCTTTCCGGTTATTTGGAAACGTGTTTGCCGGTGAAGTCCTTTTGGCTTCTATGGCTGCAATCTTTGCCTATTTTACACCAGCACCATTTCTATTTTTAGAAGTATTCGTTGGTTTGATACAGGCACTCATATTCAGTCTTCTTGCCGCAGTTTATTTCACAATAGCTGCACAGGATCATGTTGAACATGAGGAAGAGCATGGGCATAGTAAAGAGGCGCATGTCCCGACCGAAAGTCGAGGACCCGCGGTTCAGACCGGGGCATAAAATTATTATAAATTAGTCGAAAAATTATTAAAAGTTAATTAAAGAAAATATTATGGAAAAAGAAGTAGTAAATGCAGTAGTTAGTTTTGCTCCAGTCGGTAAAGGTTTGGCTATCGGTTTGTCAGCAGTAGGTGCTGGTATCGGTATCGGTCTTATCGGAGGAAGAGCTATGGAAGCTATCGGAAGAAATCCAGAAGCTACAGGTAAAGTGCTCGTGCCTATGCTTATCGCTTCTGCTTTCGCTGAAGCTGTGGCTATTTACGGTCTCGTTATCGCTTTCTCAATCAAATAATGATTAGAACCTCAGTGCTCCTTGCGAGCATTGTGTTTTACTCAGTATTAAAATAAAAAGAGTAAAAAATTAAAATTTAAAAATATAAAATAAATATGAATGAATTAATATCAACATTTCACATAGATTGGCAAGTCATGATAGCGCAGTTATTCAACTTCGTTCTAGTTTTCATTGCACTTTATTTTATCGCTGCGAAGCCATTACGAAAATTAATGACTGATCGCGATATAGAAATCCGCAAAGGTCTCGACGATGCGAAAGCAAACGCTGAAATGCTTGCTAATACTGCAAAAGAATCTGAAATCACTATGCGCAATGCTCGCAATGAAGTGAATGAAATGATCAAGAAGAACAAGAAAGAAGAAGATAAGAGAAAAGTAGAAGCTCAAGAAAAAATGCAAAAAGAAATTGCAGATATGATGGCACAAGGTAAAAAATCATTAGAAATTGAGAAAGAAAAAATGATGACAGAGCTCAAGAATGAGGTTGCAGGCCTTGCAATAGCAGCAACAGAAAAGATTCTTGCAGAAAAGAATAAATAATAATTATGGCAAAAATTTCAGTACAAAACATAGCTCAAGCGATAGCCGGACATACGAAAGGAAAGTCTGGCGGTGACTTGGATATTGCCGTCAAAGAAACACTGAATTTTTTAAATAAAAAGAAATTGCTAAATAGATCGGATGAAATACTCGATGCTGTCGGAAAAATAATAGACAAAGAGGATGGTGTGGTGAGAATAAAAGTAATATCTGCAAAAAAGATTGAAGAAAGTGAAAGAAAAAGAATTGAAGAAGATATAAAAAATAAATTCAGAGAATATAGTGCGAAAGAAATCATAAGTGAGTATTCTGAAAATGTAGATATGCTTGGAGGAATGAAAATAGTGATCGGAGATGAGATACTAGATACGACTTACAGAAATAAATTAAACCAATTATCAGCCCACCTTATAGCAAAATAAAAATTTTAAAAATATATGACAACAAATAACAAAAATCAAATAGTAGAAAATCTCCGAAAAGAAATTGATAATTTTAAGGCTGAAGTAAAGGCTGAAAAGATCGGCCACGTTGTGGAAGTTTTCGACGGTATTGCGAAAGTCTCCGGTCTTTCAGATATTAAAGCTTCAGAAATGGTGACATTTGCAAACGGCGTGGAAGGCGTGGCGCTGAACCTCGAAGAAGATTCAGTGGGTGTCATCGTGCTCGGAGATTTCTCAAAGATCCGCGAAGGGGATGAAGTCAAAGCTACTGGTAAAATCCTCGAAGTACCTGTTTCAGATCTCCAAATCGGCCGCGTGCTAAATGCCCTAGGTCAGCCTATCGACGGTAAAGGCGCTGTAAAGACCGACAAGACCAATCCTGTGGAGCGTGTGGCTTCCGGCGTTATGAGTCGCCAATCTGTCGACCAGCCAGTGCAGACAGGTATCAAGGCTATCGATGCCCTTATTCCTATTGGCCGTGGACAACGCGAGCTCATCATCGGTGACCGCCAGACTGGTAAGACCGCTATCGCTATTGATGCTATCTTGAACCAAAAAGGTCAAAACATGATCTGTGTGTATGTTTCAATCGGTCAAAAAGATTCTAAACTTCGTAAAATAGAAACTCGTCTCGCTGAAGGTGGCGCGATGGAGTACACAATCATCGTCTCAGCTGGCTCATCAGAACCTGCAGCTATGTCATACATCGCTCCGTACACCGGCGTCGCTATTGCTGAACACTTTATGGATGCAGGAAAAGATGTTTTGATTATTTATGATGATCTTTCAAAGCACGCTGTCGCTTACCGTGAAATCTCACTCTTGCTCCGCCGTCCACCAGGCCGTGAAGCGTATCCTGGAGACGTTTTCTACTTGCACTCACGTTTGCTCGAACGTGCTTGTCGAAAAAATAAAGACTACGGAGGTGGATCTATCACAGCTCTTCCTATCATCGAAACTCAAGCTGGAGATATTTCTGCATACATTCCTACGAACGTCATTTCTATTACTGATGGACAAATCTTTCTCGAAACTGATCTCTTCTACAAAGGCGTGCGTCCTGCTGTAAACGTCGGCTTCTCTGTCTCTCGCGTGGGAGGATCTGCACAGATCAAAGGTATGAAAAAAGTCGCTGGAACACTCAAGCTCGACCTCGCGCAATTCCGTGAACTCGAAGCCTTTTCACAATTCGGTTCTGACCTCGATGACGCTACAAAGAGACAACTCGAAAGAGGCAAGCGCGCAGTGGAAATGCTCAAGCAACCGCAATATTCTCCGGTCGTCGTCGAACATCAGATCATCACGCTCTATGCGCTCGTGAAAGGTATGATTGATGAAGTGCCAGTAGAAAAGATTAAAGAATTCGAGGCTGGTCTCATCGCCTATGCGGAAAATAATGCGAAGACTTTCCTCAAAGACATCCGCGAGACAAAGATGTGGACCGATGCAGGTGAAGCTGAATTAAAACAAGCGATAGGAGACTACAAAGCTGGGTTTTTGAGTTAAAAATATGGAAGAAGATTTGATCAAAAAAGGAATATTAAAAGAAGGAGAAATAAATGAAACAATGATGTTAAATTCTCCAGAAAAAAGAAAGAAGGCATTTAAAAGTATTTTATTCACAATTGTTATTTTAGTTATTATCGTTGTAATAATAGGTTGCATTATTGTATATAAAACAATTGGTCCAGGTAGCGGTGGTTGGTAAATAAATTTTATGGCATCAACAAAAGAAATCAAAAACAGAATAAAGAGTATCAAGAATACGAAAAAGATCACGAAGGCGATGGAGCTGGTGGCGGCTTCGAAGATGCGCCGTGCGGTGGCGACGACGCTCGCTTCGCGTTCATATGCAGGATACTCCTGGGAACTTTTGACTTCTTTGTCAGGTAAACTCGATGAGGTAAAAAATGTATTTTTCGAATCTCCAAAAGAAGGCAAGACACTTATCGTCCTCATCACTTCAAACGGCTCCCTTTGCGGTGGCTACAATGCTCAAGCTATCAAAAAAGCGATGCAGATTTTGAAAGCCCCTCTCCTTAATAAGGAGAGGGGTGGGGGTGAGGTTCTTGTGGATTTTATCTCAATCGGCAAAAAAGGTGACCATGCGATGCGAAAAATCGGACAGAATATCATCGCCGCATTTACCGACTTGCCAGTGAATATTTCAATACAAAACGTGAACCCGATCTCCGCCCTCATTTTAAATGAATACAAAAAGGGGACATACAAAGAAGTCTTCGTCGTCTACACCGACTTCGTCTCGGCTCTCACGCAGAAGCCGAATGTGAGAAAACTTTTGCCAATATCAAGACAGGAAATGAAAGATATGATTGATGGGCTAGTTCCTCCCCTCCTTAATAAGGAGGGGAATGAGGGGCGGTTCTTAAATTCTTCAGAACCTCACCCCGACCCTCTCCTTGTAAAGGAGAGGGGGAATGCAGTTCCATACCTCATCGAAGGCGATGCGAACAAACTGATAGACATGCTCGCTGAGAAATTGATCAGGATGCAGATATACCAAATGCTCCTCGAATCCGGAGCTTCGGAACAGTCGGCCCGAATGGTAGCCATGAAGAATGCGAGTGAGGCGGCAGGAGAAATGATCGACAACCTCACCCTCGTATTCAACAAAGCCCGTCAAGCCGGCATCACCCAAGAAATTTCCGAGATTAGTGCAGGTATGGCATCGGTTAGTTAAAAAATATTATGGAAGAAAACAAAGAACAAAAGAAAATAAGTTTATTCGCCTTAAAAAACTTTTTTAGAGTTTTTCTTGTTGTTTTTGGTATTATTTTTTCAATATTTATTCCTTCGAGGTTTTTAGGTATACTTTCTCTTTTTCCTGGATTTTGGATTTTGTCTTCGGTGGTAATTTTTATTTTATGGCAATCTTCTGTCTTTCTTCTTTTTCTTTTACTTAGAAATAATAACGATTTAACAAAATTTTTGACTGTTCGCCAAACAATAGCTACTTTATATTTATGGATAATATTTATAATATCTTTTACTATTTATTTTTCAAACATTATTCATAAAATAGCACACGGAGATGCTGTTCCTGTTCCTTTCTATTATACAAGTGGAATAATTAGTATTATATTTATAATATTTGGTATGGTTGGAATTTTTTTGTTTTCCATCTCAAGAAAAGAAAAAAATTATGTTCCTATTTGTTTATTGGTAACTTCTGTAATTTTTATAAGTTCAGCTTCGTATAGTTTACATAAGGATTTTACATTCTCTAATAAAATTAATAAGTCTATTAATTTAGTTGAAGATGAAGCACAAAAAGAATATCAAGAGATCAGTTCTCATTTAAATAAATCACAAAAGGTTCTTTCTTTCGACTTCGATCCTCTTTGGAAATTTCCAATATTTACTCTCGAATCTGGAGATAAACTAACCATTACAACATACAATGAAACAAACTTAGCTTCTTTGGAAAATTATGTATATAAAAATATATTAAATAAAAATATTCAAATCAAAATACCAACCTTGGAGGAATTTGAAAAGTTTTCTGTGGCGAGGAAAAATGCAACACCTACTTTACCCATGAGTGCTGATTTTATCTCTAAGGATGGAGAAAGAATATCAACAAAATTTGTGAAAGAATATGTTGAAGAGAGTCCTGATTCCGAATTTATCACCAGATTTAACTCAACTATTAATAAGGCAAGAGTTTCAGAAAAAGACCCAGGTAAAAAGATATACGATTCAATAATTACTGAGGTAGATCATAATGGTAGTATTACACTTAAAAATGGCTTGAAGGTAAATATGATTGATCCAATTAATTATGATAAACTACAAGTTCAGAGATCATATGTATATGTAAAATATTTTCTTATAGATAAAAATATACAATTTACATTAATTGATTCTGACACAATCCCCATAGATAAAAAGTATTCGGTCAGAGCAAATATATATTTTAATGACATTTTACTAAATAAGATATATCAATCAAAAATTTAATTATCAGTGTGTTAAAGTTAATTATAAATTATTAAAAAAATTATGAACAAAGGAACAATAAAAAGAATAATCGGACCGGTCGTGGATGTGGCTTTCGAAGGAGAAGTCCCAGAGATTTACAGTGCGCTTGAGGTGATCCTGCCCGCCCTCCCGGGTGGTCGGGAGCAGGCGGGGAATGGTGACAAGAAAATCATCCTCGAAGTCGAGCAGAATATCGGCGGAGGAGTCGTGCGTACAGTGGCTATGGACACTACTGATGGCCTCGCTCGCGGGCAAGAAGTCATGAATACAGGCAAACCTATTTCCGTACCAGTCGGTAAAGAAACACTTGGAAGAATCTTCAACGTCCTCGGCGCAGTGATCGACGACGGTGCAGCGGTAAACGCAGGCACTTCACCGATTCACCGCAAAGCCCCAGACTATGTCTCTCAATCAACTAAGATCGAAATCCTCGAAACTGGTATCAAAGTCATCGACCTCATCTGTCCTGTTTTGAAAGGAGGAAAAGTCGGTCTCTTCGGAGGTGCTGGCGTTGGTAAGACTGTCGTCATCCAAGAGCTCATTCACAACATCGCATCAAACCACGGCGGATATTCTGTATTCGCAGGTGTCGGAGAGCGTACTCGTGAAGGTAACGACCTTTACCACGAAATGAAAGATTCCAAAGTTCTCGACAAAGTGGCGATGGTCTTCGGGCAAATGAACGAACCACCAGGTGCTCGTCTACGTGTGGCGCTTTCAGGTCTCACCATGGCGGAACACTTCCGCGACCAAGAAGGCAAAGACGTCCTCTTCTTCATCGACAACATTTTCCGCTTCACACAGGCAGGTTCCGAAGTGTCTGCGCTCCTCGGCCGTATTCCTTCAGCCGTGGGATACCAGCCGACTCTCGCGACAGAAATGGGAAATCTACAAGAACGCATCACCAGTACCGACAAAGGCTCTGTGACATCTGTCCAAGCCGTCTACGTGCCAGCCGACGACCTCACCGACCCAGCTCCAGCGACGACATTCTCTCACCTCGACTCTACTGTGGTGCTCAACCGTTCACTTTCTGAAATCGGTATTTACCCAGCTGTTGATCCGCTCGACTCTTCATCTACAATCCTCGATCCGAACATCGTCGGAAAGGAGCACTACGAAGTCGCTCGTGAAGTGCAAAGAGTCTTGCAAAGATACAAGGACCTCCAAGACATCATCGCCATCCTCGGTATCGAAGAACTTTCCGATGCCGACCGTGAACTCGTCGCCCGCGCTCGCAAGATCCAAAAATTCCTTTCACAGCCATTCTTCGTCGCCGAACAATTCACCGGCGCTCCAGGACAATACGTCCCGCTCGCAGACACTATCCGTTCATTCCGTGAAATTCTTGATGGTAAGCACGATGAGAAAGCTGAACAGGATTTTTACATGAAAGGTTCTTTGTAGTATTATAGTTTTATATGAAGGGTGCGTTATAATTAAAATTATGGAAGAAACTAAATTAAAAAATCCTAAAATTTATTTTATTCAACAACTATCTATAGTTTTGTTTATAATTTCTTTTTTAATCTTTCGTAATAATCCAGGCATCTTGTCTCAAGGTATAAATTTACAAGGAGGATTTTTTATTGTTAGTGCGATATTATTACTTATTTTAAGTATTGTTGCAATTGCTACATCACTGACTGGTGGAAAGCCAAAAAATAAATTTAGTTATTTTACTACTTACCTCGGTCTTATTTTAAGTTTTCTTTTACTTAGTTTATAAAAATATATGTCAAAACAATTAAAACTAAAAATAGTCACTCCAGAAAAGCTCGTACTCGAAGAGCTTGTTGAGAGTGTGACGGTGCCGACACTCGAAGGGGAGATTACGATCTTGCCCGAACACGTGCCGATAATCGCAGGCCTCAAATCCGGTGATATTGTAGCTCTCGCAAACGGTGAACATATTCCGTATGCAGTGGTTGGAGGTTTCGTAGAAGTTAAAAATACCGCCTCCGCCGAAGGCTCCGGCGTGTCAACGGAAGTTGCTATTTTGGCAGATTTTGCCGAGCATATTTCCGACATCACCGATGAAGCTATCGAGAAAGCAAAAGCTCGATCATTAGAACTCCAAAAGCTCGCAGAGAACAAAGAAGTCGTAGACTTCGAACACTTTGCGACAGAACTCGACCGCTCCCTCACTCGCGTCAAAATCGCGGATAAATGGAAGACGAGAAAATATAGAAAGTAAAATTAAAAGCTCCCCATTGTGGGAGTTTTTAATTTTTTAAGATATAATCAACAAATGAGTAATTTTTATGTCATAGCGACACCGATAGGAAATATGGAAGATATCACACTTCGAGCGATTCGTATTCTAGGAGAGGTGGATTTGATATTGTGTGAAGACACTCGTATGACACAAAAGATTCTAAATAAGTATGAAATAAAAAAAGCTACGATGAGCTATCATGCACAGAGCAAGATTAGTAAGACTGATAAAATTTTTGAATTACTCGAAGAAGGAAAAAATATTGCACTCGTTTCAGATGCAGGTACACCTGGGATTTCTGATCCTGGTGCATTGCTCGTTTCTCAAATAAAAGCTAAATTCGCAGATTCTGTAAACGTAATTCCAGTTCCAGGGCCTTCAGCAATTATCACCGCACTTTCTGCTTGTGGGCTTCCAATACACGAGTTCACATTCTTAGGGTTCTTGCCACACAAAAAGGGTAGGGAAACACTATTTAAAGAAATAGCAGAGTCTGAGAGAACTATGTCTTTCTATGAATCTTCACATCGTATACTCAAAACCCTTGAAGCTTTGGTAAAATTTACACCAAATAAAAAAGTCTGTGTCGCTCGAGAAATCACTAAAATATATGAAGAATTCAAGACTGGCACACCAGCAGAATTACTCGAATATTACACAAAAAATACAGTAAAACAAAAAGGAGAATTTGTTGTAATTGTCGCCTAATTTGATATAATAGAACATATGAAAAAAGCACGAACACTTTTAACAATTGGTATTTGGGTAGCAATATTACCTTATCTTGGTTTTCCATCATCTTGGAAAAATATTCTTTTTGTACTGACAGGATTAGGTCTTTTTTATTTTGCTTATGTTTTATATAAACAGGCAAAAGAAATTAAAAATGATAATAAAAAATCATTCGATAGTTTTTCCGAGAATAGAGAATTTAGAGAAAAATCTGAAAAAATTAGTATTTAAACATTTTAAATTTTGCTTGTGAAATATTTTAAAGAAAAGCGCAGTATACTTTTTCCAATAGTTATTTTTGGAGTTTTTTTATTGGGTATTATTGTTGGGCATATTCCTTTTACTAAATCAGACAAGCTTGCATTAAGCGCTCAACAAACTCAAATGTCTACACAAGCAGACTTTTCATCTTTTTGGAAAGTTTGGAATACTATAAATGAAAAATATCCACAAGCAAGTACAATTACAGATCAAGATCGTGTTTATGGTTCAATTTCTGGGCTTGTAAGTTCTTTAAATGATCCATATACCGTTTTCTTTAAACCAGATGAAGCTAAAATGTTTCAAGAAGAGATTGCTGGAAATTTTAGTGGAATTGGTATGGAAGTCGGTATGAAAGATAAAATTCTTACAGTTATTGCACCGCTTAAAGATACTCCAGCATATAAAGCTGGAATAAAATCAGGAGATAAAATATTAAAAATTGACTCTACTGTAACTTCAGATCTCACAATCGATGAAGCTATTAAAAAAATTAGAGGTAAAAAGGGCACTACAGTTGCACTTACTATTTTTCGTGTGGGTGAAAAAGATGCAAGAGAAATAAAAGTTGTTCGCGATATAATAAATATACCAACATTAGATACAAATCTTAGAAAAGATGGAATTTTTGTAATTAGTCTATATAGTTTTTCAGCTGATTCCCCAAATTTATTTAGAAGTGCAATGCAAGAATTTGTAAAATCAGGTTCAGGTAAATTAATACTTGATTTGCGGGGTAATCCCGGTGGATATTTGGATGCAGCAGTAGATATGGCAAGTTATTTTTTAGCAAATGGGAAATTAGTTGTTACTGAAGATTATGGAGGTAAAAAAGATCCTACTATTTATCGTAGTGCTGGTTATGATCTTTTTACTGACAACCTTAAATTTGTGGTTTTGATTGATAATGGTTCTGCTTCTGCTTCTGAAATTTTAGCAGGTGCTATGCAAGATTATGTAATTGCTAAAATCGTAGGAGAGCAAAGTTATGGAAAAGGTTCTGTTCAAGAGGTTATAGATGTTACACCAGATACTATATTAAAAGTGACTGTTGCAAAATGGCTCACACCAAATGGAACTTCTATTTCTTTAAAAGGTTTAACTCCAGATTATATAATCCCTATAACCAAAAAAGATATAGAAGCCAAAAAAGATCCACAAATAGATAAAGCTGTCGAGTTGTTAAATAATTGGAAATAAACTAATATAAAGCTATGAAAGTAATATTCTTAAAAGATGTACCAAGAGTAGGACGTAGAAACGACGTAAAAGATGTAAACGATGGTTACGCTGCAAATTTTTTATTTCCTAAAAAATTTGCTATTCAAGCTACTCCTCAAGCATTGTCAGCATTAGAAAAGAGAAAAAATGAGGTCTTGCTCGATAATAAAGTCCAAGAAGAACTTTTATTAAAAAGTTTAGCTGAGTTAAAGAATAAGGTTGTAACAATTTCTGGTAAAGCAAATGAAAAGGGAAGTCTTTTCTCTGCAATTCATAAAAAAGAAATAGTAGAAGCATTACGAAAAGAACATCACGCTGAAGTAGAAGAAGATTTTATCGTCCTCGATAAACCACTAAAAGAAGTAGGAGAATTTGAAATCCCCGTCCAAATAAAAAATCACAAAACTAGTTTTAAGGTTGTAATCACTAAAGCGTAAATTCTGGACTCCTAATTTCATAGTCCTGTTAGCTACTTTACTTAACTAAAGTTATCCACAAGTAAATTGGATACTTTACTTGACTAAAGTACTTTAGTTTGCTAAAGTGGCGATATGTCAAATAGTAATTACAAAATAAATTGGAATTTGAAAGAAAACAGGGAATTGGTCTCTGCTATTTTAGCTCTAAAAAATACAGATCAAGCGGAACGCTTCTTTGAAGATTTACTCACAAAAGGAGAGTTTACCGAATTCTCAAAGCGTTTTTTAGCTGCCAATATGCTTTCTCGTAGTAACCAATACGCACCGATTATAGAAAAAACTGGTCTTTCTTCTACGACTATTGCTCGTGTATCAAAATGCCTCAAAGGCGCACTCGGCGGCTATCGTTTAGCTATCAATAATATGTCCACTCGCTCGACTACGCTCGGAGCAAGTCATCATAGTAACCACTCTAAACTTAAGAGCGGGTTGTCTTGATATTCTATTTCAAATTAATATAAAAATATAAAGCTAACCCCTTCTTAAGTTTAAGAAGGGGTTTTGCGTAGTGCAAAGCTTAAACGTTCATTGAAAAAAATTGTCCAGTATAACAACCGCCAAAGGACGGGAAACTCACTTCGTGAGGCTGGAATAAATAAGATGAAAAAATTAATTAAATTAGACGAAAAAACAATTATTTTTCTTTTAACTTTTCTAAACCTGTATATATCTGGATATGGTGGTTATGAAGAAATAAGATTAAAAATGGAAAATCTACGATTAAAACTTGCATCGCTTCAATTCGATATAAAATTTACAAATGCTATGTTTGAATTATTTATTCAAGTTTTTTCTAATACAAGTCATTTTATTTCAGATACTTATAAAAAAGAAAACTTGGAAAGGATGTCAATTTTACTGTTAGTAAATTTTCCGTTAACAAAAGTTCAGATACTTGAAGTATTACAAACTGTAGAGTATTGTAAGGGTAGTTTTTCTTCCAAAGAAAGAAATTTTGAGTATCATAAGTTCCTTTTGCATTTATTGGATTTATTATTTGATAATAAATATAGATACGCAATTATCAAAAAAGAACTCTTGGATATAAAAAATAGGGAAATTGATTCAATCAAAAATCATCGAAAGGAGACAGAAAAACGTAAGAAATGCTCTGGTGGTTCTAGTAGTAGTAATTATGGAGGAGAAGGAAGACATTAAAAAATCAAAAAATCCCAAGCATTGCGCTTGGGATTTTTTTTGCGAGTTTTTTATTTTATTTAGATAACAGAAACTGTTTTTTTGACTGCAGTTTTTCCGTTGAAAGAAGTTTTTCTTTTTGTGCCGAATTTTACTGTGCCGTCTTTGAGTGCGAATAGGGTATGATCTTTTCCCGTAGAGACATTTGTACCAGCCAAGATGACTGTACCTCTCTGACGGATGATAATAGAACCAGCCTGAGCTTTTTCACCATCATAAAGCTTCGTACCGAGGTACTGTGGATTTGAGTCTTTTAAGTTGGAGGCTGTTCCGCCGGCTTTTCTATGTGCCATATATTTATATTACTTTATTTTTATTAAAAACCTTATATAATTAAGATAGGTAGAGTATAAACCATTCTATGGAAAAAATCAAGTCTTTTATTGAAGAAAAAATTCTAAGTGAAAAGGGAAAAGACGTCCTAATAATTTTAATCGTTCTTTTAGTTGGTTTAGGCTCATTTATGCTAGGTAGACTGTCAAATAAGGCTCAAAATGGTCAATTTAAGGTCGAAAATAGCTCGAATCAGGCAAATACTCTAAATGACTCAGAAAGTGGTCAAAACAGCCAAAATAGGGTAAACATAAGTCAAACAAGTGCAGCTAATCAAGCTCAAATTTCTGGAAACTTTTTTGCTTCCAGTCGTGGAAAGAAATATTATCCAGTCGGTTGCTCAGCTGGTAATACTATCAAAGAATCAAATAAGATTTACTTTACTACAGGGGAAGAGGCTCAAAATTCTGGTTATGAGCTATCTAGTTCTTGTTAGGTTAGTATTAGGACTACGTCGCACAATATATCTTTTGGGTATGGTATCTATATCTAAAGCTTAGCTAAATAGCTTTCATTACTTCTTCTATCAATAACTTATTCTCTTTACACCACTCTGATTTATCAAAATCTTCTGGTGCGAGCCAAACTCTTCCGTGAGTAGATTCATTTCCCTCAAAAGTTTCTTCTGAAAGAATTTCGCAAAGATAAAAAAACATATAACTAGTCGGATATGGATACCTATAATTTTCTGGTTTTGGTATAGTCAAAGTTAGCTCACAATATGCTATTGGTCTAACAATACTTACTAAGACTCCAGTTTCTTCTTGAATTTCTCTAATACAACTTTGCTCAGGACTTTCTCCTTGATCTAAATGTCCACCTGGTATATCGAGTCTGCGTGTTGGTCGTTCACCTTCTTTTAAATCAGTCATAAGAAGTTTTCCATTCTTAAAAACAAAACCATATACAGCTGTAGGTTTATAGTCTTTTGGAAGTTCATCAGAAATATAAGTTGCGACTATGTTTGGATATGTAATCCAATCTAAATTTTTTTGTGTGTGAATTAATTTTTTCATATAAAAAATTAATGAGGTGTATTGAAAACTGTAATTGGTGCAGCGAGTTGCCAATCATTTAATTGTCCATTGTGCATGCGAGTCATATTATCAGTAAATGAATTCCAGAAAAACTTTACAATTGGTATGTTCTTAACATAAGAAAATATTACTACTCCAATTATTATCATTAAAATAGCACCTATGAATCCCCTTTGATTATTTCTTTTAAACATTTAAATATAATAGAATATATTTTGACTTATGTCAACAATTTTAACCATTAGTGCTTGGTGGAAAAGTAGGAGCTAAAAGCTGAAGATCTGTAGGTTGACCATCTCGAATTCGTTGCATATTTGTGACAAAAGCACTCCAGAGTAAGTTTACAAAAATGTCTTGCCAAATATAGTGTGCAGGTCCAGCAAGATAATGTGTCCAAAGACTTTCCGTTTGTCCACGAACATAATTTAAATTACTTTGTGTTTGAGGATTTTCAACTGTAGATTGTATGTCTACATGAAAGTAACTTAAAACAAAAATTAAAAGAAAAGCTAGAATTAAAATTCTTAATATACTAATCCCCCCATTTTTTTTATTTAATTTCATTTTTTTATTTAAAAAACATTGTGAAATGAAGTAACAATATAATTCCATAATCCACTAAGTGTTATATGAAAATATGATAATAAAAAAACAACTACTATTATAAAAATTATTATTTGAAGGAAACCCCCTTGTTTATTTTTCATATATTTATTTTACCATATGCTTATAAAATAAAGAAACCTTTTCACCTTATTGTTTATAAGGCGGTAGATAATACATTGGATCTAAATAAGCATTTACAGGAGAAATTGGCATAGTATAAGTGCGCCCATTACATGTTTTACTAGCCCTAGACTCCATTTTTACAGCGTTAGAAGCATATAATGATAGATGAAGATGTGGACCAGTTGAGTATCCAGTATTACCACTATATCCTACAATCTCACCTCTTGAAACTTTTTGACCCTGATAAACTTTTATAAGAGAAAGATGACCATAAGTACTAGAAAGTCCATTATCATATTTAATAAACACAAAACGTCCAAAAGAAGCACTAGAACAAGTAAGATCTGTATCACCTGTACCCATCACTGTTCCATTTGCCATAGCTTTTACTGGTGTACCGACTGATGCACGAAAGTCTACCCCATTATGTGTACCATTTGCATATAAACGCTTCCCTGCTTCTGTTTTACCAAAAAGTTGAGTCATATAAATTTTATCAAGTGGCCAAGAAAGAACTCCACCATTTGGTAGTTTTGAAGGATCAAGAATAAATTTTAATTGTGACTCATAATTTCGCAACTCATTTTCAAATGCTTCTTTTTTTGCTAATTTATCTTTTAGAAGTTTTTGATAAGAGGCTTCGTTGTTTTTTGTTTGAGCCAATAACTTTTTTTTATCTTTTGTATTCTGGTCAACTATTTTTTTTTGATCTGCTAAATCTGATTTTAAAGAAATCAATTCACTTCTTGCTTTCTCTGTGATATTTTTTGTATTTTCTAATTTAGTTTTGATATTTTTTATTTCAATAATTTTTTCCCTAATCTGATTTTGCACGGTAGACATTGTGTCTATATCTTTCCAAATATTTGAAATTTTATTTTTACTTAAAATACTTTCTAAAATCGTATTATTTTCAAATTCATTGGTTTGTTTTATTTCCAAAGCTATAGCATTCTTATTGTTGTCTATTGTATTAACTTTTTCATTTATTTGTAAACCAAGATCTTTTATTTCAGAATTTTTGTTTTCAATTTTACGCTCAGTTACTTTTATGTTTGCATTTAATTTTTTACTATTTATATCCAATTCCTTTAGTGAACTATTTAAAGAATTTTTTTGTTTTCCAATATCGTCTAGCTGGTTTTGATATTGAGCAATTTCTTTTTCTAAATAATCTATATCTAAATTTCTCTGTGATATCTTTTGGTTAATTTCTTCTGCACTTTGTGCATGTAAAAAATATATAGGAGTTATTATTACAAATCCTAAAACTATAAAAGTTATTAAATTAAAGCGCTTTTTGTAATCTTGAAATAGTTTCATTTTTTCCTAAAATTTCAGCAATAATAAAAGGATCTGGTGATTTGTCTAGTCCAGATAGAGCAAAACGAATTGGATGCAAAATTTCTCCACGGCTAGGTAGAGCATTTGCAAGTTGCATTAAAGCTTCTTTTACATTTTCTTTTGTAAACTGACTTTCGTTTAAATCTTCCAAAGATTTTATGGCATTATTTATATTTATATCGGTTTGTTCTTTTGTAGAAGTTTTATAAATAAGTTTGGTTTTATCATAAATTGGTTCTTTAAAAAAGAAATTTAATTCAGCCTTCTCTAGCATTTCTGTTATGTCAGAAAATTTTGCAATTCTTTCAGCTATCACAGGAATAATTTTTTCGTTTTGATATTCTTTGGGTAAAAATCCAAAAATTTTATTTTTTAAATCTTCCAGATTCATTTTTTTTATATGTTCTTTATTCATCCAATCAAGCTTCTCTAGGTTCATTTGTGCACCAGAAATTTGAATTCTCTCTAGAGTAAAAGCTTCTATTAATTCATCTACTGTATATATTTCTTTTTCTCCTCCTGGATTCCAGCCCAAAAGTGCTAAGAAATTTATCATAGTTTCTTTTAGGTACCCTTCTTTTTTGTATTCTAAAATATCTTTTGCTCCATCACGTTTGCCCAGTTTTTTATGTCCTCCTTCTACTAGAATCGGAGGTAACGTTGCAAAAATTGGTGGTGTTATTCCAAGTGCATCATATAATGATAGAAACTTCGGAGTAGACGAAATAAATTCATCAGCTCTCATTATATGTGTCACTTCCATTTGTAAGTCATCAATAATGTGTGCAAAATTATATGTAGGGTAACCATCAGTTTTTATTAAAATAAAATCATCTAGTGCTTCTTCTCCTGCACTCAAATCTCCGCGTACAGCATCATGCCATTTATAACTTTTTATTTCTGGAGTTTTAAAACGAAGAGCTTGTGTACCATCCCATATACCAAAATTCTCTGGCCTATGTTCTCTATATAAGAATGGTCTTTTTTCATCGTCAGCTTTTTTCCTAAATTCATCAAGCTGTTCTTTTGTATATGGATCAGGGTAAGCATCTCCTTTTTCAATAAGTTTTAATGCATATTTTTTATAAAGTTCTAATCTTTCTGATTGAATATATGATCCATATGGGCCACCTATATCAGGTCCCTGATCCCATTGTATACCGAGCCATTTTAATGACTCCATAATGTGTGCAATTGAACCTTCAACCTCTCGTTCTTTATCTGTGTCTTCAATTCTTAAAATAAAAGCCCCATTATTTTTTTTTGCCCAAAGCCACGCATAGAGTGCAGTGCGAACACCACCAACATGCATAAAACCTGTAGGACTTGGCGCAAATCTTGTAATTACTTTTTTATCAGACATTTTTCTATTATATCATTTTTCTAATTTTTTAAAAGGCATAAAAATAAACAAAGCCCCTTCAGTATTTCTGATGGGGCTTGTGTTAATCTTTTGTGAATCTAGATGATTCAATCCGCCATGGATTTTTTAATCAAAATTACCAGGTACTATGGTGGATTGAGTGTAATTTTTTACTCTCAATACCATGTCTGTAATTAAGTCATAAATTGTTTCCTCTGATAAATTGATATCTTTAGAAACTTTTGTAACACCTTTTTTTATTTTACTAGGAGTAGTTGATACTCTTTCATCAAATAAAAAAACAACTTTTTTCTTCTTAGCAGATTCAAACACTGCTTGTAAAAGATTTTCTTCAGGTTTAATTATTGAAAGTATGCTTTCAATATAATCTTCTTCTGTTATCAAAATACATATCGGACGCATATGAGCTAATCCGTATTATATTATATACCCTTTTTGATAAAAAGTCAATATCAGTTGAAAATACCTTTATTCTTCATGCCCAAGGGCAATATCAATTAAAGCTTGAGCTATTTTTTCAGCTGCACCTATTTTATTAAAATTTTTAGCACTTTGAGACATTCTAGCATAAGTCATTTTGTCTTCCATTATTCTATCTATTTCAGCAATCATAATATTTGCAGTCATGTTCATTTCTTCTATTACACTGCAAGCCCCTGCTCGAGCATAATTAAATGCATTTTTCTTTGCGTGATCTTCGTTTGAATTTGTAAAAGGAATTAAGATTGATGGTACTCCCCATCCAGCAATTTCAAATAATCCAGACCCAGCCCTAGAGATAATAATACTAGCAGCACCAGCAGCTGTTTTTAATTGCAGAGGATTAAGAAAATCTATTGTTTGGTATCTAGATTTATTTGGATTATTAGCTAAAACAATACTAGCTCTTTCTGAAACCATTTTAAAATTTAATACACCAGTTTGGTGAATTATTTGAAAGTTTTCTAATAATCTTGGCAATGCATCTAGAATAACACTGTTTATTAACTCTGCTCCTTGAGATCCACCAATTATAAAAATAACAGGAAGGCTTGATTCTAATTTCCAATATCGCAATGATTCATCTTTAGGTGCTGGTTTTTCTATTTCTAAACGAATTGGTTGGCCAGTCCATGCTGTTTTTTCTTTTGGAAAATAACTTCCTGCTTCAGGAAAAGAAATTGCTATTTTTTTTGCAAATTTTCCAGCCCATTGATTTACTCTTCCTGGAGCAGAATCAGAATCATGAATAATTACAGGTATTCTTAAAAGTCTTGCTGCAAAAAGTGTAGGAAAAGATGCATAACCACCTTTACCAAAAACTACATCTGGATAAATTAAATAAAGTTTGATAATCGCCTTCAATATTCCTAGTATTGTTTTAAAAACATCAAAAAAATTTTTTATTGAAAAATAAGTTCTTAATTTTCCAGCATTTACTTCTTCATATATTAAAGAATTTTCAAAAAGTGCAGCCTTATCATAAGGGCTATCTGAAATATAATACAATTTTACTTGTAGTATTTTTTCTTTACTTACTATTTGGTTGACTCTTTGTGCTATTGCGATGATTGGATAAAAGTGTCCACCTGTACCACCACCAGTAAAAACAATTTTCATTTTATTTTTTTATTTTAATTATGTTAATTGCGAATTCTCCCTTTGGAATTTTGATATTTGAAGCACAATACCTATTACCATTAAGTCTATCATAAACGATGTGCCTCCCTGACTCATAAAAACAAGTGGTACACCGGTTAAAGGAAAAACCCCAGTAATTGATGCAATATTCATAAATGATTGTGCTGTAACTAGTATAACAATTCCGGAAACAAGAAGTCTACTAAATAAATCTGGGGAACGGTTTGCTATTCTTAGACCTCTTAAAGCAAATAATACATATAAAAATATTATTGATATACAACCAATAAATCCTAATTCTTCCCCTATAACAGCAAAAATTGAATCTCCTTGTGGTTCTGGCAAATAGCTAAATTTTTGTATACTTTGCCCATATCCTCTTCCAAAAATTCCACCTGAACCCATGGCTATCAATGATTGTTGAAGTTGATAAGAGGAACCTTGAGAATCTTCTGCTGGATGTATAAAAGTATTTACCCTAGCTTTTAAATAGGGGGTGAAAGTTACCAATATTCCTAAAACTAAAACTAAAGATAGTCCTATTCCTATAATATATTTGATAGGTACACCAGAAATAAAAAGCATTGCAATACCTGTTAATGTTATTAAAATAAAACTTTTTGTATCTGGTTGTTTAAAAAGAATTCCAGCAATTATTGCTAACATAACAGCTAGCGGTAATATTCCAAATTTAAAGTTACGTACTTTATTTTTTGCCCAAGAAAGCCATGCTGCAAAATAAATAACAAAACCAAATTTTAAAATTTCACTAGGTTGAAAAGAAACAAAGCCAAGTGTTATCCATCTTCTTGCTCCACCATGAGTAAAACCCAAGTGAGGAATAAATACTGCAGCAGTTAAAAGGATTGAACCAATAAAAATAAAAAATGCATGTTTACGCCAAAATTTATAATTAACTTTTAAGCAAAAAATCATACCTAAAATACCAAAACCAAGACCTAAAATTAATTGACTTATCAATACAGAATAAAAAGTTTTCTCGCTTCTTACTAAAATACCCAAAGATGCTGAAACAAACATAGCTACACCTATTCCTAAGAGGAAAATAATTATACCTAAAAAAAATTTATCTATTTTTTTTTCTTTCATTAAATTAGAAATTTATTAACTTACTATAGCTAAGATTGCTCCAATAATTGCAAAGATTACAGATAAAATCCAAAAACGCATTGTAATTTTATAGCTCGGCCAACCAAGAGCTTGTAAATGGTGGTGTAATGGAGCAACTAAAAAAATCTTCTTATTAAAAAATCTTTTTGATGACATTTGTATAATACTTGATAAAGAAGAAATAACTAATATAAAAGCAATTATTGGTAAAATTAAAACAGTATCTGTAATAAATGCTATTGTGGCGAGAGTTATTGTTAAACCCATCATACCTGTCTCCCCCATGTAAAATCTTGCTGGAGGTATATTAAACCAAAGGAAGGCCAATGTTCCTCCAGTCAAAACAGCACAAAATGCTGAAATATCTATTTTGTTTTGTGTAAACGCTATTATTGAGTAAGATGCGAAAATAGCTGTGAGTACCCCACCAGAAAGACCATCAATACCATCTATAACCCCACCAGAAAATGTAGCTAAAGAAATTATTACAAAAAATGGTATAAATAAAAGACCCAGTTCCCATGAACCATCAAATGGGATGTGAATAGAGTGCATACCAAGTTTATAAAAAAACCAAATTCCAACTAAAAGAGAAATTCCCCCAATAAGAAATACTTTTATTTTACCCCAAGATTTATCGTCGTGAGCTATCTTTCCTTTACCATATATTTGAATAAGATCATCAATAAGTCCAAGTAATGACCCAAATAATAAAGTAAAAAAAGGGATAATAGTTTGATTTCTACTTAAAAAATTCATTTTTGTAGTAGTATCAGAAGGAAATAAAATAGATAGTAAATAAAAAATAAGTGTTGTTCCTAAGACAGAAACCCAAACAATTATTCCTCCTACTCTAGGTGTCCCCAATTCCCCGGTCGTGTTGTGTATTTTTTTGAAGTCTTCATTTTTAGAATCCTCAGTTCGTACATATTTCTTCCACATTTTATGTTTATAAAAAAAATGTGTAGCAATAGGGGTTATTAAAATACCTAAAAAGAAAGCAACTGTGGCTGGTAAGAATATTTTAATCAAATTTATAAGCATAGACGATATTATATCAGTTTTTTGTTAGTATGTCTCGGTTTTAGATTAATAAACTTCTGATTGATAGCACTTCTCACAATAGATAATTTCTTTTTCTATATTGTATGCAGTTTGAAAAGTATTTTGGCATTTACCTTCGTGTGAAGTGTGTTTTTGATTATTCTTATAAATTGAATTTGAAGATTTATAACCAGAACACATACACTCAATAAATTTTAAAACTGGCGGTACCATAAACCTTTGTCTTTGAGAGAATCTACAATCAACACAATTTCTAGGTAGTGGTAAGTTAAAATTCTTTAAAAAATTAAATTCATTTAAAATAATTCTATAAGCTTTTTTACAATCAATACATTCGATTATTTCTTTAGTTACAGCTTCGTGAGTTTCTGAAATGATTTGAGGTAAATCCTTCGTAAGTATAGTGACCTCGTATTCTTTTCTATTTATATCATGCCAAATAAAACCTAACTTTTCGACAGTTTCCTTATCTAAAGGAAACTGATCATTAAGTAATGTTTCGTTATATGCTAAATGGGATAATTCCACAGGAAAAAATTCACCATATTTATATAAATTTCCTCTTTTATCTATATAAGGCATTTCATCCATATGCTTTTTGATTTTTTCTACAAGTTCAAAATAATCTTCTTTTGAGTATTTTTTATTTAAAATGCAATATTGAGCGTCCTTCATGCCGACACATCCAAAGCAGTTTTTTGAACGTCTCATATTTATACAATATTCTAATTCCTGACACACCGGCCAGCATTCAAAACAAAATTTCATATTGTCCACTTGTTCTCCAACAATCATACATTCATATATTTGTGAAGCACTAACTCCCCAACAGGTGTAATCGTATGAGTTACTAGCACCGCCAAACGGAACATCTTGCACATACTTTAAATTTTCTCCTTGTTGAACGATATAACTATATTTTACATTTTTACTATCTTTTATATCTTCACCTAGTACATCATGATTTCTAAACCCTAGCATATATTTGATAGGGAATTTTTCCCAAAAATTTTGTGACTCTATTTTAGCTTTATAAAAACCATCCCATGTACCAAGATTCATTAATTTGAGTGCATTAAAATATTCTTCTTTTGAAAATTGTTTGTTAAAAATGAAATACTTAGCATTGCGTAAATTTACACAACCAAAACAATCGGTGCAACCAACACAATTTTTTGAAAACCACACGTCAACACAACTTTCTGAATTTACTGAGCCAATAGTGTGATAGCTTTTATCTACACGAACATTGTCGTAACAAAATTCACTATTATAGCAACTAGTTAAATCAAAACAATTTTTTAAAACACTTCCATTACAACAATAAGCAGAATCTTCCATAAAAGTTGCGTTGAAACACAAATAGCAATTTTTCATATCATCACACATGTTTGAATAATCACAATTTATACAACGCTGCATTGATTTTGCAGGATATGGGACTGAACGGAAAAGTTGATTAAACTGCTTAAAGAATGCAGTAGAAAAATCATACTCTATACCATATTCTAAAGAATCCCATTTATCACTGTTCCAGTATTCTTGTTCATATATAGATAATCCAGATTGTGGAGGGATTCCGGTAAATAATTCTTTGCCCGTAATATAATCTTTACCTCGAAATAAATGGCGGGCGTTGCGCCATATAGCTCTACGTTTATATCTACAATCTGGACAAAAAGTCGGAGGAGGAACTTTCATTTTTTGGTAGAAGTCAAAATCTTCTGCTTCTATTAAGAAGTTTTTTTTACAATTTTGGCAATTTCTTGTCTCAGCTTCCATAAGCTTAATTATAATACACTTATAATCTTTTCCATATCAGAAAAACGTCCATCTACAGACGAACCTAGTACTGTGATAGCATACTGTTTACCTTTGTTGTTTTCCCAAATTATAGTCAAATTTCCTCCTGCGAGTTCTGTATGACCAGTTTTTGAAAAAAGAATATTTGGTATTTTTCCTATTAAATTGTTAGTATTTTGTGCTGTATGTGAGAAAATTTTGTTGCCACTAGTTATGTTAAAATTTAATTCTTTATTTTGTGTGGCTTCAAATAAACTTTTATTAAAACGATATGCAAATACAGCTAGAGTGTTCATGTCGTTTGCATTTCCATAGGCTCCAGCATTTTTGTCGTCAATATCTAATCCTGTTTGGTTATAAAAAATTGTGTGTTCCATACCAATTTTTTTTGCTTCCTCATTCATTTTAAAAATAAAATTATCTATTCCTTCACTCAAAGCATAAGCTCCATCATTTGAAGAAGCAATTAAACTAAACTTTGCCAAATCATTAATATTCCATATTTCACCTGCATAAAGACCATTATCCTCTGCTTGATTTATTGATTCTTTTGAAATTATGATTTTATCAAAGTTGTTTTGTGTGGCGATCAATACTGTCATTGTTTTTACCAATGAAGCCAGAGGCATTGGAATAGTATCATTTTTCCCGTAAATAAATTCATTTTTATCTAAGTCGTAAATAGATACAGCTTTTGCTTCCATTTGTAAATTTGATAATTTTTGATTTATTAGTTTTTTTTCATTCAGAATAATTTCATTTTCAATTTCTTCTTTTTTATTTATTTGATATTTACTTAAACTAAAGAAAACTCCTTCCAAAAGAAGGAGAATAAGAACAAAAAGTAATAATTTTTGTTCTTTAGTTGCCTTCATTTTCTTTCTTTATTTCTTCATTTAGTCTTACAATTTCTGTTTTAATAGAATTATTTACTTCAGCATAATCAGGTAATTCTTCTACATTTTTTATTCCCATAAATGAAAGTAATTCAAAAGTTGGTTTGTAGATATATCTACGTGAATCTTCTGGGTCAGTGATTTTTTCTACTAGTCCACGTATAGATAGTGCACGAAGAATAAAACTAGAATTTACTCCACGAATATAATCAATTTCAGAACGGGCAACGCCATTTTTGTAAAGTACAATAGAAAGTGTTTCGAGGCTTGATTTTGAAAGCTCTTTATTTAATTCTTCTTTTTGTAAGTCTTCAAAAAGTTTTGAAAGTTCTGGTGCAGTGCCGAGCATTATCTCATCATTCTTTTCAACTAAAACTATCCCTCTATTAGCCAAATTTTCCTTAAGTCGAATTACACCTTCAGTAATTTCATTTTCTTCCACTTTTAAAATATCTCGCAATTTTCTCATCGAGACTGGTTCCCCTTTCCAAAATAAGACTGATTCTATTTTTTGTTCTAAATTCATATTATTCTATGGCTAATGACACTACTTCATCTGAAGAATGTTGTTCTATAATTATATCTTGAAAATTGTTTTCTTGAACAACGTTCACTATACCTTGGCGGACTAACTCTAGCATAGCAAGAAATCCAACAATTACAACTACACGCTCTTCTTTCGTCACACCTTTACCTGTAAATTCTTTAAAATTCATTTTTATAGCTGTTTGCATTCTCTCTGCGAGTTTATCTATCATTTCTTCGATACTGATCACTTTTCTCACTTCTACTTCCGGTAATATTATTTTTTTAGGAATTTTATTTATAACATCATTTGCAAAAGTCATCATACTCTCTCGAGTTATTTGATCATCAGGCAAGAAAATCAAAGTATCATTTTTTCGTTCTAGTGGTGCAAAAATTATTTTCTTACCAAAATCTCTTTTTATGTTTAATCCAAGTTTTGAATATAATTCAAAAAGTTTTAAGCGTTCTTCAAGATTTACAATCTCCCCTTCTTCTTCATTTGTCAGATTTAAATTTGGAAGTAAAGATTTTGATTTAATTAAAATCAGCGTCGCTGCGACGACAATAAAACTAGAAATTTCCGCCGAGCTCAACCCTCCTAAATTATTTACATAATTTATATAATCCTCTGTCACTTGTGCCAAAGAGATTTCATTTATGAAAAGTTTTCTAGCTTCTATTAAATTTAAAAGCAAACCAAAAGGTCCTTCAAAATTGACGGTTTTGACCTTATATGAATTTTCTAAAGTGTCATTTTCCATATTATTCAATAGTTTAACATTTTTAAAACTTAATTAAAACGTTATGAGAATGCTAATAAAATTACACCTAATAAAAAAAATAAAAAGGCAAAACGTTTACGATTAGAAAAATTCTCTCTTAAAACAATCAGACCCCATAAAGCAGCTATTATATATCCTCCACCTCTAATTGCTAAGACATAAGAAGTCGGGCCTTTAGCAAAAGCGAACATGCTGGCTGTATAAGAAATAGCTTGGAAGATTCCGACAAGCATAAATTGCCAAAATAAGTTCCCTTTCATTTTTTTTAGTTCACCGTGTTGTTTGTATATTCTCATTAGTATTATAAATACGATACTTGCACCTAAGGTATTCATAAAACTATAAAAAACTGGTGTGGAAGCCGAGACAGAAATTTTATCTAAAGTAGATCCAATCGCAATACCAATAGTCGTGATTATCATCCATAATTCTGGTTTGCTTTTCATATGTTCACCCCTCTTTTTTAGTAAAAGATAGACACCAGCTATTATAAGAATAATACCTAAAATACCTAAAATTGAAGGTATTTCATGAATTAAAAAGAATGAAGAAATTATATTAAATGCTGGAATTAAAGCCAGGATAGGTGTTACAGAAGAAAGCTCCCCTTCTCTCATTGAACGATACATAAAATATGTCTGAACAGGATAAAGAATCAACCAGATAATTAAAAGTGGCCACCAAAATTGCCAAGGTAAATGTAAGATATCTTTTGGAATTGGAAAAAATAAAAATAATATTAGTGTTGGTAAAAGTGAAAAAGCTTGAACAATAAAACCAACAGAAAAATTACCAAAGCTTTTTGTTAAATGCTTATCGTAAACTCTTCTTGATCCTGAAATAATTGCTGCAAGAATTGCAAAAGGTAGCCACATAAAATTAATATTTAATATTCATTAACCAGTTTTCAATATTTTTTTCATCTCTTTTTAGCCATTTTATATTTGAATCGATATGTTCAAGGGTTTGGAGTATTGTTCTTTCTGCAGAAGGTGCACTGTGGGTTTTAAAGAATTTTTTGATATCATTCAAAGCCTCTTTTGTGGTATTACGATTTAAGACTGATACGAGTCTAGCCAGTAAATGATTTCCATCACCATATGCTTTTCCTATTTTATCCCAATTCCTTTTCAAGAATTCCCAGCCGATTTCTCGTCCATGAGTATTTACTAGGACACTAGCAAAAGCACTATTTCTGTCTTGCAAGCGCACTTTGTCTGTCATTATGAAGTCTAATGTTTTTTGTAACAATTTTTTATTACGTGTTGCTCCCAGTGCACCGAGCAAACGATTCTTCTCCTCGTGCATTGTTTCAGTATTAAACATTTCTAGAATTTCGTTGTATTCTTTTTCGCCACCTTCACGCACTATTGTGCCATAAATAATACTACGAATATCTGGATTGATAATTTTATTTTTTCTATTTTCAAAAATTATTTTCATTTTTGAAATAGTGTCAGTATCACCAAAATATGATGATGCGCCTAGTACGAGCGGACGAAGCAATGACTCATTGTGCCCTTCACTTTCAATACTTTCAAAGCCAACTTCTAAAACAATTTCTTTTAAAATTTCTCTGGCATACACTCTAAAATTTTCTTCAGCTTTTGTGCCGGCTAAAATATTTGCAATATAACGAAGTCCAGAGATTACTTCAGTCCAAACGATCAAAGTATCTTCTTTTTTATACAGTAAACAAGTTTCCAGTGCATCTGTCGTAGAAATTATTCCTGATTCAGAAAGAGAGAATTGATCACGGATTATTCCTAAACGATCTACTGATGATAGAGCTTTATTTTCTATGGGTGTGATCAAATCTATCAAGAATTTTTTATCGTAATTTGTTCTATATAATCCTGTCTCATTTGAATTAGCTTTAAACCATGTATCGGCTGGCTTCATAATAGAGATTTTCTTTGAAGTCATTAATGGAAACTTATTTGTATCTCTTTTTGTAATAAAAGAAAGTGGTATTGGCCACACGGTTTTATCTTTATTTTCTTTCCTACTCGTCTCACTAGAATAATGTCTCTGTTGAGAAATTTCCAATTTGTTACCTTTTTCTTTTATTGAAATTACTGGGTAGCCAGACTTCCCTGTCCAAATAGCCATCATTTTTTTAATAGGTTTTTTTGAGACTTTTTCAAATGCATCCCAGAGGTGTATCGTCGAAGCATTTTTATAGCTATGTTTCTTTAAATAATATCTTAGTCCGTCACGGAAATTTTTCTCGCCGATATATTCTGCGAGCATGCGGATGACTGTCGCACCTTTACTATATGACACTGCATCAAAAATTTCTCCGATTTGATTTGGATTGTGAACATCTACTTCTATCGGATGTGTATTGCTGAGTGCGTCGAGCTTCAGTGCTATTGCTAGGTCGTCTGTCGCAAATTTATCCCATATTTTCCAGCTAGGGAAAAATTCATCGATAGCAAGATATGGAATATAAGAAGCAAAGCCTTCGTTGAGCCATAAATGTGTCCACCATTCCATCGTGACGAGGTTGCCGAACCATTGGTGTGCGAGCTCGTGCGCCACGACGATAGCCACATATTCTTTTGTAGCTGTTGAAGTATTTTTCTCATCTACGAGTAGGCAAGTTTCTCGGAAAGTCACTGCGCCCCAGTTTTCCATCGCACCGGAAGCAAAGTCTGGAATTGCGAGCATGTCCAAAGTATCGAGTGGATATTTTATATCAAAATATTTTTCATAAAATTCGAGACATTTCACTGTCACATCTAATGCAAAAGTCCCTTGTTCTTTTTTACCAGGGACAGTCATTACTCGAACTTTTACTCCTGTCCTTGTTTTCTTTTCTAACCATTCGAAATCTCCGACGATAAAAGCGAGGAGGTATGTAGACATTTTTGGAGTTTCATCAAAAGAAACAATTTTGAAACCAGCGCTATGCTCTTTTACTATTGCTGGCAAAGTATTTGAAATTGCAGTCTTGTCACTTGGTATTATCAAGTGCACTAGGAAAACCGCTTTATGTGTCGGCTCATCAAAACATGGAATACATCGGCGGGCATCTGTGGCTTCAAATTGCGTTGTCGCCATAAATCTCTCTTTTCCATCAACGACATATTTACTCTTGTAAAATCCTCGCATATTATCGGCCAAAATTCCACGGAAAATAATATGGAGTTTCAGTTTCCCTTTTTTAATTTGTTTTGGAAAAATAAAAGTCGCAGTTTCTAATTTTTCATTATAAGTAATTTTTTTAGTTTGAATTTTTTCTTTACCGAGTACCACTTCTGCACTTTCTATATGTAATTCTTTTGAGTGTAGAGTTATTTCACTCACAGCCTTGTCTGTACTTATCGTAATTATTTCTTCACCACTGAAAACATGCGCTTCGAGATCTGGCCTCAAGGTTATTTCATAATGAATAGGCATTATATGTGTCGCCAATCGAACATTTATTTTCTTAGTTGTTTTCTTTTGCATTAGTGCATTTTAACAGAAAAATGGTAAATTTAAAACCCTGTAATTGAATACCGGGTTTTAAGAAGAATTATAAAATAAAAAAATTAGTTTAAAGGTGTTATTACGTCTAAAATCTTACTTCCATTAATAGTTTCTCCTATTAAACTCCGAAGTCTAGAATTTATTTTTTTAGTCTCTTTCTCTATTTTTTTATTAGACCACTTTTCGGGGAAAGTAAATTCTAAACTTATTGTGGTACCTTTCCCACCTTCAGTTGGTCCAAAAGAAGCAGTAGCTGTAATTTGGTTTTTTAAAGAAACAACGTCCGTGGTTTCTTTTTTGTTTTGTTTTAATTTTTTCATTTTGAATTTTTATTTAAGATAGATTATTATTATTTTAATGTTCTCTCCATCTCCATAAAGAAACAGGGAGAACACAAAAATCTATAACAAAAAACCTATTTTCAAAGTACGAAATTAGTTTTACATTACCATATTTAATTAGAAGAAGTCAACAGCTATTAGGCTACAATACTTTCTCTCAACCGGGCGATTTTGTAGATACTAAATACGAGAACGAGGGACATAATCCATTGCATTGGAGTGAGGACTGTGTGATAGAGCTTCATATCGATGAAAATTGCGATAAATGGAAATGTGAGTTCAAGGATTGTAGAAATATGCACAGGAGTTTTCGCGAGGCCTTTGTAATAGATGAGGAGTGCTACCATACCAGTAGACACCGCTATAAGCGCAAATAAGCCTAATTGATTGATATTTATAGCAGTTAGCGAGGCTTTATTTCCAGTGATTAAAATAATAGGAAAAGCTAAACACATTGTAAAAAGAAAACGATAAAAAGTGCTGACTTCAGCACGGACTTTGCCTAGGAGCATTTTAGAAAATGTAGTAGAGCTTCCCCATGCAATAGCTGCACCGAGAGCGTAAACTGCGGCGATGATCGTACCCTCACCTGTCGAAAAATTCACGACGCCATTTGGAAATGTGACGAAATATGCAGAAGCAATGGCAAGCAATGCCCAGATAATATATCTTTTATCCATTTTTTCTTTCAAGAAAATTGAAGCAGTTCCAATAGCGAAAAGTGGTTGTAATTTTTGTAATAAAAAAACTACAGAGAAAGAAATAAAATGCACTTTCAGGAGCGCAGTCGTGAACCAAAGTGTTCCTAGCAGTCCACTCAATGTCGCTACTACGATAGTTAGAATCCATTCTCTTTTTGTGAGCTCTGCTTTGACGACATATTTCCAAGCGAAAGGAAGCAAGATTCCAAAACCGATTAAGTGTTCAAAAAATATTATTGTAATTGGTGGCAAGGTATAAAGATTGCGACGAATTACTCCGTCCACAGCCCAAAGTAATGCTGCAATAATTATCAGCACTGGCCCAACATATGACTTTTTTTCTTCTACTTTTATTTCTTGCATATTTCTATATCTTTTTTAATTTGATTGATAAGGTCAGCTTCAATTTTAAATTTTTTAAATGGTCTGATAAATTTTTCTAATTCTATAATCAATTTCTCGCCATAAATATTTTTAGAAAAATCTAATAAGTATGCTTCGATTTTTGGTAAACCTTTTTTATCAAGTGGACCGATAACTATTCCTGCTTTGTAAGACTTGCGATTAAGTATAGCAACTCCCTTCCAAATTCCAAATTTCGGTTTCTTTTCTAAATTTAAAAAGTTTTTTCTGTCCAAATTAACCGTAGGAAATCCTAGTTCCCTACCATACTTGTCACCTTTTATCACTTTGCCCGAGATAATCATTTATTTTTTCAGTTGAATACCGAGTTCTTTTAGTTGTTTATCAGAAGCTGTCGAAGGAGCGCCCATCATCAGATCTTTGCCTTCACCAGTTTTTGGAAAAGCAATAACTTCGCGGATGTTTGGCTCATTTTGCATTAGCATTACGATACGGTCGATACCTTGCGCACAACCTCCGTGTGGCGGAGCACCATATTCAAAAGCTTCGAGCATATGTCCGAAACGAGCTTCGATGAGTTCTTTTGAAAGGCCAAGTAATTCGAAAATTTTATTTTGTAATTCTCTTTTGTGAATACGAATACTTCCTCCACCGAGTTCATAGCCGTTGAGCACGATATCATATGCATTTGCGCGAGCAGAAAGAGGATCAGTGTCGAGCAGGTGTGCGTCTTCAGTTTTTGGTGAAGTAAATGGATGGTGCACAGCTTGCACTCCGCCTTCAGAATCTTTTTCAAACATTGGAAAATCTACTACCCAGCAAAATGCGAGCAAGTTTGGATCTTCTTTATTTTCACGAAGGTCTGGTTTATCATTGCTATATTTTTCCATTGATTCTGCATATGTAAGTCTTGGAAATGGAATTTGTTGGATTTTTTTCTCAGGGTAAACAGTTTGCACCATTTTAATAAACATATCTTCTGTATAAGTAATAATTTCTTCTTGTGTCACAAAAGACATTTCGTAATCAAGCTGAGTAAATTCTGGCTGACGGTCACCACGAGTGTCCTCATCACGCATACATTTTGCAATTTGGAAATATTTTTCAACTCCTCCTACCATACAAAGCTGTTTGAATTGTTGTGGTGATTGTGGAAGCACATAAAAATTGCCCGGTTCCAATCGAGATGGCACGAGATATTCACGACTTCCCTCTGGTGTTCCTTTTGTCATTATTGGAGTTTCTACATCTAGAAAACCATTGTCATGCATATATTGGCGGAAGAAAGTCACGATCTTGTCACGCATACGAATATTTTTTTGCATTCTTTCTGTACGCAAATCTAAATATTTGTATTTCATTCTTAAATCTTCATTAATCCCACTTGTATTTTCATTTACTTGAAATGGCGGAGTCTTTGCTTCGTTTAAAACTTCGATAGTTAATACTTCGAGTTCCACATCACCATTTTGTTGATCTTTATTTACATTTTTTTCTGGGCGAGCATTTACTTTTCCAGTAATTTTCAAAACCCATTCAGGGCGAATTTTCCCGGCAATTTCTATTGCCGAGGATCCACGACTTTCAGTCGGGACTTCTGCCTTTTGAGGAAGCACCACACATTGTATTTTTCCAGTCATATCACGCATATCGAAAAAGACCATTTTACCTTGGTCGCGACGAATATCTACCCACCCAGCGATGATAGCTTCTTCCCCTTTTTTACTATTTAAATCCTTTATATATGTTCTATTTTGCATAATATAAATTTAACATAAAAAAGAATTAAAAACAAAACAGTGGACTAAGTAAAAAATACTTTGCCCACTGGTTTTTTATGGTGATAACGTCACCACATCGTTTTCGTAGCTCATTAGGTAATATTCATTACCTACGGTGTAATTTTCTGTTTCATTAAACTTTTTTACGTGATATGTAATAGGTTGCTGTTCTTTGTAAAAAAGTACAGTGATAACCATTTTCTCACGGTCTTGTTTAATTAACTTACAAAATTTTGGCTCTTTTGGTAATGAAGGGAGCTCCTCCATTTTGTTTTTTTCTGAATCTAATAGCATACTTATCTTTTTTTATTGTTTTTACAATTTATTAAATAACTAATTTTTCTTTATACTATCATACTAGTATACTAGTATGTAAAAAACAAGCACTCAAATAAATTGAGCTGTGGATAACATATAAGTAAAGAACCTTTTCTAATATGTAGGTTTAAAAAATAAATTTTACTAGTTATTTATTTGAGTTTAAGAAACTTTAGTACTTTCTGAAAACCACCGTCTTTATTACGCATTTCTCGAGATCCGCGGGTTACTGTAGCTACACCCAGCTTGAGATCACTCGCAATATATTCATGCTTCTCCCCTTTTGCTAGCTTCTTCACTATTTGCCAGCGGACACCTACATTATCATATTCTTTTGGCGTGAGAATATCCTGCATAAAAGATTCTAGTAAATTTTTATCTTTTGCTATTTTATAAATAATATCTAATACTTCCTTTTTGTATTGTTCTGAATTATTTTTCATATATTCATAATTAATTATTAAAAGAAATCTATCTTCATTGCTTGGCGAACCTCATTTAATGTTTTAATAGCTTCTTCACGAGCCTTTTTTGTACCTTCTTGTAAAATATCCATTACGGCTTTTGGATTTTCGGCAATTTTTTCTCGTCTCTCACGGATTGGGGTAATTAATTCAGAAAGAACTTTCGCTAAACGTTTTTTAAGAACGACATCGCCGAGCCCACCTTTTTGATATTGCTTTTTTAATTCTATAATTTCTTCTTTATTAGAATCAAAAATATCTAGATACATAAACACTACGTTACCTTCTACTTTTCCTGAATCTTCTACATGTATATGATTTGGATCAGTGTACATTTCCATTACTTTTTTTTCTATAACCTCATCAGAGTCGGAAAGATAAATACCATTATTTAAAGATTTAGACATTTTTGAATTACCATCTGTGCCGACGAGGCGAGGTGTTTCACCGACTAGGTGTGATACGTGTCCAAAAGTTTCTCCATAAATACGATTAAAACTATCCACGATTTCATTCGTTTGCTCAATCATTGGCTTCTGGTCTTCACCAACTGGAATCAAATTTGCTTTTGCAAACAAAATATCCGCAGCTTGAGAAACTGGATATATTAAAAATCCAGCAGGGACATCTTCACCAAAACCTTTTTGTTTCATTTCAGATTTAACTGTGGGATTTCTTTTTAAACGTGCAAGTGTCACCAAATTCATAAACAATAGTGCTAGTTCAGCAATTTCAGGAATTTGAGATTGGATAAACATTGTGGTTTTTTGTGGGTCTAGACCACAAGCAAGATTGTCGATAGCCACTTCGAGTGTGTTTATACGAATTTTTTCTGGATTTTCAGCATTATCAGTGAGTGCTTGCATATCTGCAACCATATAAAATGATTTTTCCGCTTCATTTTGAAGTTTTAATCTATTTTGTATAGAACCTACAAAATGCCCAAGATGGAGCTTGCCAGTAGGTCTATCACCTGTTAAAACTGTCTTTTTTATATTATTTTTTTCCATATTCTTATAATATCATATTTTTTCCTGTTTAATAACAGGTTATCTACATTTGGCACTATGTACTTTTTTCGCGAACTCTCATAGAATGGACTCATGGTAATAAAAAGAAAAAATGAAATTAGAATTCCACCACAAAGTATTGATTCAGAAAAAGCTGTTCTAGGGTCAATAATGCTTCGCAAAGACGCATTACATGAAATTGAAGATGTTGTAAATGCGGATTCTTTTTATGTTGAAAAACATAAAATAATTTTTCAAGCAATGATGGATTTGTTTTTAAAAAATGAACCGATCGATATGCTTTCGCTTTCTACTAAATTAAAAGAACAAAAGCTACTAGAAGCAATCGGTGGAAATCAATATCTTGCAGAAATTGTAAACGTTGTTCCATCTTCTACAAATGTTAGACATTATGCAGATATTGTACAGAAAAAATATGTTTTAAGATCTTTGATAGATGCAGCTGATTACGTTTCAGAATTAGCTTTTGAAGAGGGTGATGATCGTATGGATGATATTTTAGATTTAGCTGAAAAAAGAATTTTTGGTGTAGTCTCTTCTCCAAAAAACCAAAAAATTGTGAGCATGAAAGATGCACTTCCAGAAGCTTTTGAAAGACTTTCTAAATTAAGTGAAACAAAAGGTGCACTTCGTGGACTTCCAACTGGTTTTAAAGATTTAGATAATTTACTTTCAGGATTGCAAAGATCAGACTTGATAATCCTTGCAGCGCGACCAAGTATGGGTAAGACAACATTTGCTCTTGATATAGCTCGCATAACAGCAACAATGCACAATAAAGCTGTCGCAATATTTTCTTTGGAAATGTCTTCACAGCAACTTGTAGATAGAATGCTTTCTGCTGAATCAAAAGTGAATGCATGGAAACTTCGCACAGGTCAACTCAATACAGATAGAGATTTTTCTTTACTTCGTGATTCTTTAGATAAGCTTTCTAAGGCACCTATCTATATTGATGATCAGGCTGGTAACTCAATTGTTCGCATGAAAGCTATTTCTCGCCGGTTAAAGGCTGAAAAAGGCTTGGATTTAATTATTGTTGATTACTTACAGCTTATGTCTACTAGTAAAAATTATGACAATATGGTAAATCAAGTAACAGAAATTTCTCGTTCATTAAAAAGCTTGGCTAAAGAGCTAGATGTTCCTGTGCTTGCACTTTCACAGCTTTCTCGTGCAGTCGAGTCTCGTGGTGGTAGACCTCGCCTTTCTGACTTGCGCGACTCTGGATCTATCGAACAGGATGCCGATGTCGTAATGTTTATTCATCGTGAGGATAGAGGTAAAGATGAATCAGAAAAGACAAATATAGTTGAAATATTAGTTGAAAAACATAGAAATGGCCCAGTCGGAAAAATTGATTTATATTTTGATGAAAAGACTACCTCATTCCTTAATCTTGAAAAGAGTAATCTCAGTGAATTTTCATCAAATAAAATTAGTGACGGTTTAGATGAATTTTAAAATAATATGGATAGCATAGAAAAATTAACAGAACATTTTAAAGAATTCCCTGGTATTGGTGAAAGACAAGCAAAAAGATTTGTGTATTTTTTAATGGCAAAAAATCCAAATTATTCAGAAAATCTTGCAAAGCTAATTTTAGATTTAAAGAAAGAAATTTCGCAGTGCAAAGAATGTTTTAGATTTTTTAATATTGGAATGAGAAAAGAAAATACTTGTGATATTTGTTCTGATTCACGATTTGATGAATCGATGTTGATGATTGTAGAAAAAGATTCTGATTTAGAAAGTGTAAAGAAAAGTCGTTTTTATAATGGAAAATATTTTGTCCTAGGAGGACTAGTACCAATAGTAGAAAAAAGTACACCGAGTAGAATTCGTCTAAACGAGCTAAAAGATAAAATAAAAAATAAAAAAAATCTAAAAGAAATTATTTTAGCTTTTTCTCTTTCTCCACAAGGTGATCATACTGATATGTATTTAAAAGGTCAGCTTACTGAGTTAGCAGAATCTTTAAAAATAAAAGTATCATCTCTCGGCCGTGGACTTTCTACTGGTACAGAGCTGGAATATTCAGACAATGAAACCATCAAAAACGCATTAAAAAATAGACAATAAAAAATCCCTCACATTGAGGGATTTTTTCAAAAGACTATTTTATAGAAGTTATTTTAACTTTGAAGAATGGTTGACGGTGACCATTTCTCTTAAGATAGCGGGACTTTTGCTTGTATTTTATGACCATAACCTTGCGTGCACGGCCTATTTCAACAATTTCAGCATCTACTTTTGCTCCTTCAATAAAAGGCATTCCGATAGTCGTATCCTTTCCATTATCAACCAATAAAACCTTGTCAAAAGAAAGCTTGTCGCCCTTTATGTATTCCCCTTTTATTTTCTCAATAGAAACAACCTCGCCAACGGCAACTTTGTATTGTTTTCCACCTGTAAATATTACTGCAAATTCGTCTTTACTCATATGGCTCTATATTATATGAATATTAAGAAAAAAGCAAGTTGGATATAAAATAATGCTCTGATATAATATAAGCATGATTTCAAAATATACATATAATGGTGTCGTTTGGGTAGATTTACAATCTCCGACCACTGAAGAAGTTTTTAGTTTGGTTGAAGAGTTTAATATACCACCACTAGTAGCTGAAGAATTTATTACTGAGACAGTGCGTTCAAAAGTCGATCTTTATGATAATTTAATTTATTTAGTTCTGCACTTCCCTGTCAGTCATCAAAATAAAGAGAAAAAAGCCGAACAAGAAGTGGATTTTGTTGTTGGTAAAAATTTTCTTATTACTATTCACTATGAATTAGTAAATCCACTACATGAATTTTTTAAAAAATTTGAAGTACATGCTCTACTAGAAAAGAAAGACAAAAATGAACACGCCGGATATTTATTCTACCATGTCATAAAAGAACTTTATAAAAATGTGATGACTGATTTGGAGATGATTAATCCAGAGATAAAGAAAATTGATCGTGGTATCTTTGAAGGAAAAGAAAAAGAAACTGTTAAAATTATTTCAGATGTTAATAGAAAATTACTTAATTTTAAACAAGCAATGCGTTTTCATTTTGAAGCATTGAAGTCTTTTGAATCAGCTGGTAAAAAATTTTTTGGTCCTGAATTTTCTTTTTTCCTAGAAGCTATTATTGGTGAATATAATAAAATAAAAAATGCTCTCGATGCTCATAAAGAAACAGTGACGGACTTACGTGATACAAATGATTCATTACTTTCTAGTAAGACAAACGAAACAATGAAAATTTTAACCATGTTTACTTTCATGATTTCACCGGCATCAATTATTCCCTTGATTTTTATGATGAATTCAGATTTTGCAGTTCTTCATGGCCCATTTGATTTTTACTTAGTAGTAGTAGCAATGTTTTTAACAGGTTTAATTACTTTCCTTTTCTTTAAACATAAAAAATGGCTTTAAATGATAAAAAAATAAAGTTATATAACACTCTATCTAGGGAAAAAGAAGATTTTTTACCAATGCATTTGGAAGAAGTCCGCATGTATACCTGCGGACCGACTGTTTATAATTATCCACATATCGGTAATTATAGAGCTTATATTTTTACAGATATACTAAAACGTTATTTAAAATATTCTGATTATAATGTGAAGCATGTAATGAACATTACCGATGTTGATGATAAAACGATTCGTGACTCTATTGCACAAAAAAAATCTTTAAAAGAATTTACTGAGTTTTATACATTAGAATTTTTTAAAGATAGAGAGAGCTTAAATATAGAACAGGCAGATATTTATACAAAAGCCACAAATCATATAGAAGAAATGGTACAAATGATAGAAATTCTTTTAGATAAAGGTTATGCCTATAAAGGTGATGATGGCTCTATTTATTTTAATATAAAAAAAGATCCAAATTATGGAAAATTATCACATTTTAAACTTGAAGATTTAAAAAATAATGCACAGGGTCGTCTAAAAAATGATGAATACGAAAAAGAAAATGCTCAAGATTTTGCTTTATGGAAAGCTTGGGATGCAAACGATGGTGATGTATTTTGGGATACAAGCTTGGGCAAAGGACGCCCTGGTTGGCATATAGAATGCTCTGCTATGAGTATTAAAAATCTCGGGGAAACATTTGATATTCATACTGGTGGAGTAGATCTTATTTTTCCTCATCATGAAAATGAAATTGCGCAATCCGAATGTGCTACTGGTAAAAAATTTGTTAAATATTGGTTGCACAACGAGCATCTCATGGTTAATGGGAAAAAAATGTCAAAATCTGCTGGTAATTTCTACACACTTCGTGATCTTATTGAAAAAGGTATAAATCCAATTGCATTCCGTTATTGGCTTTATACTGGGCATTATAGAACAAAGGTAAATTTTACTCTCGAGTCTGTGAAAGGTGCTCAAATAGCCTTGGAACGTCTAATAAAAGCATTTATGCCGTTAATGGATGTAACAAATGGAATCATTAACCAAGAATATAAAAAGGAATTTATAGAATGTATGGATGATGATCTAAATACTCCAAAAGCTATTGCCCTTCTTTGGCAGTTAATTGCTGATGTTTCTGTATCTGATTCTGAAAAAAAATCTACTCTTTTAGATTTTGATAAAGTATTTGGTTTTGGTTTAGATAAAGTAAAAAAACTTTCTGATGAAATAATCCCAGAGCAAGTCTTGGCTATAGCAGAAGAAAGAAAACTCGCACGTGATAATAAAGAATTCAGAAAATCAGATGAATTGCGTGCAGAAATAAACTCATTAGGTTATGAAGTAAAAGATCTACCAAATGGTTTTAAAATCTCAAAACTTTAATTAAATAGAGTCTAGCTCCATCCAAAATGTAGAACCTTTTCCTGTACCTTCAGAATCGACACCGACGAGGCCATGGTGCCCTTCTTCAATAATCTTTTTAGCGAGATATAAGCCGAGCCCAGAACCTCCAGCATTTACTTTTGCTCCTTCACCACGAGCGAATTTTTTGAATAATCCAGCTTTGATTTCTGGTGTCATTCCCATTCCTGTATCTTTTATTGAAAGACGGATCTTCTTTGTAGTGTCATCTTTAGAAATAATAACCTTAATGCTCCCGTCCGGTGTATATTTGATAGAGTTGTCTATAAAGTTTAGCATTACTTGTTTTATCTTTTCGATATCACCATTTACCATATATGGTGGTTTCTTATCGTTCTCAAAAGTTAATTTCAAACCTTTCTTCTCAGCGACAATCGAAAGATTTTTTTCCATACTTTTTGCAGTTTCAGCAATGTCGAATTTTGTCATTGTGTAAACCATTCCACCACTTTCTATTTTTGTCACGTTGAGTAAATCTTCCACCACGAGCACGAGTGAATTACTAGATTGGAATACACGATCCACCGCTTCGCGAGCTTTGGCATTCAATGCTCCATAATCTCCTTCGAGCAACATCGAAGTATATCCCTTGATAGCAGTGAGTGGACTGCGAAGTTGATGTGAAGCGAGTGAAAGGAACTCTGTTTTCAGTTTATCGAGTGACTTCAATTTATCATTCGCACCTTCGAGCTTCATATTTGTATCTTCAAGTCGCATCTTTGATTCGTTCAAGTCTACAGAAAGCTTCTCAATGCGCATACGCTGATATGATTCACGTTTCAAGTTTCTATACAAAATAATACTCAAAGCTATAGAAAGAACAACTGTAATAACAGTAAGCAATTGATCGGCGGCACCGTTTACGAAGAAAAGTTGGCCACCCATCAATATCACGAGCCCAGCCACGATATAATGCGTTCCGAGTATATGAAAATTAAAAATATCGAGCTCAAAAACTGCGTAAATAATCGCTACTAGAAATATCGGCAAAATAAACAAACTATAAAGATTGTATTCATAAATCCCTGTTATGGAAGCGTAGTATTCTGTAATCCCAAAAACTGCCAAAAAGGAAAGAATCGAACCGAGCACTATAATGTCAGCTTTTCGGCGTTGCTTATTTTTTTCTACTATAAATGCTCGGACAATATAGAATATAATAGCGATACCAATAAAAGATTCTACGACAAGTTTATAATCTGAAATAAAACCATTATTATTAGCCTCACAAACTGATTGATTAAATCCTGTCACAGATTGACCTGTAATAGTGATATAAAAAGGAATTACCAGTAAACTTGTAAAAAATAATTTTGTATACCATTTTGTATCTCGTTCTTGAACGAATGTTATAATAAAATATAAACCTAGAATATAAAATACGATTTCAATGAAATCAAGAAAACCCCACATTGTGTATATAAGACGATAATCATTTGCATTCCAAGCCATCAAATCACAAACAAGCCAAATACAAAAAGAAATAACAAAAGCTAAAAATATTTTAGAGTAAAGGTTAAATTTTGCCTTAATAAATACAAAAATACCTAATGTCAATGACAAAAATATAGGTATTAAATGTGAGTAAAAAACAATGGTTCTCACTGTATTTGTTGACTGGTCACATGTTTTTATTATTGTATTTATATCAACCATAGTTATTTTTTAGGAATTAAGGTTTTTACTTTTGATAAATGATGTAGCCAAAAATTTTCTGTTTCTAAATCCATGGGTTCTATTGGAACTATTAATGGTTTTACTCCTGTTAGATTAATTACTTTTTCAATTGCTGGTAATACTATTTTTTCTGTAAAATCACCTTCAGAATCTTTAGATATTAAAAAATTTTCAAACAAAATTCCATAACAAGTGAATAAAGTAAGTAAATTAGTGTAATAATTTAAAGCAGTATCTCCATTATTTTTTAACCATAAAGAAACATCGTGAAAATCAAAGTCAGTAGTATTATAATCATGCAAAACAAATAATCTTCTATGAAAATCAACTAAAGGTTCCTCCCATAATGTTACTATGTCACGTAATTTTTTTCCATCATGTTTAGTAAAATCTATTATATTTATTTCATCTATAAAAGAATCTAATCCTAGGTTATCGTCATTTTTTATAAAAAGTTTCCCTAAAGAATGTTTATACTTGTTGTTAGAAGTAAATTTGTCATCTTGGAATTCTAATAACACAGGAGAAAAGTTATTGTCTTTAGCTATAGATAGAAACATTCTTGTTTCATTATTTGGAGTTGCAATTTGTCTACACAAAACTCCACATTTTTTATTTTTCAAAACCTCTGGAATATCTCCTTTCAATAATTCGTTTACTTTTGCCATAAGAACGGGATCTTTTTGTCGTTCTTCGAGTAAACGAAGAGCTTCGGAAAGTGGTGTATACACAATCTGATTAAAAATATTTCTATCATCCATTATTGTATTGTAATCCCCGATTGAAATTGTCATTTTAGTTTGTAGTATTAGGAACGTCACTCATAGGTGTAGACACGACACAAGTGCCATCTGTTATATCAGAATCAGTGCATTCTGTTTGTATACAGATTCCGTTATTTTGATTACAAAAATCGGTACAATCTTCATTCGTACATTTTGAAAAATCTCTAGCTTTTAGTGTGTACACTTTGTAATAAGAAAGATTATTTGGCGGGCAGTCGCCTTCCACAGAACAATCACGATAAAAACAAGTCTCCATAGTATTGTCACATTTTGTTTCTACAATAAAATCGTAATTTTTTTGAAAGAAAAAGCTGTAAAAAGAAATTATAATTACGACAGCGCAACTAGTGAGTAATGTGTATAAAAATATATTGTATGGTTTTTTTATATCTTCAGGCATAGGGATATTTTAGCATAAAAACATTAAAAATATAACAAAAAGCTACCGGCGAGGATTATGGCGATAGCGCAGATTTTTTGGATGATCATTTTACGACTCAAATCTTCTTTACCAAATACTGGTATAAAGACTGTTATTATGATTCCTAACACAAATACGAATATTGGTTGAAAAGACTCCACCATCAGCACCATAGCCACCACAGGGGCCAATATCACAGCCTTTGAGATGAGCATATTCCCTGCCACAGTGGTAATCTCGACGAGTGACGAGAAGCCTACGATTGCGACGGAATCTTTTTTAAAGATTGATAGAAAGTCTCTGCGGAAGCTAGGCAAGCAGAACATAAAAATTCCTGAAATAAAAGTACCTATTGATTGCCAAAAAATTGCAGTCCAAAAAGTCTCACCTGCTCCGACTTTAAATAAAATATTATAAATAGCAAAAGCCAGAGATGAAGAAATCATCAACCAAAAAACTTTTTTACGAAATTTGAAAGTAGTAAAATTTGTCGAAATTATTATCGCTCCCAGGATTACCACTAGCCCACCTAGCATTTGCCTGCCTGTCATCATTTCATTTAAGAAAATAAAACCGAGGAAAAATGCAAATACAGGAATTAGCTGAAATGTAGGCGTCACTACGGAAGCTTCATCATGCGAAAGCGCATAGAGATATAGCAAAATTGCCAGTGTATATAAAACTCCCGAAATCATTAAAATAAATCGATCAGCTGAAAGAATAGAAAAAACATTCGGATCGACAACATATGAAATAATAATGATAAGCCCAGACATGAGTGCAGAAAAAGTAATCAACCCTCGTATGCCAATGCCTTCTCCAAAACGCGTAATCAAATATTTATCGATATGATTCGATAATGCCCAAAGTAACGGCGCCCATATTGCAATTAAAAGCCAGTGCATAATGGTTTTATTATAACATGAAATGCTATAATCTAAATATGAAAAATACAGAAGAAAAAAAATTTGCGGTACGGTGCAGGGCTGTGATAGTACACGAAGGTAAACTTTTGGTGGTGAAGCACAATCACGGTTTAGATTTTTATGCTTTGCCGGGTGGGCATATGGAATGGGGTGAAAATATCGAAGATGCGATGAAAAGAGAAATTTTTGAAGAATTTGGCATCGAGCCACAAATTGGCAGGCTCCTTTATATTCATAATTTTATCGAAAAAGAAACCAAGCAATCCATCGAATTCTTTTTCGAAATTACAAATTCACGAGATTATCTAGATATTAAAAAATTAAAAGGTACGCACAGCCACGAACTTTCCGAAATCCGCTGGATAAATCTCCACGATGACATAAAACTTCTCCCACCCCAAATCCTCTCCAACTTCAAGTCCAATTCCCTCCTCTCAATCTCCAAAAACTACCCTAAATTTTTGAATTTTTAAGTTTAGAATTTTAAACAATTAAACTTTAGTTGGGTAAAGTTTAAAATCACTCCACTCTTGTGAGTTCAAGTGAAAAGTTCAGTGGTAAATTTGAATAATGCTAAGAGTTATAGAAATAAAAATTGAAATGGTGGCTATAAAAAGAGACCATCTTCCGAACCTCTTAGATGACCTTGAATCTTCTAGCGATAATTTACGCATAAGCTCGTATTGGGCTTGAAGACCAAATTCTGAACTACTATTATTCATTAAAAAGAACAATTCTTCTTGAGAATGATCTTGTAGTGGTTTACCAAAGTTGAGATTATCCATATTAATATAATTCTATTAAAAGTATTTCCACAACTTAACCTATTGAGAATACTTAAGCTTTTTATTGTTAATACACGCTTGAATAGATTCTGGAGTTAGTTCCCCTTGATACAATTTACCAGCTTCAGAGTTTAAACAATAACTTTCTGAGTTGTACTTTGAACAAGTATCTAAAAAATCATTTAGCTGTTCTATTGTTTTATTTTGTGATGCCTCACATTCTTTTCTATATTCATCTTGAATTTGTTTTTCAACACTACTATTTTCTGATTTTTTTTCTTGGGCTAATGCAGTTTCCTGCATTCGTTCTATAGATTTTTGTTTATTAAGTTGGCTAAAGTAATAAAAACCACCAAATACAATACTAGCTATTAAAATCGATGCGGGCAAAGATAATTTATTTATTTTGTCCATAATTTTTACCAATTATATTTGTAAGGGTCTGTGTAACCTTTTTTACCAGTATAAGGATTGTAATTGCCTTTTGTTGAATAGTTATTATATCTAGAACTATCTGGATTTGAACGATATGAAGGAGCAACATATGTACCACGTTTTGTAGTATAACCACGTACACGGACAGAAGCGTCAGCTGTATTTAAGCTAATAGCCATGAAACCAAACAAAGATAAAACTAAAAAAGACGAGATAACTAATTTTTTCATATATAAAGTGTATTTAATAATAATAATACTTTAATGATACAACTATTCGTAATAAAAGCAATGTATTATCATGATCCACAATAACCCAAAACATTTTTTGAAGTACTTTCACCATCTTTGCCAATAACAGTTAAAATACCTTCTTCGTAAGTACCTTCGTTATTATTTAAGGTACTTTTAATAATATTTATTTTTACCTCAAATTTATCATTTGAAAAATTTAGAAGATCCCCATTACGAACCTCTTTTAATTTTTCAGAATTACCGTTAATAACTATTAAAGCACCAGAACCGAACGTGTCAATTAATGCTATTTCTTTTTTATCCAAGTCACTTTGATTCCAGTAGAAAGTACATCCTGAGTCCATTAAATCTTTGGGGATTTCAGTGAAAGTTCCCAAGGTAATTTTAGGTTTTTTAAAAAAATAAATATTTATAAAATAGAAAATTAAAATAAAAAGTACCAAAATACAAATCTTTTCCACTATATTTATTTTATTTATATTGTCTTTCATTGTTATTGATTAAAAGAAGTATGTATGTGATCTTGGTGACCATCACTTAATTTTAGATACTGTGCAGGTGTATAAGTCTTTTCGCTATGTGTAATCATAAAGGGTCCAAAGTTTTCTCTAACTTCAGAAAGATTGCTAGATACTTCTTGTAAAATCTTTGCATAGGAATTATCTTTAGAAACATGAATTCCATTTACCATATTAATATCACCAGCTAAACCAGAATCGTGCCAAGAGAAACCACCAGTATCAGAAGCGTGATTCGTTGTTGCATAAAAATTAACTGAATTTACACCAAGTTTACTCGATTCCTTAAAGATTTTATCATAGCCATTGACTGTTTTAGGATTTACAAGGTTATCAGCCCCTTTAGTAAACGTAACAGAAAGGTAGGTACTTCTAATATGTCCAACACTACTTTGGTTATTTTTCGGTGCCTCAAGATATTTTGGTATAGAAGGAGTTGCCTTATTCCCTCCAAACAAATTTTTTACTGAATCGGCGATTTTGCTTCCGATGCTTTTTGCTTGGTTACCTAATTCAGAAATTGAAAACTTTCCGCTTGGATCACTAAGAGAAATCGGATTATTTCTCGCGTAGCTGTAACTATTCCACTGTTGTGGATCAGTGAAGTATTCTTTTGGCATAGACCAGAACATTGGATCTTCGGAGACGAATTGACCGTTGGCGGAATTGTAATATCTCGCATTAAGATAATTCAAACCTGTGTCATCGTCAAACCTCTCGCCGATAAATTTTTCTTTTGAATTAAAAGTACTATGATTGTCTACTCGAATATCTCCAAATGGATTGTAATCCAAGCTTTGCTCTATTATACCATTTTCATCCGTCACGAAGCGAGTGGAGCCGAGTGTATCAGTGTGGAAGAAATTTAAAGTATCAACATGTTGTGGAATTGCACCTTGATGTCCAAACCCTCCGTTTACAAGAGAATTTTTAACATCAGCAACATGAAATGAACCAAGAGAAATTTGTTTAATCTTATCTGCTCCTTCTAAGGTATAAATATCATTTGGAGTGTAAATTGTATGGGTACCATTTTGATAAAATACCCTGGAACCAAATTGGTTGTAAAGATAATTCGAAATTGTGCCTGTGTTTGAACTTGTCATTTCATTTTTATAATTGTAACTAAAATTTTTATTTAAATAATTAACTAAATTTCCAGACTTGTCATAAGATAAATAATCATGCCCAATACTCGTCACCGCATGTGGATTTGCGTAAAATGTTCCAATATTACCAGTATAAGCATACACATTGGCATTATGAGTTAAAATATTTCCTAGAATATTATAAGTCCACGAATTAGTAATAGGTGTACCCGCAGATGGTGTAAATACAGAAGTTGTTAGTCTATATAAATCATCATAAGTGTAGACAGAACTTCCTGCATTTATATTATTTCCAATATCAGTAATGTTTGTAGGATTCAAAACTGCATCATAAGAATAAGTGCGATTTTCAAAAATATTTCCTGCTAAATCTGTACTTTTTTGATTTTGCAAAGAATACATTTTAGTAGAATCATAAACAAAATCTGTAATTACTCCATTACCATAAATTATTGAGTCTGGTTTTCCAGAAGTATGATAGCTACTAATTCTAGCTATCATACTTGGTGTAGATGTTATATCACTTTGAAATAAGATATTGTCTGGTCGTCCCATAGAAGTATAATTTGCCTCTGAAATAGAAGAATCTGGATATGTTATCTTTCTTAATAATCCAGAAGCATAATATGCGTAGTTTGTTTCAAAAACCATAGTATTGATCATTTGATTTTCTGTAACAATATTTCCAAAGTTATCATATTTATAACTTGTATTGGTATTTGTTTTTATAACATTACAAAGTTTTGTAATTCCATTTTGGCAAGAATCATAATAGTAAGAAATATCTGTAGTGGCAGTAGAATTTGAATCTTCAGTAAGTAAACGGTTTAAAGTGTCGTAAGTATAATATATCATTTGATGTCTAGGGTTTGTATATCTAGTAATATTTCCAGCTAAATCATAATCATATCTATAAACACCAAAGTTTGTGTCTGTAGGATTATGTAAATCTTCGGCTAAATTTTTTTCGCCTTTATTATCATAAATAAAATTACGTACATTACCTAGTGCATCTGTAATATTTAGTAATACATCATCTGCACGATAAGTATAATGTGTGGTGTAAGGTATGCCAGATAAATATTCAGTAACTGATATTAATCGGCCAAAATTATCTGTGGTAATTTTCTTTTGTTTACCATTTGCATCCGTGGTAGTCATTTCATTTAAATCGTAGGACATTGTAGAAGTTCCTAGTGCATTTGTAGTAGAAATTACTCGTCCCAAGACATCATAATTTGAATTTGTGAGTAATGCCTGTGTCACCGTGGCTGGTGATAATGTAGAATTGAACGAAATATAAGGTAGTGAATTTGAATCTGTTAGTCCCCTATCTGAATAAATCGTATCTATCGTATCATACTGACCATCTTCACGTAAGGTTTTATTTTGAATTTTTCTGCCTAGCCCATCTAAATACGAAATAGAAATAGTTGTGGAGTTAGAGGTGGGATAAAAAGTTTTAATAATTGATGTATTGTTTGGCACATCATTATAAATATTAGATTCTAAAAGAATGCTGTTTATTGATTTAGTCAAATTTCTACCAAAAATATCGTATGTAAAGTCTGAAGTAAAATTATTTTCATCTATAATTGTAAGTGGTACATCAAAAGTAAAATCATAACTAAAATGTTTACTTTGTCCCAGAGCGTTTGTCACAGTGATAGGTAAAATATTATTTACATCATAGATATAACTTGTTACATTTCCAAGTGGGTCTGTATCACTCAAAAGATTTCCGTAATTATCAAAAGTAAAATTGTGTTCTGAGTATGTATAACCAATTTTTAAATTTTGATCTTTTGTACCATTACCAGTAGATATTTGTCCAAATGGTAAATTGTCATAGTAATGGAGAGCGTTTTTTACTATAAGATTATTATTATCTTTGAGTGTTTCAGAGGATACTTCACATCTAGGCGCGCTGGCATATGCCAGCGCGCCACACACATAAGTCATTTCATTTTTTCGTGTTTCACCAATATTCGTAAAATTGAAAAGAGAATCAACTGAAACATTTTCATATTCTATTTGTTCAATCATATTTCCATTACTATCATAAGTAAAACTTTGAGCAGAGCTACTTTGTTCACCTGTTGTATGGTTGAAAACTTCATGGATATTATCGTCTCTCTTTACCATGTCGACGCTATCACAAACTTCTGGATAATTACACCCAGCACCCGTCTCTGTATAAATATTCACTATACTAGTATTAGAGTATGAACTATCTAAAATATTTCCAGAATTATCTAAAATATCAGTACGATATGCTTGACCTATTTTTGCTTTAGCATCACTAGCTTCACCACTAGCTAAATCATCGCCATTTCCTTGATGATAATAAATATTTTTTTGTGAATATACTGTAGATCCGTCAAAATTAGTTTCTTTATCTATTACTTTTCCAAAACCAGAAAATTTATGATCAAATGCTCCATCATATCTTTTATCTCCACCAGAATATTCATACTGATGTCGACTTGCAATATTACGAACTGGGTCTGTATTTTTTATATTTTGAACAACTTGAACCGGATAAGGTAAGTTGGGATTTAAAAGATTACCAGATGAATCTAAATATTTTGTTGAAGATTTATAAGCAATATCTGTAATTCCTCCTGTTAGGTATGTAATTTTAGTTAAAACATTAACTTTGGTTTGATTATTATTTAAATAAACATCATTGAAAGCATAGCGACTACGAATTAAATCATTTAAACCATCTCCATTTATATCCATAAGTTGTAACCCTGTAATATTTCCATAATTACTACCAAATGCTTCTTTTACGCTAACATAGGAATGTATCAAATCATAATTACTTATTGGAAAAGTCCAAGTACTACTTACGTCTTGCCAACTAATTTTATTTATATAAATTTTTGGATTAGTATCATTACATAAGGCGCCAGAAGTCATTGTATTATGACAAAGAATATCAGATAGCCCGTCACCATTTATATCACCTACTCGCATACCATATTCTTGATCAAAATGATTATTAGCAACACTTAAAAAGGTCAAAGGAAAAACGTTTGATATATAAGCATCATATGTCCACCCATGACCATTATTTATATAAATAAATTTATATGGATTACCAGTACGAATTAAATCATTTAAACCGTCTCCATTTACATCTAAAATTTGTAAACCTGTAGGATTATTATAATAATCTACAAAAGATTCAGTATTTACTGGAAAATTATTATATATAATATTGTATTGATTTAATGGAAAAGTCCAAGTACTACTTACATCTTGCCAACCATCTCCAGTATTCAAAAAAATTTTAGGATTGGTTTGTCCGCAACCACTACCATAACCATTAATACCATTACTACAAAGTACATCGAGTAGTCCATCACCATTTATATCGGCTACTCGCATACCATAATCTTGATTGTTATTATTAAAAAAACTCATCGGAAAAGCATTTGATAGTTGTGTATTGTATACCCAACCAGAACCATTATTTAAATAAATATAATTTAATTGACCATTTCCTCGAATTAAATCATTTAAACCATCTCCATTTATATCCATAAGTTGTAACCCTGTACTATAGCTAGAATTAGAGCCATAAGAACTGTCTGCAAATCTTTCTAATTCTGTACCGCCATTAATAGCAGAATCATGTTTTATTGGAAAAGTCCAAGTACTACTTACATCTTGCCAACCATCTCCAGTATTCAAAAAAATTTTTGATGTATTGTTATAACAACCGCTTGAAGGTAAATTGTAATTACTACAAAGTACATCGAGCAGTCCATCGCCATTTATATCAGCTACTCGCATTCCATACGGCTGAGAGTTATTAGGATTTAAAAAAGGAATAGGAAAAACATTTGATAAATGTGTATCGTAAGTCCAACCAGTTATTGTATTTTGATAATCAAAGCTTGTTTCATTGGTATTATTTATTTTTATACCATGTAATAGCGATTTATTATTTGTAGGACTATAAATATATTCTAAGGAATAGTCATTTCTCAAAATTGAATTTTCAAAAATTTGAATATTTTTAATTCTAAATGCATTCGTTACTGAAAAGCTAGTTGTTTTTTGTTGTAAATCATCATTACGAGATTCTGTTAAAAAATTTATGTCAAAAATAGCATAATGAATGTTTAGTGGGTAAATAGCATTTTGGTTTTTTGTGTATGTATAAGTGATTGTATTTGAATTATTATCCATTTGAGACGAAAGCATCCATTTATAAATATGTGCGAGATTATTTGGATCATCTTGACGGCTATCGGTATTGGCACCAAAAATAAAAATTTGTCCATCTTTTGTTGTAAGGGTCCAAATGTTTGTAGAGGTATCTAAAATATAAGTATTATAAGCAGTAGAAAGTGATTCAGGTAAATATTTTTCTAAATTCCCTTGGATATCAACTTTTACTAAATTTCCATCCAATGAAGAATTGAAGTCTTTCCTATTATAAAGTTCTTGGGTTCCATGTGTATTTTTTCGTGAAATATTTGGAATAGACAATTCCCAACCATGACCAAGATTTCCAAAATTATCATCATTCTGTGAGTTGTAATTTAAAGAAAGTGTTGGTGTATATCCGCCAGTTCCTTTTGGTAAATTAATTGAATAAGAATAACTCAAAGCACCAGTATTAGAATTCATTTGTGGAATAGCATCTTTCTTTTGATCTTGTGGTTTTTCTGGAATTGCACCAGGAAGAATTGGAGCGAGTGTTTTATTTTGTGAACTATTTTCATCTGTATTTGAATCAGAATTTGAATCGACCGCTGTTTGCTCTGGTGGTAACTTTTCTAATGCAGGGTCTGTTTTTATATCTTCTGCAACAGAAATAATTGTATTTGTAATTGGTTTTATTAAATCAGTGTTTTCTTTATCTGGAAAAATTCTTGATGCTTCCCTTGAAATTGTTGTCTCTTTTACAGCGACTTCAGCTATTTTTGGAATTTCTTTTATTTCTTGTGCAAAAATAGAAAAAGTCGGAGTGAATATAAAAGAAAAAATCACTGTGATGCATAGTGATTTTTTAATTTTCAATATAAAATTTTTAGAAGAAAAATGCCAATTTGGCTTTTTGAACAAAATACTAGACAGATGCCTAATTAATGTTTGCATACAAAAAGTCTAGCACTTTGGAAAAAGGTGTCAAGCACCTATATCTGCCCCGCTTTTGCTTTTGCAAAAGCGGGGCGATTCTTGTAAGATGTATCTATGGCAAATTCAATAATAAACGAAAAAAATATTAACAATGCAGACGCAGTGATTTTATCAGTAGGTTATGAAAAGACAGCTTCTTCACACAAAGGCACCCTAGCTGGGCCAAAAGCTGTAGTAGGTCAATTATCAAAACAAATAGAATTCTTTGATCGTAAATTAAAGAAAGAAGCGACTGATTTTATGAAAATCGCTTATCAAGATTTGGGCAATGTGGCAGCTCTATCTCCAGAAAAAGTTTTAACAAAAATTTCAGATAAATGTGAATCTTTGAAAGATAAATTCGTTTTTCTTTTAGGTGGAGAGCATTCAGTATCTCTAGGAGCATTCAAAGCATTAGCAAAAAAATATAATCCAAAAGATGTGACTATTTTACAAATAGATGCACATTGTGATTTACGAAATGATGATAGTGATTATAGTGATGATCCTACCAATTATGCGCACTCTTGTGTCATGCGCCGTGCTAGTGAGCTAGGTTTCCCTCTAGTTCAAGTAGGAATTCGCACTTATTCTACAGATGAATATAAATTTTTTTCAAACAAAAAAAATAATGTCACCACTTTTGAATGGGGCCGTGGAAAAATTCCAACAATAGAAACAATCCTAAAAGCTTTTAAGACAAAATATGTTTACATCACTATCGATGTCGACGGTTTCGACCCCGCGCATATGCCTGGCACAGGCACAGCAGTCCAAGGTGGACTCGAATGGTGGTATGGAATAGATTTAATTGAAAAATTAATCAACAAAAAAACTCTCGTCGGTGCTGATATAGTAGAAGTTTCTCCACAAAAAGAAACAGTCCTCACAGAATACGGCGCAGCGCAGCTATGCTACACAATGCTCACAAATAAATTCGTAAAATAGATTAATTAAAATATTCAGGAGTATTCACGCTCATCCAATCTAAAAGCCCACGCATGATAAATGCACCTCCCACTCCATTTGTAGAAGGACCAGCTTCCATTAGTATAGTAAACGCATATTTTGGATTTTTATAAGGGAAAAATCCCATAACCCAAGAGTTAACTTTGTTTTTAGCTACACCAAGCTGAGCAGTACCAGTCTTAGATGCTACTTGTACATAAGGTACGTTTAAGGATATAGATGTTCCAGATAAAACACCTTGTCGCATTCCTTCATGAACAGTATTAAAATAATCTTTACTTAAATTAATTTGAGATGTTTGTAATTCTTTTTCTTTATCACCTAAAATAAAATGTGGAGTAATAAGTGTGCCTTTATTTGCAATAGCTGAATCTGCTCGAGCCATCTGGATTGGAGTAACTTGATATCCATATTGTCCAATAGCTGTGTGATATGTGTCTCCAATTCTCCATATTGGGTCTTTTGGAAAAGTTTTTATCTTCCATTCAGGACTAGGAATTAATCCTGCTACTTCATCTGGCATGTCTACACCTGTTTTTTCACCAATACCAAAAAGTTTTGAATATTTTTCGATATTAGCTATCCCTAAACCTTTTTGATCATGAAATCCTCCGCCAACTTCATAAAAATAAACGTCGGAAGATACTGCAATAGCTTGCCTCATATCTACCCAGCCATGAGCTTTCCAGTCTTTAAACACTGTCTCTTTTGTCTTATCATATGGATTCGTGATTGAAATAGAACCAGTAGAAAGAATTTTTTTATATGGATCAATTACTTGTTCAGTTAATGCTGCAATTGATACAAATGGTTTTACAATTGATCCTGGTGTATACAGACCAGAAAGTGTCCTATCCATAAAAACATTTCTTTTATCTGTTAAATAACTTTTTATACTTTCTCTATCTTTTCCTTGTGATAAAATTTCAGAACTATATTCTGGATATGAAACACTTGCGATTATTTCTCCACTTGTTACATCCATTAATATTCCTGCTCCACCTTTGAACGACACACTAGCTGACAAACTTTTAATTAAATTAAAAAGTTCTAATTGAATACGAGAATCAATAGTTAAAAATAAATCGGAACCTCTCTGTGGTGCATTTACAACATTTTCTGAATAAATATGTTTTTGTGCATCAGTTTCAGTAATTTTAACACCATTTTGGCCCTGAAGGGCTTCATCGTATTCTTTTTCAATTCCATCTTTTCCAATAAATTTATCTTGCCAATAATGCCCTGATTTGTCTACCGCAGGATAGCTAACATATCCTAAAATATGAGAAAAACCTACAGGAGAATATGAACGAGTAGCAAAATCTCCATCGCCATTTTTTGTATTCCATGCCAATTGAATCTTATTTCGATCATAAATAATTCCACGATCAGCAAAAAGAATACTTCTATTTAAAGAATTATTCTCACTTCTTTTTAAATAAATATAGCCTTTTTTAATTTGAAGATAGCTTAATCTACCTAAAAATATTACAGCACAAAATAAAAAGGCTATTACTAAAAAATATATAGATTTTTTACTCACTGGTTTTTCAATTCTTCCTTCAAACTGTTGGACATCAAAGTTTCCAATATTTTCTGAATCCAGAAAAATTTCATCAGGGCTAGTGAAAAAATCAGTATTTTTTATTTTTCTTTTATTTAAAAATCTTCTTATCATTTATTTAGGATAAAACTTTAACTTCTTTTTTAAAAATTCAATAAGTAATAAAGCTATAATTGATGCACAAAAAAATATAAATAAGTGCTCTGAAAACCTAATTTCTTTTGCACTATAAAATAAATCAGATAAAAGCGAGAATAAAATAGCCTCAAAAAATAAATTAAATGTTGCCATACTAATTATTAACAATAACAAAAATACCCAAAAAGGAGTAAAAAGAAGAGCTAATAACAATATAAAATAAGCTAAAATTCTAAACTGCATCATCTTATATTACACTTTTACAGTAAAAAAACAATCTTCTTTAAAAGAATTTTCTCCAAAGAAATCTAGAAAAAAAGAAAATAATAACAAACAAAAGACTATAAAATAGTATCATGCTGTTAAAAATAGCTGAGAATAAGGTACTAAGAAAAAGTTTTACGTAAATAAATGGTTTTTTTATTTTATCTGTCGTTGCACCCTTGTTTATTATATCTTTATTCACTTTTTGTAATTCTTGTTTAGCTGAATCTTCTATATTAGACAAGCTGTCTCCTGTCTTTATTCGAACACCTTCAATCCCATTTGTAACAGATAATATTGGCTTGGTTATAGATGTAGGAGTTTTATCTGTAATTGAATTTGTAATATCATCTATTTTAGATGTAAGAGCAATATTAGTATCAGTATTTGTTGCTACTGTTTTGTTATTTTGAGAATCTATATTTGTATTTAATACAATTTTTTTAGCTACAAAACGTTTACTTTTTTCTGTTTCATTTTCAGACAACAAAACATCTTGATATTTACCTGTAGATATTGTAAATTTAGCACTTTCAATTTTTGCATAAATTAAATGATCTCCAGCTGTAACAGTCCAAGGAATAGAAACTTCAGCAATACCACTAGTAGGTGCTTTAAAACTTTTTTTACCTAAAATAGTTTCATTATCTAGAAATTCTATAACTCCAGAAAGTTCTCTTGTGTCTGGATTGAAAACAAATGTATGAATTCTTATCTGATCACCTTCCTCAAATGGATCTTTGGAATACCAAATATTTGCCTGAACAAAACCAGCATTTGTAGCACCATAAATAATATTTAATTTAATTCCAAAAGATAAAATTATAAATAAAAATACAAAAATTATTTTACTCTTTTTCATACCTTTATTATAACACTAGTCTAAAAAGAAATACACTAAATTCCCTCTTTTTTTAATTCTTCAAGAAGTTCGCGAGCTTTTTTAGATATCTTGTGTGGAACTTTAACATGAACATTTATATATAAATCTCCTGCTTTTCCATCTTTTATAACTTCACCCATTCCTGTCATTTTTAAAGTTTGGCCATCACGTATACCAGACGGAATACTTATTTTTATTTCTTTATGCCCAGTAATAACAATATTTTTTTCAACACCTAAAATAGCATCTATAAAAGAAATTTCAATTTCTGTTTGCATGTCTCGGCCACGAGGAGTTCTGGTGTGAAAACCACCTCTGCCTCCTGTAAAAAAATCTGAAAATATATCATTCAAGTTTCCAAAATCAAATTCTTGTCCACCTTGCTGAAAACCAGAAAAGTCAAATCCTTCAAAACCTCCACCAGAAAATCCACCATGTTGATGTCCGCCACCCATATTTTGATAACCTGCACCAAATCTATCGTATTGTGCACGCTTTGTGTCATCTGAAAGTGTTTGATACGCTTCATTTATTTCTTTAAATTTTTTATCATCCCCTTTATTCTTGTCTGGATGATGTTTGTGCGCAAGCTTACGAAAAGCCGTTTTCAATTCGTCTTTTGTAGCACTTTTATTAACTCCCAAAACTTCATAGTAATCTTTACTCATAGAGTGTTATATTAGCAAAAAATCATCTAAAAATCAAAAATTCACCTCACCCCAACCCTCTCCTTATTAAGGAGAGGGAGCTAATATACTTCCTGCTGATAGCATTTTTCACAATAAACTATTTCTGTGTTATCTGGATTATAAGAAGTTTTTAAATCTACTCCGCATTTCATGTAATTTCTATCGTATAATCTAGCCTGATTAGATCTAGAAAAACGAAATTCTTGACGACAATGAAAACATTTATGTGGTAATGGTAAAGAAAGTCTTCTCATTAAATTCAATTCACCTAGAGTAAATTTATAAGCTCTTTGACAAGAAGCACATTCAAACACGTCGTTTAGTATCTCATCTGTAGTATATGAGATTGTATCTGGTAAATCAGACGCCTTGGCTGTAATCTTATATTCATTCACCTTTCCTTCTGACCAAGTGAAACCTTGCTCTAAAGCTTTTTCTTTTGTAATTGGTAAAAACTTACCAGCATTTGATTCATTGTAAGAAAATGGCGACAATTCAATAGGTAATGAATCACCATATTTATAAACTCTATTTTTTGAGTCTATAAAAGTATTTATATTCATATCTTTAATAATTTTTTCTTTTAACTTTTCATATTCTTCCTTTGAATACTGTTTATTTAAAATACAATATTGTTTTTTCTTTAAATTGACACATCCAAAAATATCCTTACATCCACCTATAGCATAGATAGAGTATTCTGTATTCATTGCATTAGGCCAGCATTCATTAGAAAATTTTACATTACTTGCTCCGAGGCCGACAACAGTAGACTCATAAATTCTTTCTGAACCATCTCCCCAACCAGTATTATCATAACAATCTTTGGCTTTTGGAATACTTACAAATTGAGTAAATTTACAATCTTCAGCCCCAGAAACCATAAAACAATTCTGTGCATTTTTAGATTCATAAATATAATCACCACTAACGTTTTTGTTTAACGCATTACCGTTATAAAATCGCCTTGGATATTTACTCCAAAACACTAAAACATCTTTTTTTATTTTTTCTAATGACGTATGAGATATTAGATCAAATTCTTTTACTTTTTTAAAATAATCTTCCTGAGAATATTGTTCATTGAATATACAATAATTTTTATTTCTTAAATTTATACAACCAAAACAATTTACTAAACCAGAACAAGCTCTTGAAAACCACGTATCGGTACAAGAATCACACTCTTCCGAAAAGAAAGTTCTGTAACATTTATTCAAACCAGTGCCTTCATAGCACAATTCACTATGAGCTACCCGATAACAATCTATAGAATCTTTTAAAGTATTCAAATAAGATGAGTAAAAAGAATTTTCACAATAATCTGCCCAAAAAAGCATGTAGCAATTCTTTACTGGACCAGTAGCATTACAATACGGGCTATTTACATTCATTGTATACATCATAGTATTAGCCATCCAAGGTGTTCTGAGTTCCAGCTCTTTCATCTGTTCTAAAAAAGAACGAGAGGGGTCGTAATTGATAGCATACTCAGTACCATCCCAATCATCCGACCACCAACAAGGTAAACAAAAAACCTTATGTGGTTTATCTTCTGAAAACATTGAAAGTGTACTTTCCCCACATTTTTCACAATTTCGCCTATATAGATTCCAAGTATTCATAAATAGGAATCTACGTGCCATTCGACATTCAGGACACCATGTCGGTGCAGGAACTTTCATCTTTTCATAAAAATTAAAATCTTCTTGTTCTATAATAAACGAAGTCTTACAATTCTGACATATTTTACTTTCTGATTGATGTTCCATATCTTTTTTATCCCGATTATAATTCATTAGAATCGTGGATCCTCGATTTTTTAAAAATCGGGACAATTTTGGCAATTTTTTGTTTCAGAATTCATAAATTTAACATCCTTACATACTGGAGTTTGTCAGTATGTTGTTTAATTTATATCATAGGTTCAGCTTCTTTAGCGACTGGTTTTGCAGACTTTTCATTTTCGTCAACTTCATTTTTGCCTTTTCCTGAAATAATAGCTTTTTCTTCTGCACTTCGAATAATTGTAGCTTCTTCCTCTTGAATCAATTTTTGCGCATCGTCTTTTGGAATTGAATATTTTCTACGTGATGCATTTATAATTTCTTGTCGATATGAAGGATGATTTGGAGGTAATACACGAAGTGTCTCTGCAGAAAATGGATCGTAAGACTCTCCATCAATCGTCATTTTGATATAAAATTCTGCTACGGCGAGGTTGATCATGTCTTTCACTCCGAATAATGGCTCAAATTCGGGTTTCAATTTTACAGCATCTTCTCCACCTACACGAAAACAAATGACACTACCTGTATTACCAAGTACAGCTTGGTGAACTTTTGGAATAATTTGACCGACATACTGATGAGCCATAGTAAGGTTCAAACCGTATTTTCGAGCTTCCGACAAAATGTTTTCGAAAGTTTGTGTCACTACGTTTTGGAACTCGTCCACATAAATATAAAAATCTTTACGGTCACGTTCGGCAATACTAGCGCGCTCCATTCCGGCCTGTTTAATTTTAGTCAAAAACATCGAACCAAGGAAAGACGAATTTTCTTCACCGAGGCGCCCTTTAGACAAATTAATAAAAATTATTTTTTGTTCATTCATCAATTTACTAATATCTATTTTATTTTGCTTCTGTCCGAAAATATTACGAAGCAAGGGATCAGAAAGAAATTGACCTAGTTTATTAACAAGTGGAATAATAGCGTCAGTATCGAATTTTTCAGACCAGTCCGCGAATTCGATAGCGAAGAATCTTTTCACCATGTCGTCTGTAATATATTCCACGACTTTCTGACGATAATTTCTATCTGTCAACATCGAGATCATTCCGCGCATCGTAGCATACGGATAATCGAGTAATGCGAGACAAGTAAAACGAAAAACGTGCTCGAGACGTGGTGTCCAGTTTGCACCGAATTGTTTTTGGAAAACTTCGATTAACCCTTGAGTCAATTGAAATTTGAACATTGGGTCGACATTTGCCAAAGGATTGAAAGATGCTGGGAAATCAATATCAGCAGGGTCAATAATACAAACGTCTTCAACACGCTCTTTTGGAATATAATCGAGCATTGCATCGATAACGTCACCGTGTGGATCGATAAGACAAAGACCGTGGCCATATGTCACATCTTGGCGAAGCATCAATTCTAGAAGCTTTGTTTTTCCAACCCCAGACTTTCCAATGATATATAAATGTCTTCGGCGGTCAACGCGCTTAATTCCGAAAATAAATTTCTTTTCTTCAAGTGCTGCGACGTAATTCGTACGTCCAATAAAAGAAACCTCTTCAGGAGGCACCTTTCCAAACACCGGAAGCTCTGGTGGTGGTGGACCATATTTGATTATCTGAACTCGATTCGGCTTTCCCATAATGTATTATTATTTTAGCATATAATTCACCTCACCCAAAGTCCACCGGTAGTTGATGGACACCTGTAGACGGCCTCTCCTTATCAAGGAGAGGGAGAAATACAACCCAAACCCCTTATCATGGACTTCATTCTAATAAACCTCGGCTTGATAGCATTTTTCACAATATACTATTTCTGGTCTATTAGGATCGTATGATGTTTCAAATGTAATTTCACATTTACCACTATGTTGATGATTTTCTTTTTCACACATACACTGTCTATTCCAAAGCTTCATTGGATTACGCATTTTTAATCTAGTTTCATGCCGACAAAGAAAACAAAGTCTTGGTAATGGTACTCCAAGCTTGCGATATAAATTCAGCTCATCGATAGTTATTTTATATGCTCCTCTACAATAATTACTCATCTTATCTTTATTTTCACATCCAATAATTTCATTAGTGATTGAATCTGTAACGTCATCAAGAGAATCTGGAAGATCTTTTGATTCAATAGTGATGTGATATTCACTTATCTTTTTATCACGCCAACGATATCCCATTTTAGATGCATATTCCTTATCTATTGGAAAATAATCTTGTGCTTGTGTTTCGTTATAACAAAAAGTAGAAAGTTCTGCTGGAAAAAATTCACCGTATCTATAATTAATTCCTTTTTTATCTATATATGGAACTTGCATCATTTGCTCTTTAATTTTTGGCAATAATATTTCATATTCCCCTTTTGTATATTCTTTATTTAAAATACAGTATTTTTTATTTCTAATTCCAATACAACCAAATAAATTCGAAGAACCATGACAATTAAATGAATATTCAACATCGTTACAACTATATACAACACTCGTAAAAAGACTACGGAAATTACCTATTCCAGTGTCAAAGGATTCATATGCAAGTTCAACTTGTCCAATACCAGGGCCAGAATCATAAGCGTCTTTTGCACTAATAGCTGTCCAATGCACATATTTCAAATCTTCCATTTTTCCAGAAACATCAAAACACACTTTGCAATTTTTTGTACCTTCTAAATTGTCACCAGTAGAATTTACTGATTTTATTTGAAGTGAAAAACGATGTAAAGATTGCAAACAAATTTCTTTAAATTTATTTTTTAAAATCGATATAGTCTCATGATTTTTTAAATTATATTCTGCTAAATGACGAAAATATTCTTCTCTAGACAATTGCTCGTTCCACATGCAATATGATTTATTGCGTAAATTACTACAACCAAAACAGTCTGTGCAACCCACACAATCATAGAGAAAAAATGAGTCAACACAACTTTTACAATCTAAAGAGTACATTAAATGGTAACAATCAGAACATATTACATCTTCATAACAAAGCTCAGAACGATACACTATATACAAGTCGGAGGAATCTTTTGTTTCTGAAACTCTATTAGAGTAAAGAGTTCTTTCTATTTTCCAAGTACCCGAACACATATAGCTATCTTTACTGCCCTCTGCCACATTACAATAATCACTGTTAGTCGCTTTTATGTTTGAAAGTGCCTGAAGTGGAATACTATTTCTTAAATCTCTCCACTGTTCAAAGAATGATTTGGAAAAATCATATTCTTTTCCATATTGTATTGCATCCCAAGAATCACCCCACCAAGATGTAGAATCATATACAGTGAGTTTTTCTTCTGGAGGAAAACATGTAATGAGCATTTCTTCATGTCCAGGAGCATCACATTTTCTCTTAAAAAGAGACATTTCATTTCTCCAACATAGTCTACGTATTGTTCTACAATCTGGGCAAAAAGTCGGCGCTGGAACTTTTATCTTTTGATAAAAATTAAAATCCTCCACCTCTATAGTGAAATCTTTTTTACAATTTTGACAGTTTCGTGTTTCCATATATCTTATTTAAAAGTTTTTACGTCGCCAAACTTTAATTCGAAATTTAATTGTTTTTAACAAGATTGGAATTAAATATTTTAAAGATTCTATTTTTAATTTTGTTTTTTTATTCATATAAATTCATCCTGATAACATTTTTCACAATAAACTATTTCTTTTCTTTCACTACTTATAGAAGTTTCAAATTCATTTTGGCAAGGCTCCTCTCCATGCAAATGCTTAATAGTATTTCTATATTCTTTATTACTTGATTCTACACCATCGCACATACATTTTCCATGCCATAATTTTGGTGGATTTGTTTTTTTTAATCTTTCATAATGACGACAGTTTGGGCATATTCTAGGCAAAGCCAAATTCATTTGTCTATAAAAACCCAATTCATTTGGTAAAATTCTAAAAGCAGTAGTGCACTGTTGATTACAGTTTTTTCCATTATGTTCACATTCTATCACTTCATCTAAAATAGAATCAGTCACATCTTTAATATGATTATGCAAATTCCCAATGTTAATAGTTATTTTATAATCCCTTTCTATCGGATCACGCCAATTGTAACCTTGTTCTATTGCTTTTTCTTTTGTAATAGGAAAATATTGATGTGCCCAGGTTTCATTGTAAGCAAATAAAGCTATTTCTACTGGAAAAAATTCCCCATATTTATAGACTCGTCCTTTTTTATCAACATATGGCATATCTATCATATGCTGTTTTATTTTTGGTATTAAATCTTCATATTCTTCTTTTGTATATTGTTTATTTAAAATACAATATTTTTTATGTCTCAATTTTACGCAACCAAAAAGATTGGATCCATTGTATATATTATCTGAATATTCAACATCTCTTAAGTTATTACTACCCCTACAAAAAAAACTTTTTTGTGATTGAGTGCTACCATTTACTTCATATGCAAGCTCAGAAGTATCTCCGCCTAGTGTCACATCATAACTATCTTTCAACAATAATCCACATTGAAAAATAAATTTAGAATTTTCTACTCCATGAGTAGCAGAAAAACATATTTTACAATTTTTAGTATTTTGAATATCATCACCAATACAATTTGTAGAATTTGAAATTAATGCAAAACGTCTTGGTGTTTTATGGTAAAGTTTCATAAAAAGTTCTCGTGCTTTTTGTAAATTTTCATAACTACCTAGATCCCATTTTAAAATTTCTTTTTTATATTCTTCTTTAGAATATTGAATATTAAAAATACAATATTTTTGATTTCTTAAATTTACACAACCAAAACAATCTGAACATCCAACACAATTAAAAATAAAAGAACAGTCCAAGCATTCATCAGAAAAATAAATAAATTTTGAATTATATATTCCCCCTATATGTACACCTTCATATACATGATCAGCATTTATAATAAAGCTTGAATCAAAAGAATCTTTTGTGAAAATCGGTGTTGAACAATAATAGCAATTAATAGACTGTATACCAGCAAAAACAAAAGTACAATTTTTACAACGTATATTGCCATGAGAATATTTACAATCAGTACAATTTCGTGTATTTGTAGCCTGATTTGGTACGACTTTCATTAATTGATATAATTGCTCAAAAAATGGACGAGAAAAATCGTAGTCTTTTCCATAAGATGTAGCATCCCAACTATCACTCCACCAACAAGGAGAACAAAAGACAGGAAGATCAGATTCTGGTGCAAATAAACTTACTATTTCATGACCGCATTTATCACATTCATCTTTATAAAAAGACCGTTCTTCACGATAAGCAAGACGACGAATAAGTCGACACTCTGGGCACCACGTCGGTGGTGGAACTTTTATCTTTTGATAAAAATTAAAATCCTCCACCTCTATAGTGAAATCTTTTTTACAATTTTGACAATTTCGTGTTTCCATAATTAATATACTTCCTGCTGGTAACACTTTTCACAGTAGATAATTTCTGGGCGTTCTGGAGAATAAGGAGTTTTTATATCCTTATTACATTTCTGACATTGCCTATCAAAAAGTTTAAATGGTAACAATGCACGTACACGGTCTCGAATACGTATAAGTGGCGAAATACGAGGTATTGGAATCTGCATTTTTTGATAAAATGCTAACTCAGATCGAGCTATTTTATAACCCTTACCACTTTCTTCACATTTTAACACTTGAGACAAAATAGAATCATCTACGTCTTTTATATCATCAGGAATTTGATAATGATTAAAGTCGTAGTGTGGTTCAGGTTCTTCTCGCCAAACAAAACCTTGAGCCTCTGCAGAATCTTTATCTTTTGGATATAAATCTTGTGCTACTGTCTCATTGTAAGCAAAAAGTGAATGCTCTGATGGAAAGAAATCCCCATAGCTAAATACTTGTCCTGTCTTTTGTGATTGGAAAGGATTTTCCAACATACTTTTTTTAATTTTTTCTAAAAGTTCAAAATACTCTTCTTTGGTATATTGTTTGTTCAAAATACAATATTGTTTATTACGAATTCCTACACAACCAAAACAATCAGTGCAGTTGAGAACAGTATAAGAATAACCACAATTAAAACTTTGTTTTTTCTTATCTACATTTGAACCAAAAGAATATAATATAGCGATAGAATTATATAAACCACCACCATTTGCGCACAGATAACAAAGCTCGTCATTACCAGCCGATGTTTCGTCATAACAGTTTTTATTCCAAGCTGCGATATAACTATATTTGGAATCCTCAACACTATCTGCCTGCCAAATGTTTTTTGAGTTTTTTGAATTAACTATACTATTTCCAGTACAATCATTTGAATGAGTTATCAAACTCTCTTTATGTGGGAAACTAAGCCAAAATGTTTTTGATTTCTCTTCTAGTTCTTTTCGAGCTCTATATGAACCAATATTTAAATTTTCTTTAATTTCAAAAAATTCTTCTTTAGAATACTGTTGATTAAAAATACAATATGATTTATTTCTCAACCCTATACAACCAATAATATTTGAACAATTTGTACAATCAAAAGAAAAAAGTGTATCGAGACAGTCATAACATTGTTCAGATCCATAAGTGCGATAGCAACGCTCAACAAGAGAACATCCATGACATTGTTCCGATTTTAATGACCAATAAGAATCATATACTTCACGTCCCCAAAGACTATATTCAGTAAAAGCACAATCTTCATTATAATGTCCTCCAAAGGTTAGATAGCATCTTTTATCATCTGATTCCATGTTTGAGTAATCACTTTCATGCATATTATTATTTAAAAGTGATACATGTGGTACAGAGAAAAGAAGTTCTTTAAATTGTTCAAAAAAAGTTTTAGAAAAATCGTAATCTTTTGCAAAAGAAAGTGCGTCCCAATTATCACTCCACCAACAATCTCGGCAATACATAACTGCTGGATTATGCGGTGAAAATCGTGATATAACTTCTTTTTTACAGCCATCACAAGCACGTTTATATAAAGATTTTGAATTTCTAGTAGCAAAACGTTGTATGTTTCTACACTCCGGGCAAAATGTCGGTGGAGGAACTTTGATTTTTTCATAAAAATTAAAATCTTCTTCTTTTATAATAAACGAAGTCTTACAATTCTGACATATTTTACTTTCTGATTGATGTTCCATATCTTTTTTATCCCGATTATAATTCATTAGAATCGTGGATCCTCGATTTTTAAAAAATCGGGACAATTTTGACAGTTTTTTGTTTCCATAATTAATATACTTCTTGTTTATAACAATCTTCACAGTATAGCTTATAACCGTCTTTAGGATCAAATAATGATCGAAATGATTTACCACATTTAGAACAAACAGCAGGGTAGCTTTTACCGATTGGTGCCAGTTCATAATATTTTCTCATTCTGACTATCGGATGTATAGTAGGAAGTGGTAATTTCATTATTCTATAAAATTGTAATTCTGAAGGAGTAATCCTGAAAGGCCTAGCAGTAACCTCACATTTAATTGCATAATCTACAATGTCATCTGATACTTCATCTATTGTTTGTGGCACTTCTTCTTTTGATAAAATTTTCATATCTCCGGCATTACTTTCTGGCTCTTCAGCCATATAACCACCTAATTTTATTATTTCTTGTTCTGTAAGAGGAAAAGAAATCTGGGCTAATGAAAAATTATATGCTTGGGCAGAAAATTCAAAACTTAGTCCGTCGTCGTATTCTCCCCTTTTTATCATGTCAGATTTTATTTCATCTATTATTTTAAAATATTCATCTGGGCTATATTGTTTGTTTAAAATACAATAAGATTTATGCTGCAAACCAAAACACATAAAACAATTATCTAGATTATTTGAATTAAAAATAAATTCTGAGTTAGTAGAAAATTTACATGAAACTGAAAATCGAACGTTGCTCGATTGAGAACCGATATTTATAGTACCGTAAAGCAAACTAGATCCGCCCGAGTATAGTAAATCCATAGAATTTTGATGTGTAAGAGCGCCATCTGCATGACGTACATTTTCTGCTTTACTAGATTCTGTGACATCATATAAATTATTCGAATTCACATTCATCACACCATTTACATTGTTTTTTACAGTCATATTTCTAGAAGCATTTATTGGAAGTGATTTTACAAGTTGCCAAAATTTTTGCTTATTTTCTTCTAAAAAATCTCTAGAGAATGGTAGATTTGATTTTATAAATTGTTCATAATCTTCTTTACTATATTGTTCATTCCAAATACAATATTTAGCATTACGCAAATTTACACAACCAAAACAGTTTATACAATTTCTACAATCAAAAAGAAACATACTATCTGTACAGCTATTGGAAAAATAAGTAAAATAAGATTTATATAGATGGTCTGAATAAAGACTCGAATATACATGATCTGAATGTTTTACAGTTCGGCAATCCATTATTTCTTTGCTCTTCACGAGCATATTTGAATACCAAGCATTTTCTACCGTATAGCAACCACTAGTGTAATAACAGTTTTTATTATCTCTACCTCCATTTGAATAATCACTATTTATACTCGAAGAATCACGATTTAAAAATGAAGGCATTGGAAAAATTTTCCTTAGAGAAAAAAGTTGTTCCATTGGACTTGTATTCTCTTCATAATTTTTACGATATAAAAAAGAATCAAATTCATCAGAAGCAAAATACTTATAATCAACAACTGGGAAAGGGCATTCTTTAGAAAAAACAGAGATGATAGATTCATCGTGTCCAACTACATCACATTTCCTCTTAAAAAGTTGCGCGAAACCCATAAAAGATTGTCTTTTAATTCTTCTACAAGTAGGACAGAAATTTGGAGCAGGAACTCGAAGCATTTTAAGAAACGAAATATCTTCATTCGTAATTTCAAATTTGCCTTCACAATGCTGATGCTCGCCTTTCCATTTACATATACGTGTATGTGGAACAAGCCCTGCAAGGATTTCATCTATAAGTACGTCTGATTTTGGTGTTTTTGATTCCATAACTAATAAATCTCCTGTTGGTAACACTTTTCACAATAGACGATCTCTGGTCTATCTGGAGCATATGCAGTCTCAAATTCAACTTCACACTTAGCTGCATGACCATGATTTGTTTTATCACACATGCATTGTCTGTGCCAAAGTTTCATAGGGTTGCGTCTACTGACACGCTCCGCGTGTCTACAATTTGGACAAAAATGTGGAATAGGAATATTAAATCTTTTATAAAAATCTAATTCTTTTGAAACTAACCTAAATGCCTTCGTGCAACCCTGTACATCTCCTGAAGCGTTTATGCAACCTAAAGTTTGCGACAGTATATCATTTTTAACTTCTTCAATATTTAAAGGAATACTTGAGGCTGGTAAAGTAACCTCATAATTCCTCTCCGTTTCATCTTGCCAATTAAAACCCTCTCCTACTGCAGTGGCTTTATCTAGAGGGAAAAAATCTTGTACCGTTGCACCATTGTATGCATAAGGAGAAAGTTCTATTGGAAAAAGCTCCCCATATTTATACACACGTCCTTTTTTATCTACATAAGGCATATCATTCATATGTTGAATGACTTTCGGTAGCAATTCATTATATTCTTCTTTGGTATACTGCTTATTTAAAATACAGTAAGATTTACTTTTCAAACTGACGACACCAAAACAATTATTCGTAGAGTAACAATTAAAAGCATATTGTACATTACTAGAATTCCAAACAATTGCACCAAAAGAACAATTAGCATTTGCTACACCAATACTAACTCCTTCATAGGTCATTTCTGATTTACCACCTGTCCCCGGCCCTGTATCATAAGAATCTTTTAATCCATACGTACCCCAATTACAGTATTTAATATTTTCAATTCCTCCTGGTAAATCAAAACAATATTGTGCATCTTTTGCATTTTCGACATTATCTCCCGTCACATTTATACATTTTGTATTATTGGCGTACTTACGAACTGCATTTTGTTTAAATTTATTAAAATAAGTTTTATTATTTTCAACAGTTTCATAATTACCCAAATTTATATCTTTCATTTTTTCTCTATATTCTTCTTGTGTGTATTGAACATTTTCAATACAGTAAGATTTATTTCTCAAACCATAACACATAAAACAATCAATACAGTTTCGGCAGTCGTAAAGAAAATATGAATCAGTACAATTGTACGAATGTTCACTATAAAATAATTTATATGATTCTCCACAATAAATATTTCCATAAGAAAATTCCGTTTTATGACACACATAAGAATCAACAGTTTCCTTGCAAAAAGAATTTCTATTTCCAAGTAAACAATCTTCACAACTCCATGCAGCAGAAAGCATATAACAATTCTTACCTTCAGTAATATAATTACAATATTGATTATTTACTCCTTTACTATCAGCAAAACTTATTAATGGCACTTTAGACAAAAGTTCCCGAAATTGTTCAAAAAAAGGTCGTGAAAAATCATACTCCATAGCATAATCAGTAGGTTCCCAATTATCACTCCACCAATAATCATTGTCGTATACTTTTACATTTATAGTAGGTGGATAAGTAGAAATTATCTGTTCGTTTTCTTTCCCTGGAACATCACTATTTCTACGATATAGTCCACGCTCATTTCTCCAAGCCAATCTTCTTTGCATTCTACACTCTGGACAAAATGTCGGTGGTGGAACTTTCATTTTTTTATAAAAAGAAAAATCTTCCGTTTCTATCGTAAATTCTTTTTTACAGTTCTGACAATTTTTAATTTCTGGATTCATATTTTTTATACTATCGTACTAGTACACTGATACAGCAAAAGTATTTATTTCCTTCGTGCTTTTTTAAGGAATCTTCGGCCGACGAAAACAGAAACAATGACAGTAAGCAGAGTCACCAATATTGCATAAAGTAGTTTACCTTGTATTGATTCACTACTAGTGAAAAATTCTCTGAATAAATCGTGAAGTGTTTCCTCCCAAGCAAGTGCGGCGATCAATGAAAGTGAAGCAATAATAATAGTAACCACGCGACCAATAAAGGTCATCTTTATTTCTTTAAAACTTTCGTCGTCAAAAAATTCTTCTGTACTTTCTGTATGTATATTTGTATTTTTATTCCAAAACATGTGATTTTGCAAATGAGGTCGCGTAAGTCCTTTTAGCGCGACATTCTTTAATTTATTATTCTTCTAAAATTTTCCTTAATACATCTTCTGGAACTTCTTTTGTTGTTTTTTGTATCGTCGGAGTAGGTGCAGGTGTGACTGGAGGTTGTGTAGGAATTTGTTCCTCTTTTTTTATTTCTTCTGCTTTAAGAGGTTCTGCAATTTTTGCTACAAATTCTTTTAACTTATTCATATTTTCAGCACTCGCAGATCTATCTTTATTTTGTGAAATAGGAGTTGCAATTGTTGGATTTTTTAAAGAAGCTAAAGAAATTGGTTCTGGTTCAACTTTTTTTATTTCTGGAACAACTGGCTGTATAGGTGGTACTACTGGTGTAATTGGCTTTGGTGCCAAGGCTTTATTTAACAAATCTTTAAGTGCTGTATTTTCTTTTGGTTTTTCAACTACAGTTTGAGGTTTTTGTGACTCAATTGGAGTAGTAGAAATAATAGGTTTAACTGGTGGAGTAGGTGTTGGTATTACCGGTGTTGGAATATTAAGAGAAGGAGTTGGTGGTTTAAAAATATTTATAGGAGGTTTTGGTGGAACTGGAACATTAACATTAGTAGTAGTAATTGGAGAAATTGGTTTTGGTATATTTGAAATTGGAGATGGAGGTTTTGCTCCAACAGTATTTTGAAAGACTTTTTTAACAGTCCCAAAAATTCCTGGTTTTGATACTGGTGGCATGTATGGCTTTGGTATTACTTTTGGTGGAGCTTCTTTTGAAGTAAATTCAATACCTAGATCGGCAAGAGGTTTGAAAAATGTTTCTTCATCGTATTTTATTTGACGTGCTGATCCTTTTGTAGGCTTCAACTCGCCTGTCTTCATTTTAGCAATACACTCTTTACAATATACAGCGCGTCCTTCTTCTGGCTTGAATGGCACGGTAGTTTCTTTCATACAATTTGAACAAATTACAGGGAATTTTTCTACATCTGCACCAGCATTGCCACCTGGAGGTACTATGTCTCCCAAAGACATTCCACTCCAAGAATTTATTTCTGATTCAACGACTTCTTTCGATCTTCCATACAGAGTTCTTGAAGACTTTATCACTTCTTCCTCAGTATTTACCTTACTGTTTTTATTCATCGGTGCAAGTGTCTTAGCAGAAAAAGGTCTACTCGTAATACCATCAATCATCAATTTTAAATAAATTCGATAGTTTGGCAAGTTCACAATATCTGTAGCCATGAATTCTGGTTCAAATTCTTTTTCTAAGAATTCAGCATCGTCAGCACCTACACGGAAAATAATCATAGTCCCTACGTTGCCGAATACAGCATCACGCACAGCGGAACCATTGGCAGTGACAAGCTGAGCTGTGTACTGGTGAGCTATAGTAAGATTTAAACGATATTTACGAGCTTCTGAAAGAATACTAGCAAAAGCATCTGTTACGAAATTTTGGAATTCGTCGACATACAGGTAAAAGTCTTTACGTTCTTCTTCTGGAATACGCACACGCTCCATTGCAGCGAGCTGAATTTTTGTAATAAGCATACCTCCGAGAAGTGCAGAGTTATCTTCACCGATACGTCCCTTGGAAACATTCACCAAAAAAATCTTTCCTTCATTCATTACTTGAAAAAGATCAATTGTACTTTTTGATTGCCCTACGACATTACGAATAATGGAAGTAGAAAGAAATTGTCCGACTTTATTTTGAATCGGAGCAATAGCTTCATTTCGAAATTTATCTTGCCAAGCTTCATATTCATGAATCCAAAAAGCTTTAATGACTGGATCTTTCAAATTTGTAATTATTTTCTGACGATAATCTTTGTCGACGAGCATTCTAGGAATTCCAAGAAGTGTAGTACCTGGTGTATCGAGTAAAGCCAAAATACAATTATTTAAAATGTATTCCATTCTAGCACTCCATGCATTCGCCCAAATTTTTGTGAAAATTCCCATCAATCCTGAGGCGACAAGATGTTTGTAACGAGGATCTAATAACTCTAAAACGTTAAAACCAATATGATAATCAGTGTCAGCAGGATTAAAATAAATAACATCTTTTAAACGATGAGCTGGAATAGCTGATACAATACTTTCTACAAGTTCTCCGTGTGGATCGACAACACAAACACCATCACCATTAATGATGTTTTGCAAAACCATATTTGTCATGAGAGCAGATTTACCAGTACCTGATTTTCCGAGCAAATAACAGTGCTGACGACGATCTTTGCGTTTTATTCCAAATAAAACATTTTTGTTACGAAAAGTAGTCTGACCAAGATAGGTCATGTCTTTATTTTCAGGTATTACAATATCTTCCATAGGTTTTATTATATCAGTTACTAAAAACAAAAAAAAGCTCTTTTGAGCTTTTTTTTGTTAGTTTTTATGCTTTAGGCTCTTCACCTTCTGGCTTTACTTCTTCGCCCTTGACTTCGGTAGCTTGTTCTTCGGGTGCACCTCCGGCTGGAGCTTGCTCGCCGGCTTTACTCATAGCTTCACCGATCTTGGACATTTCGGCTGAAAGTTCTTCGAGGGCTTTTTTGATAGCTTCCATATCTGTACCGTCTTTCAACCCGCGAAGTGCTGTAATTTTTGCATTCACACCATCTTTTACATCTGCAGGAATTTTCGCTTCATTGTCCTTCAAAGCTTTTTCTGCAGAGTAAATAGTCATTTCACAAGAATTTTTAATTTCTGCCAATTCTTTTTTCTTTGCATCTTCTTCAGCATGCATTTCTGCATCAGCTTGCATCTTCTTTATGTCTTCATCTTTCAATCCTGAACTTGCTTCGATTTTAATTGTTTGAGTTTTACCTGAAGCTTTATCTTTTGCAGTGACATTTAGAATTCCGTTTGCATCAACATCAAAAGAAACTTCGACTTGTGGCATACCACGCGGTGCTGGTGGAATTCCGTCCAAAATAAATCGTCCTAAACTTTTATTATCTGAAGCCATTGGTCTCTCACCCTGCACGATGTGAATTTCTACACTTGTTTGATTGTCAGCTGCCGTAGAAAATGTCTGTGATTTACTAGATGGAATAGTAGTATTTCTCTCGACTAATTTTGTAGCCACACCTCCGAGTGTCTCGATACCTAGTGAAAGTGGAATAACATCGAGGAGTAAAACATCACGCACATCACCTTGCAATACTCCGGCTTGCACTGCAGCACCGAGGGCGACGACTTCATCTGGATTGATAGAGAGGTTTGGCATTTTTCCAAAAACTTTTTTCACTTCTTCGACAATCTTTGGCATTCTTGTTTGTCCTCCGACCATTATGATTTCATTCATGTCTTCCATTTTGAAACCAGAAGCAGTCATTGCTCTTTTTGTGATTTCGATAGAACGAGTGATATATTCATCGGCAATTGATTCGAGTTGTGCACGAGTCATTTTGAGCAATAAGTGCTGTGGACCTTCTGCAGTAGAAGTGATGAAAGGAATGTTGATTTCACTTTCAATAGCAGTAGAAAGCTCGATTTTAGCCTTTTCAGCAGCTTCATCGAGGCGTTGCAAGGCCAATTTGTCGTTACGAACATCTACGCCAGAAGTCTTTTTATATTCTTCTGCGATCCAAGCAATAATCTTGTGATCTATATCACGACCTCCGAGGTGACTGTCGCCATCTGTTGATTTTACTTCGATAACATCGTCACCGATTTCGAGAACTGATACATCGAAAGTTCCTCCTCCAAAGTCATACACGACGATCTTTTCATTTTTCTTTTTATTGAAACCATAAGCGAGGGCTGCCGCTGTCGGCTCGTTGATGATTCTTTTTACATCGAGTCCTGCGATCATACCTGCATCCTTTGTAGCTTTTCTTTGTGCATCGTTGAAATATGCTGGAACTGTAATAACAGCTTCAGTGATTTTTTCTCCGATCTTTGCTTCGACGTCTGTTTTTATTTTAGTTAAAATCATCGCAGAGATTTCTTCTGGGCGCATCCATTTGTCGCCAATCATTACTTCTACTCCGCCGTCTTTTCCTTTTTGCAATTTAAATGAAGCATTCTTCAAGTCCTTTTGCACTTCTGGATCTTCAAAATTGTGACCCATAAAACGCTTGATACCGTAGACGGTATTTTCTGGATTCGTCACCGCCTGACGCTTCGCAAGAAGGCCGACGAGACGATCTCCGTTTTTTGCAACAGAAACAATACTCGGAGTTGTTCTCGCTCCTTCGATATTTTCTATTATTTTTGGTTGTCCTCCTTCGATAATCGCAACCGCACTATTTGTAGTACCCAAATCTATTCCTATTATTTTTGACATATATTTTTTATTTGATTAATTGTTAATGATTAATAATTTTAATTTAGCAAACCTTCATCTTTTTTTTCTATATCTTCATTTTTGTAATCTATTCCATATTTAGCCTCATACTGACCGTCTTCGTCTCTTCTGTTATCATAATAATCTAAATTTGGTTTAGGTTTTCCTTTCAATGCAGTCTTAACTTGATTAAAATGAGTTTCATTTATATTTTCAAACATTTCTTTTATTTCATTGGAAATCTTTTTTTCAGGAGTAGTTTTTATTTGTTCTTTTGACATATAATTTTTAAAATTTTTACTACTAATAAACCTATTATATACAAGCCTTAATAATTTTGCAAGTATTTCGTGGTCGCGGAATAGTTGCAAAAAAGAGTATATATGATAACCTATAAGCATGTCAAGCCATACTAAAAAAATCATTAAAATACTAGGCGAAAAGAGCGCTGTAGCGGTCAATTCCCTCGTAGACGGCCCAATAAATGAAAAATACGCACTCACCCGCTCACTAAAAAATCTACGTGAAGCAGGGCTGGTGGAGCATATTTCTAGTGGGCAGAATGACTACGCTCGCCTGACGAAAGAAGGAAAAAAGAAAATGCACAGTTTGAAGCTCGATAGCGATACCACTCTCGTATCATCTTCTTGGGATGGATTTTGGAGAATTATTTTACTCGATCTTCCTGAAGCTCGCAAAAGCGAGCGCGAGAGTTTGCGATACCTCCTCAAAAAAGCTGGATTCGTCTGTCTGAAAAATTCTGCATGGATTTCTCCCTACCCTTTCGAACACTTATTTATAAATATTAAAAAAGACCTCGGCCTCACGACAGAGATGATGATTATCGTCACACAATTTGTGGATGACGAAACTAAAAAAGTTTTATTTGAAACATTCGGAAAATAAAAATTGTTAACATTTTCTGCTATCGCTGAGTTTGTTAACAATTTTTATTTTAATAACCTCACCCATCCTCATCCCCAACCCTTCTCTAAAATTTGAAGATTTTAGAGAAGGGAGAAATCCAAATTCCCCTCTCTATTTTTATAAAAAATGGGGAGGGGTCAGGGGTGGGGGTTTTGAGAAATAAAAAATCGTCACTGTAATTAAACAGTGACGAAAAGCGATAAAGCATACACAATAATTTCTTGAAAGAGGGTGGTTTCTCAAAACACGATTCAGCAAACTTATTGTCAGAAAGCCACATCATAATCTCCCACCTAGACTCCATACTATTAACTATACTTTTATTATGTACCGAGGAGACGGAATCGAACCGTCACTGTTTTGCAACAGCAAGCACCGTACTTCACGATGTTGCTTTATCTAAAACAGATAATAACATTTTTAAATAAAAAAGCAATTATTTAAACCCAAACACATTCACTCGTGCTGGGCGGAGAACTTTATCTTTTAATTTGTAGCCTTTTTGTAGAACTATGGCGATGGTGTCATCTTTTGATTGATCGTCAGTAACTACATGCTCCACTGATTGATGAAGTTCTGGATTAAACTTTTCGCCGACTTTGCCTATGGCTTGTACGCCGTACTCTTCGAACACACTGTTCATTTGATTATAAATATATTCCACACCAGTGCGCCAATTCGCATCTACTTTCTCCCAAGCAGTTTTATTTGCAAAAGCCATATCAAAGCTATCCATTACAGAGAGAAACTTATCCATCATTCTTTCTTGAATAATATTTTTAAAATTAGTATTTCTATCCTCCTCTTCTTTTCTATAATTCACAAAACCCGCTCGCTCTTTCTGCCAGCCAGTGAGGTATTCTTCCTTTTCGGCCTTCGCCTGCTTCAAATCCGCTCGGAGTTTCTTTAATGTTTTCTTTAAATCTTCTTCCCCGTCTTCATTGAATTCAAATTCGACGACTTCACTATCGTCTGTAACTTCATCAGGAAATTTTGCTGGAATTTGAGTATTTTGTTGTACTATCTCTTCATTTTCTTCACTCATAAAGTCATTTTAGCATAAAAAAAGCAACAAAAAAAGTCCTATATTATTAAGGACTTTCATTGGTAGATAAGTAACTTACCTGTAAAAACAGCTTTTAAATTAAAAAGATTGCCGTTTTCTTTCAAAGACTCAAAAGATTTTGAAATTTTGATTCTTTGCTCTCCTGATAAATCACTTCTTTTTAAAAGGGTTTCCCATAGGTTCAGTTGATTAGAACTCTGGGTAAATAGAATTGCATCTTCAAGACAAGTCTTGGATACATATTCCACTGCTCCTGGTTTTTTAAAAATTACTTTACAGGAAAAAGGATTGCCTTTTTCTTTGAAATCTTTTTGAAATTGTTTTTCCAACAATTCAAATTTTTCTTTTTTTGTTTTTGTTTTTCTTTTTCTTTTTTTCATCGTAGTTTTTGTTAGTTTTCACAAAAGATATAAATCTCCTGTGAAAACTAACAAAACTACTCTCCAAGAACCAAAATTAATTAAAGAAAATTTAACATATTAAAAGAATAAAGTCAAACAAAAATCCCCATATAAGGGGATTTTTGAATAATTAACGCTTACTCCACTGTGGAGCCTTACGAGCTTTCTTGAGTCCGAATTTACGGCGTTCTTTTGCTCTAGGATCACGTTTTAAGAAACCGAGCTTCTTTACAGAAACACGAAGATCTGGCTGATCAGAGACAAGGGCACGAGTAAGACCATGACGGATAGCTTCAGCTTGAGAATGAGTACCTCCACCTGAAACTTTTACTTCAAAAGAAAATTTCTTTGCTGGTTTACCTTTTACAATAGCATCCATAACGATACCTTTTTCTACTTCTGTCTTAAAATAGTCTTTTGCATCTTTACCATTGATAATGAAAGTTGGTTTTGCAGATTCAAAAATACGTACTCTAGCAGTAGATGTTTTTCTTCGTCCTATAGCTTCTATGTATCTTTCTTTTGTCATTTCTTTATTCTTATTAAAATTAATCTATTATCTTTAAACCTAACATCATTTTTCTTCGTAATTTATTGTCTGGAAGCATTTGGTATATTGCAAGCTTCACTAATTCTTTCATTCCTTTTTTTTCTAGAGTTTCTTTACCTTTTATAATTGTTAATCCTCCTGGATATCCAGAATATCTTGTATGTTGAATTTCCTGAAGTTTCTTTGCTGTAATTTTTATTTTTGAAGCATTTATCACTTTTACAGGAAGACCAGAAAAAACATGCCTCTGGAATTTAGCTGATGTCTTACCCATCAAATGCATAGCTGCCTCACTAGCAACTCTACCGAGTGTTCTACCTGATGCATCTATTGTCTTTTCTTCTGTTTTTGTAATTTTTGTTTCCATATATTTTTATACAAATTCAATGACAGCCATTGGTGCGGCATCACTCTTTCGTGCTCCTAATTTTATAATTCTTGTATATCCACCTTTTTTATCAGTGTATTTTGGTGCAATAACTTCAAAAAGTTTTTTAACTTCTTTGCTTCGGTTTGTAAGACGAGAAATAACAACACGGCGTGAAGCAAGATCTCCTTTTTTTGCTAGAGTAACTAATTTTTCAATAAATGGGCGAAGAGCTTTTGCTTTTGGTTCTGTTGTCTTTATTTTTTCACGAACAATTAAATTTAATGCCAAAGAATGCATCAATGCATGACGTTGTGTTTTTTCTCTTCCGAATTTTTTTGTTTTATTAGAGTGTCTCATAAAAATTTATAATATTATTTTAGTCTTTCAAATTTAAACCGAATTTACTTAATACTTTCTTTATTTCAGTAATACCTTTTTCACCCATACCTTCTATTTCTAATAAATCTTCTTTTCTCTTACGTGCAAGACCACCTAATGTGCGAACATTTGCATTTGTAAGAGCATTCAAAGTTCTTGTAGAAAGATCAAGGTTGTCTGTACGAGTCTTTAATACATCACTAAAATCTTCACCACCTTTTTCTTCTTCGGAAGATGTAGACTTTTCTTCTGCAGCTTTAGCAGATTTCTTTTCAACCTTTACTTCTTCTACTGGATCTTTAAAATCAACAATTGCTTTTAATTGTTCAATCATTATTTCAATAGAACGAGTAAGTGCTTCACGAGGAGTAAGTGTACCGTTTGTTTCAATTGCAATTCGTAGACGGTTGTGGTTTGTTTTATCTCCTACGCGCATATTTTCTACTTCATAAGAAATACGACGAATAGGTGTAAAAATAGCATCTACAGCTATAGTGCCAATCTCTACTTTTTCTTTTTGAATAACTTCTTTTGGAACAAAACCAAGACCTTTCTCAATATGTAATTCAATATTTAAATTAACTTTACCGGTAATTTCACAAATTTGTTGTTCTGGATTTAAAATTTCGACTTGTCCACCAGTAGAGATATCTGCTGCTGTTACTATTTTAGGACCTTTTACAGAAAGAGTTACAGTTTGAGCTTCATCGGAAGATATTTTAAAACGAGTCTTTTTTAAATTTAGAATCATTACAATAACATCTTCTTTGATACCATCAATTGTGGAAAATTCATGACTTACACCATCTATTTTAATAGATGTTATAGCTGCACCTGGAAGAGAGGAAAGAATTATCCTGCGAAGACTATTGCCAAGTGTATGGCCATATCCTGGATAAAAACCGTCGATTTCATATACTCCTTTATTATTTTCTTCTGAGACAACTCTTGGCTTAGAAGGTAAGATTATATTGTATTCAAGCATGTTTTTTATAAAAATTACTTTTAAATTTAAAACTTAATAATGTAAAACTAAACGGCTAACGAAATAATTTAATTAACGACTGTAGAATTCTAAAACGGCGTTTATATCGAGGAATGTTTCAGTATTTTTTGGCTTGTCTAAAACTTTTCCTTCTGCTTTTTCTGGAGAGAATGCTACCCATTTTGGAGCGTTATATTCTTTTAGTCTTTCAGTTAAACCTTCAAATAATTTTTTTCCCTTACTACCCTCTCTGATACTTATAGCATCTCCTATTTTTGTTTCATAGGATGGAATAGTTACTTTGTGTCCATTAACTACAAAGTGTCCGTGGGAGACCATCTGACGAGCGAATGCTCTAGAATTTGCAAGACCCATACGGTAAACTACATTATCTAGGCGAGCTTCAAGTCTCTCGTATAGTTTATCGGCAGTACCTTGACCTTTTGTTTTCATTGCATTCTCTACATAATTAGAAAGTTGACGTTCTGATATACCATAAGAAAAACGAATTTTTTGTTTTTCAATAAGCTGAGAACCGAATTCAGAAAGAGCTTTTGGACGAGCACCTTTTTTACCTTTTGGTGCAGTAACAAATTTAGAAGTCTGACACTTGTCATAAACTCCTGCTCCTAATCTTTTACAAATCTTAAATTTTGGTTTTGAAATCATAATATTTTTTAACTTTCTAACTTTTATCTTCTAAACTCTTCGTGGTTTCTTTGCTTTTGGACCATTATGCGGAACAGGTGTGGCATCTTTAATTGAAGTAATTTCTATATTATGAGCCATAAATGCACGAATTGCTGGTTCACGTCCACTACCTACTCCACGGACAACAACATCTGCTTCTTTTATACCGAGTGTTTGTGCTTTATCTCCAACAACATCACCTGCTTTTGAAGCAGCAAATGGAGTACCTTTCTTTGCACCCTTAAAACCTAAAGCCCCAGTTGATGACCAGAAAATTGCATTGCCTGATTTATCTGCAAACATTACTTTTGTGTTATTAAAAGTTGCATCAATGTATAAAATACCAGAAGTTAATTTCTTTTTTGGAATCTTTGAAGGAGCTGATTTTACTTCAGCTGGAGTCTCTACTTTTTCTTCTGTTGTTTTTGTTGTTTTAGCCATTTTTATTTTATGTCTTACTTTCCTTTCTTCTTCCTGATGCCATTGTCTTTCTGACATTACCTCGTACTGTTCTAGAATTTGTCTTTGTTCGTTGTCCGCGAACTGGAAGGCGTTTCATGTGACGAGTTCCTCGATAGCTTTTTATATCTTTTAATCTTTTTATATTTGATGAAACCTCTCTTTTTAGATTACCTTCGATAGTCATTGCTTCAATAACTGCACGAATTTTATTTTCTTCTTCTGGAGTAAGATCTTTTGCTTTAACTCCTGCATCAATTTTAACTTGTTTTAAAATTCTACGAGCCATTGGAATACCAATACCAAATAGGCATGTTAAACCAATTTCTAATCTCTTTTCATTTGGAACTGTGATACCTAATATTCTCATATAATTATTGTTTTTGTTTATGTTTAGGGTTTGTACAAATAACTCGTAGATGTCTTTGACGTCTTACGATTTTACAATTATCACAAATTTTTTGTACTGCTGATTTTAATTTCATATTTTCGATACAAGACAAAAATAAGGGAAATAACCCTTATTCCATGGTCTTTTTTACTATTTAAACTTTGATAAATCCATTATACACTATTGCAAAAAAAATTACAACCTTTTTGTTATCCTACCCTTTCCTCCATAAGGATCGAGGACGACTTCAACATGATCACCTATCAAAACTTTAATTCTATTCATTCTCATCTTGCCACCTAAATAAGCAAGAATTTCTTTTTCATCATCCATCATTACTCTAAAAAGAGTACTAGGTAACGCTTCAGTCACCTGACCTTTTGCTGTCAAAATTTTATCATTTTTTGAATCACTCATTGGATGTACTCTAATATTAACAAATATAAATTTTTAAGTCAAAAAATTACTTAGGGTAATTAGTATTTATATGTATATCTTTTATTTTTTCAGGAAAAGAACTCTTCCAAGCTGGTTTTAAAGACAAGTCAGCGGAAGTGATGTTTGGATATTTAGATAATATATTATTAAAATCTACTTTATTACTACCAGCTAAATTTTGAAGTAAATTTTCTGTATCTACCATCCAAACAATTTTAGGTTTTCCAGTCAAGGTAAAAGTAATGTTTTCTGCATCACCATAGGAAGTGCCGTCGTTACTAGTGAGAGAAAAAGTAAGATCATTTATATTTGGAATATAAATGCTGCTATCATCAAAATCAGGAATTAAATTTTTAGTAATTTTATTAGCTAGATTTTCTTTTTTAAATACAAAACCATAAAGAGTTCCTTTTAATGACAAGGTAGCACCGTTATCGGACGTAACCAATGTTTCTGGTTCTGTATTTAACAAGATACCATCTTTAAAAATCATAAAACCATCTGGTAGTTGGTCTGTGGCTTGTTTAAAAAGTTTTGTTTGTAGGTTTGTTTTTAAATCAGAAGAAGCAGATGTTTTATCTGTATCTGAAACAATAGGTGTCTGACCCTTAAAACCACCTGAAATATCACCATTTGAACGCCCATAAATTTTTGTATATTTTGGACTACTTTTAAATCCAAAAATCTTAAAATCAAGCGGAGTACTATTATATTCGACTCCTGCTTCTGTAGCATAAATTCCCACTTCTACTTGCCCCGGTGTTCCATCTTTTAAGACACTAGGGACTATTGTTGCCTTATCTGTCTTATACATTTTTCCATTTGAACCCTCAAGACGAGTGTCTATTAATAAGGGCTGATCTTTTGGCATTGTGTTGTAAATAACCACCTTACCTTTAGCATTTACTAATGTATCTTGTATTCCGTTAGCTGTAAGTATTTTACTTTCTTCACCAGAGAGAATTACCATATTGAAAGATAGTGAATCATTTGTAGATTCTTTTGTTGCACTAAAAGAAGAATCTAAATTAAAATCTTTTTCTGTTGGATTAATTGTAATATCAGCTCTTGAGAATAAGAATGATATAGCAAAAATTAAAAAAATTATTGAAATAATGGCTACAATCCAAAGTTTACTTCTATTATTTTTACCAATTGATTCATCTTTAATTGGCATGTCATTATTAATTGAAGAAAAATCTATTTTTTCTTTTTTAATAACTACCTTTTTTTGTTTTACCATATCTTGAATTAAATTTTTTGTCATATTTATTTTAAAAATCTAGAAATATAAATAGAAGCGATAATTATAAAACGATCGCGTACGACATTTTCTTCGAATGTAGCAATACCATGAAGCATTGTGTTGTTAATAATAATAATTTTAAATTTTGACTCTGTTAATGTGTATTGGTTAAATTGTTCATTTCTAATTGTTTCTACAAACCAATCCACAACATCATCATCACCTGTAAGAAAAATGGTGGAAGGGATAGAAATATCATTTGAAATATGAACTAAAGCATTTTGAAATTTTTTCAACCAATCTTCTGTGGTTTTTATTAAAGATTGATTAATAATTTTAGTAATACCTGAATCTGCATGACCTTGAGAATAAAGATTAAAAAGTGAACTTACTTGATCTAAAGATTTCCCTAATGATATGGATAAGTCGCGAAGTAATGAATTCTTACCTTTTGGAAAAGAAATTGAGGCCTGAATAATTTCTTTTTTAATCATTGAAATATCAGTAACTTCAGCGCCAATATCGATAAGTAAGAAATTTTCTTTATGAATAAATGTATCGCGTGCCACAGTAAAAGATGCCATTACAAAAGAAGAAAATTTTAAATTTATTGGATGAATATGTTTAGCAATTGTTTCTTCAAATTTTTTTAGTAAATATTCTTGACTCATCGACATAAATAAAATCATTTCTACTTTTTTTGCTTTTTCTCCGATTGGTTTTGAAGTCTCATAGCCATTCAACATGGTCTTCATGTTTTTAAATTCAATTAATCGTGGTTTTGCGTCATCTTGAATATCTTTATTTATATGCTCTTCTTCAAACAAAGCTATTTCTTTTTGAATTAGGCTATCTGCTAATTTTGAAGTAAGAACGAAAGGAACATTTTTTTCAAGTAAAATTACTCTTGTTTGTGATGCATACCAAGGTGAAGACAAAATACAAAAAGTCTTTTTTGCTGCACCAAAACCAGACAAGCTCATCTTTCTTGAAACTTCTTCCAATGCATCAAGTGTATTGTGTAAAAGTTTATCAAAATCGACTGTCTCTTGAAATTTAATTGGCTCACGAACAGAAAAAACAATATTTGGAGAAGAATCTCCGTTAGTATAAAACAAGGCTCCACCAATACCGGAAGATCCAATATCAAAAACCGCTACCAATTCCTTTTTTTCTTTTTTAGAAAATAGACCCATATTTATATTATACTACAAATGTAATATAAAAATCTATTCTAATATCGCTTTTATACGGCGAATACCTTGAGCTACGGCTTCTTCTTTTTGAATTTTGAAGTGACCGAGTTCTGAAGTGTTTGAGACGTGCGGTCCACCACAGAATTCTTTTGAGAATTGGCTTCCCTTTTCGTCCTCGATAAAATACACACTCACGACTTCAGGATACTTTGCACCAAATTCCATTTGGGCACCGAGTTTTTCAGCTTCAGCAAGTGGCATTTCGCGACGAACGACATTTAAATGTTCTTTGATTTTTTCATTCACCAAATCTTCTACTTTTTTCTTTTCTTCATCGGTGAGCTTGTGATCGCACATGAAGTCTATACGCAAACGCTCTTCGGTAATATTACTTCCGCGTTGTTTTATATCTTTACTTACCACTTCTTGCAATGCTGCCAAAAGTAAATGATGCACAGTGTGAAGTTGAATCGTCTTTTCATTATGATTCGCGAGACCGCCCTTGAACATTCCAGCAGATGCAGTCCTAGAAAGCTCTTGATTTCATGTATTGTTTTAGAAAATTTATTTTCTTCTTCTTTCCAAATATTTTTTATAAATTCACTATTTAAATTTTCATAAGTTGATACATATTTATCTACAAAAATATCAATAATCCTTTCAGCTAAATGTGAATCAATTTCCAAAACACTCATTTTAAAAACTGCACGACGAATGAGACGGCGAAGAACATAGCCTTGATCTTTATTTCCAGGTATAACTCCGTCAGAAATCAAAAAACTAGCACTACGAATATGATCTGAAATAATTCTAGCTGACTTTTCATTGTAAACCTTAGAATTTTGTTTAATCAATTCCATAACTGGCATAAAAATATCCGTGTCGTAGATATTGCTTTTTCCTTGTACCACAGTGGTTACTCTTTCTAATCCTGCTCCAGTATCTACGTTTTTATTTGGAAGTTCTCCAACCACTACACCATTTTCTTGTTTATATACCATAAAAACATCGTTCCAAATTTCAACAACTTTTTGTTGATCTTCAGCTTTTTCAAATTCATCCTGATTCATATCACCCAAACTTCCACTCAAGTCATAAAACATTTCAGTCGAAGGTCCAGCTGGGGAATTTAATCTGGCACTCCACCAATTTGATTTAGAATTCTTAAAATAAATACGATGTTCTGGAATACCGAGTGATTTCCAAATTTCTACCGATTCCAAATCACGTGGAGCAACATCACTTCCTCCAAAGACAGTGACATAAAGACGATGGACATTAAGACCAAGTCCTTCTTCTTTGTCAGTTAAGAACTTATAACTCCACTCTATAGCTTCTTGTTTAAAATAATCACCAAGAGACCAATTCCCCATCATTTCAAAAAAAGTCAGATGTGTAGCATCTCCAACTTCTTCAAGGTCAACAGTGCGCACACATTTTTGAATATTCACAAGACGTTTTCCTTCTGGATGTTTTTCTCCAAGAAGATATGGCATCAAAGGTTGCATACCAGCAATATTAAAAAGCACTGAAGGGTCATTTTCTGGAACGAGTGAAGCAGAAGGGATTATTTTGTGCCCCCTAGCTTCAAAAAATTTTAAAAATCGTGTCCGTATTTCACTTGATTGCATAAAATTAACCTTTATTTTGATCTTGTCCAGTAATTTTTCTTATTGGATTTTCCAAAAAATTCATTCCAACAAAAACAATAATAACTAAAATAGTAGCAATAAAAGCAATATCTAGAAAACCAAGACCTGCAGCCATACCTATACCAGCAGAGACCCAAAGACCAGAAGCAGTAGTAAGGCCTACAAGACGTTCATCTTTCTCACGAAAAATTATAACACCAGCACCTATAAAACCTATACCAACTATAATTTGTGATGCCATCATAGTAGGATTAAAACCTGGAAAATTAGCATACTTTATACCCATTTGATCTGATATTAATACAAACATTGCTGCTCCAAGAGCAACCAATGCGTGAGTCTTCATTCCAGCTTCTTTGTGTACAATAACTCTTTCAACTCCGATAATAGAACCTAGTAGTAATGCTACAACAAGTCTCATAATAATTTCGCTATTTTGTATAAAAAATTGTGTCATGTTACTATTATAGTATATGGAAAATAAAACACAAAGCTTTATCGGTTTCGGTTTGATATTAGGTCTCTCTATTATTATAAGTTTTGGTTTGGGATCTTATACATTTTATAAACTACGCACAGGAAACACTATCTCTGTAACTGGTTCTGCAAAAAAAGAAGTGACGTCAGACAAAGTAAAATGGACTTCAAGTATTACAAGACAAGCAAAAGCTAGCACTATTAAAGATGGATATGCAAAAATAGCTGCTGACCTAGTAGAAGTAAAAAGTTTTCTTTCTACAAATGGTTTAGAGGAAAAAGATATTGTAATCTCCCCTGTCTTTATGAATGAAATTTATGATCAAAATGCTCAAGCTGAAAAGAATTACAATTTAATTCAAAATATCGAAGTTCAATCTAGCGATATACCAAAAATCACGGAACTCGCAAAAAATACAACACTCGTAGCAAGTAAAGGAATATTATTTGCGACAAATTCTTTGGAATATTATTATTCAAAACTCGCTGATATGCGCGTATCATTACTCCCTGATGCTATCGCTGATGCCAAGGCTCGTGCTGAAAGTATTGCTACTGCTGGAGGTAATAAAATCGGAGCTATAAAATCTGCATCGTCTGGTGTCGTCCAAGTCCTCTCTGCAAACTCTGTAGAAGTGTCAGATTATGGTTCATACGATACTTCTAAAATAGAAAAAGAAATAATGGTCACCGTCAAAGCCAGCTTCGCTATAAATTAAACTTTACTCAATAAATCCTCCGCTTTGATGATCCCACAATTCAGAATAAAGTCCTTTGTTTTTTAGTAAAACTTTATGAGTGCCTTCTTCAATTATTTTTCCTTTATCTAAGACAATAATTCTGTCCATTTTTTGAATTGTAGAAAGTCTATGTGCAATAATGATAGTCGTTTTCCCCTTCATAAGTTCATTAAATGCTTCTTGAATATATGATTCACTGATACTATCCAGCGAACTTGTAGCTTCATCTAAAATCAAAATAGGGGTAGGTTTCAACATTGCTCGAGCAATAGCTACTCTTTGTCTTTCTCCACCAGAAAGCTTTACTCCTCGTTCTCCAACCAACGTATCATATCCATATTGAAGTTTTTCGATAAATTCATGCGCATGAGCTTTTTTCGCAGCTTCAACAATTTCTTCAAAGCTTGCCTCTGGTCTAGAATAACCAATATTCTCTTTTATACTACGGTGAAATAAAATAGGTTCTTGAGGAACATAAGAAATTTTTGAACGTAAGTCATCTTGAGTAATTTTAGAAATATCTTGATTATCTATCTTTATAGCACCATCTTTAACGTCAGAAAAACGTAATAATAGTTTTGTAATGGTAGATTTACCAGAACCAGAGTATCCTACAATACCAATTTTCTCTCCAGCTTTTATTTCTAAATTAAAATCAGTAAAAACTTCATTACCTTCTATATATTCAAAAGAAATGTTTTCAAAATTTATTTTTCCATCAGTTATTTTTAAAATTTCTGGATTCTTTATATCTTGAATATCTGGAACTTTATCAAAAATATCAATAGCTTCTTTGGCGTCAGTCATAGCTTTCATAAAACGAGTAAGTCCATGTGACAAATCCCACATTCTATCAAAAATAGCTAAAAGGTATGTATAAGTCATTACAAATACACCTACGCTTATTTTTCCATCTCTCCAAAGAGCAATCAAGGTAAATAAAATAAATATATGAAATACAATCATTAAAAAAGCTTGAGCAGCTGAACGAATGACGTAAAATTTATATGATTTAAAAGATTTTTCTCTTAAATTAGTACTGAGTTCATCAAAAGATTTAAACTCATTTTTAAAAGCCGAGAAAATTTTTATATTTAAAATATTTGAAATTGAGTCCGAAAGAAAACCTGTGATTTTTGAATCTGCTTCTGCCCATTTTAAATCTATCTGTACCTTACTTTTTACAAAAAGTCCAACTAAAATAGCATAGATCAAACACCATATCAAAAAATATAATGAGAGTACTTTTGATTGAAAAGATAAAGCTGCAATCGAAAGAATAACTGCTGCTATAATTTGCCAAAAATTATTAAAAATAAGATCAGCGCTAGTATCAAATGATTGAGAAAATCTTTTAATTTTAGTAACAAGACTACCAGCAAAGTTATTTGTAAAAAAATTATATGAATGCATCGTAATTTTTTTAAAAGAAGTATCATATATATTTTTTATTGATTTAGAAAGAAATCTAAAATAGATATAATCAGCCCAACGATTCATAAAAGTCCCAAGTATAAAACAAACACTCATTGAAATTAAAAAAACCACCAAGATATGGTATCTTACATCTACAGATAATAAATTGTTATTTAAAGTATCTATTATTTCTTTATAGATAAGCCCAGCAACAGTAGTAGAGAAAAACATTCTTCCAGCTGAAAGAAAAAATACAGAGAAAAAAGCAATCTTGTATTGCTTAATAACATCCCAATAATATGAAAAAATTCTTCGAAAAGACATAGGTTACCATTCTAACAAAAAAATGTTGAAAAATAAAGTTGTTTTAAATTTCCTCTTGAGGCAAGACAGTAATATTCGAACGCCAGAATTTTGTTTTTATAGAATTAATAAATTCTTTCAATTCTTCATTTTTAAGTAAGTGCAAAACAAAACCACCTACTATTATTCCAACAATACCAGAAAGAAAACCTTGCAGAAAAACTCCAACAAATGTTACTGTTCCAAAAATTGGTTCCAAAATATAAAGTGTTATATAAGCACTACCTCCAATAAAAAATGAGGCTCCTAGAATTTGAAAAAAAGATTTAAAAATAAAAGTTTCCCCTTCCATAAAATCTTTTTTAACAGAAATCCAATGTAAAATAAAGTTTAGTATTGTGCCCAATGAATATGCTAGTGGAAGCATAAGTATAGCTGTACCAGGAATATTATTTACCTTAAACATTGATTCTATGAAATATCGGAAAAATGGAAAATTATTAAAAATATAAATAAGAATATAAGATAATAAAATAATAAAAATAGAACAAGCAATATTTATTATCAAAGGACGTTTTGTCTCACCTGTAGCATAGTAAGCCCTAGAAAGAAGTGACACCATACTTTGAGCAAGAATTGAGATAGAAAATAATGCAAGTGATGCTGCTACAAGACGAGTACTTTCCCAAGAAAAACTTCCTGTACCTAGCACTACACGCACTATTTGTGCACGCAAAACTATAAACAAAAAAGTGATAGGCAATGTCCAAAAAATAATTGCTCGGGCTGAAGTACGCAAATGTTTTTTGAATTCACTTTTATTTTCACTTGCATAAGCACGAGCGAGTAATGGAAAAGCTGCGACAGCGTATGAAATACCTATGAGCCCCTGAGGAATTGTTTGCAAATTATTCGCAAAAGTAAAAATGGAAACGGAACCTACAGCTAAAAATGAAGCAAAGGAAACTATGGCAATTAAAGCCATAGAATTCGCAGATAATCCGAGAGTGCGAGGCAAAGAAGTTTTTAAAACTTTTTTAATATTTAAAAAATCTATTTTTCTAGTTAGATGTGGACTAAAACCAAGCATTCGAGATGCAATAGCTTGAATCAAAAAATGAGCAAATGCTCCGAGTACTACACCGATAGCTACACCAGAAATTCCAAATTTTGGATACAGACAAATAACACCAAAAATAATTCCAAAATTATAAAAAATAGGACTGAGAGAATAGATAAAGAAACGATGGAAAAGCTGAGTAATACTACCAAAAAGATTTGAAAGCCCTAGAAGTATTGGCGAAAGAAGCATAATACGAGAAAGCAATACTACTTGGTGTTGCATCTCTGGATTAAATCCTCCAGCTGTAAAATAAACAATATATGGAAGTAAAATAAAAATAATTGCAGATATTGCTACGATAGCTACGAGGAATACTGTAAAAATTTGTGAAATAAAATCGCTGGCTTCTTTGCTCACTTCATTCCCTTTCATTCTTTCTAAAATAAAAGGAATTATTACTGTGATAGAAACTAATGATGATATAGAAACAAAAATAAAATCAGGGATTCGAAATGCGCTGTAATACGCGTCGAGTTGTACTCCAGGACCGATAAAGTGTGCTATCGATCTATCACGGAAAAGTCCTAAAATTTGAGACAAAAGATTAAATAGGCCAAGCATAAGTGCTGCCTGACCTAAATTTCCAAACTCTTTATTTATAATTCGTAAGATTTTATTCATTAACGATTTCTATTATACAACAAAATTCACAAGTCTTCCTTTTACATAAATTTTCTTTTTTATATCACTAGTATTTGGGATCCATTTTTTTACATTTTCATTATCGAATGCAATTTCGAAAACTTTTTCTTCACTCGCATCGGCTGGTATGTCTATCTCTGCGCGAACTTTTCCATTTACCTGAACTGCAACTTTCAAAGTATCTTCTACTAAAAGTTTCAGATTGTATTTTGGCCAAGATGCTATATTTATAGATTTCTTTTCTTTCATCTCACACCAAATTTCTTCAGTTATATGTGGAGCAAATGGTGCTAGTATTTGCAAAAATAATTTAAAATCAGCGCTAGAAATATTTTCAGTCTTATCCATTTCATTAACCAAAACCATCATTGCTGAAATAGCAGTATTGAATGAAAAGTTTTCTATATCTTCACTGACTTTTTTAATAGTCTTGTGCAACAACTTTTGCAAAACTAGATGATGCTTGGAGGAGTCTTCGCTGCGACCAGATTGTGCTTGCCCTTCCAAGACAGAATGCGAACGACGGAAAGCATTATCTAGCGAAGCTGAATTTGCAATACGCCAAACCTTTTCAATAAATCTACGAGAACCAATAATACTATCAGTATTCCATGGCTGACTAGCTTCAAATGGACCCATAAACATCTCATACACGCGAAGTGTATCTGCTCCATATATTTTTACAATATCATCAGGATTGACGACATTCCCCCATCTCTTACTCATCTTCCTACCATCACTAGCCAAAATCATTCCTTGATTTTTCAAAGTTTTAAATGGTTCAGCAGTAGGAACATAACCCATATCAAAAAGGAATTTATGCCAGAAACGAGAATACAATAAATGCCCCGTCGCATGTTCTTGTCCGCCGACATACATATCGACATCTTTCCAATATTTCAACATTTTTTTATCAGCAAAAGATTTTTTATTTTTCGGATCCATATAACGCAAGAAATACCAAGAACTTCCCGCCCACCCCGGCATTGTATTCGTCTCGTATCCTGCTTTCGCCCATGCTTTCACTCCAGCCAAAGGACTTTCTCCTGTACCTGTCGGTTCATATGAAGTGACATTTGGTAAAACGAGGGGAAGTTTTTTATCTAGAACTTCGGAAATAGTTCCATCTTTATTATGCATGAGCGGAATCGGTTCACCCCAATATCTCTGTCGTGCAAAAACCGCATCACGAATTTTGTATTTCTTTACCAATTTTCCTCCGACGAATTCTGTAATTTTCTTTCGTACTTCTTCGGAATTTAAATCGTCGAATTTATCTGAATTTACTAAAACACCATAATTTATAAATGCACCAAAATTTCCATAAATATAACGCTTTAAAAGTGGTAAATCTTCACCTGAAGATGCATTTTTGCTAGATAATAATTCTTCTGCTTTACCTTTAGATACCCATTCATTACTGATAACACTCTTTTTTTCTAAATCTGTTAAATTAAGATCTTCTTTTAATTCATCTTTTAAATTCATAGAAAAACAAACAGCGAGAGCTCTTCGATTTATTTTCCTAACAGGGTTATAATAATTTGCTTCAACCATTCCAACTTTTTTTATATTAGTGAAATTTATATAACCAGTTTCTTCTTTTGATTCTCTTATTGCCGCTTGTTCATAAGTTTCACCATCATCCACTCCGCCCCCAGGTAAACTATATGTAGTATTTCCATTAATATCATTTGACTGAATAAGTATTTCACCTTTTTTATTTTCAATAATAGCAATTGCGATTTTTCTAAAAATACCATTGGATTCGCGTTTATTTATCTGTTCAATAATAACTTCTTTGACTGGCAAATTATATTTCTTCGCGAACTCGAAATCACGCTCATCGTGCGCAGGCACAGCCATCACAGCGCCAGTGCCATATGAAGCGAGAACGTAATCCGCAACCCAAACAGGAACTTCTTCACCATTTGCAGGATTGATAGCTTTAATGCCTTTGAGCTCTACTCCAGTTTTCTCTTGTGCTGAGCTTGCCGAAGCATCTTTCTTTGCTCGCTCTTTTGCTTCACGAATGTAT
>JAPLXO010000005.1 GCA_026396065.1 Candidatus Nomurabacteria bacterium | reverse complement strand
GTCTGCACCAAGATCAATTGCTCCGAAGCCACTTGTAATACTGCCGGCATTGAGTGCACCTGTTCCTGTAATTGCAGTTGCGACTGCATCGTTTGCATCAACAAGTGCGGCATCTTTTCCGTCTAGTCTGCCAAATTCTGTAGAAGAAATTGTTAATCCACCTACAACAACATCATTAGAGCCAAGAGACAAAGCAGTTCCAATAGCAGTAGCAGAAAGATCAATTGCTGTACCAATTGTTGAACCACCACCAGTAGAAGTAATTGCAAAAGCTGTAGCAATATCACCGGCAGTTGTGTTGTCGATTGTTAATTTGTAATCATTAGTTGCATCATTTAAATTTAACAAAAAATCAGCAGCGTCGACTGTAATTGAAGTACCGTTATTATAAGCATCATCCAAAGTTCCTCCACCTCCACCTGAGCTATCAGCCGCACAAGCCCACACATCACTAGCTTCATTCCATTTTAAAATTTCATTGTTTGCACAACCTTGCAAAAGTGACACTCCCGAAGAAAGAACTTCTAATCCTGAACCAGAAGAAGTCGTAGTTGATAATGCATCGAGTGCACTAGCAATATTTACAACAAGAGAACCACCAGAAATAGCTAAACCATTTCCAGTCAAATCTGTAAATGCATCGGAATTAATTGTGACTCCACCGGCACTCACAATACCAGCTAAATTTAATGCACCGGCATTTAATACTGGAATCTGACTTCCTGTTGGAGTTTGTGATGGAGTAAAACCACCAACTGTTTTAGAATTGATTGCATATCCAGTAGATACAATTCTTTGGCGTGGAGCCAATTGTCCATTCGAAAAATCACTCACACTTGCACAAGAGCTAGAAATAGAATCTGCAACTTCTACTTTCAAATAAACTTCATCGACAGAATTAAAATCGAAATCAAGTAAATCTCCACCAGCTGAAACATCTCCGATATCAAGATTGAGAATACCGTTTTGTACACTAGCAAGCATTTTACTTGGAGTACCTGAAGGCCAAAGTTTTGTACCGCCACTCACTGCATCATAAATAGAAAAACGGAAACAATAATTATCTGTACTTGACGGACCACCAAGTAAATTCCCTGATGAATCTAATAACCTTGCTTGGTGATGTAAAAGAGTCGGCACTCCAGCAGTAGCCAAAACAGTGCTAGAAGAAAAAAGTGAAACAATCAAAAACATCAACAAAAAATGTTTGATGTTTTTGATTGAATATTTCTTTTTTAAAATACTTTTTAAAAAAAATTTCATCTTATAATTTTTGGTACAGAATCTGGCAATTAATATATATATTATAAGCGAAAAAAGAAACATATGCAATGAAAAACTAAAGGTTTTATGAATAATAATTTCATATTAAAAAACACATCAATATTTAATTTAAATTTAAAAAAATTAATATTAAAAACAATAAAGGACATAAAAAATTTAATGGGGTAAAATATGTTAATACCTTTATAAAATAAATTATTTTATAAAGGACATCAATTTTTATAAAGGACATCTATATAATATAAGGTTTAAATAGAAAAGTTTGTTGTTAATAAACTATTCGTATCTTAAAGCATCTATCGGGTTTAACATGCCGGCACGACGAGCAGGATAATATCCAAAAATTATTCCAATTAAAGCAGACACACCAAAAGCAAGCAAAACAGATGAAAAAGAAACTTGTGTTTTTACAAGGCCTGTAGCACTCACACCAAAAGATATCAACCACCCCAAAATAACACCAATAACACCACCTACAAAAGTGAGAGCTATGGCTTCAGATAAAAACTGCATATTAATATCTCGTCTTTTTGCACCAATAGCTTTTCTTAAACCAATTTCTTTCGTTCGTTCAGTCACTGTAGTCAACATCATATTCATGATTCCAATTCCACCTACAAGCAAAGAAATCGAAGCAATAGCGGCGAGAAAAATCGTAAAAGTATTTATGACTTGTGAAAGTGTTCCTAAAATATCTTCTTGGGAGATTATTGAAAAATCTGCTTCAGTGACATTATGTTTGTTTAATAATGCTACTGTCGCAGCATCTTTCACAGTGTTCATGTCATCTTTATTTGTGACACTCACAGCCATCATTGTAAGATAGTCGACACCTGATAGAATTTTTTGCATTGTCGAAAGTGGTACAAAAATCATATCGTCAGGACTAGAATATTGATATCCACCCTTTGAAAATAAAATTCCAATAATAGTAAAATTCACTTTATTTATTCTAATAGATTTTCCTAAAATACTTTCAGGGTCTTGATCAGGGAAAAGATCTGTAGCAGCTGTCGCACCAAGAACAGCTTGCCTTCCCATACTTCTCTCATTCATATCAGAGATAAAAGATCCGTACTCAATATTTATATTATGTAATGTTAAATATTCTGGTACGGCACCCATAATCGTCGTATTCGTATTATTTCCAGTTCCAGAAACGACTTGAAATCTTCGAGATACTTCTGGTGATACCATAGCTACACCTTCAATATTTTTAACTACTTGTAAATCTTCGTTTTTTAAAGTTTGCGCTGCTCCTCTTCCAGAAGAAATAATTCCTCGCCCTGGTTGCACAATTCCTGGCATAATCGTGAGCAAGTTTGAGCCAAGGCCTTCGATACTAGATTGAATTGAGGCCTTGGCTCCATTACCAATCGAAATCATGGCGATCACAGATGCAATACCAATCACGATACCTAGCATCGTCAAACCCGACCGAGCTTTGTTGGCAAAAAGTGAAGAATATGTTTCATGTAAAATGTCTCTGGTTTTCATATTATTTTTTATTTAATTTCTTTCTGGTTTCTTTTCTGTTGGTTTATCATACAAGATTTGACCATCTTTAATAAAGATAATTCTATCAGCGTGTTCAGCTACGTCTTGCTCGTGTGTAATTAAAATAATTGTTCGTCCAAGTTCTTTATTTAATTTTTCAAAAGTTCCAAGAACAATTTCTCCTGTTTTGGAATCCAAATTCCCTGTCGGTTCGTCCGCCAAAATAAGTGACGGGTCATTTACGAGCGCTCGAGCAATAGCTACACGCTGAATTTGTCCACCAGAAATTTGATTTGATAAATGATGAAAATGTTCTTCATCCATTCCAGCAGCGATTAGTGCATGTTTTGCTCGATTTTCTCTTTCTTCAACTGGAATCCCATCATAAACCATTGGGAGCATAACATTTCTTAATACTGTTGTTCGAGGAAGCAAATTGAAAGCTTGAAAAACGAAACCAATTTTATCTTTGCGAATATCTGCCAATTCATCATCAGAAAAAGACGCAATGTCTTTTCCATCAAGAAAATAAGTTCCACTACTAGGATTGTCCAGTGCTCCTAAAATATGCATAAGTGTTGATTTACCAGATCCAGATGGACCCATGATAGCCACAAATTCTCCGTCCGCAATTGTAAAACTCACACCTTTCAAGGCTTGAAATTCTACATCCCCTGTCTTGTATGTTTTTGTTAGATCTTTTACTTCAATCATTTTATTTTAAAAATTAAAACGGACTTTTAGAAGGAGCTTTTGTTTTAACTACTCCCGGCAAAATAGTTCGAGAAATAACATCATCACCTTCTTTTACCCCTGAAATAATTTCAGTTTGAGAATCATTTGATATTCCTATTTCAACTTGAATTTTATTTGGAATAACTTTTGAAATTTTACCTGCAAGCCCATCAGTAGATTTTACTAGTGGTGCATCAAAAATTTCAACATAATTACCCTTATTATTTGACTTCACTGCACTATTTGGAACAAATAAAATATCTGTTTTTGTATCAGTTACAATTGAAGCTGAAACACTCATGCTAGGTTTTACTCTCATGTCTTGTGTATCAAAACTAATTTTTACATTATATGTAACAACACCTTGATCAATCTTACCGACTGAGTCAATTTCTTCTACTTTTCCAGAAATACTTAAATCTGGTATAGCGTCAAAAGTGAGTGTGGCTTTTTCTGCTAATTTTATTTTTGCTACATCAACTTCATTTAATGAAATTTCAGCTAATTGATGTGAAGTAATAATTGTAGCAATAGAACCAGAAGAAGTATTGTCTCCAAGTTTGGCATTAAGCACTGATATCACACCAGAAAATGGAGCACGGACTGTATAATCAGCTAACTTATCTTTTGCATCTTGTAAAGCATTTTCTTTTTGTTTTACAGACAGCTCTGAAGCCTGTATATCAAAATCGCTGTTTATAAAAGCATCTTTATAATTTTTTATACTTGTTTTAATTGAGAGAAGATTTGATAGATGTGTATTTGTGGTATTTGTATAAGTAGATAAAGTATTTTTAGAAGAAGCAAAATCAGAAGTTCTACCAGTATCTTCAGCCATATAATCAACAAAATTTACACTATTTTTAACAGCATCAGAAATTATTTTAGTTGTTTCATATGTTTCTATAATTATTTTTTCAATATCTTGTTTAGATGAAATATTACTAATAGACCTATAATCAATTCTATTTTTCTCAAATGCGGATTGAGCTTTATAATATGTTTCTTCTGCTGTTTTTCTATAATCTTGTGCTATGCTACCGCTCATACGTGCAGAATTATCAGAAAGATTACTCAAGCCTAAAGTATCTTCTAAACCAGTTACTACGGAAGGTAAATCTAAAAATGCATTTGAAACAGACGTAAAACCGTCATCATAGGCTTTAATCAAATCAGCATTTAAGTTATCATTAGAATTTTGTATTTTTAATTTTTCTAAAGAAATTTTTGCACTTTCGAGACTTACTTGTGCATCACGAACAGCTTTTTCTGCATCTCTTGAATCTATACTAAGAAGAGCTTGACCATGGTTTACTTTTTGCCCAGCAGAAATACCAACCCAAGTAATTTGGCCATATACCTTTGGTTTAATATCAATTTGACTAGAAACAGAAACTTGCCCAGTTCCAGTAACAGATGCAATTATTGTGCCTTTTTGAACTTTTGTAGTTATATATCGTGTATCACCAGCTGTATTTGTAACTTTTTGGTAAACATAACGAACGATAAGAATAACTAAAATAGCTATAATAATACTAAGAATTTTATGCCCAACAATATATACTTTTATTTTATTTAAGTAATCTTTCATAATTAATAACATTATAGCACAAATATTATATCTTAATGAAAAAAATAATAAAATAGCTAAAAAATAAATTTATAGTATAATACATATATATGAATACAGTTATGCAAATGCAAGTTTTTTTCTTTATTTCATCTATTGGATTTATCATCCTTTGGATATTTTTAGCAATATTTTTGTTTTACTTAATTCGTGCAATGAATACTTTTTCACGAATTATGGACAGAGTTGAAAAAGATATAAATAAAATTGGTGATACAACAAAAGATATCTTAGAAGATATTCAAGAAAGTATGGTGTTTCAATTTCTTTTTAGAAAAAGAAAGAAAAATCACAATAAGAATTAATCAATAAAAAAAATCCTATTTCAGGATTTTTTTTATTGATATTGTATATATATTGGCTGTGGTTGTAATTTTAATACTTCTTCGGGGGTCATCAGTCGTTTTTTTTCTTGTTGCAAATCATTTTTATAAAAAAGTTTAAAACCGGTAAATTGTACAGGTTCTTTTTGAATTGTATTTTTATATGTATTTATTTTTTTACCTTGTCCTCCCCAACCATCCATATCCATTACAAATTGAACTTCTGGTAAAGTTTTTATATTTTTATAATTTGTTACCATTGGAGTTGTAAAACGATGTATAATTAAAATCTTTGGTGTTAAATTATTATCTTTCACCAATTTTGAAAGGTAATTTATAGCAAAATTTATATCAGTTGCATCCATTGTCCCTATTACTTTTCCAGGAGCTTTACCCGTCTTCATAGAAAACTCTGGATCAAGACCAAGATGAACTTCTGGCATTTTTAAATATTTTTCTAAAAGTGGAACTTCTGTTTGTACATTGCTTAAAGCAACTTGAATATCTAAAAACACAATGGCGTTTATTTTTTTTGCCATTTTTATAACCTTATCTATTTCACTATCTGGCATACGAAAACGATATTTACCATCCTTGCCAGGACTTCCTTGCGCTGTTACAACTATATAGTGTAACGCAGGTTGTACTGGTGTATTTGGATCTGCTAATTCCCACTTTTTAACCTCAACAGAAAGTTTTGAAAGCATTTGATCTTCTGGATATTCACCAAGTACTCCCATTTTCTTGGAATATAAATTTCCATAATATGCTACGACTCGTTTAAAAGGCAAAATTGCACCAGCATTTGGATAATCAGTCTTAACTGGCCAAATATGTACAACTTGTTTTGGTATTGTTACAGGTTTTGATGTTGTTTTTGTTTCTGTTTTAGAAGTTGATTCAACTATTGGAACAACCTTTGGCAAAGGGTAGTTGGCTAATTGATTTATTTTTAAATCATAAGCCACAGTATCAAGCGGTTTAATAGTTAAAATTGGTGATTCTAAAGGAATATTTTGTGTAGAATTTATTTTTTCAACATCTGCATCTGCAGATTTATATTTTATTGGAAAAAAATTTCCATAAAATACAATTGCTATTACTAAAACAAAAAAAGATGAACCAATAAAAATTATTTTTTTTATTGGTAATAAATTTTCATAAAAAGAAGAAGTATTTTTTTTAAATTTTTTAAACAAATTTTTCATAAAAAGTAGCACTACTACATAGTAGCACACAAAAGACATTATAAAAATAAAAGCATTTTTTCTTGCCTACTCAATCTTTTAAATTCAGCTTCTTTTGCTCGAGCTTTTGCATAAGTTCTAAATTTTTGGCTATATTTCAATACTACAGGTCGGCGTATTTTCGTATAATGCGCTCCTGATTTTAAATTATTATGCTGATATAGTCTTTTTTTTAGATCATTTGTAGAACCTACATATAGTGTTTTATCAGCACATTCGAGAATATAAACATAAAACATAATAGAATTGTAGCATCAATAAAAAAAACCGCCACGTTGGACGGTTTTTTTATTTCATAATTGGAGTTTATTATTCTCCATTTTGGCTTTCCCCAAGTAATTTCAAAATTTCCTCTTTTTCTAACCCATTTATTAGAGACGGGTTAATTTGGATAAAAATACCATGTGTTAGTATCTTTTGTTCTTCTATAGAAGAAATAATTTTAAAACCATTAGTCAAAAGAGTCTCGATTGCGCGAGAGATGTCGCTTTGGGGTTCCTCTTCTACAGTCTCTAGGATTTGATTTTCAATTCCAGGAAATTTTTCTTCTACTGTTTTACTTCTTGATTTTTTGTTTTTACTATTTTTTTTAGGAACATATGTTGTTCCATCTATAGTAACAAACCCAAGTCCTGTAAAATCAGGCACATCCTCAAGTTTCAGATTCTGTTCTTTTAAGAATTCCGACCTTCCTGGGTCTTTATTTATAAAATCCTTAACCATTTGAATATGAAATAATTGCAGAAAAGTAATGAACGATTTCGCGATCCCCGGATGATACTCCGAGCCATCTTTTTTAAGGGATTCTATGGCCCAACCATATAACTGCCGTATCAAAGCAGGATCTTCAACGAGTTTATGATTTTTCATTTTTCTTTTTATTAAAAATGTGAATAACTAATTTATTTTCTTAAATTACCATATTAGAAAAAAATAGTCAAGATAATAAAACCAACTTAAAAATAACACGAAATATTAGTATTAGTTGAAAAAATGTAGTTTTTGTTATAGAATGCTTTGGTTATTGTTTTGCAATGATTTTACTTTGGGAGATCGTCTAACGGTAGGACAGAGGCCTTTGAAGCCTTTAATTGGGGTTCGATTCCCTATCTCCCAGCCAAAAAATAGAATCGCCGTTTTCGCCAAAATTCGGAGCGTCGCAAAGCGACGCGACGGGGGTTTCCGCCAGAATTCGCCAAGGGTTTTTGAAATCCAAAAGAAGCGAGCGGGACGCGAGGCGGGGGTTCGAGCCAATCTTTTTAAGAAAATCTCTTTTGGCTTCGAGATTTTCTTCGGAAGCGATAATTATGGCTTGGTTACTGTCTAAAATGAATTGTTTAGAAAGTTCGAGCCAGCGATTGCCTTTTCGTTCAAAATCCTTCAATTTCTCTGAAAAATCAATTTTCTGGTTGAGGAGCTTTTGCTTTTTGGCGATATACTCCTCGCTCGTGATTGTGCTGTCCAAATGAGCGTCAAGAAGCCTGTCTAGCGTCTCCTCAACACTTTTGATTTGATTTTTCAAATTTTGAACGAAAAGCTCGTCTGAGTGGAAACTGCTCGCTTGTTCCTTCTCCAGTTCAGCGAGCATGAATTCTTTCCACTCTGACGGCAAAGAAACTTTTTTGATAGTGTCGTTCACTTGTTCGGCGAGGAATTCTTCGCGGATATATTTTTGCGCGCAAACACCTTTCTTTTTGGTACAGCGATAATAGGTATGACCTTTCTGCACTTCGCTGGTAATGCCACAACCGCATTCTCCACACAAAAATATTCCGCGAAAAACATGCTTGATAATTCCTCGCTTCATGGGGTGAGCATTCCTCGCCGAAACTTCCGCGCACTTATCAAAAAGTTTCTTTGAAATCGCTGGCTCGTGCTTTCCTTGGTAAAGTTCTCCGTTAAATTTAAACATTCCGTAATAAAAAGGATTTTTCAATATCATCTGGGTGTTTGAAATGGTGAGAACTTTACCATTTTTAGACAGCAAGCCCTTTTGGGCGAGCAAATTCCTTGTATCTTTCAGAGAATAATTTCCAGTAGCGTAGACTTCGAACATTTTTCTGACGAGGCGAAACCTTTCGGGGTCGGGAATAATTTTCTTGTTTAGTTTGTCATTCAAATATCCAGTGAGAGCTTGACCGGACTGTTCGCCTCGTCTTACTTTCTGTCGAAGTCCACGCTTCACATTCTCTGAAAGATTATCCACATAGTATTTGCTCTGCCCAAAAGCAATATTTAACATAAACTTACCTTGTGGCGTAGCATCGAACCAAAACGTCGGGAATTTTAGCTCTTTAATTTTGCCAAGGTCGCACAGATAGATTATTTTTCCACCATCAATACTATTCCTCGCCAATCTGTCGGGATGCCAAGCTAAAATTCCCGACGCTTTCCCTTTTTCTATAAGCGAGAGCATATTGTTGAAAATAGGTCTGCCCGGCTCTTTAGCGGTCTGTGACTCAACAAAAGTTTCAACAATTTCCAACTGCTCTCGCGTGGCAAATTCTTTCAACTCATCAATCTGCGATTCAATACTCAAAATCTGACGATCTGGCTCGTCGGTAGATTTACGAGCATATAGAAAGAATTTGTTCATAGAAAAAGGATTATGTTAAATATTGATAATTATTCGCTTCCAGATTGGCTCGCAAAACGAAGTTTTGAATGACGTACTCGTCATAAACCCCCGCCTCGCGTCCGGCTCGCTTCTTTTGGATTTCAAAAACCCTTGGCGAATTCTGGCGGAAACCCCCGTCGCGTCGCTTTGCGACGCTCCGAATTTTGGCGAAAACGGCGATTCTATTTTTTGGCTGTGTCTCCTGAACAAAATCCGAACTTTTTTCTTTTATTCAAAAACAAAGAACATCTGGAATTTCAGATACGACTTTAAAACAGCAACTACTTTCTCAAGGTTGGACTGAACAAGATATCAAAGAAGGATTTAATCCGTTAGCACAGAATAATATAAAACCAACATTAAATGCACTAAATATAGTAACAGCACTTTTTATTTTAATTTTAGAAATAGGACTATTTACTTATGTTATAAAAGATAATATACATCAAAGTTTTAACGGTGGTTGGAAACTTGCTGGACTAGCATTAGTTTTTCCAGGTTTAATTCTTTCAATTCCAGGAGTCATTATTGGTATTAACTTTATTAAAAGAAAAAAATTTCATATAATTTCTTTAATTCTTTTACTAGTAAGTTTCTGTAGTCTGCCAATTCCTTTTGGTGGCATGATTGCTCTTTCTATTACTGATACAATTGTAACTAAAGAGAGAGCACCAGAGGTAGCTCGACAGCAAGCACAAAGATTAGTACAAGCCACAACACAACAAGAAGTTTATAAAAATATGCTTGAAACTTTTCAACAGCCACAAGAAGTTGTTGGTGCCTACTTAAGAAATAATATGTATCCCTTGATTGTCTTAAAAGGTGGAAATGTTATTGGGATTCCGGAAATGACTTTTGAAAAACGACAGGAATATATTGATTTAATTGCTTTAATTAATAAAACTTTGGTTGGTAAAGAAGTAAAAGTGACCTTACCAAATTTTAGCGAAAATAAATTCGGTTCGTATGTTGGTTTACGTTCATGTAATGATGGTATCCCGATCCTAGTTAAGGATGCAAGACAACAATTTAATTTACAGGAAGATATTGGTTATTGTAGTATAATTGTTGCCAATGAAATTACTTATAACGGTCAGGGATTGTATAAAGAATATTTAAAGTAATTTTATTTACCCACCAAAATACCCTTATTCCTCAACAAAGCCGTTCCCACGTCATCCCAGACTACCAGCACTAAAAATTCTAGATAGATTTTTTCACATTTCTCCCATTAAAATCTGGTATAATAAATCCATGAAAGAAAATTTTATTTGCTTAATAACTGGGCCTGCAGGGGCAGGAAAATCATCAGTAACAAAAGCATTAGCCGATAAATTTGAAAGAAGTGCTGTAATAGAAATAGATACTCTTCGCGGAATGATAAAGGGCGGTCATGTAAGACCTTATCCATATACCGAAGAAGTAGAATTACAACTTTCTCTTAGTGCAAAAAATGCCTGTGATATTACTAATAATCTACTTGAAAAAGGTTTTAATGTGTTTATTGACGGCATAGTCGGTAGAAAGCTACTAGCACAATATTCAAATTTCTTTAAGGAGAAAAACTTCAAAGTATTTTTATTAATGCCTTCCGTAGATGCTCTCTTGAAACGCTTTGATGAAAGAGGAGATAACGAAGATCTTCGTAAAAGAACTCAGGATTTGCACAAAACTTTTTCAGAAAAGAAAGACGAGTTAAATTGTAAAATAATAGATTCTAGTAATCTCACTTTAGAAGAAACAGTAGAAGAAATTTACAAGCAAATCTAGTTAGGATTATTAATTAAATAGGTTTCTATCTCAGCCTAGACTGGTAGTGGTTTTAAGTCAATATTTTAATCAACGCTAATTCAAGTGGAAGCTCAGACACAAAAGCTCTATCGATATTCTGATACGCTTCTAGAATTACAGAAAGTTGTCCTGAGCGGAGCATGCCTTCCTTATCACTTTTAACCAATTCTTTCAAGAATTCTAAATCTTCTGGAGACAAATCCCCTGACATTTCTTTTTCTAATTTTGGAGCATAACGCAATATCACAGCCATTCGGAATTTTTGAATAATTAACTTTGTGAAAAGTTTCATATCGAGGTTTTCCTCCCCTGCTTTTCGCACAGCGAGTATTCCTTCTTCAATATTTTTATTTGCTATCGCAGAGAGGAATTCATTCACGAGTGTAGTCTTCGGAGCGCCAGTTATTTTTTCTACATCTTCACGAGTAACTTTTTTACCAGATGCAAAATTCAAGACTTTTTGTAAAACACCTTGTGCGTCACGGAAAGATCCATCACCGAGTATTGCAATGAGTTCTGCAGATCCATTGTCGAGACTGTAGCCTTCTTTTTTTGCTACATCTATCAACATATTTTTTAAAATTAAATCACTAGGCTTTTTGAATGTAAAAATCTGACAACGGGAAATGATAGTATCGGGAACTTTGTGAAGCTCTGTCGTCGCCATTATAAAAATCACATGATTCGGTGGCTCTTCGAGAGTTTTGAGAAGAGTATTCCAAGAATCTTTTGTGAACATATGCACCTCGTCGAGGATGTAAACTTTGTATTTTGAATCAAAAGGAAGCACGCGCACTCCGTCACGAAGTTCACGAACATCGTCCACACCTCTGTTTGAAGCGGCGTCTATTTCATAAATATCATTTTCAGAGACTCCGATACCGCGAGCGAAAATGCGGGCCGCCGATGTCTTCCCAGTGCCTCTAGAACCGACAAAAAGGTATGAATGAGAAATCTTCCCTGAATCGATAGAAGACTGTAAAACACTCGCTATATGCTCTTGTCCGAGCATATCCGCAAAACTTTGTGGTCTATATTTTCTATATAATGCCAATTCGATCATGAGTTTAGTATATCAGATTTTACATTAACTGTAAGTGTTTTATTAATGCTTTAAAAAAATCTTGAGCATAATCAAAGTGAATATATGGAAAAGCAGTATGATTATTTAATTCAAAAATAATAGGTCCTTTTTCTGTAATACCGATATCAACAGTATACAACTGACCAGGAAATTCTTGATTTACTTTTTCTTTAACCTGTTTATGAAAAGCTAAAACAGTTTCAGGTAGTTTATGTATATCAATTTCTGTATAAGGTGAATCATAAGTACAAACATCTGAATCTTTTACATCTGGAGTGCGTAAATTTGCAAAAACACTATCATCAATAGTAATTAATTTTATATCATGAGTTCCAGAAACTACATTTGGTATATTTACATTTGTATCTGAAAATTCCTGTAACAAATAACCTTTCTTTTTTAGAATTTCTAAATTAAGCTTTGCTGGAAATTTTTTATCAAAGACAACAACGTCATCCCCCTTTTGACCACTCCTTGGTTTTATAACTGCTTTATCTGTAGTTATTTGAGGTAAATAATTTAACAAATCTTCTTCTTTTTCAATCAGAAATGTTTTAGACATAAATTCTGAAAGTAACTGATATTGATTCCATTTATCACCACACCAACTTTTAAATGCTAAAGTATTAACGACAGGTACAGCATTATCAAAAGTTTCATCAGTGAGTTTTTTAAACTGATAAATCACATCTGTTTTAAATTCTTCAGCAGTTTGGCTAATTCTTCCATCTTTATAAAGACAAACATTTTTAAAAACTCCATTACCTATATAATTTTCTCTATTATTTACGATTCTAAATTCAAACACTTCATTACATTGTCTAAAAAATTCATGATATTCAGGATTACGTGAAAAATTATCAATAACTGGGTCACCAGTAGGTCTCTTCCAAAAAACGAGTTTCTTTTTATTCATATATTTATAATTCTACCTAATTTCCACCAAAACCTCAAATCCACCCCTTGCTTCTATTATTTATAATAAAATCTCACTCTTAGCGATAGCAGAAAGTGAGATTATTTTAAGTATATCTACTTTTCGATTTTATAGGTCTTGGCGAGCTTAAAAGTCTTTATACAATCTTTAAGCTTTATTGATTCCACATTCCACATAATTCATAAAATCCTTTGGTAATGGTGACGGACCAACCCAGACACTTCGCTGTACCATTACATAATTAAATCTCTTTAAATGAAACCTAAACCATTCCCTTTCAGCCTTTTTACCTTCTGGTATATCAAACATCACTATTAGATTCTTTGGTGAATCTTTTTTAAATATATTGGAGAATAGTTGCAAGCTGTCTTGTTTCCTTTTTATATATTCTTTGCCTTTTGGGGTTATTTTTAAGAATTCGCCATCAGTTTCAATAAATTTATTTTTCTTCATTTTTGAGATAGCATTTATTAAAGCACCTTTTGAGTATTTTTTATTAAAAACAGGTAAGCCTAATAAATTCACTGAAAAACCTCCATATTTTATATTTGATCTTAAAAGTTCTTCCAAAAAGTTTTCAATGATACTTTTGTTATTCTTCATATGTAAAGTATATCATATATATATCTCACACTCTGCTATCGCTAGGAGTGAGATAATTATATAATAATTAAATTTAATCTATTTGAGTTTAATTATTTTTTAAAAATTCGTTTACTGTAGCTTCTACCTCACTGGAATTTTCTGCTTCCATTAGTTTCACGCGAAGTTCTTTTGCTCCTCTGAAATCATTACAATACGCCTTGTAATGCTTTTTCATAATTGCAAAATTTTTGTGTCCACCAAGTAATTCTTCAAAAAGTTTTGTATGCTCTACCATTACATTTAATTTTTCTTTAACCGAAGGAAAAAGTTCTCCCTCTCCTTTATAAGGAGAGGGTTGGGGTGAGGTTCTTTGAAACAGCCACGGATTCCCAAATATTGCACGGCCGAGCATTGCTCCATCACAACCAGTTTCAAAGCATTTTTTCTTTCCATCTTCTAAATTTAAAACATCACCATTCCCTATTATTAAAGTTTCCGGTGCTATTTTATCTCGTAGGGCGACGACACTAGGCATCAAATCCCAATGTGCTGGCACGAGAGACATTTCTTTCCTAGTTCGCAAATGCACAGTCAGTACGGCAACTCCTTCTTTTAAAATTTCTGGAATCCAAGTTTCAATTTCATTTTTATTATAACCAATACGTGTCTTCACTGATATCGGCAAATTCGGCGCACCTTCTTTTGCAGCACGGATTATTTCCCTTGCATGTGCTGGATCTTTCATGCAAGAAGCTCCAGCTCCCTGCTTCTCAATACTTTTATCAGGACAGCCCATATTGATATCTACACCATCAAAACCTAGCTCTGCACAAAGTTTCGTCGCTTCACGGATATTGTCAGCATTTGATCCAAAGATCTGTGCCACTATCGGATGTTCATTTTTCTCAAATTTTAAATCAATAAGGAGTTTTTCTCTAGCATCAGGATGAGCGAGACCATCTGCAGATACGAACTCTGTCCAAAAAACATCTGGTTTTCCATATTTACAAATAATCTGACGAAAAGCGCAGTCTGTGACATCTGCCATCGGGGCTAATACGAAAAATGGTTTCTTTAATTTTATCCAGAAATTATTCATATTTATTTATCGGAATTTGTAATATATTTTATTTCCAAATCGTAGGTCAATATAAAGTAAAGAGTCATATTTCTTTTGAAAATCAGTATGAAGTGGTTCAGTAGATAATGCTGATTGTAAATTCTCAATTAATTTATCAAAATCTGAATCTACTTTGAAACGGATTTCTGCTCCACTAGAAAGATTTATAATCAAATATTCTTCAGGATTTAAAAAAAGAGAATTTATTTTTAAATTTAATTTTTCTAAATCTTCTTTAAAAGATACTAATCTTGTAAAATCATTTTTTAAGAAATATAAACCAATAGGATTGTTGTCAGTATCATCTAGGTGTCCATAAAATTTAAAATATACTCCATCTGAAAAATATGGCGCATTATCAAAAATATAACCATTATCATCAACAAAATAACAACCAGAAGTTAAATCAATAGACAGTATTGTTTCTCCACACCAAAGATATTTGCCTTCCCTTTCTTTAATACTTACCTCTAAGCTTTTATTATTTTTAACATTAAAAGAAATATCGGTAATACGTTTGAATTTATACATCAAATCTCTTTTTATTTTATTTTCTGGATAAATAAAGCTATTTGTTTTTGAAAATAAAAACCAATAGTTGCCATAAATATCATTTTTAATGACCTCTTCAATATTTTTAGTTTCAAGAATTTTATTACCAGACACTACTACTTGATCTATATTTATTTTTTTAATTTTAGAAAGAAAAACAAGTCCAATAAAAAAAACAATTATAATGATTAAAAAAAAAATAATTTTTCTTCTAAAAATCTTACGTTTATTTCTACGCAACTCTTCAACTCGTGGAGAATTTAAAACACTTTTATTTTGCATTTTTATTTTAAAAAAATTATTTAGTTATGAATTCTTTTCCACCAACATATTTACGAAGCACTTCGGGAATCTTTATTGATCCATCAGCTTGTTGATAATTTTCAATTATTGCTATAAGCGTACGCCCGATAGCTATTACAGTAGCATCATTCATATGTACATGTTCTATTTTACCATTACTCCTTCGAACTCGAGTATTTAAACGTCGAGCCTGAAAACCAGCAGTAGAATCAGAGCTGTGTGTTTCTCTATATCTATTTTGACCAGGCATCCAAGTATTTATATCAATTTGTCTATTATCTGGAAAACCCATATCACCAGTACAAATAGCCATTACCTCATATGGTAAATTTAAAGATTTCAAAACGTGTTCTTGAATAGCAACAAGGAAATTTTGTTCTTGCATTGAATTTTCTGGTAAAGAAAAAACTTCCATTTCTAATTTATCAAATTGATGCTGACGTAAAATTCCATTTGTATCTTTACCAGCTGTACCAGCTTCACGACGAAAAGCAGTAGAATATCCAGCATAGCGAATTGGTAATTCACTTTCTTCAAAAATTTTATCCATGTGCATAGAACCGAGTGTATGCTCTGCACTACCTATCAACATTAAATCATCATTTGGAAACATATAATGATCTTCTGGTTTCATTAAACGAGCCATTTTTAATTGTGCATTTGGTCGAATGAAAACTGGAGGTATCACAGGAGTGAAACTTGTGGGTATTATGGTAACACCAGCTTCATCTGCAATTTTTTTAAGTATTTCTTTATTTGTTAAAATTTCTAAACACATTTGTATAAGTCCAAACTGCAAAAGAACAAGATCTCCTTTTAAATATGAAAATCTTGAACCAGAAACTTCGCCAGCAGTTTCTGTATCTATTATTCCTAGATCTTTTCCTAATTCAAAATGTTCTTTAGGGGTAAAAGTAAAAACTGGCTTTTCTCCCCAATTTCTTAATATTTGATTACCACTTTCATCAGGACCATCTGGAGTATCCACTGATGGAATATTTGGTATTTGTAGCATCATTCGTTGCCAATCTTCTATAATTAACTTTAGATCTTCTTCCTTTTCTTTTAACTCATCTTTCATGATGCGCATTTCCTCAATAAGTTGAACCTTGAGTGCTGGATCTTGATCACGCCCAATATCATTTGAAACTCTATTGTGTTCACTACGAATTTCCTCAACTTCAGTAAGTTTTTTTAGACGTTCATCATCCACTTGTAAAAGTCTTTCAACGTTAAAATCGACACGTTTTTTTGTGATACCCTCTTGAACAATATCTTTATTTTCACGAATAAACTTTATATCTAACATATTTAACTATTATATATGAATTTGTTATAATTTCAAAATATATGAAATTCGATTTAAAGATTTTAGAAAAAGAAAATATTCCGAAAGATTTACTTGAAATTCCTCAGCCACCAAAGAAATTATATTTAGCTGGTACCTTACCAGAGGAAGACACCATTTGCCTAGCTGTCGTCGGCTCTAGAAAATGCACGACATATGGAAAAGATATTGTAAAAAAATTAATTTCAGGATTAAAAGGTTATCCTATTGCAATAGTATCAGGATTGGCTGTAGGAATAGATGTGATAGCTCATCAATGCGCAATTCAAAATGGTTTGCAAGCTGTTGCATTTTTGGGCAATGGAATTTCAAAAGAAGTTTTTTATCCGTCTTCAAATTGGAATTTTGCTGAAGAAATAGTAAATGCCGGTGGATGTCTAATTTCAGAATTTCCACCAGAAAGAAAAGCAGAAATTTATCATTTCCCAATGCGCAATCGCCTCGTGGCTGGAATTTCAAAAGCCGTATTAATAATAGAAGCTGAAGAAAAATCTGGCACATTAGTGACAGCTAGAATGGCACTGGATTACAATCGTGAAGTGCTCGCTGTACCAGGAAATATAAATTCTCCAAATTCAAAAGGGACAAACAAGTTAATTCGAGAAGGTGCGACACCGATCACTTGCAGTGAAGATATTTTATCTGCTCTTGGTTTTGAAAATGAAGACGATGAAGAAAAACAAATGAAACTTTTTGAAGATTTATCACCAGAAGAAAAAATAGTTGTAGATTTATTACTTGAGCCAATTGAAAGAGATGAATTAATCCGAATGATGAAAATGCCCACACAAAAAGCCAATTCGATTTTATCAATTATGGAAATAAAAGGTTTGATAAAAGAAGAATTGGGAGAAATAAGACTCGGCTAATTTTTTCCACAAGAATTATTTATCAATCCACGAGTTATAGGACCTATCAAACCATCAGCTTTTGTTCCAAGATATTTCTGCATTCTTTTTATCGCGCCATCAGTAATAGGTCCTAGAATTCCATCATTTGGTCCTGATTTAAAACCGAGTCTATTCATATGCATTTGGAGAATTTTTACTTCTTTTACAATACCACGAGTATATGAATTATATTTTCCATTTCTACTTCCCGCTTTTAGATTTTGAGTAATGATTAATTCTGGTGCACATTTTCCTGGAGCACCTAATACTGGAATATTGTTTATTGATGCTCTTGGACCATATCCTGGTAGATAGCTTCCTGTAGTTGTATGATTAGTTGTTATTACAAGGACAGGAACACAACTATTATCATAACCACCATCAGTTATAGTCCAACTATTTGGCGCATTAGTTAAAATTCCTCGTGCATTTGTAGCAGAACAATATTTACTATTTCCTGCATCAAGAGTAACATTATCTTGTAAAGATTCTGCAGACCAATCAGCAAGTAATGCATCATAATTAGCAATAGACAAAGTATCATTTGTAAACATACCAGACATATTTGCCACACTAGAAACATCCCAATTACTAATATCTTGATCAAAAGCGGTAGCATTACCAAACATCGTATCCATATTTGTGACAATTGATGTAACCCAAGTATCTAAATTTTGATTAAATAAAGTCGCATCTGAAAACATATACGACATATCTGTGACAAGACCTAATTTGGGCCCCCAAGCATTTAACGGTTGATTAAACATACTTGCCCCATAAAACATTCCATTCATAGTATTTGCACTTATTACATTCCAAGAGCTCAGATCTTGATTAAAACTTGTATTACCATAAAACATTAAACTAAAATCCTGGACATTACCGACGTCCCATCCACCAATATCTTGATTAAAAGAAACATCTCCATCAAACATATGAGACATATTTGTGACAGCTGATGTATCCCAATTAGTAATATCTTGATTAAAAGAAGTATGATAAAACATATTTGCCATATTTGCCACATGCAAAGTATTAGCATCCCATGACAATGCATTACCTTTATTATCAAAATTATTAGCATCACTAAACATTGAATTCATCTCAAGTACACTAGAAACATCCCAGCTACTAATATTTTTATTAAAATAACTTGCTCCAGCAAACATAGAGCTCATGTCTGAAACCAAAGATGTATTCCAAGAACTAAGATCTTGATTAAAAGAACTTGCGTGATAAAACATCGCCCTCATACTTACATTCTCAGCATTATTTATATTCCAAGTATTTAGTGGTTGATTAAATATCGTAGCATAGGAAAACATATTACTAAAAGTAGTAACACTACTCACTTTCCAACCACTAATATCTGCATCAAAAGCAGTAGTTCCTGCAAACATTAATGACATATTATTTACATTAGCTGTATCATCTGCCCACTCCAACGGTAAACCACCATTATTAAAAGACGTTGCCCCTTCAAACATTGAAGCCATTTTTGTGACTGATGAAACATCCCAAAGACTCAAATCTTGATTGAAGGAAGTCGCATTTTTAAACATTTGTGTTGTAGTAATAACATTTCTCATATCCCACCCGCTAATATTTTGATCAAAAGATGTGGCACCTGAAAACAAACCACTCATATCTGTGACATTTGATGTATTCCAAGAAGAATTAATCTTGGCATTTACTGCAGATGCATCTAAAAACATATAACTCATATCAGTAACACTAGACAAGTCTGGGTCATCGCTCGCAGCTATAACTAAATTACTACATCCAGAAAATGCATTTTCCATCGAAGACCAAATATTTGCTCCCCATTGATCAATGGAAATTATTTTTTTTGCGTCTGTATCTACACCGTCATTAAAATATATACGAGGAAATGTACCAGAGATGCTGACAGCATAAGTTCCTCCAGCCAAATATGTATGTGAAAATCCATTATTTACAATATCTAAATTGTTTAATGTTTCTATATTTCCATCACCCCAATCAATACTAAAATTATAAAGTAAAACAGGTACAACTGGAATTGTAATTGTTTTTGAATTAGAAATACCGCTATTGGATGTCTTCCATGTAGTAATAAAAGGATTTTCGTTTAAATTAAAACCTGCAAAACCTTGTCTAGCTTCTCCATTAATTGTTGGAAAAGATCCACCAATATAAAGAATGGAAGAACTTGTTGAAAAAACAGAATATACAGAAGATGCCGCTGATGGATTTGGATCAAAAGAATTTAAAGTATCATCAGAGACATTTACTGAGGCGACATGGGCTCTAGAGCTTGCACTTATGTTTAAAAAATCTCCACCGACATAAAGAATAGTGTCATTTGAACCTAGGTCTAAAGAAAAGACATAATTATCAGGACTTGGATCAAAAGAATTTAAATTAGTACTTCCAGTATTAACAGATGCAAGATAATTTCTACCACCAGAAGGAAGACCTCCTACATTTGTAAATTCTCCACCAAAATATAAAGTGCTATTATCACTAGATAATTTAATTGTATGCACAGTATTATTTACATTTGGATTAAAACTAGTTACAGTACCATAGCCGAGTGAACCTGTTGCTGAATCTAAGGCCGCAAGATTATTTCTATTTGTTGCACCATTAAATTTAGAAAACTTTCCTCCTACATAAATAGTATTTTTATCACTACTAAAAGCAAGGGATTCCACAGAAGAGCCTGAAACATTTGGGTTAAAATTTGAAAAAGTTGAACCGTCTGAAATATCTACTGCGCCTAACAAGTTTCTAGTATCTGTACCATTATTTAAAGTTGTAAAACTTCCACCCACATAAAGATGTGAATCATCATTGTTTAATAATAATGAATTTACACTATTGTTTACATCTGCATTAGCATTAAAACTAGCATCTACGGAACCATCTGTTGTTGATAATTTTGCAAGACGATGTACTACCGTAACACCGATAACTCTAAAATCTCCTCCGATATAAAGATTAGAGCCATCGGTATTTAGAGCTAAGGCTCGAACAGTATCATCAATACTAGGTGCAAAGCTATCAATTATAGCACCCGTAGTAGCATTAAAAGCAGCAAGATGATTTTTAACATTTGATGTTGCAGCATCAATACCAAAAGCCATAACATGATGAAAAGTTCCTCCAATATAAACTATTCCATCTCCCCCCGCACCAGCCGGATCATAAGCAATAGCCAAAACGTCACCATCGGTAATCGGCATATTAGCAATCGGAGTATTGATATCAGCTAAGGCAATATTAGAAAAATGGAATACAGAAAAAGCTATCACAAAAAAAATCCCGAAAAATTTGAGTTTATTTCCAATATTTATCATTGTATCTATTATAGCACAAAAATCTCTTTCGAGCACATTATATTGTGTAAAAATATTAGACTAAATTTGCCAAAAAAATAGTTTTCGTGTAATACTTAGCAATAATGAAACTATTAATAGTCGAGTCACCGAGTAAAGCAAAGACAATCGAGAAATATCTCGGTGGTGCTTTTACTGTGCGTGCATCTGTCGGACACGTGCGTGATTTACCAAAATCAAATAAACAAGCGATCGACATCCCTGCTGGTTTTGTGCCTCATTATGAAATTTCAAAAGGCAAAGAAAAAGTAATTCACGAACTCCAAGATCTCGCAGAAAAAGCGACAGAGATAATGCTAGCGACTGACCCCGACCGTGAAGGAGAAGCGATCTCTTGGCACTTGAAAGAAATTCTCGATGCAGATAAAAAAGTAAAAGCTCCAATCAAGCGCGTAACATTTCACGAAATTACAAAAGAAGCAGTTGAGGAAGCTTTGAAAGAGCCACGTGATATCGATGCAAAACTTGTAAAAGCTCAAGAAGCTCGTCGTGTACTCGATCGTCTCGTCGGTTATGATTTATCTGGAATAATTTGGAAAAAAGTTCGTTATGGGCTTTCTGCTGGACGTGTGCAATCTCCTGCTCTCCGAATAATTATGGAGCGTGAAAGAGAAATCCGTGCATTCGTTCCAGAAAAATATTGGGTACTTGAAGGACTTTTTAAAACTATTTCTTTCCCCTCTCCTTTACAAGGAGAGGGTCAGGGTGAGGTGAATTGGAATTTAAAACTCACATGTAATGAAGAACCTCGTGATGAAAAAATCGTCGAGAAGATTTTAGAAATCGGAAAGAAAGGAACTTGGATTGTTTCTGATGTAAAAGAAAGCGAACAAAAGCGTTCTGCTCGTGCGCCATTTACGACTTCAAGTTTGCAACAGACAGCCTCTACTCGCCTCGGCTTTTCTCCATCTCGCACAATGCAAGTAGCACAAAAACTTTATGAAGCAGGACATATTACCTATATGCGTACTGACTCAGTAAACCTTTCAAAAATGGCTCAAGAGCAAATATTAAAACTCGTAGAAAAAAAATATGGTAAAGAATATGTGCAAGCACAAACATATAAATCAAAAAGTAAAAATGCTCAAGAAGCTCACGAGGCTATTCGCCCTACTCATGTAGAAAATATTTCAGAAGGCGCAAATGATGAGCAAGTAAAATTATATAAGCTTATTTGGGAACGCACTGTGTCTTCACAAATGTCTGATGCGAAACTTTTGAAAACAAAAGTTTCTGCTACTGTATCCTCTCCATCTCCTTTACAAGGAGAGGGTCGGGGTGAGGTGAATTTCCCAGACTTCAGCGCTAATGGCTCAAGAGTATTATTCCCTGGATGGCTCAAAGTTGATAGTGATGCTCGTGGTGAAGACGTGGAACTTCCTGAAGTTAAAAAAGGAGAAAAATTAATTTTAATAAATCTCGAAAGTTTCGGAAAAGAAACTCAACCACCAGGAAGATACTCTGAAGCCGGCCTCGTGAAAGAACTCGAGTCTCGTGACATCGGCCGCCCTTCTACTTATGCATCTATCATGCGCACTATAGAAGAACGCGGATATGTGACAAAAGAAGGACGCACACTTTTCCCTACTGATACAGGTGAAGTTGTTTCTGATTTCCTTGAACAAAATTTTGCAGAATATATTTCAGACACATTTACTGCTGAAATGGAAAATGAGCTCGATGAAATTTCTCGAGGAGAAAGAGAATACGTAAAAACACTTTCTGATTTCTACGGACCATTTTCTAAAGACGTAAAAGAAAAAGATAAACTCGCCAAAGCGACAAATATGGGTGAAGCTCCAGCTGATATGCTCTGCCCTATTTGTAAAAGTTCAATGATTATCAAACTCGCACGAAATGGAAAATTTTATTCTTGTAGTAAGTTCCCAGACTGTAAAGGTGCACGAACTCTCGAAGGACTAGAACTCGAAGGACCGAAAGATTTGGGACGACCATGTCCTAAATGTGGAACACAAGTAGAAGATTCTGGACTCGATAAAAATGGTAAGAAAAAAAGAAAGAGTACAAAAGTTCCTGAGCTCGGACACCTCGTTCTCCGCCAAGGAAAATTTGGTGCATTCGTTTCTTGTTCTCGTTATCCAAAATGTAAATATATAGAAGAAGATGAAGAAGAGAAAAAGAAAAAAATGAGTGGTGTGCAATGCCCTACTTGTAAAAAAGGCGAAATGATGGAACGTCGTGGACGCTTCGGCATATTCTATTCTTGTTCAAATTATCCTGATTGTAAAAATGCAATCAAAGCAAAACCAACCGGAAATATTTGTCCTATGTGTAACTCTCTTATGATGGAAGGCACAAAAACGATCCCCGAAAGATGTAGCAACAACAAATGTCCAAACCACAGACCAGATAAATTAGAGAAGAAATAAAAAAAGAGTTCATTTAGAACTCTTTTTTGTTAATCTTTTTCTTTGGCTTTTTTTATTTTTTCTATTAATAACTTTTCTACCTCTTTAAATAAAGGTAAATCTTTTGACTTAAATAATTTATTTTTATCAACAATAATAATATTTAAATCAGAAAGTTCTGCTAACAGATATTTCTTTTTAGAAAAAAATCTTTCCCAAAGTTCTCCGACAACATAATCAGGAACAAAGTCATCTGTAAAATTTTCCAAGCTTAAAGGAACTATTAAAGATTCCATTCCCACAGAAGAACCAGTCATAAAACCTAACCGTGAATGCATATCTGATGAATACACGGCATACTGAACAATTATTATCATTTTCTTTAAATTTAAAGGTGAATATTATTTTTATTTAAATTACCATAAAAAGTATAATTTAGCAAACAAAACACAAGACTCAAATAAATTATAAAACCCTATTTCGCACTTCTAGCGATAGCAGAATGTGCGAAGTTATTGTCTATTTTATGTTTAAAGATATTGTTTTTAGATATTAATTAATATCTTCCACATAATTCATAAAATCCTTTGGTAATGGTGACGGACCAACCCAGACACTTCGCTGTACCATTACATAATTAAATCTCTTTAAATGAAACCTAAACCATTCCCTTTCAGCCTTTTTACCTTCTGGTATATCAAACATTACTATTAGATTCTTTGGTGAATCTTTTTTAAATGTATTGGAGAATATTTGTAGACTATCTTGTTTCTTTTTTATATATTCTTTGCCTTTTGGGGTCAACATAAGAAAATCACCCTCGTGAATAATAATTCCTTTTTTCTTGAAACGATATATTTCTTTTGAAAATTGCTGCTTTTTATTTAATTCAGAAAATACTGGAAAACCGAGAAAATTTACTGGAACACCCTTATATCTGTATTGAGGTTTAGAAAATAAATCAATAATACTATCGCCAACGCTTTTATTTTTATTTATTTTATTCATAATATTTATTATTGTATCACCTCTTCGCACATTCTGCTATCGCTAGAAGTGCGAAGTAATTAAATGGATACCGCCCAAATAAATTAGAGAAGAAATAAAAAAACGTTTATCGAATATGATAAACGTTTTTTAAAAAAATTTAGTTAAATTAATCACCACCGGCAGGATACTGATTCTTAAGAATAATTTCTCCTTGATCAAAAAAATTAAAAGCAAAACCTGACGAATACTCTGAACTATAATCATACATTTTTTTTAAAATGTTAGGATTT
>JAPLXO010000007.1 GCA_026396065.1 Candidatus Nomurabacteria bacterium | reverse complement strand
GCGAGAGATCATCGTTTAGGGCGTGGACTACTGGGGTATCTAATCCCATTCGCTACCCACGCTTTCGTGCTTCAGTGTCAAATATGCGCCAGTTTGCTGCCTTCGCATTTGGTGTTCCCAATAATATCAACGGATTTCACCCCTACACTATTAGTTCCGCAAACCTCTCACACTTTCTAGCTGTGCCGTTTCTTTCGCAGCTCTTAGGTTAAGCCCAAGAATTTGACAAAAGACTAACACTGCAACCTACGCACCCTTTACGCCCAATAATTCCGGATAACGCTCGAGGCTCTCGTATTACCGCTCCTGCTGGCACGAGATTAGGAGCCTCTTATTCATGAGGTACAGTCAATAAACTTCTTCCCTCATAAAAGATCTTTACGTCCCAGAGGGACTTCATCAATCACGCGGCGTCGCTCCATCAGACTTTCGTCCATTGTGGAAGATTCTCGACTGCAGCCACCCGTAGGTGTATGGTCCGTGTCTCAGTACCATCGGTGGGGGTCAGCCTCTCAGCTCCCCTAGGCGTCATAGCCTTGGTAGTCCATTACACTACCAACTAGCTGATACCGCACAGGCTTTTCCCAGAGCGTTAAAACTTTACTCTTGCGAGACCATCGCGTATTACTCTGCCTTTCGGCAGGCTATTCGCGACTCTGGGGGAAATTCCTATGTATTACTACCTCGTTCGCCACTAAACTTTTACGACCTTTGACTTGATGTAATCGCATCTCCGAATATAAAAGTTCCGTTCGACTTGCATGCCTTATCCACGCCGCCAGCGTTCATCCTGAGCTAGGATCAAACTCTAACTAAAAGTTAGAACGAAACAAAACAAAAAACAGCAATGATTTTTGTAAGTAAGATTTCTTTTATTGAAGAATTCTCTGTTGATGCCTAGCTCGTAAATTATTTTCTATGATTAAACATTGAGGACTTGCTCCCGACTCTCTCGGAGTCGGGGTTCTCAAATACTATTAACTTTTCAAGGTTTTACCAGTCCTTTCGGTCAAATAAAAAGTCCTATCCACTTGGACGAGACGTAATGCCTATACTATACTAAGCCTTAATCAAAGTCAAGCATTCCCCGCCCCCTAAAATCCAGCTCAAAACCAGGGTATTTTAGGGGGTTAAATTAAGGTTAAAATACTTGACTTTTAGAACTGTTTGTGCTATACTTGATTGGGTAGAGGTTATTTGAAAAGAATTTTAGTTCGGCTTTGTTACAGGATTTTAGGGATTTTATGATCCTTGAAACCCTGTACAATAAAGTCACAGGATTAAAAATATAAAGAATGAAAAAAATCATCAATCAAATCAAAAAGAAATGTGGAACAGCCGGTTTATTTTTCAGTACTCTTATGGGTGTTGTGCCAATACTGGTGTTAGTTTCCATGGAAATTTACAGAGAATACAGAGGGGCAGAATTTGCACCGAAGTATTATGTTTTGCCTGTTATCGCAGGTGTAGGTTATTTTATTTTAAGTTTGCTTTTATCGGCTTTCTTAAATTTCTTAATACCCGGCAAAAAACAACCTGTAATTTAATTATTTATTAAAAGACAGTTATGCTTTTTAAAAGCTCGATACATGTATGTACCGGGCTTTTTTATTTCTACTTCCCTACTGCACCTGCGTACAAAATGAGCAACGCTTTGCGTCTAGTGGAATTGTCGAGAGACATTCCGTGCATTTTTTTGTAGATTCGTCCGCTGGTTTTTCTTTTCGAGAACGAGCGATGAGGAGGTTCATTGGTTTAATGATAAAGAAGAAAACCGAAGCCGCGACGAGAATAAATGATATTAGAGAATTTAAAAAATCTCCGTACATTATTTTACTACCATTGATTGAGAAAAATAGATTTCCAAAATCCGGCACATGCGCGAGGCCAGAAAGTACTGGAGTGAGGATATCTTTCACGAGCGCCGTCACAACCGTGCCAAACGCCGCTCCGACGACGACACCCACAGCGAGGTCTACCACATTCCCCCGTAATAAAAATTGTTTGAATTCTTTAAATATTTGCATATATAAAAGTATATATGAATTAAACTTTATTTCAATGGATTTTCTCCACGAATTATACGAATCAAGAAAAGGACAACTGCTATCACAAGAAGGATATGAATAAATCCACCCACCACATGAAAGCCTATAAAACCGACGAGCCATAAAACTATTAAAATAAAACCAATTGTTGTAAGCATACAATATATGCCGAAGTAATTAGAAATTTATTACAATTTATTCCCCTTCTATATCGATAGTCAAAAGCTTACTCCTATGAGTGTGGCCGTTTATTATTCGAACCTTATTTTTCGGAATTTGATAATGCTCGGCTACGAGTTCTATCACTCGTGTATTCGCCATATTCCTCTCGGCTTCTTCTTTCACCCATGCATCAAAATAACCCTTTTTCTTTTCCACAAATTTTTCCTTATTCACCCCCGCTGCAACTGTGACTTTGATGTACATTTATTCTTTAGAAACAAAGTTCTTAAATCCTTCAACATCTTGTTTAGAACCTAATATATGAATTTGTTCTGGATGATAAACACTATATTCATCATCATTTGTTCCCTCAAATTCAAAAACTCCATCATATCCATATTTATCTGCATTTACATAAATCTGACTTGGTAAGTGAAAATATTGACTTTTCCCTTCAGTGTATTCAGGGTGTTCTTTATTTACACTTTTAATAAATTCTTCATTAGAAGGTTTAGCTAAATTTTTTATATTTAAAACTGCTTGTATAACATGATTACCATATCTTCCTGTATTTAAAGGACTAAAATAAAATCTATTTGCATTATTTTTACTTATTTTAGATTTATCAAAAACATCAAATTTTTTTTCAGTTCTGTGATACAAAATATCTCTTACTTTACTATCAGGAAATATAGTATCTAAATATACAGAATATTGTTCAGGAGTTCCAATCTTTGCTAATTCTAGATTTTGTTCAAATACAAAATCAACTCCATTTTTAATTGTATTTTCAGGAGTTTTTATGTTTTGATTTTTATTTTCTTGTAGTTGATCAAAATTCATAATTTTATAATATCACAAATTTTTAAGCATTACTCCCTGCGACAAAGCCAGTCGTCCAGCAGAGCTGGAGGGAAAAGCCTCCGGATGGGCGGTTGATGTGGAGGAGGTCGCCCGTGACGTAAAGGTTGTTGTAGAGGGTTGAGCGCATCGTCTTCATATCGATTTCTTTAAGAGTTATTCCACCATCGGCGATGACTGCACGGTCGAAGCCCATGAGTGAGGTGATGGTCACTGGCAGGGCTTTGAGCAAGTTTACAATTTGCTTACGCTCTTCTTTTGTCACGCTGTGCACTTTTGTATCTGGATTCACCCCATTAGAGTTGAGCCCGTCTCTAACGGGGTTAATTTTTTCGAGTATTGAAAGTATTGCTTCACTCGTGCCAAGTGGCGTAATATCTTTAAAAATATTTTTAAGCATTTTATTTTTATTCTCATCAAAAGTTTTTATTATTTTCTTCTCGAGTGCGCCGTGGTCAGTATCTGGATACGCATCGATAGTCGCGGTCACTTCACTGCTCCACTCCAAAAGATCGCCCACTTCTTTTGCGGAGTTTAGAATGAGCGGACCCGAAAGTCCAAAATGCGTAAAAAGAACTTTTCCTTTTTTCACAATTTTTTTCACACCGTCTGCAAAAAATGTAATTTTCATAAATGAAAGCGAAACACCAGCAAGCGATTTCACCCATTCTTCTTTCACAGCGAGTGGCACGATGGTCGGCGTCGGGTCGGCGATGGTATGGCCCAAAGTACGCAAGAATCCAAAGCCATCACCAGTTGATCCAGTCTCAGGATGCGAAATCCCCCCAGTAGCAAAAATAAAAGAGTCGGCAGTATAATTCACTCCGCTTGCCACGACACCTGTAATTTTTCCATCTTCTGCATTAATTTTAGAAACGCGCATATTCATCTTACAAACGACATTATTTTTCTGTAAAAATTTCTGCAAAGCGAGGACGACATCAATAGCTTTTTCAGTATTTGGAAATGCTCTTTTACGAGCTTGCACAACTAGAGGCAAACCCAACTTTTCAAAAAATGTAAATGTGTCTTTTGAACTGAATTGTGAAAAAGGCGAAGCCAAAAACTTTCCACCATCACCATAGATTTTCAAAAATTCACGAATATTCATTTCTCCATTTGCTACATTGCATCTACCTCCGCCAGTGATTTTCAATTTCTCTCCTAGGTTTTTATTTTTTTCTAATATTAAAACTCTTTTACCACGTGCACCAGCAACACCCGCAGCCATCATCCCTGAAGCTCCTCCGCCGATAACTATTACATCAAAATGATTTTTTGGATTATCTCGCATGAGTTAAAATTATTTTTCTAAATCAAGTGTCTCATCAATACGAATTTGTTCCACGAACTCAGGCACGTGAGAGACTAGGATCATAGCACCTTTGTATTCATCTAGAGCTTTAGCAATCACAGGCAAATGACGGAAGTTGATATGGTTTGTAGGCTCATCGAGAATGAGAAGCCCCGGTTTCTCCATTACGAGACGAGCAAAAGCCACGAGCCCTTTTTGTCCTTCAGAAAGACTGCCAACTTTGGTATAAATAAATTCACTAGTAATGTGAAAAGCTGCGGCGATAGCGCGAAGTTTTTCTTGATCAATTTTTTCTCCACCAATACTCATAGATTCAGAAAGAGATTCAAAAACTGTGTGATTAAAATTTAGTGTAGAAAAATCTTGGCGGTAATATCCAATACGTGTTTCCTCTTTTATTTTTGTTCCATCTGCCTTACCGCTAGCTAGTGCTTCAAGGAGCGTACTCTTGCCAATTCCATTTGGACCTTTCAAAAGTAAATGCTGATTTTTATTTAAAGAAATATGCGCTTTATGTTTTACTATCTTATGAGTCTTAGGATCAAGTGTGGTAAATGCAGAAATATTTAAAATCTCACCAATCATGTCTTGCTGTGCTGGAATTATAAATGGGCGAATAGCTTTATCTTCTTTCCTAACTTCTACTATATCTTCTTCTAAATCTTCAGCAAGCTCACGCATACGGCGTGCAACAAGGCGTAGTCGCCCGCCTTTATGTGCAAAGACATTGGCTTGGTCTTTCTTTGCTTGAATTTGTTTTTCCAATTGCGCATTCTTCATATTCTCTCTTTCAATACGCGCTTTGATATCTGCCATCACATTAAAATAGTTACCTACATATTGCTCCACTTTCATCGTATGTACATCGAGATAAAACACACCTTCCGTAAAAGCATTCAAGAATTCCGCATCATGAGAAATGACGATCACTGTCTTTTTATAATTCTTTAAGAAGTCAGTGAGGTGCGCAATGCCAGCTTTGTCGAGATTGTTCGTCGGCTCGTCGAGTAAAAGTAAATCTGGATTTTGAATAAGCGCACTCGCCAAAAGCAAACGCGCTTGTTGACCGCCTGAAAAAGTTTTCATTATTCTGTCGTGCACTTTTGTATGCCCTTTCAAATTCACCACTTCCAAAATATCATCGATTTTTACATCAATATCATAAGTCTTTTTCTCAAAACTTTTTTCAAAAAATTCTCGCACTGTGAGCTCCAAATCTGCACGCGGAATAACTTGGCGAGAGATTGCAATGCTCACACCTTTCACGATATTTATGATTCCATCTTCTGGTTTCTTCTCACCAGTTATAAGAGAAAAAATAGTACTCTTACCTGCACCGTTCTGGCCCATGAGTGTAAATTTTGATCCACGACGAATAGAAAAAGAAACCTCTTCGAGGATTGGTTTGTTTACACTGTGCTCGAAAGATACCTTGTCGAATCTGACAATTGTTTCTGTAGACATAAATCTTATACTAGCTTATTTTACGAGAAATTGAAAGGAAAAATAAAAACACCTCGACTTTCGTCGAGGTGTTTTTATTCGTAAAGAGATTACGCGCGAGAAACTTGAGTAGCAGCTGGACCTTTTTCTGTATCAACTACAGTGAAAGATACCATATCTCCAACTTTCAATTCATCGAACATAACACCAACAAGTTCCTTAGAGTGAAAGAAAAGATCCTTTGCTTCGCCTTCGCGAGAAATGAATCCAAATCCTTTATCTGTAAGAGTTTTGATTGTTCCTGTCATCATAAATTTAAATTTTGATTAGTGGCTTGAGAAACTTCGACGTTTGCTTCTTTGTCTTAAATAGACATTCTTATTATGGACTATATTGCAAAATTAAGCAAGTTATTGCAAAATTTCACGCAATAACTCTTTTATACCTGTTTTTTCCTTTGAAGAGTAAGGGATTATTGTGTGGCCTACAGTCATATCTTCTATTTTCTTTAACTGCTTCTTAAATTCTGAATTCTTTAACTTGTCTACTTTATTTGCAACAATAATGATATCTTTTTCATGCTCTTCAAGAGTACGAAGCATTCCTAGATCTTTATCTGTGAGACCTACGTATGCGTCAATAATAAATACAACTTTTTTTTGTTTATACAAAGAATGGAAAAAATAATTGTTTATCAAATCTGAAATTTTTTCTCGTGATTCATTTCCTATTTTTGCAAAACCATAACCCGGCAAATCAACAAAATAAAATTTATTATTAATTAAAAATAAATTTATCTCTTGGGTGCGCCCAGGTAACGAACTCGTACGTGCGAGTCCACCTACTCCTGTGAGAGAGTTGATGACGCTCGACTTACCTACATTGGAGCGACCAATAAAAGCTATCTGAGGGATATCATTTCCTAAGATCTCATCATCATCTGTTATTCCTCGCATGAACTTTGCGGAAGTTATCTTCATGTACACACTATAACAAAAAATCACCCAATAGTCTTGTTGAGTGATTTTTTGTTATGTTTTAAAGTTTAATTTAAAGTAATACTGTTAATTACAATATCAGTGAGTGGTCGATCTCTAGAATCTCTTGGTACTTTTTCTATTTCAAGTGCTATATCTATACCAGATACAACATGTCCAAAAACAGTATAACTTGGCGGTAGTGGAGCCTCTGGACTAGCAGTCACAATAAAAAACTGGCTACCATTTGTATTTGGTCCTGCATTTGCCATAGCTAGAGTTCCTTGTGGATATGTTTCTTTTCCTGTAAGTTCATCATCAAATTTATATCCTGGACCTCCGGTACCCCACATATCTTTTTTATAATCATCTTTGGTTTGTGGATCTCCTGCTTGAATCATAAAACCAGAAATAACTCTGTGAAACTTTATTCCATTATAAAAACCTTCTTTTACTAATTTTGTAAAATTTTCTACCGTCTTTGGTACGCCAGCAGATAATAATTCTACTGTTATATCTCCTTTAGTTGTATTAAATGTTGCTTGCATGGTTTTTTTTGTATCTAAATTAATAATAGGTTTTGTTTTTTCTATTTTATCTGGTATTGTTTGTTCATTTACTTTTAATGTAAGCTCTTTTTTTACAGAAGATAATGTGGGCTTACTGCCTGACCAAATCCAAACTCCAACAAAAACCAAAATAGCAAAAATTCCAATTGATATAAATGTTTTGTTCATAGAATGATATTATATCAAAAATAAAAAACAATCCAAACTTGAAAAAATAATTTAATATTTTCTAATTACAGCTTTCACAATAGCTGTGACTTTCAAATCGTATTTTGGGTAAATAGGTTTGAAATTTTTATTGGCTGGTTCGAGCCAGACTTTGTCGCCCTTTTGTTTAAAATATTTCATTGTGAATTCACCATCTACTTCGGCTATCACAATGTCACCATCTTTGGCTTTATTAGTTCTTTCAGCGAGGACCATATCACCATTTTTAATATGTGCGTAGATCATAGAATCACCATCGACTTCGAGCATATATGTGGAATCTTTTTTCTCTATTAAAAAATCATCAAGGTTTACTGTATCATTAAAAGTTTGCTCCTCGACATCACTCGGAAATCCTGCTTTTACAGAACCGAGCATTACTACTTCATTTAAAAATTTGTCGGGAATCAAACGACCAAGGTGGTCTTTGGCTACGAGTCCGGCTTCGATCATTTTATCGACTACTCGGGCTACGGCATTCTTGGACTTGAAAGAAAAGAGCTTCATCATTTCAGTGTATGTCGGCATTCTTTTATTTCTAGAATAGAAAGTATTTAGTTTGTCCTTGTAATCATTTTGCATATATTTATTGTATCATGTCTTTATCTTTCTTTCTTCTAACGAAAGGAGAATTGAGAAGAAAATAATCCTCCAAATATTCTACTAAAAAATCCTTGCCCATTAAATTGTCGAGCTTTTCTTAAAAGCATTTTGTGTTCGCGTGCTTCGCGGAAATATTGCTCACCTTTTACGATTTTTACATCGATCTTCTTGTTAACCTTTTGCAATTCCTTATTGATGATTTTTAAATATTGTTCTTTACTCATATGTTTATTTTTAATTTATTAATAACCTCACCCCATACCCCTCTCCAAAATTTATAATTTTAGAGAGGGGCTTTTCGACTACATATATAGTATATGTGAACGAGCGTTCACAAGCAAGTAAATACCTGTGGATAACCAGAGTATTTTAATAAGTCTTTATAATATAAGCTTACTTCCCTATTAAAAATAATCAAAAAAAATCCCCTCATGGGGATTTTTTTTGATCTACTATGCAGTAGCTTCTGTTGTTGTTTCTTCTGCAGGAGTTTCTTCAGCTGGTGTTTCAACTGGAGCTTCTACTGGAGTCGCTTCTCCTTCTACCTTTGTTTCTTCTGTATCCATTTTTATTTTTCGTTTAAGATTCTAGTAAACTGCGACTATGAAAGAACCTTAACACACATAAATTTTTATACCTAACTTTTAACCTTTTATCAAACAAAAAAATCCCCAAAGGGATTTTTTTCTGCTTACTTTTTTATATTTATTTCATCATTGCCTCGCCATCAGCTGCAGACATAAATTTGAACATATTTCCTCCACATACAGCACAAGTGCCTTTTGCACTATAGCGTCCTTTTTCGTTTTTTGTAACGACAGGGTTTACCATATCTTGCATAGTTGGTTTCTTGTTTTCACGACACTTCATACACAATGCTTTTAAAATTGCCATAATATTAATTCTTTTTTGCCCTGCCGAAGCCTAGGCATTACCTTATAATTGCACTATATGTATTATAGCACAAAATTTAGTTTTCTCCACAAGAATTATTTATAAATCCCCTAGTGATAAAACCCACTAATCCATCGGCTTTTATACCGAAATATTTCTGCATTCTTCTAATAGATGCATCTGTGACAAAACCAATAACTCCATCTACTTTCCCTACAGGGAAATCAAGCCTATTTAAATGTGATTGAAGAATTTTTACTTCTTTTACAATTTCACCTGCAAAAGAATTGTATTTACCATTTCTACTACCAATTTTTAAATTTTGAGTCAATGTTTCTAATGGTGAGCATTTTTTGGGAATCTCTAGAATAGGTTTTGTATCTAAAACTTTTGGACCATAACCAGGTAAATAGCTACCCGAAGACGTATGATTATTTACTACTGGTGGAGTTTCTGGGGGTGTTTCGGGTATTAATTCAAAATTTGCAGTTTCTGTAATATCTTCTGTAACATTTGTATTTGTGATTGATGCATCGGTCAATGTATTAGTTCCTGTCCAATTTACAAATTGATATCCACTATTTGCTACAGCTCTGACTGATGTAGCATCAGATCCATGAGCGACTGTCTGTGACAATGTACCAGTAATAGTACCGCCTGTGCCTTCAACATATGTCACAGTATGACAATTACTCAATCCAAGATCTGTAATAATCCAAGTAAAACTATTTATAATATTTGATCTTTGTGTTGTAGCACAATAATAACTATTTCCAGCATTAAATTTAACATCTGATTTTAAATTAAGTTCTGACCATGCATTTAATATCAAATCATAATTCGTGGTAGAAATAGTAATATTTAAAAACATGTCTTCCATTGTTGTAACATTCGATACATCCCAGCTACTAATATCTTGATTAAAAGAAGTAGCATTAGAAAACATATAACTCATATTTGTAACCAAAGATGTATTAATCCAGTCTAAAACTTGCCCACCATTATTAAAAGCAGATGCAGTATTAAACATACTTTCCATAGTGGTAACTTTTGATACATCCCAACTACTGACATCTTGATTAAAAGCAAGACTATTAGAAAACATAGAGCTCATATCTGTGACATTGGATGTAACCCAAGAACTAATATCTTGATTAAAGATAGCAGTACCAGAAAACATATCATGCATTGTAATAACATTTAATGTATTCCAATCACGAATATCTATATTGAATGCATCTGTATTATGAAACATATAGCGCATATTTGTGACATTTGCTATTTTTGTACCCCAATCTAACAATTGACCATTATTATTAAAATTAGTAGCATTTGAAAACATATGATCCATATTTGTGACATTAGATATATCCCAAGCACTTATATCTCCGTTAAAAGAAGTAGCCCATTCAAATAAATTACTCATGTCGGTGACATTTGATACATCCCAACCACCTATATCTGCATCATTAAAAGAAGATGCCTGAGCAAACATATGTGACATATTCGTAATAGTAGATACTGTCCATCTACTATTAACTGAAGTCAAAGAAGTCGCACCAAAAAACATATAGCTCGTATCTGTGACATTTGATAAATCTGGTGAATCAGTTGCATTTATTACAAGATTTGCACAGTTAAAAAAAGCACTTTCCATGGAAGACCAAGATATTCTAGTGCCCCAATTATCTACTGAAATGATCTTTAGTGCTTCTACATCATTACCAGCAAAATAAATTCTAGGGAATGTGCCTGTAATTGTAACTGTATATGTTCCATCAATATCATATAAATGTGTCGGAGGAACATCATCTATATACTCTGAAGAACTTTCATCACCCCAATCAACAAGATAATTATATGTCTCTCCTGCAAAAGTAGGAATTGTAATAGAATGTGTATTATCTAATGGATCAGTTTGCCATGTAGTTATAAAAGCATTTGTATTAATTGCAGAAGTATTTTCAAAATGAAAAAAAGCTATAATACCAAATATTACTAAAATTATTAAAAACAAAAATATATGTTTTGGAAATCTAAAATTATTTATCATAAATAATCCCTATTTAAAGATATTAACTTATATATCTTTATTATACCAAATCCTACGCAAAACTGACACGCAAAGCATTCAAGATGACTATAACATCCAATCCTTCTTGAATCAGAGCTCCATATATAGGTGAAATGTAACCAAAAGCTGCAAAAATCATAAGAATAATACTCACTCCAATACCGAAGAAAATTCCTTGCTTCGCAATTTTCAAAGTTTTCTTTGCAATAATATAAGCCTCACCAACTCGATCTAAATTATCAACCATAATTACAATATCACTGCTATCTGAAGACGCACTACTACCATGCTGACCCATAGATATACCTACGTCAGCTGTGGCTAGTGCTGGTGCATCATTTACACCATCCCCTATCATTGCGACTTTTCCAAATTGTCTTTGGTGATCTTGTACTTCAAAAACTTTATTTTCTGGCAAAGCTTCAGCGTGAATATCATCTATTTCTAATTGTTTAGAAATAATTTCAGCTACAGATTTTTTGTCTCCTGTAAGCATTACTATTTTTTCTAAACCATTTTTCTTCAAATCACTAAAAAGGCTTTTTGTTTCTGGTCTTACAATATCTGCAAAAACAACAATACCTAATACTCCATCTTTATTTCCAGCATAAACAGCTATTTGTCCTTTTTCTTGAAAAGATAAATGTCTCTCAAAAACTTCTTTTGAAATATTTATGCCATTACGTTCTAAAAATTTTAATTTACCAAAAAAATAAATCTGGTCCTCTATGTCTCCACTTACACCTTCACCAAAATTTTCTCTAAAATTTGTAGGTATCGTTAATGCAATATTATTTTTTAATGCATAATTCTGTAAAGATCTAGCAAGAACATGGAGGGAAAGCTGATCGAGTGATGCGGAAATTCGTAGAACTTCATTTTTTTCTTTTCCAAAAGAAATCACTTCTATTATTTCAGGTTGGCCGAGTGTAAGAGTACCTGTCTTGTCAAAAATAAATGCATTTGTTTCAGCCAATACTTCAAGAGCTCCACCATTTTTGACTATAATACTACGCTTTGCAGCTCGGCTAATTCCCGAAATCATAGCAATAGGCGTCGCCAATATTAGTGGGCAAGGTGTAGCGACTACTAGCACAGCGAGTAGTCTCACAGAATCTTTTGCTAAAAACCAAGCAAGTGCAGCTAAACCAAAAGTTATAATAGTAAACCAAACACTGTATTTATCTGCAAGACGGACGACAGGTGCACGATTTTCTTCTGCTTGTTTTACTAATTTAATAATTTGTTCATATTTACTTTCAGATGGAAGACGAATTACTTCTACTTCTAAAATATCACTCTTATTTACGCTTCCAGAAAATACACTAGAGCCAATTCCTTTTTCTGCTGGCAAACTCTCCCCAGTGAGTGCTGATTCATCTACTTGTGATTTACCTAAAATTACAATTCCATCAGCAGGAATAATCTCTCCTGTTTTTATTAAAATAAGATCTTTTACTTTTACCTCATGTACATCCACATCAAGCAAATTGCCATCTTTTTTTATATGAGCAAAAGTAGGGGCATTTGAAATAAGTGATGACAATTCTTTTCTGGCTCTTTTTAAAGCATACATTTCTAATGCTTCACCACCAGAAAGCATTAATAAAATTATATTACCAGCTAAATATTGACCTAAAACAAAAGAAGTAATTATCGCAATAATTGCTATTAAATCAATACCGAAATGCCCAGAAAAAATATCTTTTAAGATTTTCCAAATTAATGGAATAGTACCGATAATTATAGTGACCATCCATACTTTATTGTCTAAACCAATACTACCTGAAATATGCAAAATAAAACCTAATGCTAAACCAAGTAATGCAAAAGAAGGCAATATGTAATAAGTCGCTTTTTTCATATAATTTCATTATACGAAAAAAGCGACTTATTTGCTATAAAATTATGTGGTATTATATAAAATATGAGAGAAGGAGAATTAAATACAGCTGGGTCACACGACAAAACAGCTGATATAGAAAAACATAAATCTATAATTCATAAAGAAGTTATAGATATTTTTAAGAATGCTGGGTTACCATTAAACGATAAATTGACAGAAATGCTAACAGAACCAGATAGAATGCAAAGTGGCAGACAAGGTTCTGGCTACACAAACCTATTTCGTGAATTAAGTACTTATGTAAATAATCCTTCAAAAAATCCACTAGAATTATTTAACGATGTAGAAATGGATACGACTTTAAATGATGAAGATTATAATAATTTGACTACGAAAGAAAAGATAGCGAAGTTACATGTTCAAGAAAAAATAGAGAGTGTTAATCATATTCTAATACACCCTAGTCATAAAATATTTATAAATATGATACATGATATTGTGTTAGGATCAGAAAAAAATATTCCATCAATTGAGTTAGAGACTGACATGGAAAAAATAGAGAAAATAGGTACATGCACTACTGCAGAAGTATATTTTTTTCAATGGCAAGGAATAAAAGAATTAAAAAATTTTCACGGAGGTCATGAAGGTTTTATGAATGTGATTGTAGATGAAAAGCAAAAACCAATAATATTAGAAAAGCTAGGTTTAGGTGCAAAATCTTGTATATCTTTAGTACCACTAAAGATAGGTAAAGTAGAAATACCAGCTGGTTCTATGCTACAAGCAATACCAAAAGAAAATATAAAATATGAAAATAATTTTTCAATCTATTTTCCAAAAAAATTCAATGCTAGCGATTACACATTTAAAATGCTTCGAATCTCTCTTTTAGCTCTTCCTCCAGAAGTCCGCGCTGAAAGTTTTGGTAATCATTATCATGATCAAATAAAAAATAATTACACTAATTGTGAATGGTTAAAAATAGAAGATTATCGTAACCTTGCAGAAAAAGCTTTAGCTTAATATAGATGCACTTGTCTGCGTTTTTCTTTATGATCTGGCACCTGGAGTGCGACGAGATCCCAAAATCTTTTCGAGTGATTCATTTCTTTTAAATGGCAAAGCTCGTGCACGATGATATAGTCCGCGAGTTCTGGTGGCAAGAAAAATAACTTATAATTGAAATTGAGATTTTTCTTGCCAGAGCAACTGCCCCATCTCGTCTTTTGATTCCGTATAGCGATGCTCCCGATTTCAAATTTATATTTTTGATTTAAAACTTTTAACCTTTCATTTACCAATACTCGTGCGAGCTCTTTGAACTCTTTATATTCTTTCACACTAAAATGAGCGAGAATTTTCTTTGGTCTTTTTGCCATCTCGGCGATTTTTTCTAAAATCCAATCTTTTCTTTTTTCTACGAGCTCCTCGACAGCCCGCGCGCTAACGTGTAAGGATTTCGTGACTACCACGCTCCCATCCATATGCACACTAATCCGCACCCCTCGTGAATGCCTATTGTTTTTAACTACGTAGCTTATTTCCATTTTTAAAATACTTTTTAAATAAAATTCCACCCCAGACAATAAATAGTACAAAATAATTTACAATCATATACCAGCGATTGCTCCATTCTAAACCATAAGGAAAATGATAGTTGGAAATTGGAAATAAAAACGGTGTAGGGAAAAATGCTAGAGTATGTGAAGGAATATCTATCAAAATATGTAATAGCCAACCTAGCAATTCATATCGAGGACGTTTTGAAACTATCCAAACGATTAGGAATACGAGTGCCCATATTACGAGTGAATGACTGTATTGATATAAATAATGCGCAAAATCAAAACCATCTACAGCGACGTGATGTTCTCCAAAAGAAGCTACTGTGAGTTGACCTATGACTATTTTATAAATAACAAAAACAAAAGGAAGTGTGAAAGCAAACAAATCTGGAAAGACTCCCCAAAAAGCCGCCCAAGCGACATTGATGTGAAGTTTTTTATTTTCTTTTTTCTCAGCCAATGCATTCGCACCGCGAGCTCCTGCATTTGCCCAAAGTGTATGTGCTAAAATATCCATCGTTTTTAAAAATTAACTACTAATACCTCTATATACTACTATATTAGCACTTTTATCCGTAGCAGATCGAATAGCAAAAGTATATCCACCAACAGTATTACTTTGATTTCTGACTGTTCCAATAATTACTTCTTGTGTTTTATCATAAAAATATCCACCAGTAGCAGATAAGACCGGAGACAGCTCACCAGCCCATACGCACGTCACATCTTTCGGGCAACGTGAATCATTTACTTTTTTCAGCGTCACTGTGAGCCCATCAGGTAAAGTAATATGCTCACCTATTTTTAAAGAATACTCAGTACTAAATTTTTCTGTCGTAGATACAGGTGGTGGGACTTTTACCAACTCACTCAAATTGCTACAATCCACATCTGTCATCAATGGACCGTAAACTATTTTACTAATATCTTTGTATACATAAGTTCCATCACCATGGTCTACCATTTCGCCAAATCCTGCATAGGCATTGCCTTCACCAAAATTAATGCGAAGCTGTTCTTTATTTTGCATTCCTTCAGCTAAAGAACTCCACCACACATCGGCAGTGCGACTCATTGTAATTTTATTTACCGGACCGACTATACCTTCAAAAGCTCCGACTTTTTTATCTTTCTCGGCTGGTATGTAATTAAATTCTCCATCGACTTTTTCATTCATCAAATTCATCTTGAGCCAAGCAATATTATATAGTCCATTTGTCGTCTTTGTCTTTTGTAAAAAACAAAGTTGTATTGGTTGTTTTACTTGTGTATCTACAACAACAGGATTATCTTGCACGACGAGCGGCGCAGCAGCTTTTTGTGTTTTAATTAATAAACCGAGACCTAAAATAGCTACGATAAAAACAGAAACAATGAGTATTTTTTTCATAGCTTCAGTATAGCACTATTACCCAAAGAAGAATTTCTGCTCAGCGACTTTAGCACGCTAAAGTCGCTGAGCTAGGACCCTCCTTCCTATTTTTTATTTCATAAAAACTTCAAGTGCGCCTTCGCCACCGTCTTGGATTTTGGATTGATTGTAATGCACCCCGCGGGAATTCAAATAGTTTCGCACAAAGTTCGGCAAGACGGGACCATTCTCGCTATTCTTGCCTTTACCAGTGATGATGCGGACATGTTTGTATTTCATCTCTCGAAACAAAGCATCCAAAACCTCCCCCGCCTCGAGCATCGTGTGCCCATGCAGATCAATCTCCACCTCCGCCTTTTGTTCGTATTTGTTGGACATATTAATTAATTATTTTGTCATCCTTACAAACTCCAGTATGTAAGGATGTTGTTTATTAAATCTATTGAGCTAAGTTTTGAAATGCTTTGAGGAAATTAAAAAAAGTTTTGCCGTATGGAGATAGAGAATGTTCCACGAATCGGCCTTTGTATTTTTTATTTATCAAACCAGCCACATGCAACCGACGTGTATGCTCACCTATTGTTTTTGGATTGGCCTCGAGCGTATCGATAATTTGGTCGAGTGTAATTCCATTTTGTTTTCCAATCAATAACAATATCTCAATACGATGATGGTTTGACATGCCTTTCAAATGTCTCTCCATTTGTTTTGCAGTTTTTAATTTTGTCATATTTATATTATATTACGACATCCTGACAAACTCCAGTATGTAAGGATGTGGAAAAAAGGTTTGAGGGGAAGTTTGGAGGGTTAAAGGGTTAGAATTTAGATTCTGAATTACAAATACTGATCCACGCTGCCGCCATTTGTGACGTGTTGGAAGCCGGCTTGCTCCATCAAAGTTTTGGCCATCCCCGCGCGGTTGCCCGATTCACAATACAAAATGATTTCTTCGTCTTTCGGCACCTCTGGAAAATCCCCTTGCATCATATCCATGATATCAAAAAGCAAAGCCCCTTCCTTGTGCCCCGCGTCGTATTCTTCCTTTGTCCGTACGTCTATGTAGGTCATGGGGTTTATTCTTAATTATTTATATCCTAAATGGTGTAGCTTGTTCTATACCGTAATAAGTTTCTAAAAAGGCGAAAAAATCTTTGAGATATTTAGCAACAAATTCTTTTGAAATTTTATTTTGTGGATCTTTAGATTCTTCAACCATCACTGGATACTCTGTTAATAAGTCAGTTGGTAACCTTCTAAAATCAAAAAATCCCATTCCTGCACAAACGTCACAAAATTCCTTTACAACAGCAAAAGCTTCATCTTTATTATGCATTTTAGAGTTATCTAAGTATTGTTTATATCTAGGTAAAACTTCAATAAAAGCCCAATTTAAATATGAATTAGTTTCGTGCTCACCGTATTTAAAGTATTTAACTGTTTTTTGACCTTCCATATTTTTATAACAAATGAGCGTATTCCTTATAATTTTCTTTAATTAACCTAATCCAATTGCCAGTTTCACTACCACCACCTAAATCATTTTTATAATACACGAGCAATACCTTTACTTGATTTGTTTTTTTATGCATTGCTACAATACATCTATTTCCAGAAGCATGACGAGATATTTGTGTTCCTGCAATTTTAAATTCTGTTTTACATATTACTATATCTGCTTGTCTATCAGTAATATGTTCTGCAATACTTTTTAAAAACAAAATATCTATTTGTTCTAACTCTTCTCTAATCAGAGACGAAGTCAAATCCCAAGCACTTTTATACTTTTTTGCAAAAGTCCGTATGTAATGCCTTTCTGTAAAAGGCTCAAAGAGTACTTCGTATTTCATAGTTAAAATATTTCGTCAGGATTTTCTTGCGTAAAAAGACCATAAGAAACGACTTCATTTTCCATAGCATATAAGTATGGTAATTGCTTATGTGTAAAATCAACTATTTCGGCAGTTTTCTTACCTTTCCATTTTTCTTCAATATTTTTAATCAGTTTTTCTTCTTCTTTGTTTATTTTTGAAAGATCCATTTTTGCACCACTTCGTGTTTGAGAAATAAGCATTGCTCCATCTTCTCTGTTTTCTATTTGTATTTCTCCATTATCAAACATTTCATCAATAATTCTAAAATATGGATCTGCCACCGGACCATATTTTATTTTTCGATATTGCATACCACTCATGCTTTTCAAGTGATAGTAAAACCAACTAAAATCTGCAAAGTAAAGAAGTTTTGCGAGTTTTGTTTTAGTCACATTCTTTTCAAGTCGCAAAAAAGCCAATATCATTTGTTTGTATTTCTCATAATTAGGAGATTCTCCAGCTTCCACTTCTTCAAAAGACACATTTAAAACACTGGCAAGTTTTTCAAACTCTCCCATCGTTAGTTCTCTTTTACCTTGCTCGATAGAGATGTATGAAGGCCTAGAAATACCTAATTTGATCGCCAGATCAGCTTGAGAAAACCCTTTTTTAATACGAGCTTCTTTTATAAACTTTGCATATTTTGTAATCATAATATCTAGAGTATATACTTTTATGTAAAGTAAGTCAACATCCATGTTGATAAGTTTGACATGTAAAAATTCAACAATTTTATTGTGCCATTCCTGCCCAGCGACTTTAGTGTACTAAAGTCGCTGGGCTTCGTAACAATTCCTACAAAACCTGTATTAAAATTTTCCTTACACGAAATATTCCAACATCCTTACAAACTCCAGTTTGTAAGGATGACGTTTATTTACCTATTCGTACGAATGGGTAAATATAATAAAATATCCAAGACCTCCCCCCGCCTCGAGCATCGTGTGCCCATGCAGATCAATCTCCACCTCCGCCTTTTGTTCGTATTTGTTGGGCATTAGATTTTTATTCTACTAATCCTGTAAAAAACTTCCATATAACATACATAACTTCAGTATCATAGCCACAGTATTTAAGCATTTGTTTTTTCTTTTCTTCTAACTCTTCACCAATTAATTCACCTTGTGATATCTGTCGATATGCTTCAATAGCATCAGTACCACTTTTAACATCAAGCATTTTGTATGCAAAATCAGGAGCAAGGACAGGTTGCACTTTTTTGATTGAAGAACTTCCTTTAAAACCATGGTGAACATAATACTGCTGTTCAACAATATCCATAAGGTCATACGTTCTATCTATGACACTATGTAAAAATTCAAATTGTAATGGGACCAAACGGGCTAATTCTCTATTACGAGCATTCTCAAATGCTTTATACCAAGAAATAATACTTCCAGTATCTCCTATATGGGAACGAAGGCCTTCAACAATTTTTTCTGAAGGATCGCCTTCTAAAACTAACATTTCATAATGTTCTAATTCTGCATCTTTATCTTTTAACACATGAATAGAATACTGAAAGACAATATGTTGATAAGGGTGATAGCCATTAAAAACTGGAATTGCTGTCGGATAGGTTTCATAATCCAAAAAATAAAGTGGAAATGTTAAAGAATTTAATTCTGTTTTAATAGCGTCTAGATCAATAAGTGGTTCTTTTGATTTATGTATTTTTACTTGATTAAGTTTTCTGGGTTTACCAGGTCTTCCATCTTTTGTCTTTGATGGTTTTGGTATTTCATCTTCAGGAACTTTATCTATAGTTAATATATTGGCATCAATAAGTTGTTTCAAATACACCTTGCTGAGTCCAATTCTATTTAAATCATGAACACTATATGCTGGTACATCAGGATTAAGATATGAAAAAGTTGTACAGTGAGCACTACGTCCTCTAGTGTAATAACAGGCACAATGCTCTTGTGGCATCTTAGGATTAGATAGGTATCTATACGCTTGCTCCATTTCAATCAACGCTGAGGGCGTCAAATTCTTTATAGCTTCTGTTTTATCTTCTATAAGAAAAAGATCTTTCAAAGAAGAACTGAGTTCACCTTTTTTAACATATTCTTTATTAAGACGAACAAGAAATTTATTGTTTATTAATACACCACACATTTCCAAAACATTAACTTGAAAAGTAATATCATATTCATATTGTAATTCCTTTTTCTTATTTACTTTCTTTGGTTTACCCTCCTCTTCCTCTTCTTCATCATTATTCTCTTCTTTTGTTGATGACATCTTTATTTCATACAGATCATAGGCTTTGACTTGTTCATTCCATACTAAAACATCTGTAGCGGCTAAGTACTTATCTGTAGCAAATACAGCTTGAAAAATGACTGGTGTTTTTTCAGCAATGAGTTTCTTTGTAAACTCCTGCGCTTCAGGACCACGTCCTTCAACCATTATGCCACTTAGAAATAACCCTCGAGCAAGTTCTTCAACCTCATTTCCCATAATACCTAAAGACTGCTCGAATTCAGATATTTCAAATTTACTGTATTCTTCAGGTTTGTTAATTTTAACCCAGACGTTGTTTGGGCATTCGCGATATGATATGAAGTCTGTTTTTGTTAAAAGTTTTGCCATGATTTATTTCTCTAATCCTAGAATACTCCATTTATTTAAATACTTCTTTTCTAAATCTATAAATTTTCTCATGTTACTGTCTTTATGCTTCTTGCCAGTTTTACTCAGAGAACTTAACCAATCTCTGTGACTTTTAGTTGTAAAATCAGCTACGATTTTACTCGGCACTATATAATATTCTGGCGGTAAATTATCATGTAAACTAACAAATACATAAAACAAGTTTGGTGAATAATCTTTTTCTGACTTATCACCTAAAATCCAAGTGCTTTTTATGTTTGAGGCAGTTTTAACTTGAATACTAACTGTTTTTGTTGCTTCAGAATTTGAACATAAAATATCTACACCTTTAGTGTTTCTTAATGTAATTGAAGCAATATAACCCAAACGCGAAAGTTCTGCTGCGACAAAATACTCGCCAGACACTCCTGTTAATACACTGTTGCGTTTGTTATTCATAATATTTGAATTATAACACACTAACTTGCTTTAGAATTAACTATAACAAGGACGGTCCTTGCTACTTAGATCAATCTCCATCTCCACCTTTTGTTCGTATTTGTTCATTTAATTAATTATAAAAAGTTATCATTAAAACCTATTTCAGAAAAGAAGAATTGGAATTCTTCAATAAAAGTCTTTAAATTTAAAATTATTTTTTTATCATATTTCATTTCTTCATCAGAATCTTCATAAAAAGAAACGTTCGCGTGAGCTACTTTATTATGCCTCGTCCACATTAATTTAAACAATAAATCCTTATGTTGTTTTACTAAAGATTCCAATCTTTTATGTAAAATATTAAATTGTTTTGTTGTTAAAGAGGGGAAAAGTTTTTTTAATTTTAATTTTTGAACTTTTATATTAAAATTATTTTTTTGCTTCTGTAAATTTATAGACAAATTACTTCCTCCATCAAAAAGTGAACAAAATTCCACAATAATAAAGTATCGACTTATATACTTTATTATTTTAAACTCATTTAATTCAACTTTATTTTTTGGAAATCTTTTTTGATATGAAGAAATTAAGTTTATAGCTTCTAAGCATAAATTAGTTCTAGCAAAAACCTCATCAATAAAATCTTTACTGACTTTTGGAAAACTTTCATAAGGGGTTATTATATTATTCTCATTCATAATGCTACCTGTGGAAAACTTGCTTTGAATTTCGGTTTTCTTTCGGTTATAATATAAGTGTAGCAAAAGTAATATTTATGTCAAATTTAAAACCCCTAACAAAAAAACAAAAAGAAGTTCTCGATTTCGTTACAAACTATATTTCAGAAAATGGTATCTCCCCTACTATTGAAGAAATTAGAAAGAAGTTAAAACTGAAAGCAGTTTCAACTATTCATGAGCATTTAAATACTCTCAAGGAGAAAGGCTATCTTTCTAAAGAAGAAAACTCAGCAAGAAGTATAACTGCAAAGAAAAACATAGAAAGTGTTATTAAAATACCTATTATAGGAAGAATCGCTGCTGGTTCACCAATAGAAGTAATTGAAAATTATGAAGATACTGTTTCAGTAGTAAATCCAAACATAAAAACTTCACAAGGTTATTATGCTTTACGGGTAGTTGGTGACAGTATGACAGAAGAAGGTATTTTCGATGGTGATTTAGTCGTAATAAAACATCAAACAGTTGCAGAAAATGGGCAAACTGTCGTGGCAATAATTGATGAAGATAAAACGACACTTAAAAAGTTATACAAAGAAAATGGAAAATTTAGGCTTCAACCAAGAAACCCATATATGAAACCTCTGTTTAGAACAGAAGTAGAAATCAGAGGTGTCGTAGTTCAAATTGTAAGTAATTTTAATAAAGTAGAAGATACTATAAAAAATATAAAGAAAGCTAAACAAAAATTTAGAACAATAGATCTATTTGCTGGTGTTGGTGGAATTAGATTAGGTTTTGAAAAAGCTGGTTTTAAAACTGTATTTGCAAATGATTTTGATCAACAATGTAAAAATACTTACGATTTAAACTTTAGAGATTCTAAACTAGTGGTAGAAGATATTAGAAAACTCGGCATAGACGACTTACCTGAATTTGATTTTCTTTTAGGTGGCTTCCCCTGCCAGGCATTTTCTATCGCTGGTTACAGACAAGGTTTTAAAGACGAAAAAAATCGTGGTAATTTGTTTTTTGATGTGGCTAGAATAATAGAAGAAAGACAACCAGCTGGTTTCCTATTAGAAAATGTTAAAAATCTAAAAAGTCATGATGCTGGTAATACTTTTAAAGTTATAGAAAAAACTCTTACTGATTTAGGTTACTATGTAAAATATAAAGTATTAAACAGTATGGAATATGGAAATATTCCCCAAAATCGTGAGCGTATTTATATAGTTGGTTTTAAAAACCAAAATTATACAGAGAAATTTAAATTCCCTGAGCCTGTAAAACTAACAGTTAAAATTACAGATTTACTAGAAAAAAATGTTCCTGAAAAATACTATTACGACGGGAAACCACTTTTTGAAAAATTAAAAAAAGATGTAAAAGAAGAAGGAAAAGTCTATCAATGGCGCAGACAATACGTAAGAGAAAATAAAAAGGGTGTCTGCCCTACTTTAACTGCAAATATGGGAACTGGTGGACATAATGTTCCAATTATTAAAGATAAAAAAGGAATTAGAAAACTTACTCCCTTAGAATGTTTTAGAATTCAAGGTTTTCCAAAAGATTATATATTGCCAAAAATTTCAGATTCTTCCCTATATAAACAAGCTGGAAATTCTGTTAGTGTTCCAGTTATTGAAGCTGTGGCAAAACAAATGATGAAAGCGATGGAATAATTTATTGAATAAATTTAACTTCAACACTTTTTAGTTTTTCTATTTCTTGTTTAAGATATTCTGCTCCAATTTTTTCTTTTCTAAGGTTAACATGAGACGAAGTAAAAGAAGTAGTTATTTTTAATGCCATATTATTTTCTATCCAAGTCTTTGGGCGCAATCTTAATTCTAGTCTTTTTTTTGCTTTATATATTTTTGTGTTACCATATTCACTATCAATAAAATTATTCAAAAATACTGACTTTTTAGTAGTTCTTAATTTATTTACTTCTACTTTAGAAAGTTTCTTTAAATCTAAGACTGCTCCAGTAAAATAAAAATCAGCACCTTCTATTTGAGTACCAGGTCTGAGTATGAAAAAATAATAAATTCTTTTTACAGGATAATTTTTATTTAATGACTTATACTTTTCATTATATAAATGAACCCACTGATCCTTAATTTCTTCGTACTTTTCTTTTTTAAAGAATGCATCTAAATTTATTCCTGGTCCTTCAAATTTTTGACCGAGAGATGCTTCGCCACTATCACTATTTGTAACATCACCAGATTTGGTGAGTTTAATATTTAACATCTTTATATCTGCTCCCCATTTTTCTTTTTCATTATATATATCAATTGGAAAAGAACCTGCTCCAACTGGTTTAACATCTAAAGATTGAGTAAACCATTGCTCAATGTGTTCTTTTGGAATTTGAATTGGTAGTTGTTTTTGACCAACCTTAGGTTCAGGCTGAGAAAATAATGATTTGATTATAAAATATTTAATTATTTCTTTTGATTTATCGTCTAAAAATCCTAACAGTTCTTTACTCGTTAATGGGTTTATAACAAAACGACTTATTTTAGATTTTTTATCTTTCATAACCCCTAAATTCTACCTTATTTTTAAGGATTCTACAAACTCTATTAATATGCTATAATACACCTGTAGCCCTTTATAAAAACATTGTAGTCTGTGCAAGTAATACGGACCGTTTATATCTCCTCTTTATGAGGTAGGCAAGTTGGGAAATCTGCGATGAGCCACAAGTTATGAACGACTAACCATTTAAAGCGGTTGGGAGATTTCTATCAGTTGTCGAACTGGTGTAAATCTCTTAGTCGCTTTTTTGTTTGCCTAGTCCGCAACACAGCTCTAGGAGTATTAATAAATAATATATAAATATTATGAAAGATATTAAAAAAGAAGATACTAGTGTGCTAATTGAAAGAATCAAAAAGTCCTTATTAGATCAAAAAGCAAAATCGGCTAAATTTGGTTTTGATATTGGTGCACATTGGAAAGAAATGGAAGCTTCATTAGAAAAAGAAGAAAAGACTACTTTATCTTAAATTTAATTTTAACCATATCACCGTCAAAGATTCCTTCTTTTTGGCGGACAAGTTTTTTGACACAGAGCAGATAGCTGGCGTCCCTTTTATTCGGCAAAAGGGACGCATCCCAAGACGTGCGTCCGATACTGGCAGATACTTTTACAAAACCACGAGTATACACATCTCGAATCTGTTTAGAGACTTTTTTATTGAGATTCACAAAATGCCAGCCCCCATCCCCCGGCCATCGCCACACCTTCGCCTGTATATTAAAATTCTTTTTCATATATTATATTTTTCTACTGTCATATGCCCAGCGGAGCCAACGGCTCCGCTGGGTGGGTTTATGCTAATTCCCTTTTTCCACAGACCGTTGACTTTTGTAAAGGGTTGTATATAATGTATTTATAACAACGAAAAAGCAAGCGAACGGGGCGATCCCTAAGTTCGCTTTTTCTTTTGCTCAATTTTTGATCTTACGTGTTCATCACACAATTTATCAAAATATTTTACAGTGATTTCTTTATACAAAG